>DASSYR010000112.1:0-22763 GCA_035703165.1 Chitinophagaceae bacterium
TAAATCCGCTACCTTTTATTTTTGCATCACCTGATATGCTACCTACTTCCGTTAGTCCTAAAAATTCGCCCAATAAAAAATTTTCCGTTTTGATACTGCCTGAATAGGCAGGAGATTTTCCAGCCGGTAGCTTCATATTCAAGTCGCTGACCACAGTTCCCAAATTCGTTTCAATAGTGCCATACGTAACAAAGTCGTGAATAAAGCCGGTAAAGCTTCCCTTAAAACGGAGGTTTTTAATTTTACTAATATGAGGCTGGTTTACTTCTTTTAATTGAGGTAAGAAAGTTACAGCATCAGTATAAGTAGTTTTAAAATCATTTGCTTTAAAATCAATAAACGTCTCATCAATGTTCGGTAATCCTGCTAATTTGATATTGCCGTTTAATAAAGTATTAGCACCTGCCTGTACCAATACATTTTTTCCTCCCAGGTAATCTACGGTTCCTTTAATATTTCCCGTTAGTGTTAATTCTTTTTTCCATGTTTGTAAAGCGGGGGCAAAAAAGGCAATATCATCACTGCTTATTACACTTTTATCAAAGCGTCCGTCCATCGTAACATTGCTGATGAACCTGCCCATATCTTTATTAAAATTATTATAACGGAGGGCAAAATAGTTAGTTAAATGACTTTTGTTTGTTAGTATATCCATGCTATCAAATTCCATTGCCCGGGGATGAAATTTTATTTTAGCAGTGAGGTGTTTTACGTTAAATCCACTTTTTTCTATTGTACTGATAAAAGCTGTCGCTGAGATCGTGTCCTTTATCCAGCTAAGATTTTTAAATGTTGCATTAATACTCTCAAAGGAGATATGCTTGCCATCAAAATAGCCGACTGATTGCTGAAGGGCTCCCTGGTTATTTTGAAAAATTCCTTTTTTAATTTCTAATTGATTTATGTGGATATTCCATCCTGCCGCATTCCAGGAAAGCAATGAATCAACCGATGGCGAAATTTCATCTTCTGTAAATACGGTTTCTTTTTTATCCGGCCGGTTGCCTTTGTAGCCGGAAATGACAAACAAGGGCTTGGTTATATCAATTTTGTTAATGACAAAGTGCTTTTTAGCAAAATCAATTTGCCGGGCATCCACTTGTAGTTTGTCAATGCTGGCAATCATATCTTTACCCTGCCACTTGTCTATTTTTTCCAGGTAAATGTTTTCGAGATCTATTTTTTTTAAATCCCAGATAGTTCCTTTCTTTTTTTTACCAGACGAAGGTGAAGAAAAATAATCAGCTAAAAATTGATAATTCCACACAGAGTCTGTTCGATGTAATTTAATAGTAGCATCCTGCAGACCTATGTATTGTAGTACAACCTTATCTTTTAAAAAAAACCAATCGGTAATTTTCACTTTAAGTCTTCCGGCGTAAAGTAAAGTGTCTTTTTGCTTGTCTTCCACCAGAACACCTTCTATGAACATTTTGTTAAATAGGGAGAAATCAACATGTTTTATGTCAATTTTTGTATTAAGATCTTTTGATAAGCGGCTTGTTATTTTGTCAACCAGCCAGTTTTGAACGGGTTTGGTTTGTATAAGAAGCCACACCGTTATCAGTAGTAATAACAATACCAGAAGTGTTCTTGATAATATTTTCCAGGCTTTTTTCAAGTAATACTGATGTAAAAATAGGCAATCAAAGGCTTTGTGCAAATTCAATACCAATAAAGAAAATCTTAAATTCGATTTTTCATTTCAAAATAAATTAACAAATTATGCGTAAGTTTTTATGGGTTTTCTTCTCTTTTTTATTAAGTCAAGAGGCTTTTACTCAAAATAGTTCTGCTACGCTTAACGACAAGTTTGTACTGGTAATACATGGTGGGGCAGGAACGATTTTGAAAAAGAATATGACGCCGGAAAAGGAAAAGGCGTATAACGAAGCTTTAGAGGCGGCTTTAGCAATAGGTTATAATGTGCTGAAAAAAGGAGGTACAGCATTGGATGCTGTAGAGGCTACGGTACGATACCTGGAAGATTGTCCATTATTTAATGCCGGTAAAGGAGCTGTGTTTAATAACGAAGGTAAAAATGAGTTAGATGCAGCTATTATGGATGGAAAAACGCTTGCTGCCGGTTCAATTGCCGGGGTTACTATCATAAAAAACCCTGTGAGTACAGCCAGGGTGGTGATGGAAAAAAGCGGTCATGTTATGATGATAGGGAAGGGGGCCGAAAAATTTGCCATGCAAAATGGACAAACAATTGTTGATCCTTCTTATTTCTATACAGAGGAGAGATGGAGATCGGTACAAAAAGCACGAAGAGATGACTCTTTATCTAAAATAAAAAAAGAAACAACCAACAGCTTTTTGCTTAAGCAACCCGGTAATAGCGATTATAAATATGGCACTGTAGGCGCTGTAGCTCTTGATCGTTATGGAAACCTTGCTGCTGCAACCAGCACAGGAGGCACTACTAATAAAAAATTTGGCAGGGTAGGTGATGCCCCGATAACTGGAGCCGGAACGTATGCTAATAATAATACCTGTGCCATAAGTTGTACCGGCTATGGAGAATATTTCATAAGACTGGTTATGGCAAAAACTGTTAGCGATATGATGGAGTTTGGAAATTGGTCGTTGCAAAAAGCCGCAGATGAAATGATATTAAAAAAGTTACCTGCGTTAGGTGGAGATGGTGGGCTAATTGCTGTGGATAAAGATGGTAACATTGCCCTGCCTTTTTGTACAGAAGGTATGTACAGAGGATATGTGAGGCAGGATGGAAAAATTACCGTGAAAATATATAAAGAGTAATCAGGTTTTAATAGAGAATCTTCTTATCGGAAAAATTATTCTGAGGTTATTTTCGCTAAGCTAGTGGTTAAATATTCTATGTCATTTGTAGTGTGCAGAGCGTTAACAACGATGCGGTTGATTTTATTATACTTAGGATCGGGATATCCAAAGGAAGATATAATAATCTTTTCCGGTTTAAATCTTTCTTCGGTTAATGATGGATGTAAAATAAATATGGGGAGATTGTGATGCGTAATGAATGAGTTATTTGTAATTTTTTCTGATAAGATCGTTATCGTGGTATTTAATTTTTGTCGCTGTTGATGATAGATTTTTTCTGCCTTTAAAAAAACATAAGCAAAGGTTGGTAGAATAGGGGTGCTGCCTGTGTAAATGGGGCTACGTTTTATTTTGTCGGCCCATTCCTTTGAACAACTAATGGCGCCGCCTTCAATGTGAAAAGCTTTTGATAAAGAATACGAAAGTATATACTCAATATTATCTTTTTGGGGCATCTGGCTGATAACTCCTTCTCCTTTGCTTCCTAATAGTCCAATACTATGTGAGTCATCTATTAAACAAATTATTTTTACAGAAGAGGGAATCTTTTCCAGTACGGAAAAATCGTTAATGCATCCTTTAAGCGTATTAACCGCATCAAAGGTGATGGCAATTTCCTTAGGTTTATGGTTATAAACAAACTCAAGCAATTTGTTTTGCCACTCACTAACACTCATTTTTTCTTCGTTATAACTTGTGGAAACAGCCGGATGGGCTTCGGGAGAAATAAAAGAACAGGGGTGTGATGACAAAAGCGAGGCGATAGCCTGTCCCGCCAGGTAACCTGAAGAGAAGCTAATGGTTTCCTGCATACCGGTAAGCTGCGAAAGTTTGTCTTCAAATTTTTCGTAAAGAGAAAATCTTGTATTGGATATCCTGGAAGATGGGAAAATAACTCCGTATTGATTTATTCCTTCTTTAATTAATTGTACAAATTCCGGTACATAACTCATGCCGAGGTATGAATAACCGGAAAAAAACAAATATTCTTCCTCATCAATGACAACAGTTCGACCGGGTGTATGGGTAAGATAAAACATGCTGTTTTATTCAGTTGAAAGTTTTGTATTTGTGTTATTTTTCCTTTTTATTAATAGATTTTAATATCCCCTGGCATCATCGTCACCCCTTTTATCCCCAACTGCAATAATACGTTTATCCGTTATTTTTATTAATTCCATCCTCCCTATTGTCTCTCTTTGCTGTACAGTATGCCCCATTGCTTTTAATTGATTTTTTAGCTCTTCAGGAAATCCCTCTTCCATGTAAATAATGTCCGGTTGCCATTGGTGGTGAAAGCGTAAATTATTAATGGCATCTTCGGCGCTTAATCCAAACTCAATAATATTTAAAATAACCTGGTAAACGGATGTAGGAATCGTTGTTCCACCTGGTGTGCCTAAAATTAAAAATGGCTTATTATTTTTTAAAACTATTGTAGGACTCATGGAGCTCAGCATCCGTTTATTGGGAGCAATGGCATTGGCCTCCCCGCCAATGGCGCCAAACAAATTAGGAACACCTGGCTGAATACTAAAATCGTCCATTGAATTACTCATGATTATGCCCGTGCCATTAATTACTACACCACTGCCATAACCAGCGTTTAGTGTGGTGGTTACAGATATACAATTTCCGTATTTGTCAATAATACTTACATGGGTAGTTTCTTCATGTTCTTTTTTTATAACACCTGCTTTTACGTAAAAACTTTTTGTTGCCATTTGCGGGTTAAAGTTTTTCATTCTTTCTTCCAGGTATTCTTGGCTGGTTAATGTGGTAACAGGGGCTTTTATAAAATCGGGATCTCCCATGTATTCAGCCCTGTCAGCAAAAGCTCTTCTCTCTGCTTCCACCATTAAATGTACAGAGGCAGCAGTATGATATCCCAGGCTTTTTATGTTTTTCTGTTCCACCATTTTCATCATCTGGTTTAGTAAAATGCCGCCACTACTTGGCAATCCCATACTAATTATTTTATATGCTTTGTAATTAAATTCAACAGGAAGGCGTTTTTTTATTTTATAATTCATCAAATCCTCTTTGGTAATTAATCCCCCCGCCTTTTTCATTTCATCAGCAATTAAAGCAGCAGTTTTTCCTTCATAAAAGCCTTTGGCTCCCTTTTTTTGTATTCTTTTTAAAGTTTCTGCAAGGTCTTTTTGAATAAGTGTATCTCCTTCCTTCCAACCTTTTTCTTTTACAAAAAGTGGCTGCACAATATTGTTGTTAATAAAATCCTCTTTCTTTTTATTTAGTTGTTCAGCTTCCCGGCGTGTAATGGCAAATCCGTTTTCTGCTACATCAATAGCTGGCTGCATTAAAACACTCATGGGCAATTTGGCATATTGATGCGCAGCAAATAATCCGGCAACCATAGCAGGAACGCCGCAGGCAATATGGCCATTTTGTGAAAGGGTTACATCGCCCTTTCCATTGCGTATAAACATATCTTTTGTAGCAGCAGCCGGGGCCGTTTCTCTAAAATCAAGAGTAAATGTTTTGCCATTACCCAATCTTGCTACCATAAATCCACCGCCTCCAACAGTTCCGGCCCATGGGTACACAACTCCCAACATCCATTGCGTTGCAATAAATGCATCAAACGCATTGCCGCCCTTTTGCAACATTTGTAGCCCTATTTGTGTAGCAAGCGGATGCGCTGCTGCCACAGCTCCATTTTCTGCTTCCACTTTTTTTTGGACAGTGTACTGGTAGGGATTAAAGCGAAGTGATTGTGCAATTAAAGAAGGACTTAACAGAAAAAGTATCGCCACAAGAAAAAGAAAACGCTTGGTGAAACGAATCATGAACACGGATTTTTGGCGTAATTTACATTTTTACTTTAGTAGCGCTTCCCTCTCTTTAAAATA
Source organism: Chitinophagaceae bacterium (assembly GCA_035703165.1). Classification (GTDB taxonomy): domain Bacteria; phylum Bacteroidota; class Bacteroidia; order Chitinophagales; family Chitinophagaceae; genus AWTP1-9. The sequence goes on from DASSYR010000112.1 coordinate 5,685, forward strand.
ATTCTCCGAACATCCGTTAGCTTTAACTACAATTCAACTATTTTTGCGGCACTTTAATCTGCTTGTTATGCATTTTCAACTCTCAGAAGAACATTTAATGATTCAAAAAGCTGCACGGGATTTTGCTCAAACAGAATGTTTGCCCGGCGTTATAGAACGTGACGAAAAACAACAATTTCCCAAAGAGCAAATCATGAAACTGGCTGAACTGGGTTTCCTGGGGATGATGGTGAAACCTGAATACGGTGGCGCCGGTATGGATACCATTAGTTATGTATTGGCTATGGAAGAGATTAGCAAAGTGGATGCAAGCGTAAGTGTGTGTATGAGTGTAAACAATAGTCTTGTTTGTTACGGACTGCAGGAGTTTGGTACCGAAGAACAGAAACAGAAATATTTAACACCCTTAGCACAGGGGCGTAAGGATGGACAATTGTATATAGGCGCTTTTTTATTAAGTGAGCCTGAGGCAGGTAGCGATGCTACTTCACAAAAAACTACAGCCGAAGATAAAGGAGATTATTATCTTTTGAATGGGACTAAAAACTGGATTACCAATGGGAGTTCTGCATCCGTTTATTTAGTAGTTGCCCAGACAGATGTGAGCAAGGGCAGCAAGGGCATCAATGCCTTTATTGTGGAAAAGAACTGGCCCGGAGTAGCTGTTGGAGCCAAAGAAAATAAACTCGGTATTCGTGGAAGCGATACACATAGTATTTTGTTTAATGATGTAAAAGTGCCTAAAGAAAATCGTATAGGTGAAGATGGCTTCGGTTTCAAGTTTGCTATGAAAACACTGGCTGGCGGACGTATTGGCATTGCTTCACAAGCATTGGGAATAGCCAGTGGCGCTTATGAGTTGGCCAAAGCTTATAGCAAGCAAAGGAAGGCTTTTGGTACAGAAATTATGAATCACCAGATTATTGCCTTTAAACTTGCAGATATGGCTACCCGTATTGAAGCAGCCAGGCTGTTATGTCTCCGTGCTGCCTGGGAAAAAGATAATCACCTGGATTATACGTTAAGCTCATCTATGGCTAAAGTATATGCGAGTGAAACGGCGATGTGGACGACAACGGAAGCCGTACAGGTTCATGGAGGTTATGGCTTTGTAAAAGAGTATCATGTAGAGCGATTGATGCGAGATGCCAAAATAACCCAGATTTATGAAGGAACAAGTGAAGTGCAGCGGATTGTAATTAGCCGGTCAATACTGAAGTAATTTGACAATTTGATAATCAGATAATGTGCAAATGATTTTGGTTGTTTGCACATTTTTCTTTGCGCATACTTTGTAAACTTTGTTTCTTTGCGTGAAATAATTATGGGTATTAACACAGCGAAATACCAGGAGATACTAAACGAGCTAAAGGACAAAGCAACATTAGTGGCCGTATCTAAAACCAAACCAATAGAAGATATTAAAGCCCTGTATGAGTTGGGACAAAGAGATTTTGGCGAAAACTATGTGCAGGAACTGGTAGAAAAGCAGACGATACTACCCCATGATATCCGCTGGCATTTTATAGGTCATTTGCAGAGTAATAAAGTAAAACACATTGCCTCATTTGTGCACCTGATCCACGGGGTGGATAGCTTAAAACTACTTCAGGAAATAAATAAACAGGCTGCAAAAAATAGCCGTGTAATTGATTGTTTGCTGCAGGTACACATTGCTAAAGAAGAAACTAAGTTTGGGTTGGACGAAAAAGAACTGGATGAATTAATTGATCGGATAACCAACGTACCGATGAATAACGTAAGAGTAGTAGGTTTGATGGGGATGGCCAGTTTTAGTGATGATATGAATTTAGTCAGGAGTGAGTTTAAGTACTTAAAATCTTTGTTTGACAACGTTAAAAGTAAATGGTCAGCCGCAATTGACAATTTGGCTCACGGTCAACAACCGGCAGCCGATATCGCCTTGTCAGCTACTTATTGTGAACTCACAACACTTTCTATGGGTATGAGTAGTGATTATCAAATTGCTTTGGAAGAAGGGAGCAATATGGTAAGAATTGGCAGTTTGGTATTTGGTCAGAGAAATTAATACTATCAAATAAACTACTAATGTCATCCGGAATTTCAGACTTTTTTTCTGGTTGCATCCTTTTGATAAATAATTGATTTTGCTCTTCAGGGTGTTTAAAAATAATGCTGGGAATTGCAGAGTTGACAAAAAAGAAACAGGATACCGCAAATACGTGTAAAAAACTAAAAATCAATAAGCCGAAAACCCTTTTTCCCCTTATCTTTGCCGCTCCCAAAACCAGCCTTTTGGGTGTTTATTATGGCTACAAAGTTTACCAAAGAAACATATTTGTATTGGTATGAATTGATGCTACTTCTCCGGCGGTTTGAAGAAAAAGCGGGACAATTATATGGTATGCAAAAAATTCGTGGTTTTTGTCATTTGTATATTGGCCAGGAAGCATTGGCTGCAGGGGCTATGACGGCTACCAAACCTGAGGATATTTTTATTACCGCCTATAGAGATCATGGTTTAGCGATTGCCAAAGGTGTTACTGCCAGAAGTTGTATGGCTGAATTATATGGCAAGGCAACCGGCTGTTCAAAAGGGAAGGGTGGTAGCATGCATTTTTTTGGAGTAAAAGAAAGATTTTTTGGTGGTCATGGAATTGTGGGTGCACAAATAGGTACAGGAGCCGGGCTGGCATTTGCTGAAAAATATAAAGGAACAGATAATGTTTGTCTTACTTTTTTTGGCGACGGGGCAGCCCGCCAGGGAATGTTGCATGAAACATTTAATATGGCAATGACCTGGAAGCTCCCTGTAATTTTTATTTGCGAAAACAATAACTACGCTATGGGTACTTCAGTAGAAAGAACCAGTAACGTAGTGGACATTTATAAACTGGCCGATGCTTATGATATGCCGGGAGATAGCGTAGATGGCATGAGCCCCGAGGCTGTGCATGACGGGGTGACGAGAGCGGTTAAAAGAGCCAGGGAAGGTGGCGGACCAACATTATTAGAAGTTAAAACCTATCGTTATCGCGGCCATTCTATGAGCGATCCCCAGAAATACCGCACCAAGGAGGAAGTAGAAGAATATAAACAAAAGGATCCCATAGAACATTGCCATCAGGTGTTGGTAAATAATTTTAAAGTAGATGAGGCAACTATTGAAGCTATAAATGAAAGGGTGAGACTGGAAGTGGAGGATTGCGTTAAGTTTTCTGAAGAAAGTCCTTGGCCCAGCGATGATGAATTATTGAAAGATGTATATGTGCAGGAAGATTATCCGTTTATTATAGATTAAAAGAAATACCTTTTTAAGAGATTTAGAAGGTTTATAAGATTATTGCACATTTGAACTTTTAAAAAATATTACAAATAACAAACTACAAATAAAATAAAATGACTGAGAAACAAAAGTTATCCCAGAAGTTGGCAGAAGAGGCACCGGCAATTAAATCCGCCCTGGGCTTTTGGGAAAAATATTCTAAACAAATTATTTATGTGAGTGCTGCTATAATTATACTTGGCGGAGGATACTTTTTTTATAAATATTGGGTTGTTGAGCCGAAAAACACAAAGGCTAATGATACCGTTTTTCAATTGCAGGCTTTATATGAAGAAATGATCAATTCACAGACAGACTCTGCAAGAATTACATTGGCTGATAAAGTATTAAATGGAGATGCTCAATCAACAGGAGCGATTAAATTTATGAGTCGTAACAGCGGAACAGATGCGGCCAATCTTGCCCGCTTTTATGCCGGACGAGCCTATATTGAAAAAGGAGATTTTAAAAATGCCATAAAGCAGTTAAAAGAATTTAAGGCAAACGGTGTTACACAAGTTGGTTCCGCTGCATTAAAGTTATTAGGCGATGCGTATATGATGGACAATCAAAAGGACAAAGGCGCTGAGACGTATAAAGAAGCCGGCACTTTGAACGAAAAAGATGAAAACTTTTCTTCAGAATGTTTGTATTATGCGGCACAGGCATACGAAACATTAGGTAAAAATGACGAAGCGGTAAAATTGTATCAAATCATTAAAGAAAAATACCCTAAAACACAAAGAGGGTTTAGTGCAGATAAATATTTAGCCCGTTTAGGTGTAATCAATAACGACTAATGGCAGAAGTAACAAAAAGTAATTTATATGCTACAGGCATCCCACTCGCAAAGGATGCCTGTGTTGTTATTATACGTACGGAATGGAATGCCGCAATTGTAGATGAATTGGAAAAGGGAGCTAGAAAAATACTTAACGAACATAAAATAAAAGCAGTAACAACCGTAACGGTTCCCGGTTGTGTAGAAATACCTTTTGGTATTAAAAATTATTGGGAGAAAACAAAAAACAAAAAGAAAAAGAAGCCCGATGTTTTTATTGCATTAGGAACCGTAATAAGAGGCGACACCCCTCATTTTGATTATGTGTGCAAGGCTGTAACGGAAGGCATAGTACAATTGAACTTAATGCTTCCGGTGCCCACTATTTTTGGTATTTTAACGGTAAATAACCAACAGCAGGCAGAAGAAAGAATTGGGGGTAAGCATGGACACAAAGGAGAGGAAGCGGCATTGACGGCTTTGAAAATGTTAAACCTGATTTTGTAATTGCTATCCATCACCTATTTATGAATAGTCTTAATTTTACATTTTAAATCATTACTTTCCTTTAAGGGAGGAGCATGAACGTACAAATTTTTATTCCTTGTTTTGTTGATCAGTTATATCCCGAAACAGCTTTTAATATGGTTAAAGTGCTGGAAAAAGCGGGGTGTACGGTGTCCTATAATGTAAATCAAACCTGCTGTGGACAACCAGCTTTCAATGCCGGTTTTTGGGACGAGTCCAAAGCAGTTTGTTCAAAGTTTTTGAAAGATTTTAATGGAAGCGATTATATTGTTGCACCCAGCGCTTCCTGTACAGGCTTTGTACGAAATTACTATGGTAAACTTTTTGATAATTCTTCACTGCACAATGAGGTAAAAGACCTGAGTAAGCGTTTGTTTGAATTTACAGAGTTTTTAACTAATGTATTAAAAGTAGATGATTTAGGCGCTGTTCTAAAAGGTAAAGCAACATATCACGATAGTTGTGCTGCTTTAAGAGAGTGTAAAATAAAAGAGTCTCCCCGTAAATTGTTGAGTAAAGTAAAAGACCTGGAAATAGTAGAAATGAATGATGTGGAAACCTGTTGCGGTTTTGGGGGAACATTTGCTGTAAAATTTGATGCAATTTCGGTAGCTATGGCCGACCAAAAAATTTCCAATGCAATGGAAACTGGTGCAAAATATATTATCTCTACCGATTTGAGTTGTTTGATGCATTTGGAAGGAGTGATTAAAAATAAAAATATAGATCTGCATACAATGCATATTGCGGATGTATTGGCAAGCGGCTGGTAATAGCCCGACTGTTTGAACACGCAAAACACAAATTCTATTTTCAACGCAAAATTTAATTGGTATGGCATATTGGTTAGTAAAATCAGAGCCCTCAGTGTATAGTTGGGAGCAATTTGAAAAGGATAAACAAACTTTTTGGGATGGGGTGCGCAATTATGCTGCCCGCAACCATTTAAAAGCAATGAAAAAAGGCGATGAAGTACTTTTTTATCACAGTAACCAAGGAACAGAAATTATCGGCATAGCAAAAGTGGCAAGAGAGTTTTACCAGGACCCAACCACAAATGATGTTGCCTGGGTAGCCGTAGATTTGAAACCCTATAAAAAAATGAAAAAGCCAGTTACCTTAACTCAAATTAAAAGTGATAAGCGATTAAATAATATGGCGCTTGTTCGTTTATCAAGATTAAGTGTGCAACCAGTTACTGAAAATGAATGGGATATAATTATGGAACTGGGTGGAATGAAATAAAATAAAGAGCAAAATTTTACCTGCCGGATTTTAAAAATACGATAATATCTTAAAATTTTACTTCAGCGAAAAAACTACTAATTGTACACTGTAAATAGTAATCTGCCATACGTAATTAACACAGGTAGTAATTGAGCTATGACTTGTATTAGGAATTAGCTTTTGAGACAATTTGTTTTTTAATTTTGAATATGTTCAAAAAGAAGTTAGTTGTACTCAGTGGTGCGGGTATTAGTGCAGAAAGTGGTTTGCAAACATTTCGCGATAGTGGTGGTTTATGGGAAGGATATAATGTTGAAGATGTTGCAACGCCAATGGCCTGGAAGCGAAATCCTGGGCTTGTATTAGATTTTTACAACTACCGTCGCAAAAACGTACAGAATGCGGTGCCCAATGCGGCACATATTGGACTTGCCGAGTTGGAAAAAAATTTTGACGTACAAATTATAACCCAAAATATTGACGACTTGCACGAGAGAGCAGGGTCAACCAAGGTTCTTCATCTTCACGGAGAAATATTTAAAATGCGTAGCGAGTATAACGAAGATTTAATTTATGAAATTAAAGGGGATATCAGGCTCGGCGATTTGGCAGAAGATGGATTTCAACTTCGTCCTCACATCGTTTGGTTTCATGAGCCAGTACCCATGATGGATGAAGCAATACCCCTTGTTACCGGCGCTGATTTATTTGTTGTAATAGGTACGTCATTAGTTGTTTATCCTGCCGCCGGTCTGCTTTCTTATGTGCCATTGGAGATACCAAAATTTATTGTTGATAAAAAAATTCCTCATACCTCCTCAAACCATGATTTTACGGCTGTAGCAAAACCTGCAACAGAGGGGATAAAAGATATAAGTGAGTTATTAAAGAAATGGGTTTAAGCCACTAATCTGTTGTATTTGACTTTAATTGCCAAGATTGGTTTTGTACTCCGAGTAAAACAAAATAGCTTATTCCTTTTCTCCGCCATCCGGGCCATAGAAAATTACCCAGGTAGCAAAATCATCGCTAAAATTTTGGAAACGATGTTCCATTCCCGCAGGCACGAAAATCAGGTCTCCTTTTTTACAGTCCATCCAACGTCCGCCACAATAAAATACACTGTAACCGGATACAATAACATAAATTTCATCTTGTTTGTGTGGTTCCTGCGTATCTACTTTTTTAGGAGCAAAATATTCAACACTCAGGGTGCCATGGTGCATCATGGCAATAAAAGGGAAGTCTTTTTCCTTTTTTAATTGCTCAACGGCTTCGTCTATTGATATTTTATAATTCATAGGAAGATAGTTTAACAGCTAAGTAATTATTTGGTGTTCAGAAAATACAATACCATGCTTTTGTAGTTCGTTTAGTACCGGTTCATATATCTCTTTCACAACGGGAATGTGCAAGCCGGTTAACGGTATTTTATTCTGTAAAATTAACTTGGCGGAAATAGCTAATGGTAGCCCAACTGTTTTGGCCATAGCTGTATGCAAATTATCTTTTCCCTTTACAATTAAACAACTGTTAATGGCAGACTGGCGATTGCCTGTTTTATATTCAATTTCATGTAACATTACAATCATATCCTTATCATCGGGTTGCATAATTAATTTTGTTTCTACAGCCTTTTGCAATATGTCTGCAGAGCAACTAAACGCATCTGGCAATTTCTTTTTATCATACAGGCCCAGGTAATCGAATTGTTCCCTTAATTCTTTACGGTAAGCTTCTTCCACATATAATTCAAAGTACTGTTCCTTGTTCATTTCTTTTTTTTCAATAAAAAAAAGTTTTTTGTTGAACCATTCTTCATAAGTATTACAATTCTCAATCTGAGCCATATCGTTGGTATCGGTTAGCCCCAGGTGAACAATATTGTTCCAGCCTCTGCAAAATGAAGGGTAACGTAATGTTGTCCGGATAAAAGTTTCGGCAGAGTCCAATTTGTATAAAGGAATATAACTAAGCGAGTCCCGGTTAGGATACCATGCCAATTGATTTAATGTAGGCACAGTAATTAAAGGACAGTGTTCAAAAACCTCTTTGTAAGAAAGCCGGGTTGTATTTCCTTTGTTTTTATACACAGCGCCGGCAGTACCTGCCAGCACTACATTTCGGGGTGCCCAACTAATTTTATAATGCCAGGGGTTATTATCACTTTCCGGCGCAATTAATCCACCGCAATGCGACTTGAATGAAGTAACAACGCCCCCATTATCAGTTATTTTATGGATTATTTGCATTGCACTCATGTGGTCAATACCCGGATCAAGCCCCATTTCGCACAAAAAAAGCAAGTTATTATTTTCAATTTCCTGTTCCAGGCTACGTATCGCTTCATCAACGTAAGATGCTGTAAGTAAATTCTTTTTTAGTGCAACACAATCTTTAGCTATTATAAAATGCAAATGGGCAGGCATCATGGAAATTACAATATCCGCTCCGGCAATTAATTGTTTCCGTTTTGTTTCATCAGAGATATCTAATTGAACAGCCTGGGTATTAGTCGCTTTTTTTGTTTTTGACTCGATAATTTCTTCGCTTGCATCGGCAACTATCAAAAACCAGTTATTGGTTTCTCCTTCCTTGATTAGATATTCAATTAGTACGGTGGCTGACTTACCTGCACCGAATAGTAAAATTTTTTTCAATCCCTGTTTTTATTGGCAATCTACTTCATTTAAGGCAATTTGATTATGTGCTGTTTTCCTGATATTTTTGCTCCTCTTTTTTAAAAACACATAATCTAATGAGACAAATAGCATTTCGGGAGGCGCTGCGTGAGGCGATGCAGGAAGAAATGAGAAGAGATGAAAGGGTTTTCCTTATGGGAGAAGAGGTTGCCGAGTACAATGGTGCATACAAAGTAAGCCAGGGTATGCTGGAGGAGTTTGGTGAAAAAAGGATCATTGATACGCCAATTGCGGAATTAGGCTTTGCGGCTATTGCAGTAGGGGCAGCCCAAAATGGCTTACGCCCAATAGTAGAATTTATGACGTGGAATTTTGCTGTATTGCCTTTAGATCAAATTTTAAATACAGCTTCTAAAATGTTGGCAATGAGTGGGGGACAGGTAGGCTGCCCAATTGTTTTCAGAGGTCCAAATGGTTCAGCAGGCCAGTTAGGTGCTCAACATTCTACTGCATTCGAATCGTTATATGCCAATATTCCCGGGTTAAAAGTTATTTCAGTAAGTAACCCATACGATGCCAAAGGTTTATTGAAAAGCGCTATACGGGATGATGATCCTGTTGTTTTTATGGAAAGTGAAGTGATGTACGGTGACAAAGGTGAAGTTCCTCAAGAGGAGTACTTAATTCCTATCGGAAAAGCCGATGTAAAACGTGCAGGCAGTGATGTAACTATTGTTTCTTTTAATAAAATGATGAAAGTGGCACTGGGGGCAGCAGAGGAATTAGCTAAAGAAGGGATAGAAGCAGAAGTAATTGATTTAAGAACCATCCGTCCTTTAGATTGGGTGACTATTCTGGAAAGCGTTAAAAAGACAAATCGCCTGGTGATTGTGGAGGAACAATGGCCCTTTGCATCCGTTTCGTCCGAAATTTCTTACCGCATACAAAAAGAAGGATTTGATTATTTGGATGCGCCCATACGCCGAATTACCTCTGCCGATGCTCCGATGCATTATGCTCCCAACCTGGTGGCTTTATACCTGCCCGATGTAGCCAGAACGGTGAAGCTGGTAAAAGAAGTAATGTATATGAAAAGATAAATTTGTTTTTTTGGGAAAAAGACTGTTTACTAATTGGTTGCAGACAATCTCTTTTAATTAATAAAAATTTTAAATGCATCAATACACACATAAATAAATGTGTACATAACGGCTAACATTACACTTGCCAATGCCCCAATTTTCAATAATATTTTCCACAATGACGGAGATAAAAGTTGTTTCATAGGTGTTTGTTTAAAGATATTACGGATTAAAAAACTGACAGCTCAAAATAAGGAATTAAAGTTTTACGAAACAAGCGCAAAACTACACAAAGGAGCAAACCGTAAACTTACGGGATGTTTTTTCTGGTAGGTAACGATTACTTTGTAAAAATACGTGTCTGCATTTAGTATAATTTTCCTACCCCGTTCTACCATACTTTTTTCTTAACTTCATATAAAATACTTTTGTTATATCTTTTTGTTTTACTATAAGTTATAATAACTGTTAAACATGGCTTGGAGGGAAGGATAAAGAGAAAAGACCCTGTACTTTTTTTAATGGTACGGGTCTGAAATTCATTGCTATTTTTCAGTGTTGTTATATTAATTATTATAAAAACTATGTCCAGCATTTTAATTATTGATGATGAAAAGGCAATTCGTAAAACCCTTACGGAGATACTTTCTTACGAAGGTTACAAAATTGAAGAAGCTGAAAATGGAGATGATGCTCTTAAAAGGCTTAAGGAGAAAAATTATGATGTGGTGCTTTGTGATATTAAAATGCCAAAAATGGATGGCATTGAGTTTTTAGAAAGAGCAAGACAGGCAAGGCCGGATATACCGGTGATCATGATCTCGGGTCATGGTACCATTGAAACGGCGGTAGAAGCAGTAAAAAAGGGAGCTTTTGATTATGTATCAAAACCGCCGGATTTAAACCGGTTACTTATTACCATTCGTAATGCTTTGGATAAAACATCGTTGGTGGAAGAAACAAAAGCATTAAAAAGAAAGGTAAGCAAAGTAGAAGAAATGATTGGGGAATCCGAACCCATAAAACGTATAAAAGATACAATTGATAAAGTGGCACCTACGGAAGCAAGAGTAATGATTACCGGTGAAAACGGAGTGGGTAAAGAATTAGTTGCACGATGGATACACGAAAAAAGCAACAGAGCAGGAGGGCCCTTGGTAGAAGTTAATTGTGCTGCTATACCCGGGGAGTTAATTGAAAGCGAATTATTTGGTCATGAAAAAGGTTCCTTTACGTCTGCCATTAAACAGCGCATCGGAAAATTTGAACAGGCGAATGGTGGCACATTGTTTTTGGATGAAATTGGTGACATGAGTTTGGATGCACAGGCAAAAGTATTAAGAGCCTTGCAAGAGGGAAAAATAACGAGGGTAGGGGCTGATAAAGATATAAATGTGGACGTAAGAGTGATAGCTGCAACGAATAAGGATTTGCTGAGGGAAGTAGAAGCCAAAAAATTTCGATTGGATTTGTATCATCGGCTAAGCGTTATACTTATTCATGTACCATCACTTAATGAGAGGCGGGATGATATTCCGCTATTGGTAGAAAAATTTTTAAAAGATATTGCTGTTGATTATGGTCAACCGGTTAAAGTAATTGACGGTAATGCCATTGAATTATTGAAAAAGCATGACTGGACAGGTAACATTCGTGAATTAAGAAATGTAGTGGAAAGATTAGTGATATTATCCGGTAAGGCTATTACGGCTGATGATATAACAAATTTTGTACTACCCGTAAGATAAATGCCTATGATGCCTGTTTATTGTATTAGCGGGTTAGGCGCCGATGAGCGGATTTTTTCTAAGTTGAGATTAAAAAATTGTGAAATAAGGTATATCAAATGGGTTAAACCCAATAGTAACAACGAGCCTATTGAGAGCTATGCGTTACGGTTAAGTACACAAATACAGCATAAAAATCCTATACTCGTTGGTGTATCTTTTGGCGGGATAATAGCCGTAGAAATTGCAAAAATCATTTGTTGTAAAAAAATATTTCTTATATCCACTATTAAAAGCAAATCAGAGCTCCCTTTATGGGTGAGGCTGATTGGGTTATGCCGGGTTAATAAAATAGTGCCATTTACCAGGAGAGGAAGTATATTAGTTTTGCTGGAAAATTATTTTCTGGGTCCGGAAACAGTTGAAGAAAAAAGGTTGATAAGTGAATTTAGAAAAGCTACAGATAAATTTTTTTTGTATTGGGCAGTTAGCAGTATAGTTAATTGGCGCAATACGATTATTCCCGATAATTTTGTGCATTTGTTGGGAGACAGAGATAAATTTTTTTCTGTAAAAAAATCAAATCCCAATTATATCATACACGGGGGCACTCATTTAATGATTTATAACCGGTCGCAGGAGATAAGTAACATTATTCAGTCCCAACTTTAAATGCTTTAACAATTTTTTGTTAATCTGGTAGATAACTTTCTGCATAAGGAGCCTACCAATATGAAAAACCTTATTTTTGCTCACTTTTAAATAGTATATAAAAATGGGTTGGATTATATTTATTATTACTGCCATAGCTACTCTTATTGGCTTGTACGGATGTTTTAAAAAAGCTGGTATTGAGCCCTGGAAGGCTTTAATTCCCATTGTTAATAGTTGGTGGATGTTAGAAGAGATGCAGTTGAAAAAAATATGGTTTTGGTTACAGTTTATTCCCATAGCCGGTCAGTTTATTACAATATGGATATTAATAAAGTTTGTGGAGCATTTTGGCCGTTTTTCATTATTACATCACGCAGCGGCAGTATTTGTTCCCTTTGTGTATTTCCCATACCTGGCCTATTCCAAAACTGAAAGATGGGGTGGTGTGGAAGTAATGAAACGCTATAAGAAATCCGGCGTCAGAGAGTGGATTGATGCGGGTGTATTTGCTGTAGTGGCAGCTACCATTATTCGTACTTTTATTTTTGAAGCCTATACGATTCCTTCCGGCTCAATGGAAAAAACCCTGTTGGTAAATGATTTCCTTTTTGTAAATAAAATAAAATATGGCGCAAGGCTGCCCATGACACCGGTTTCATTTCCTTTTGTTCATAATTTTCTTCCGTTTAGCAATAATGCCGTGCCATCTTATATAACCTGGATAAAAATTCCTTATAAGCGGCTAAAAGGCTATGAAGAAATTAAAAGAGGAGATGTGGTAGTGTTTAATTTTCCTGCCGGTGATACCATTATTAATGAACCCGGGTATGGGTCTTTTAAATTTTATTATGGTGTGCTAAGAGAGACACCATATAATGGAGATCGTAAAAAGCTATTTGAAGATCATCCGAATATTTTAGTTCATCCGGTTGATAAAACGGATAATTATATTAAGCGTTGTGTTGCCATTGCGGGTGACACGCTGGAAATAAAAGACAGAGAAGTGTACATTAATGGCGAAAAACAGGCGCTGCCCCCGCATCATGAGTTTCATTATATACTTGAATCTTCCCGATTTATTTCTGACGAAGATTTTAAGGAAGCAGGTGTTAATGCCGGTTATGAAAGTAGCGACAGGAATGATGTGTTTTCACTGGAGCAGTCTGGCTTATACGAAGGAAATTTTACTGACGAATCGTTAAAAAAATTATCAGCATCCATACCGGGATTAAAAATAACTCCGCTTAATTCGAAATACGAGGGAGGTGTACCAACCGTGTTTCCTTATGATACATTACATAAATGGACGGTTGATAATTATGGCAAAATTTATATTCCCCAAAAAGGAGTAACAATTACACTTACCAACGAAAATTATAGTGTGTATGAACGAGTTATCCGGGTGTATGAAGGAAACATGCTTACTTATGAAAATGGAAAGTTTATTATTAATGGAAAAGAAACGAATCAATATACCTTTAAATACAATTACTATTGGATGATGGGTGACAACCGTCACGGTTCACAAGATTCGAGGTATTGGGGATTTGTACCGGAAACGCATATTGTAGGTTCTGCTTCAATAATCTGGATGAGTTGGGATAAAGGGCCTCGTTTTAAACGTTTGTTTCGTTCTATAAAATAATGTAATTTAGCAAAGCTTTTAAATAATAACGAGCCCCCGACCGGATGTCGGGGGATTTTTATCTGTAAAAACTTGTTGAGTATGATACGTCAGGATTATCATTTTGAATTTGAAGTGTACAATTCAATTGATGAATTATCGGAAGAAGATGCTTGGCTGCTGGATGAAGCCAGGGAAGTTACGCAGAACGCCTATGCACCCTATTCAAAGTTTTATGTAGGGGCAGTAGCTAAACTGACTAATGGAGAAATTGTAAGCGGCACTAACCAGGAAAATGCATCTTATCCTGTTGGTTTATGTGCCGAAAGAGTGTTGCTTGCTTCTGCTTCATCAATGTTTCCCAAAGTACCTATTGAAACAATGGCTGTTAGTTATTTTAACAATAACGGCGAAAGTGACCACCCTATTTCTCCTTGTGGAATTTGTCGCCAGTCGTTACAAGAATTTGAAACAAAAACCGGTCACCCGATCCGGCTGATTTTAGGCGGCATGCATGGAAAAGTTTATGTTATTCCCGATGCAAATTTTTTATTGCCTTTGTCTTTCACTTCAGATGATTTAAAATAACGGAAATTAGTTAATACAACAGTGGGTTAGTTTGTTATTGGTTGGTGGGAATAGAACTTGTATTTTCACGGAGCCAATCAATTTTAACAGATTAAAATAATGTATTCAGGAAGTAAAATATTGATTTGCTTGGTAATTATTTTTTCACTCTGTGGGTGCAATGGTTTTGTGAGAGAGGAGTTGGTTGTAGGTAGATATTATTTAGTAGCTGTTGATGTTCCGCAAGATTTAGATTTAAGTTATAAACTTGAAGACGGTAGTTATATAGGCGTAGTTAGAGAAACCGTTTTTGCAGTAGGATTCAATGATAAATATATTATTGTTAAACAGCACCCTTTTAATAATAGAGCAATAACTAATTATTATATAGTTCCTATTTACAAGGAAAATATTTTGTCTCCAGAAAAAGGAGTAAGTAGGGCTCTAACGTTGGAGCAGTTTAATGAAAAGCGGAAGGAGTTGCGAATCCCTGATGAAGTAGCCTTTACAAAAGAAATAGAGGAATTAAAATAGCAAAAAACCCTTTTCACTTTTCTTTCCCCGCTGCGTCTTCTGGTTAGCCTTGTGTGTTAGTTAGAGACGCTGGGTATGCAATTCGGAAGCATTATCTTTAATGCTATGCCCGTAAGAATAAGCATACCTGGAACCAGTGGTTTTTATTCTATGGTTTTTACTATTACGAAAACTATTGGCGGTATAACATTTTTCGGATATACAAATATTAATTATACATGGCCATAAACAGAAAAAAGGTATTTATTTCTCTCCTAATGTTTTTATTGGGTTTTCTTAATAGTAATATTATAGCTCAGTCAATAGAAAAGAAAAGCATAATTTTTAATTCTTTAGAAGAGGAGCCTGTGAGGGTAAACATAGAATTGGATTATGTTGGTGATAAGATTAAGATTATATTTAATCCATCACAAACTATTTGCATAGATGGTTTTCGTGGTTTAGCAGAAGATATTAAAATTATCAGTAAAAAGTTTGTCACATTGACTTATAAAATGAGAGCCGGTAGTGGTGTCAAGGTACGGCGTACTGTGTTGATTTGTGTATCAAAAGGATATTTATATAGGACACTGGATATAGGTTCTTTGGATAGTTATGAATTTAAAAACACTTATGATAAAGAGACTGATTCGCGGAATTTATATGATGAAAGCGGTATATATAAAATAAGTTTCATTAACCCTAAAAACACCAAAAATAATGAGTACTTGTTAGAAGCAACGCAATATGAAAAAATTAAATCTAAGCATGATCCAAGCAAGAATCATGAAACTTTAGACACATTGCGATTTAACTTTGATAATAAAAACAAAGTGTTTTATACTGAATATAGATCACTAAAGGGGAACTATATATTTGCAGGAAAACAGCGAGTTTTTATGGGTGAAAAGTACCCGATTATCAAATTGATAAATGATGAATATCTTTTTATTGATAAGATTTGGTATAGCAAAGTTCGAGAAAACAATTTTGCAGAAGTCTCACCCGCTTGTAACTAATTGTAAAACCCCTTTGCCCTTGTGTCAGGATAGTTTATAAAGTAGTACTCAGCGTTGGTTTTTCCTACGCCGCATTTTTTTGTAGCTTACAGCTACCAGTTGGATTTAGAAACAGTGTGTGGGCAAACTACGCTTTACTCATTCCCCGGCGAGTGTCGTGCAGGTGTGTGAGCAGAGGCTGTGGCACTCGCCGTATTAGCCGCAGAAATTTGGTGAAGATGATGACATTGCTGAAGGGAGAATAACGCCGTAAAAATATGCCAGAGTTGGGTATCAATCGAAGTTGTGGGTCGTAACGACTGCCGATGTAAGATTTTCAAGGGGTATATTAAATTATGCATTTTTTAATCGTGTATTATATGAACATATTCATGCAGAATACCGAATCATAAGGGGGAAATGGCAGTTTCGGTTTGAAAAAACAGTTGCCAGGTAAATTAATATTGACATTAACTCTCTGCTTCACATTAACAAACGCAAATGCGATGAAAAAAGATACATTATATGAGGTCAAATCTACAAAGGAGTGTATTGCTTACATTGAAAATGCAGGATTAAGCATTCATGATGATGACCCCAATCTTTCGATTAAGAGCAAAAGCGGAGTTATTTATGTACTGCCAAATGGAGAAGTTGTTTTGGTGCCGTCAAATTTTGATTTAGATTACCCCGGTATTATATTTAAGAACAAGTCTGCATTTGAACATTATGCTGCACGAGATTTTTTTCCTATTGGTGAGGATAATATGACATGGTTTGAGCGATATAATAAACAGATACGACAATTTAGGAAAAGTCCGGAGTTTTACAGTAAAGCCTTAAAAACATTGGATATTACATTACCCTTCAAAAATGCAGAAGAAATAAAATCGGCTTTTTTAAAAGTTCAATCATTCATTGCTTCAACCAACCCTAAAGACTTTTCTTTTGAGCGGGTTCACATAATTTACTCTTTTGGGTTGGCTGTTACCAATTATTTTATTGATTATAAAGGTTACAAGCTTTTATTAAAAAAGGGGTACGAAAATTATAATCCGATTACCAATATTGAGATAGAAAAAGAAGGCATGGTAAAAGATGTGCTTTATACTTGCTTAATATACATTGAAACCTGTAGCCCCGATTCATTGAAGGTATTCGTTCGTTCTTTAAATTTAAACTGAAATAGGACCCAACTGGTGTAAGAATGAGGTGAGGATAGAATGAATTGTTTTCTTGGGTTTGTTTTTTGCGAGAGTCGGAGAATTTGCAGGCGGAGCAGCGAATGTAGCAAGCAGGTTAAGCCCCTGGATAAGCTCGGCATCCGGTATTGGAAGAATTGGCGTGGATGTTTTTAACGCCGGTGTGCAGCACCAGATTATTACGAACCAGCTTCTGGGGAACTTGACTACGCAGGCTGGGGGGAGCC
>DASSYR010000044.1:0-17607 GCA_035703165.1 Chitinophagaceae bacterium
CATTAATATTATCTGGAAAATAAATGCTATTAAAATTTCTAAAAGGATGAGTTTGCAAAGCTTTGGCCCTATAGCCATGATCTCCTGCAATAATAATTACGGCATTTTTCCCTGTATTTTTAAAAAGGGTGTTGACCAATACTTCAATTTGCTTGTTAACATATTGTAAATAGGATAAATAATCTACATAATTATCCTGCTCACTCTTAGCTTCTTTTGCTTATTAATCCGTTTTGTGATATTTTAATCAGCCAGAAATGCAACGAACTGAAAAAGAAAAAAATTAATTGCAATACAAAAACAAATAAAGCGGCTTTCCACGCATTTTTTAAACTTACCCGAATAAAAAGGTAAAGTAAATACGAAACAATAATATAAATGCTTAATAACAATAAAAAATCGCTGGCGCTAATAAAACCAAAATATTCCTGAAGTGCATGAAAGCAAAAAAAAGCTGGAATTAAAAAAAGAAACAACGGTTTAGTAAAAAAAAGACTTCGCATACCTTTTTGTTTGAAGAAAGGATTATGCAATTTAGTCTTTTTAAGTGGAGCTGCAGGGAGTCGAACCCTGGTCCAAACATATTCTCCAAAAGTCTTCTACATGCTTATTTTGGAATTAATTGTCGGGAAATAACAGGAACCAAACAAACCAATTACTTCCTTAGCTGAATAAATCTTATGCTATTGTCACAGCCTTCAATAACAGCAACCTGTTTTGTTTTTGAGTCGGCGGCGGAACCTGGTAACAAGTAAACCTGTTCGGCGGCCCGAATGACTAACTAATCACTGATTAGGCAGCCATGGCATACTGAGTATTGCCATTTATAGTTTTCGTATTCAGATTAGCCTGCTAATTACGCAACGCAGAACATGCTTGCACTTTCAAAGATCTATGCTGTCAAAGCCAAAACAGCCCCAAAAAGTCAAATACAAAATTACACTTTATCTTCTTTTTTCAGCTAATAGTTCCCTAAAATGATTGTATTACTTTTTTCTTATTCTGCGCCTTAAGAAAAAAGTGGCCCGGCTTTTTTGAACAGCCTCTCTATTTCTATTTCAAAAAGAAGCTACTTAAAAAGCCTGAAAATATCCAATCCCAGAGCATAAGCCATCAAGCCTAACAATAATACCATACCTACCATCTGAGCATACTCCATAAACTTATCACTGGGTTTATGGCCGGTAATCATTTCATAAATAGTAAATACAACATGCCCTCCATCCAGGGCAGGAATGGGAAGAATATTCATGAAAGCAAGAACAATACTTAGCAGGGCAGTCATACTCCAAAAACGCTGCCAGTCCCAACTGGCTCCAAACATCCCACCGATACTGATAAAACTTCCCAGCGATTCACTGGCCTTTACTTCTTTAGAGGTAAATAAAAGTTTGAAGTTTTTAACATTTATAACGAGAGTAGCCCATCCTTTTTTAACTCCGGCAGGTAACGATTGAAAAAAAGAATACTTTTTGGTTGTAAAATCCAAATATTTATCCATAGCTACAGCTAAAAAACCAATACTGGCATTTTTGTCTGTCTTTGCTATAACCATAACAGTGTCTGTACCGTTTCTTAAAACTTTTAAGGCTACCTCGGTATTTACTAACTTTTGTTTTACATCGCTTAACTGCGGATAGGAATAAATAGGAACATCATTTAATGCAATAATCTCATCTCCTCTTTTCAATTCACCGGAAACAAAGTTGGCAACTTTTTTATTTATTGTGTCAACCACGCAAGGAAAATTAGGAACCACCATCGGATCTCCCTTTCTCTTAATAATGCTTCGTATAGTTCCTTCGGGTATAGGCAAATCCATTGGCTTCCCATCACGAAGCAATTGAATATTTTGAGCTTCATTTAATATTATTTCACTGGGTAAAGAGGCAAAATTGTCCAACTCTTTCCCATTTACTCCAACAATTACATCCCTATCTTTAATACCAATGCTTTTTGCCAAACTATCAGCATATACCCCATATTTTACATTTTTGGCAGGTAAATATTCCTCACCCCAAACCCACAATATCATAGCAAAGATGAAAAAACCTAAAATTAAATTAACTGTAACACCCCCTACCATTATAATTAATCGCTGCCAGGCCGGTTTGCTCCTGAATTCCCACGGTTGGGCAGGCTCTTTCAATTGCTCCTTATCCATGCTTTCATCAATCATCCCCGATATTTTTACATAACCCCCAAATGGCAACCAGCCAATACCATATACAGTTTCACCTATTTTCTTTTTAAAAAGAGAAAACCATGGATCAAAAAAAAGATAAAATTTTTCAACACGGCATTTAAACCATTTTGCCGGCAAAAAATGACCAAGCTCATGAAGTATAACTAAAATAGATAAGCATAATACAAGTTGCCCGGCTTTAATGCCTACAACATTCCAGTCAATTGCTAACAATGTCATTATTCAGTTTTTATGGTTTGCAAATATCTGCTAAATAAAAGAGAATATTCTACTCCCTATCAATTATTTTAAAGCGTTGGAATTGATAAAATGTTAAAATTGAATTAAAGAAGCGGCAAAATTACGGGCTTCGCCATCGCTGTGGAGGTACTCTTCAAGAGTTGGTTTCTCAATAAAAGCTATTTTATCCATTGTTTGTTCAATAATGTTTGTCATATCAAGGAAGCCGATACGGTTTCTTAAAAATGCCCAAACAGCTAACTCATTAGCAGCATTCATTATGCAGGGAAGATTACCTCCTCTTTTCAAAGCTTCTATTGCTAATGCAAGATTGCGGAAGGTTTTTATATCGGGCATTTCAAAATTTAATTGGTGCGATTTAGTAAAATCAAATCGAGGAAAATTATTGGGAATGCGATTGGGATAGGCCAATGCAAATTGAATGGGCAATTTCATATCCGGCAAGCCCATTTGAGCTTTAATACTTCCATCTTCAAATTGCACCATACTGTGAATAATGCTCTGGGGATGAACAACAACTTGTATTTGCTCCGGCGCTAAATTAAAAAGCCATTTAGCCTCAATCATTTCGAGTCCTTTATTCATCAAAGTAGCCGAATCAATTGTAATTTTAGCCCCCATACTCCAATTGGGATGCTGTAAGGCATGCTCTCTTTTTACATTAACCAAATAATTGGGTTTTCTGCCAAAAAAAGGACCTCCGGAAGCTGTTAAAATTATTTTTTCAATACGATTTCGTCCCTCGCCTACAAGACATTGAAAAATGGCAGAATGTTCTGAATCAACTGGAATAACAGCTGCTTTTTTTTCCATCGCCTTTCGCATAATTACGTCTCCGGCAACCACCAGGGTTTCTTTATTGGCAAGCGCCACTGTTTTGCCATTGGTTATAGCTTGCAAGGTTGGCTTTAATCCTGCAAAACCAACAATAGCCGCCAGCATTAAATCGTAATTATCAAATGAAGCAACTTCTTCAAGGGATTTTTCCCCTGTAAAAACTTTTATATCCGTGGATGATAACGCATCTTTTACGACTGGATATTTTTTTTCATCAACAATAACTACTGCATTGGGATTGTATTTTAACGCCTGCCCGATTAACAGTTCATCATTATTGTGAGCAGTAAGTACCTCAATTTCAAATTTATCAGGAAATAAATCTACTACCTCCAGCGCCTGCGTTCCGATAGAACCGGTTGACCCAAATATGGCAATTCGTTTTTTCATAAATCCAAAGCCATTTTAAGACTTTTTCTTTTTTAACTCAAGTATTAAGCCATACACAATGTAGTTAATTTATAACATAATTAAAAAGCTCATTGGCCAACTTTCTGTCATTACTTAACCGGGGCACTTTATTCTGTCCTCCTAATTTACCAATTGATTTCATATAATCAATAAACCCGTTTTTTCTAACCAGGCGTATTTGTAATGTTTGTAAAATACTTCCACTAATCAAGTCATTATAATATATGTTTTTTCCCCGAAGCTTATTATCCACTTTTGTGGCAAATGCCGCTAAATTTTGTGGCGTTTTTTCAAACTCCACAAACCATTCATGAAAACTCTTGCCACGCCCCTGTTGTATCATCGGTGCCACAGTAAATTCTACAATTTGCAAACCCTCTTCTTCAGCCGCTTTTTGCAAACTATATTCTACTTCTTCAGCAATAACATGCTCGCCAAACGCCGAAATAAAATGCTTGGTTCTTCCAGTTACTATTATTCGAAAAGGATTCGTGGAAATAAATTTTATGGTGTCGCCGATATTATATCCCCATAATCCGGCATTGTTATTAATTATTAGTGCATAGTTCTCCCCTACCTTTATTTCACCTAAACTAAGTCTCGTCGGATTTTGATTAAAAATTTCATTAGCCGGAACAAATTCGTAAAAGATTCCCGAATTGGTATTTAACAAAAGACCGGGTTCTTTTTGTGAGTCCTGAAAAGCAAAAAAACCCTCACTGGCAGGAAATAATTCAATACAATCAACCTTGCGGCCTATGGTTTCGTATAGCTTAGCTTTATATGGCTCAAAATTAACTCCTCCCTGCACCATTAAGTTAAAATTCGGGAAAAGATCGCCCACTTTTTTGCCACTTCTTTCTGCAAGCTTGTCAAAATACATTTGCATCCAAGGCGGTATTCCGCTTATTAAACTCATGTCCTCCCTGATAGTTTCCTCTACAATTTTTTCAAGTTTTGTTTCCCAATCTTCAATACAATTTGTTTCATAACTCGGCATTTGGTTAGTACGTAAATATTTTGGTACATGATGATTAACAATGCCACTTAATCTCCCTGTGGGAATATCTCCAATTCGTTCCAACTCCGGGGAACCTGATAAAAAAATCATCTTTCGATTTGTAAAAGCAGCATTCCCTGTCTCGGCTATATAACAAAGCAATGCATTTCTTGCAGTATTAATATGATTAGATATGGATTCCTTTGAGATGGGAATATATTTTATACCGCTGGTAGTGCCGGAAGTTTTGGCAAAATAAATCGGGCGCCCTTTCCATAAAACATTGTGTCCCCCATCTTTTATTTTTTGTATATAAGGCTTAAATTGCTCATAGTCTCTTATCGGTACATTTTTCTTAAATTCTTCATACGAGCTAATAGTATCAAAATGATGATCCCTCCCAAACTCTGTTTTTCGACCTGTTTTTACAAGATCCTTTAAAAGAGCCTCCTGATCCTGTACGGCGGTTTCCATGTCCTTTTGTATCTTATTAAAGATATAAGATGCGAAAGGCCTTGCTAAAAGAGACTTTATATTCATGAAATAGTTTTATAATGTATTGACAAATATAAATTTGCCTTTTGGATTAAACCTACTAAAATTGATGCCAATTTTTCCTCAAAGTCTTTGACGGGAACAATTTTTACCCTACCTTTGCACCCCTAATATTGGACAGTTATGCTCGCAGTAGTAAAAATAGCCGGTCAGCAATTTAAAGTACAAAAAGACCAAAACCTGTATGTACCCCATATCAATGGTGCCGCAGGAGATAAAGTGGAATTTACAAACGTGTTGTTAACAGAAAAAAGTGGAAAAATAGCTGTTGGTAACGATGTAAAAGCCAAAGTTAAAGCCGAAATTGTTGCCGAAGTACAAGGCGATAAAGTAATTGCTTATAAGCAAAAAAGAAGAAAAGGCTTTCGCAAAAAACA
The DNA here is from genome assembly GCA_035703165.1 of Chitinophagaceae bacterium. Lineage (GTDB taxonomy): Bacteria > Bacteroidota > Bacteroidia > Chitinophagales > Chitinophagaceae > AWTP1-9. The sequence goes on from DASSYR010000044.1 coordinate 5,627, forward strand.
TGGGCACCGTACTTTATATACACAAATTAAAATAACAGACATCGCATAAATAAGTGCACTGTTAAAAAGTTAAAAGGTTGACTAACTAAATTATTCAACCAAAAATTAATAACTAATTTTTAAACTTATAAAAGATGGCACATAAAAAAGGTGAAGGCAGTGTAAAGAATGGTCGCGACTCACAAAGCAAACGTCTCGGTGTAAAAATATTCGGAGGACAACCTGCATTATCTGGTAACATCATTATTCGTCAGCGTGGAACTGTTTATCATCCCGGTAAAAATGTTGGCGTTGGAAAAGATTTTACATTGTTTGCATTAACTGATGGTATTGTTGAATACAGAAAAAGTAAAGGTGATAAAACAATCGTTAGTGTAAATCCTGTAGAAATTGGAGCTTAAAATAAATGCCAAAAAAATTTGGTAGTTGCAAAGAAGTTGTTATTTTTACTAACGTAAATTTCTTTTACTAACTATTTAAATTCTAAAAAAATGGCAACAAAGAAAAAAGCTGCAAAGAAAGCCGCTCCTAAAAAGAAAGCTGCTCCTAAAAAGAAAGCCGCTAAGAAGAAATAAGCGACGCTTTCCGGAAAAGCGAAACATACTAAAAGTCTCCCGTCCTATCGGGAGACTTTTACTTTTATACCTTTTGTAGATTTGATAAATGGACAATTACCAAATAGCTGAACATTTCTCCCTCCTGTCCAAATTAATGGATATACATGGAGAAAATCCCTTTAAGGCAAAGACCTATGCTACGGCAGCCTATAATATCGAGAGACTTTCCTCTCCATTGGTAGAAATGCAGCCGCAACATATATTCAGCATTAAGGGTATTGGCGAGTCAACCGGCAAAAAAATAATCGAATTACTAGAAACCGGTGAATTAGAATTGCTAAAAAGCATTATTTCAAAAACACCGCCAGGGGTTATAGAAATGCTCAATATAAAAGGTATTGGCCCAAAAAAAATTGCTACTATCTGGAAAGAAATGGAAATTGAAAGTATTGGCGAATTACTATATGCATGTGAAGAAAATCGTTTAAAACTTTACAAAGGCTTTGGTGAAAAAACACAGCTGAATGTAAAAGAAGCAATAGAATTTTATCAGCAAAATCAGGGTAGCCATTTATATGCCCAGGTAGAACCGGTAATGCCCGATATTAAAAACTATCTCGAAAAATTATTCCAGCCAGATAAAGTGAGACTAACCGGAGCCTTTAGAAGACAAATGGAAATAATTGATGAATTAGAGTTTGTAATTCAGGCAGCCAATGAAAACATAAAGCCCAAATTTGCTACTGCATATCCACCGGAGTTATTAGAAGAAACAGAAAACACCCTTGTTTATAAATTACGCAATGGATTAAAACTCCGTTTATATACCGGGGAAGAACATCGTGATAAGAAACTTTTTTTCACTTCAGCATCAAAAGAATTCAGCAACTTATTTTTCAAAAAATTTCCCTCCATAATATTCAACGATAGAGATGGTAATGGAGATGCTTATTTATTTGAGCAGGCCGGTATTCAATATATACCTCCTTGTTTGAGAGAAAATCCTGCAATTTTAGAAAAAGCAAAATCTTTTTCCATACCAAAACTGATTGAACCAGGGGACATTAAAGGTATTATTCATTCACACAGTAGCTGGAGTGATGGCACACACACACTGGAACAAATGGCCATAGCGGCTAAAGAAAAAGGATTGGAATACCTTGTAATAAGCGATCATAGCAAATCTGCCTTTTATGCAAACGGACTAAATGAAGAAAGAATTAAAGCACAACATCAACAAATTGACGAACTCAATGCGAAATTAAAACCGTTTAAGATTTTTAAAAGTGTTGAATCAGATATATTGAATGATGGAAACTTAGATTATTCAGATAATATTCTTTCCACTTTTGATTTAGTTATCGCTTCTATCCATTCTAACCTGAAAATGACTGAAGAAAAAGCCATGATGCGGCTACTAAAAGCTATTGAAAATCCTTACACCATAATTTTGGGACATATTTCGGGCCGTTTGCTATTAAGCCGAAAAGGTTATCCCATTAATTATGAAAAAATATTTGATGCTTGCGTAGCCAACAAGGTTATTATTGAATTGAATGCTCATCCCAGTCGTTTGGATATTGACTGGCGAAATATTGAAATGGCGTTGGATAAGGGAGTATTAATTTCCATAAACCCGGATGCCCACGCCATAGAAGGTTTTGATGATTGCCGGTATGGCGTATTGATCGGTCAAAAGGCAGGTCTAACTAAAGAGAAAAATCTTAGTAGTTTTTCTTTAACAGAATTTGAAACTTATTTAACCCAAAAAGGAAAATAATAATCCTGCTTTTTGTAAGTATCCATTTATTTGCTTATTCCAGCCTGATTATTTCTTCCTAAAATAAATTCTTACTGGCACCCCGCTAAAGTTAAAGTTCTTTCTTAACTGATTTTCCAGATAGTTACGATAAGGAGTCTTTATATCATCCGGAAAATTGCAGAAAAAGGCAAATGATGGAACTGGCGTTGGTAGTTGCGATATATATTTAATTTTTATAGCATGCCCTCGTACTACGGGAGCATGATAAGCCTCTACCGCTTTTAACATTACATCATTCAGTTCAGAAGCCGGTATTTTACGTTGGCGGTTTTCATATACCGCCAAAGCTGTTTCCACCGCCTTATGTATTCGGGTTTTATCTTTTGCCGAAATAAAAAGAACAGGCACATCCGTAAAAGGCGCTATACGATTCTTTAACTCCTTTTCATAATCACGGGCAGTATTGGTGCTTTTATCTTTTACCAAATCCCACTTGTTTACCAACAAAACAATACCCTTTCCTTTTTTTGCAGCCAAACTAAAAATATTGAGGTCCTGTGCGGCTATACCCTTTTGGGCATCAATCAACAGTAAACAAACATCCGCTTCATCTAAAGCTCGTATTGCACGTATAACAGAGTAAAATTCCAAATCTTCTTCCACTTTTGCTTTACGCCGAATGCCTGCCGTATCAATCAAAATAAATTCCTTTCCAAAAAGATTATAGTGCGTATCAATAGTATCCCTCGTTGTTCCGGCAATATCGCTCACAATGGTGCGCTCTTCGCCAATTAGTGCATTTAGCAAAGAAGATTTACCTACATTAGGTTGACCAATAATAGCAATGCGAGGCAAGGTCTTTTTTTCTTCATCAGACTTTTCATCAGGTATTAACGTTGTTAATTCATCCAGCAATTCGCCCGTTCCGCTTCCGGACATGGAGGAAAGAAAAAAAATATTTTCAAATCCTAAACTATAAAATTCATTAGCCGAAAGTAATCGTTCAGCATTATCTACTTTGTTTACAACTAAAAAAACTTTTTTAGAGGTACGGCGTAATACATCAGCCATTGCCTCATCTAAATCCGTAACACCGGTTGCTGCATCAACCATAAAAATAATAGCATTAGCCTCATCCATTGCAATACGAACTTGTTTACGTATTTCTTTCTCAAATACATCCTCACTATCAGGAACAAATCCTCCCGTGTCAACTACGTTGAATGACTTTCCGTTCCACTCAACAACACCATATTGCCTGTCTCTTGTAACGCCTGATATATCATCCACAATCGCCTTCCGTTGTTCTAACATACGGTTAAAAAAAGTACTCTTACCCACATTAGGCCTCCCTACTATAGCTACTGTAAATCCCATATTTATTTTTTAGAAAATTTGTTACAATTTTGATTATATAAATAAGTCGCTTTACCCGGTAATTTTCAAAGGATACTAATTATATCCATACTCTTTCAAAAATAAATCATTATCACGCCAGCCGGGTTTCACTTTTACATACAGCTCCAGGAAAACTTTTGAGTTTAGAAATTTTTCAATATCCATTCTCGATTCTGTTCCCAATCTTTTTATCATCTTACCCCCCTCCCCCAATATTATTCCCTTTTGCGATTCTCTATGAACGATAATATCCGCTACAATTTTTATCAAAGTGCTTTTCTCCTTAAACTCCTTCACGAGCACCGTAGTTTGATAAGGGATCTCTTCACCAAACAATGTGAAAATTTTTTCTCTGATTAATTCTCCCACCAAAAAGCGGGTAGATAAATCAGTAATATCTTCGCTGTCAAAAAAAGGCTCTCCTTCCGGCAAAAAAGATAATATCGCCGTTAACAGGTCGTTTAGTTTTACTTTTTGTAATGCTGAAATTGCAATTGCTTTCTTAGCATACGGCTTTGAAGAAAAAAAATTAACAACCTCTGCTGCTTTTTCTGCACTAACCGTGTCTGCTTTATTAACAACAACAATAGCAGGTACTTTTAGCTTCAACTCTTCAAATATTGTGTTTACTTCATCCAGGCTGTCCCTAACATCCAATATTAATAAAGCCACGTCGGCATCTTCCAAACAACTTTTAACAGCACCCATCATTTTTTCGTGTAATTTGTATTTGGGCTCAATAATACCCGGAGTATCCGAAAAAATAATCTGGTAATTATCCGTTGTTAAAAAGCCTTTTATCCGGTGACGGGTTGTTTGAACTTTTGATGAAACAATAGCCAGCTTCTCACCCACCAGCGCATTAAGAAGGGTGCTTTTGCCAGCATTGGGCTTGCCAAAAATATTTACGAAACCGGCTTTCATTAAACAGAAGCGCAAAATTAAGTGTAATAGAAATAAAAAGCCGGACTTTAGCGTCCGGCCATTAATAATATCACGGCATTCTTATTGGCAAAAAGGCCATTAACTACCCCCTTTGTTGCGAAGGGGAGGATCGAACTCCCGACCTTCGGGTTATGAGCCCGACGAGCTACCGCTGCTCTACTTCGCGATGTGAGGCGCAAAGGTAGTAATTAATTAGCTTGTCACCAAATAAATGAAACTAAACTACTTATTAAAAAAACTATTCTTAAAGAAAATTTTGTTGAGGTAAAGTATAAACCGAATAATCATATAATACCAATCAAGCTCTTTACTGCAGAACTACGTCCAGAGCAGCCTGGTGACAATCAAAAACACAAAATACAAACCTTAAAAACATCATTCTTTTAAACAAAAATTAAAATGCTCGTATATAGCAATTTCCTTATTAAGTCGCCTGAGATGAATTTTGCGACCAATAAATATAACGCCTAACAATAAAATAGTAGCACTTAAATGAACCACGAATCGTATGCTTATTGCTTTCTCAAAAACTATTTCGTATAAAATAAGGTTAATTGCCAATGTAAGTACAATACCGAATACAGGCAAAAAATAGCTGTATAAAAAACAAAGTCTTTTTAAATATCTTGTCAGGGTAAACACAAACACCTTTGTAGTAAGCTGATGTCCCCTTGCTATAATATTATACCAATATACCGGTAGAATGAATAAAATACATATATATATAAGAACAAAACCAACAGTTGTAGTAGGAGAAAATAAGTTAAAAAGCTGTCTTATTCTATAAAGAAAAACTATCATCAAAATAAAAACTATGTTTCGAAGTACATTTAATGCAACGAGATTTCTTGCTTTTATTTTAACTTTCCGAGCCATCATATTATAATCTGGATCAGACGAGCCCGATAGCCAAACTTCTCTGATATTGTTAAAATCGCTATCCATAATTTCTAATCCTCCATACAAATTTTTAATTTGGGTTTTATTCTGTTAAGTTTTACTCCTATGTTTGTTACCGTAATGCCTACTATTTCGCTTATCTCATTATACGAAAATCCTTCCAGGTAAAGGGAAACAATTATTCGTTCATCATCCCTTAGCTTTCCAATACAGTTTTGTAGTTGTCTTTTTCTTTCATCTTCCAAATTATTATTCTCAACAGGCAAGTGAACTACACTCTCATAACCTGTTGTCTTATTTGCCACTACCCGTGATTTGTAATTAAGCGAAGTATTAATAGTAATGCGATAAATCCAGGTAAACAAAGAAGATTGATTCTTGAAGAACTTCAGATTTTGCCAGACTTTTATAAAAACTTCCTGTACCACATCATCCCTCATATCAGGCTTGGAAAACATCGAGCCACATATTCGGTAAACAGACGGGTAATACTTTTTATAAATTTCTTCAAATTCCGTTTCCGTGCCACTCATTTTATGTTTTTTAAATACTCAGACGTTAATGTTACTATTTTTGCAGGTTCATCAAGTATAATAAAATGCATCCCTTCAATAAATTGTATGTTATGTTTTGGTAGATTCCCAAATTGTACAGAAACATTGGCTGCTATCTTTTCCTGGGGCATACCTGTAATAGCGGAATAACATAGTATAATTAAAATTTCTGGTTTTATTGCTTTTATTTTTTCTCTTAAATCCTGTGACAACATGTATTCAAGCGCCTCAGCATAAACAATCTTGTCTGACTTAGAAACCCAGTTTAAAATTTTCAATTTATTTTCGTTTGATGCCGATTGCAATCCTACAAGAGATGCTTGTTGCTTAATAAATAATGAATCGGGCATGCCAACAACATCCTTTCTAACCTTATCTGCCTGTACTTTAGCCTGGGCTACTGTAATAGAGGACGACAAATTTGCTAAATAAAAAGGATAAGAATCAACCACCACGACACCCTTAAGCAGGTCTCCTGCTTCAGCCGCAATAGCATAAGCAAGAAAACCACCAAAACTATGACCTATTAACACCGGCTTTTTCTTAATCTCCTTTTTGATAAATGTAATAATTTCTTCGGGTATTTTAGCAACTTCAATTTCATTAGAAGACCGACCAGCAAATCCGTTTAACGTAACAACATAACAACAATATTTTTCACTCAGCAAATCAGTAATGGAGTTCCAGGCCTCTCCACTACATCCAATACCCGGAATAAATAACAAAGGATCTCCCTTTCCCTTAATATCTACTTGAAAATGATACTCTGTAGAAAAAGAACAGACAGTATTAAAAAAAGATAACAGGGCTAAAATAAATTTTCTCATTTTACGTTTTTATTAATTAGACACAAAAAATACCTGGTTTCTTACACCTATCTTTAAAAGTTTTTGGTGTAACCCTCTCCGTTCTATAAATTCACATAACAAAAAGCGAGGTGCCTCTTATAATTATCTTTTTTTAACTTTTATAAATTGCATGCCTTATAAAGATGACAACTATTGACAGTATTTTGACTCAGCAAATCAAATCAAACAGAACGCCTTCACTTCAATACATTGTTTTTACAGCCGATAAAATCCTGTATCAATATGCAAATGGTTTTATGGATGTAAAAAACGAAATAAAAAGCAATGACAAGACGACCTACGCTATTTATTCCGTAACAAAAACCTTTACTGCACTGGCAGTTATGCAACTAGCACAGCAAAATATGCTGAATATTGAACTGCCTGTAAAAAATTATTTACCCGGCTTCCCTTATTCATCAGGTATAACGATAAAACAACTATTATCCCACACCAGTGGAATTCCAAATCCAATACCATTAAGGTGGACGCATTTAGGAGAAGAACATTCAACATTTAATAGCGATCTGTTTTTTAAACAAATATTTTATAAAAAAAATAAATTAAAATTTGAGCCCGGAAAAAAATTTGCCTACTCAAACCTCGGCTACGTGTTACTAGGCCAGTTAATTGAAAAAGTTTCCGGACTACAATATGAAGATTATATCAGAAAAAACATTTTAACTCCTTTAAATATTGCACCTGAAGAAATGGATTTTATCATTCAGCAACCAGAGCAGCATGCCAAGGGCTATCATAAAAAATTCAGTTTCTCAAACCTCCTTTTAGGACTTTTAATAAACAAATCTAAATTTACTTCCGCTGCAGAAGGAAAATGGATTCCTTTTAAAAATAATTACGTTAACGGGACTGCTTATGGAGGCTTAATAGGAACAGCAGGAGCACTTGTAAAGTACCTACAAAGCTTTTTAAAAAGTAATAACCATTTGCTAAATGAAGAATACAAACAGCTGATGTTTACTGAAACACTAACCTCTGAAAAAAAACTACCGGCATGTGTTTATCCTGGTTTAAAGGCAACCTGGCAGGCAAAGAATATTTTGCTCATGCAGGTGGTGGTGGCGGTTATTATTGCGAAGTAAGAATATACCCATCCATAAAAACAGGTAGCGTCATTATGTTTAACAGAACCGGTATGTCGGACGAAAGAATACTGGATAAAACAGATAAATATTTTATTAGTGAAAATTATATTCATTCGTGATTAAAGCATTATCTCCTACGTAATTCCATTACTTGAAAAATAATTGATTCCCCCTAAATGTGGGCCTCTTTCCCCAGATAAAACACAATCAAGCCATAGCGCATCAAAAAAATGCTACAAATTTTTAATGAAATGTTACTTATTGTTATTTTTTGCCCATATGTCTGTAAGCATATAAAATCTGTTTCTATTTTATTGCTTTTCTGTTCAATTAATAAAAATTCCTGACATTATTTACACTCAATATATTGAAATTCAACAAATTATAAAATGTGGTGGTATAAAATTTCTACTCATTTTTTAAAATATCCTGGTAAAATCTAAAATTATCAAAATTAAAACAACGATTTTCACGAGCATGCAACGATTTATACTAACCAGGAGTCACATTATTAGTAAAAATAGCAAAATTGTTTATTTATGAAAAAATACTTCATGGTTGCTGTTGTTATCGCTATTGGCTCCATTGGCTGCAACAAACAAAAAACAGAAGAAACGAGAGGTGATAACCCCCTTATTGGAAAATGGATTTGGATAAAATCAGTTGGCGGTGTGGCTGGTAATGTAATCATGCCTATGGAGGGCGAAAAACGGACTCTCGAATTTCATGGAAATTTTACTTGTACCATAACGCAAATTGGCCCTAATCCGGTAAGGTACACGGATCAGTACTTACTTTTTTCTATTAATGATATCACCACCAATCAAGAGGCCCCCGCAGTTGCTTTATACGATGAAACAAAGCGACCTTTAATTCCCCAAATTATTGAAAAAAATAACGATACCCTTGTCCTTAAGGATAATTGCGTTGACTGTTATAGGCACTATTATAAAGCTGTAGTTAGTACAACAACAAATTAGAACTTTTACATTCAGATAAAAGTATTCCATCCGTCAAACCATGCCTAAAAGGTATGGTTTTTTCATTCCCGGGATTAATAAAGAGATTGGTCCAAAAGCCTGAAATGATATAATTCCGCATTTGATTTAAAAGCTCATCAAATTGTTTTTAAGCCAACATAAAAAGTCGTGCTCTGAAGAAGAATTCATCTATCAAACATCATTAATTCTTTTAAACAAAAAATCCAACCCATTTAACGGGCTGGATTTTGTTTTAGTAAAGTCCACCAAAACGGCTGTGTTCTTTCATAGAATAACTGAAACTTTTAAGAACCGGGCATTAACCATAAATCTTTAACTCAAAAAATCAACCCGAAGAATCGGGCCGGATTTGTTTTGAATAGTATTAATTCAAAACGACCGTTTTCATTAGGATAAAGGACAAGGATATGTAAGAACGTACATAATAAATCAAACCTTTTTTGTTGATTAATGAACCTCTATTTTAATTAAGTAATATTTTAAATGTTTCAACCTTACCTAAATTTTTGTTTAATACTTTCAAAATGTAATTACCTCGTGGTAAATCTTTGGTATCATAATAAACGGGTTGTCCTGTATAGTAAACCTGTTTTTCAGATCTTATTCTACCGGAAATGTCAATCAACTGTAAATAAAGGGTACGGGGAGGCGCATCATTTAACACACTTGAAAAATAGAATCCATTTTTTGCAGGATTAGGATTAACACTATAATTAATATTTGAATTTCGGCTTCCATCCGAACCAAACTTAACATTCGCCACGGAGCTATATTTATCTGCAATACCATGCTCAATAATCTTTAACCTGTAATAAACTTCCAAACCAGTTTGCCTGTTATCAAAAACAGCTTTATCTATACGTGAGTATTTTGTTATTGCCGAAGTATTATAATTTAACGCACGAACTTCTGCGATAGGCGCCCAGTTGTCAGGCTTACCAATAGATCTCTCAATAATGTATTTATCAATATTGCTTTCGTCATATACCTCCCATATTATCTTAACATCCGTACTTCCCTCTTTAAGCGCTTTAAAGTCTTTAAGAACTACGGGGAGTATGCTTTGAAGAGGGACAAACGATGAATCATACAAACCACCATTAAAAGAACCTGAGCCAAAAAACTTAGTTGTATAATCAGTTATGTCAGGATAACCTGTGGCTGTTAATCGCTCAATATACCACGATCCCCATTCATTGAAAAGACGATTCTGTGGAGGAAATTGCACAAAAGGGTAACCAACAGGATAAGTTGACACATCATCCATACGAAATCCCGGAAAAAAGCCATTTGAATTTGAAAGAGTAAAATCAGCTAACGGGTACCCCTTGTTGGCATCCCAGTTGACTACGCCTGGTTGAAAATAGTCAAAGACAAAAGAATAATATCTTCTCCCATTATAATCGTCCTCATATGAGCCAACTAAAAAAAGGCTCGGAACATGTAAAGTTGTGAGACTCATAGTGGGGTTATTTATCCCCTGGTCAGGAACACTAAAGCAAAGTATCATCCTTTGAATCGTCGTATTTATTAAATTAGAATCTGATTTTACCGACGCCCTTATTGTTGGAGTGGGGGGAGGCGATAGTTGTGTTATCGTAGCCTGAAGCTTAGGCCGTGTATCAGGAGGCGGAGATTGTGCCCATCCGCTTGTAACAAAAAACAAGTAATATATAATAACTAATTTTATTTTTTCTTTCATAAAAGGAATTATAATTTTCCGAAATTTTACTTTTTATATTTATATTCTATTCTTAAAAAGGAGGATTTGCTATCACTACATCAAGATAAGGCTGCCTTCTTCTACCCGCATAATTTCCTTTAAGAACAATACTCAACATTACTGCATTATCATTAGCAGAACCATTATATCTAGCAGTTCCATTCATGTTTACATCCGCATTTAAATAACCAGACTTGCGACCAGCTTTATTCCCCTGAAGTATGTTAAGTAACTCTGCATTGTCATTATCAGTGTTGTTATAAACAATATCTCTATTTGGCACCACATTTCCTGCATATGCACCATAAATATTGGAATTAGGCTCTAATTGAGCGGCAACCAGATCCACTGTATAATTAGCTCCTTTAAATATTTTTGTAGTATCTGTTAAATTATACGCCGGAGGTAGGATGGAAGTCAGGCTAAGAATATCTTGTGACCGAAGCCCAAGATGGTTTCGATGTCTGATTGACAAATAATAATTACCCTCTGGCACGCCTTCAAAATTAATGCCATCAATAAAAGCACCGGTTCCGTCGGTATCTACAATCTGGCCATCCTGTTTTACAAATACCGCTTTAGTTGCAACAACAGCCTGATCGCTTGTTCGGTGAAGATGGGCAAGAACCCAATCTACAACCTTTGGGTTAGGGCTGGAAGGGGGGTCCGCATAAAGAAGAAGGCTATCAATTGATTCACTACCTGGACCTAATAAAGCAAAATACTTCCAATAATTTTTTATCGTTGATTTAAAATTAGTTGAATCTGAATAAGGAGAATTCTTGGGTATCAGCTGAAATAACCAAAGAGTGGCATACATGTTATGAGTGATCGCATCATATGCTCCTTGTAAAAAGATTTTAGCATTAGCTCTTAAGGGTTTAGATACGGCTCTGTTTCCTACTGCAAAAACACCTACCTCAGAAACACTTGTTCTTGAAACTTGGTATGGGTCTGTGCCTGTTGCGAGAGATAACATAGGCACCGTTAAATCCCAGCCGGCAGGCGCATAATAGGATATCCCACAAAATTTTCTATTGAAGTAGAGAGGCTCATCGCCGTTAGTCCACTCAGCCGTAAGCGTTAAATCATTTTGCCCGACAACCGATTCGGTAATTACCCAACTTGCATCTACCACATCTTTTACAAGAGGTGGTCCGGTAAGCCCGTCCCTAAGTGCATGTAAT
>DASSYR010000096.1:0-13617 GCA_035703165.1 Chitinophagaceae bacterium
TGAAAGATGATAGAACCATGATCGTACAACTCATCCACATAATGAATGGTTATGCCGCTTTCTTTTTCTTTGTTGGCAATCACAGCTTCGTGCACACGGGAGCCATACATTCCCTTTCCCCCGTATTTTGGCAACAAGGCCGGATGAATATTGACGATTTTATGAGGATATACTTTTATAAGCATAGACGGCACTTTCCATAAAAACCCTGCCAAAACAATAAAATCAATCTTTTTCTCTTTAAGTTCATTCATATATGCATCGCCCCGAAAAAATCTTTCTTTTTCTATTAACAAAGAGGGGATGTTTTCTTTTTCTGCAATTTTTAAAACTCCGGCTTCCGGTTTGTTAGAAACAATAAGCGCTACTTTAACTACGGAGGAGTTTCTGAAATAATTAATAATGGCATGGGCATTACTTCCGGCCCCGGAAGCAAAAATGGCAATATGGGTAGTTTGGGGTTTCATATTTGTCGTTTTTGGATGCGGGTTCTGGCCCCCGTGTTCCATAGAACGACTATTTTGTGGCGTATAACCTTTTTCTTTTCGTCCTATTCCGAAAATCCGTCGCCCTATTTTTTTTATATAATTCCTGAAAAAAGAAAATTGGCCCAGCGGAATACTTACGACCAGGACACTGAACGGCCACAACAGGGTAATTAATACAATATATAGTAATACCTTTAAGGCTACGACATCAATAAAAAATAATGCTACTATTTTTCTTCCGGTATATCCACACAAACTACCACCCAAGGCAAATGCTAGTATTATAAGGGCCAATTGCAACCCGGTAACGTTCCATCTTCTTTTCAGCCTTGTTAACATGAGGCGCAAAGTTGTTTAAAATCATCAAAAAATCACAATATGTTTCGCTTTTTATCTTATAGTTATTAACAGCAATAACAAAAAAATGACAATTGTTTTTTAACATAAACAAACTCGCTGAGTTTCAAGCCAGATAGGAGCAAAAAAAAAATTAGTAATCTGAATTTTATTGGCCTTACTCCCCTATTTTTGCAGCCTGAAAAAGGAAATTTTTCCACATCATCTATCAGCTTATTTGCTTTTATGAATTATAATCATAGACGCAAGTTGCATAAGGCCAATTTCTTACTGCTGCTTATTGCAACTTTATTTTTTGGAAAGGAATCTTTCGCACAAGACGGAAAAGCGCTTATTAAAACCAATTGTTATGCCTGCCACAACGATTATAAAAAATCCACGGGTCCTGCTTTTTTTGGGGCCTACGACCGTTGGGGTGGCAATGAGGCAAATCTGAAAGCGTGGATAAAAAACCCTGCTTCTTATGCTGATAAAGACCCGTATGCAAAACAACTTCTGACCGATTTTGCCCCAACAGTAATGACGGGTTTTCCAAATCTTTCTGACGCGGAACTTTCGGCCATAGTAAAGTACATAAAAGAAATTCCACCACCTCCAACCGATAGCGGAAAAGTAACTGGCGAACCGGTAAAACAACAGGACAACACACTTTTATTTGGTGTACTTACATTAATACTTGCAGTTATTTCATTAATACTTCTTCAAATAAATACAAATCTCCGCAAGCTGAGTGATGACAAAGAAGGAGTTTACAGGGGAGAACCACCTCCTTTTTATCGCAACAAAACATATATAGCTACTGCTATCATCATTCTTTTCCTGGTAGGCGGTTATCTTACCGTTGAGGGGGCTATTGGATTGGGTCGTAACAAAGACTATCAGCCGGAACAACCCATTTACTATTCTCACAAAATACACGCAGGTGTTAATCAGATTAACTGCCTATACTGTCACGGCGGAGCACAGGAAGGTAAACATGCCAATATTCCCTCAGTAAATGTGTGTATGAACTGTCACATGCAAATTTCAGAGTACACAGGCAAGGATAAAATATACCGGGAAGATGGCAGCGAAGTAAACGGAACCGCAGAAATTCAAAAATTGTACAAATATGCCGGATGGGATGCCGCGACTCGTAAATATACAGGAGGAGGTACCCCGATTGAATGGATAAAAATTCACAATCTGCCCGATCATGTTTATTTCAATCACTCTCAACACATTAAAGCTGGCAATGTACAATGTCAAACCTGCCATGGCGAGATAACAAAGATGGATGAAGTAAAACAATTTGCCGAATTGAGTATGGGGTGGTGCGTTAACTGCCATAGAGAAACACAAGTGCAGTTTAAAGAAAATGGCTTTTATAGCATATATGAGAAATTCCATAATGACTTAAAAAGCGGAAAGCTTGATAGCACAAAAGGAATTACCGTAGAGAAAATTGGAGGAACCGAGTGTCAGAAATGTCACTATTAAAAATATCCTGCCCCACGGGGTTAAGGAGGTTAAAATATTTTTTTTAAAATTCTCAAACCAAAAAATTAAATCCTTCCGGGGATTTAGGGTTTATACTATGGAGCAAAAAAAGTACTGGCAAAGTTTTACAGAGCTCAACCAGGATGCTGAAAGTTTCAAAAAGCTGGCACAAGACGAATTTAGAGAGGAGTTGCCATTTGAAATGGATGAAAAAGGAATATTGGATGCCAAAGCTCCCAGAAGGGACTTTTTAAAATTTCTGGGCTTTAGCACTGCAGCAGCTACTTTAGCCGCAAGCTGTGAGGTACCGGTTAAAAAAGCAGTTCCTTTTCTTAATAAGCCAGAAGATATTGTGCCCGGTGTAGCTAACTGGTATGCCACTACTTATGTTAACGATGGAGAGGTGATACCTGTATTAGCAAAGGTTAGGGATGGCCGACCCATTAAAATTGAAGGAAATGACACCTCTTTTACCAAAGGCGGAACCTCTGCAAAAGTTCAGGCTTCGGTATTAGGGCTATACGATATTGCCCGGCTACGGTTTCCTCTGGAAGACGGAAAAGAAGCTCCTTCTTATGATGCGATAGATAAAAAGATTACGGAAGCACTGGCCGGCATAGGTTCAAAGCAAATAGTTATTTTAACCAGCACACTTAACTCTCCTTCTTTAAGTACAGTAATTGAGGGGTTTGTTGCCAAATACCCATCTGCCAAACATGTAATGTACGATGCCATATCATACAGTGGAATGTTGGATGCAAACCTTACTTCTTTTGGCAAAAGAGCGATACCTTCTTACCACTTTGATAAAGCGAAAGTTATTGTAAGCATTGGTGCTGATTTTTTAGGAACCTGGTTAAGCCCGGTTGAGTTTGCCCGTCAGTACGCCGCGGGTCGCCGTGTAAGCGACAAGCAAATGGAGATGAGCAAACACATTCATTTTGAAAGTCACTTGAGCATGACTGGTGCCAATGCTGATGATCGTTATATGCACCGTCCGTCACAAGCCGGAGCTGTTATTTTAAATCTGTATAAAGAATTGGGTGGTGCTGTTTCTGCCCCTGCTATTGAAGATAAAAAACTGGCCGAAGGAATTAAACAGGCGGCCCAGGCATTGATTGCTAATAAGGGGGCGGCATTGGTGGTGTGTGGTAGCAATGATGTTTTTTCTCAATTGGTTGTAAATGAAATTAACATGCTCATTGGAGCAAATGGTACAACCATCAATTGGGCTACTACAGTTAACTATCGTCTTGGTAGCGATTCGGCAATGAATGTATTGTTAGGAGAAATGGAAGCCGGTAACATAGGAGCCCTATTGATTTATGGGGCTAATCCGGTGTATAACCATCCAATGGGAGATAAGTTTGCCGCAGCTCTTTCAAAGATAGGCCTTACCGTTAGTTTTAATGAAAGAGTGGATGAAACGGCAGCAAGATGTAAGTATGTTTTACCAGCCCCACATTTTTTAGAAAGCTGGGGTGATGCTGAAGCAAAACCAGGATATATTTCTTTTATTCAACCTACGATTGCTCCTTTATTTAAAACAAGAGCATTCGGAACTGCGTTACTAAAATGGAGTGGAGCATCTGTGGATGGCGTTGATTACGAAACATATTTTAAGAATTTCTGGATAACAAAACTTGGTAGCCAGGAAGCGTTTGATGCAATATTGCGCAATGGTGTTATAGAACCCGCAGAAGAATTGATTGGCGGAGGAACATATTCTGCTAACGGGGTACCTGCAGCTGTTGCAAAGTTGCTGGAAACAAAAAAGGGCGGCAAAGCTGAGTTGGTGATATATGAAAGCGTAGCGATTGGGGATGGTAAAATGGCCAATAACCCGTGGCTGCAGGAACTTCCTGATCCGATTACCCGTGCTACCTGGGACAATTATGCCATGATTTCTAAAAAAATGGCAGATGAGCTTGGTATCGTTGTAGATGATAATTATGAGGTGGAGGTAAAAAAGCCGGTTATTAAAGTTAAAGCAGGCAATAAAGAAATAACAATTCCTATTTTGGTTATTCCCGGGATGCACCCGGATGTGATAGCAATAGCTGCTGGTTACGGAAGGGGAGGAGAAATAAAAGATGCGGCTACTGCAGAAAAGGCCATTCAAACAATTGGCCGGACTGCGGCAGGAACCGGGGTAAATGTGTATCCCTTGGTGTCCTTTAATGGTAGCGGTAACCAATACTTTGTGAGCGATGTTAGCTTTGAAAAAACAACCGAAAAGCAAACAATTGCTTACGTACAATCGCACAACGTATATGAAGACCGCACAGAGGTAATAAAAGAAATAAGTTTAGCAGAATATAAAGCAACACCCCAAAAATTACAGGAAGCAGCAAAAGAACTGAGAGAGAAGTTTGGAGAAGATTTTAGAAATGAAGCCACTTTGTACGATCCCAAACTAAATGAACGTCCGGGCATACATTGGGGAATGAGTATAGACCTTAATACGTGCACAGGTTGTGCAGCTTGTGTGGTGGCTTGCACTGCAGAAAATAACGTGCCTGTTGTGGGAAGGAAACAAGTTGCCAGGTTTCATGAAATGCACTGGTTGCGCATAGATCGTTATTATGCCGCAAACAGAGACGATCAGTTTAATGATATTAATGTAGTGTTTCAACCAATGCTCTGCCAGCATTGTGATAATGCTCCTTGTGAAAACGTTTGTCCGGTAGCTGCAACCAATCACAGCAGTGAAGGGTTAAACCAAATGACATATAATCGTTGCATTGGTACAAGATATTGCGCTAACAACTGCCCGTATAAAGTTCGTCGCTTTAACTGGTTGGATTGGAATGGTGCTGATAGTTTTCCTGATAACCAGAGACCAATGGTGGAAGACGGCTATATGGATGCGGTGGTTCTGGATATGAATGACGATTTAATCCGGATGGTACTGAATCCGGATGTTACGGTACGTAGCCGTGGTGTAATTGAAAAATGTTCTTTCTGTGTTCAACGCTTACAAGAAGGAAAACTAAATGCAAAGAAAGAAAGTCGTCCGGTAAAAGACGGAGAGGTGAAAACAGCTTGTATGCAAGCTTGTCCCACCAACGCGATTGTGTTTGGTAATGTTAACGATAAGGAAAGCCTGGTATATAAAATACGAAATGAAGAACAAAAGAATAGAAGTTATTATACATTAGAGTCAATACACACTTTGCCGAATGTGAGCTATCTGGCCAAAGTACGTAATACAGACAGGCATGTGGGTGTGAAAGAAGAAGGAGAGCACCAGGAAACGAAAGCCGAGACAAAAGAAGCAATTCCGTCAGCACATTAATTTTAGAGAAGAATAACTAACGAATCTTCTTTAGAAAAGAAAAATAATAAAAGCAGAAAGCAAAAAAATATGTCTTTACTTAAATACGAATCAACGCTAAGGGAGCCATTGGTGGATGGAGAAAAAACCTATCACCAGGTAACAGAAGATATTTGTCGCCCTGTTGAAGAAAAAGCGAATATGGGGTGGAAAGTTGGGTTTGGTATATCTGTTGCTTTGTTATTATTCGGGGTTTATTCTGTTTACCGGGAGGTTACTTACGGTATTGGTCAGTGGAACCTGAATAAAACAATTGGATGGGGTTGGGATATTACCAACTTCGTTTGGTGGGTTGGTATTGGTCACGCTGGTACACTTATTTCTGCCATCTTATTATTATTTCGCCAAGGCTGGAGAACGGGTGTGAATAGGGCGGCGGAAGCTATGACAATTTTTGCAGTAATGTGCGCCGGCCAATTTCCTATCTTCCACATGGGTCGTGTATGGGATGCCTTTTTTGTATTGCCTTATGCAAATACCCGTGGCCCATTATGGGTAAACTTTGCTTCACCTTTGTTGTGGGACGTTTTTGCAATATCAACTTACTTTACTGTATCCTTGTTGTTTTGGTATTCCGGGTTAATTCCTGATTTAGCAACGGTGAGAGACAGGGCTAAAACAAAACTGCGTAAAATGTGGTATGGCGTTGCTTCCTTTGGCTGGTCTGGAAGTACCAAACACTGGCAGCGTCACGAGAGTTTGTCGTTAGTTCTTGCCGGTTTATCTACCCCGTTAGTATTGTCTGTACATACCATCGTATCTTTTGACTTTGCTACTTCGGTAGTACCGGGCTGGCATACTACTATTTTCCCGCCTTATTTTGTTGCGGGTGCTATTTTTTCAGGATTTGCCATGGTGCAAACACTAATGCTGGTAACCCGTAAAGTAATGAAGCTGGAAGATTATATAACATTAGGCCATATTGAAGCAATGAATAAGGTAATTGTTTTAACAGGGTCTATTGTTGGTATTGCCTATTTAACAGAGTTGTTTATGGCCTGGTATGGAGGAGTTATGTATGAATTTGACGCTTTTTATAAATATCGTATTGCGGGCCCGTATGGATGGAGCTATTGGACAATGATGACGTGTAACGTAATTTCTCCACAATTGTTTTGGAGTAAAAAATTACGCCGCAATGTTGCCTTTACGTTTATTATGAGCATTGTGGTAAATATAGGTATGTGGTTTGAACGATTTGTGATCATTGTAACATCTGTGTACCGGGATTACCTTCCTTCATCCTGGTCGGTTTATTATCGTCCTACTATTTGGGAGGTTGGTTTTTACCTGGGAACATTTGGTTTGTTTTTTACCTGCTACTTCCTGTTCTCCAAATTTGCTCCGGTTATTGCCATTGCAGAAATTAAGCATGTGCTGAAAACGTCCGGGGAAAGTTATAAAGAGAAGATGGAGCATGTAGAAAAGGAATCGGTTGACGAGTTTGCGCATGAATATGCACATGCACATTAACTTTGTTGCTTTTTGCGCTTACGAATTGCTGATAGTATTAAAGAAATATTGAATAATAATTAATAACCAAACTAAAATTTCTCTAACGGGAATTATAAAGTATGGGACAAGTAAAAAAATATGTTGTAGGTTGTTTTGATGATGAAAAAGTTTTGTTTCCTGCAGTAAAAAAAGTACGTACTGCCGGATATAAAATTCAGGACGTATATACACCCATGCCGGTTCATGGATTGGATTATGCATTGGGTATGAGAGACACCAGCCTGCATACTGCCGGGTTTATTTACGGTATTACAGGAACAACTACTGCATTAGTTTGTATGGGATGGATATTTACCAGCGATTGGCCATTAAATATTGGCGGAAAACCTCATTTACCCTTACCTGCTTTTATTCCCATAACGTTTGAGTTAACTGTGTTATTTGCTGCGGTAGGTATGGTATTAACATTTTGCTATCTCTGCCAGTTAGCTCCGTTTGTTAAAAAACATCATTTTCACGAAAGAGCAACAGATGATTTGTTTGTTATGGCTATTGAGTGTACAGAAAAAACAAACGAAGAAGAGGTAAAAGCATTTTTGAAAGGTAATGGCGCCGTAGAAATAGAAGTACAAGAGGCTCCCGTTGGCTGGTGGTTGGGGCGCTATGATAAGCCAAGCAAATTGTTTAAATCAAAAGAAGTAGAATACTAAGAATAAACGAATTTGATTAAGATGAAAAGATTATCTATTGTAACAATAACTTCTGTTTTTACCATAGCGATGGTTTTATTAGTCTCCTGTAGTGGTGTAAAACGCAATCCCAATAAAACGTATATGCCAGATATGGCGTACAGCCGTGCTTATGAAACTTACTCTGTAACAGCAGACGATGTGGAGAGATTAAAAAAAGAAGGAATTCATTATAGTAACATGCCTGTTGCGGGCACGGTAGCGAGGGGGGAAGAATTACCCTATCATTTGCCCAATGATTCTAATGGATATAAGCTGTCTGCAACAATAAAAAATCCGTTACCGGCATTAACAACAGAAGAAATGGCTGAGGCAAAAAGGTTGTTCAATATTAATTGTGCTATTTGCCATGGTGATAAATTAGATGGCAATGGGCCTTTGTACAAAGGAGGCAATGGGCCTTACGCAGCAGCTCCGGCAGCCTTTTTGAGCAATCCTAAATATTTAAATATGGCAGAAGGTACCATGTTTCATTCCATAACATTTGGACTAAACATGATGGGTAGTTACGCATCGCAACTTAGTCGTAAACAGCGGTGGATGATTGTGCACTATATAAAATCAAAACAAGCAGAAGTGCCGGGTAAAACAGCTACGGCGGAGTCATCAACAGCAGATTCGGCAGTCACTGCAAAAAAATAAATAAACGCAAACATATAAACGAAATTTGAGATGATTAGAGAACAATTTGAGATGTCTGGCCGCTACAAACAATGGGCGTATGCGTTGGTAGGAGTGGGGGTATTGTCACTGATGCTCGGCTATATATTTTTACATCCCAATGCAGAGGGTGAGGGAAATCATTTGGGCGCTACTAAATATTGGGCTGTATTAATGCATAACAGTATTTTCTTTTTGCTCGTATCCATTGCCAGCATGTTTTTTATTGGCGTTACTACCATGGCAATGGGAGGGTGGCAGCTGGCCTTTCGTCGTGTGCCGGAAGCTATTTCAGGTTTTGTTTATATAGGAGGTATTATTGCACTAATAGTTCTATTGGGTTATGTTTGGTTTTCGCATGATCATAACATTTATCATTGGAAGGATACGGAGCATGTTGCACATGATAAAGTGCTTAACTGGAAAAAAGGGTTTTTAAATAAAAACTTTTTTACAGTGGCCACAATTTTAGTAATTGGAGCCTGGATGCTATTGCGCACTATGCACAGAAAAAATTCTTTAGCTGAAGATATGGGCACAAAGGGCGACAGAAGCTATTTCTGGAAAGCAATAATTATTTGTGCTGCCTTTATAGTGATTTATGGATTAACAGTAGGATCTACCACCCCCTGGTTGTGGTTAATGAGTATTGACGCTCATTGGTTTTCCACAATGTACAGTTGGTACACATTTGCCTCATCATGGGTTGCAGGTGTTTCGTTAATGATGTTGTTTGTAGTGTATTTAAAAAACCAGGGATACCTGGAGTTTGTAAACGAAGAACATATTCATGACATTGGGAAATTCATGTTTGCGTTTTCTGTTTTCTGGACGTATTTATGGTTCTCTCAGTATATGTTAATTTGGTATAGTAACCAGCCGGAAGAAACCGAGTATTTTCAGCCAAGGTTATTGGGTCCTTATCGTGGTATATTCTTTCTTAACTTGATTATTAATTTCTTATCTCCGCTTTTAATATTAATGAAACGTGGTTCCAAAAGAAATTACACAGTGGTAACTTTTATGGCGGTGGTATTAATTTTTGGTCATTGGCTTGATTTTTATCAAATGATTATGCCAGGTCCATTAAAAGGAGATGTAAATGGTGGCAATACAATAGGTTTGTTTGTTTTTGATTTGGGTGTGGCATTGGGTTTTGTAGGATTAATTTTATTAGTAACAGCTAAATATTTAGCAAAAGCGGCATTGCTCCCCCGAAACCACCCGTTTGTAAAAGAAAGTATCATACATCATACATAAATAGTTGATGCAGTATTTGAATTGATAAAAACTTTGAATAAAACTTTTTAACGTCATGTCAGGATTTTTTCTAATTGTTACTATTGCGTTGATTTACCTGGTAATCTTTCAAATTGCCAGGGCTAGTGAGTACGTTGGTGTGTTGAAGGGGGAAGACATAATGCGGAAACAAAGTAACCGGATAAATGGTTTTTTATTAATCGCTTTTTTGGTTTTGGGTTTAATCGGGGTATGGTATTGTAATGAATTATTTGCAAAGAAAACTTTGTTTGCTCATGATTCTGCTTCTGTTGAAGGAGAGAGGGTTGACAGCATGTTTATGTGGACGTTAGGTATTACCGGTGTTGTATTTTTTATAACTCAGATATTGTTGTTTTGGTTTGCTTTTAAATACCAGGAAAAAGAAGGAAAAAAAGCTGTTCACTTTGCACACAGTAATAAATTGGAATTGATTTGGACAGCAGTTCCCGCAATTGCGTTAACCGTTTTGGTTATTATTGGATTGAGAAACTGGTTTCATTTTACCAAAGAAGCCCCGGCAGATGCTGTAGTAGTTGAGATAACAGGGAAACAATTTAACTGGATTTACCGATATCCCGGAAAAGATAAGGTGCTGGGCAAAACGTATTACAAAGAAATTAGTGATAAAAACAACAACCCGCTGGGACAAATATGGAGCGATAATGCCAACCATGATGATGTGATTGAAACTTCAGAAATGCATATCCCGGTTGGGGTTCCGGTTAAATTAATTATTAATTCAAGAGATGTGGTACATGATGTTGGATTGAATCATTTTCGTATGAAAATGGATGCTGTTCCCGGCATACCCACTACTTTATGGTTTACGCCGAAGTACACAACCAAGCAAATGCGTGAAAAGCTAAATGATCCGGAGTTTGTTTATGAAATTGCGTGTGACCAAATGTGTGGCCCCGGCCATTTTTCTATGCGTGGCGTTATTGTAGTGGAAGAGATGGGTGAATACAAAGTTTGGTTAGCTACCAGGAAGCCTAATTACTGGACGGCGTTTCCTGACAAAAATCCGTTTATCAAGCCAGCAGTTACAGATACCGTAGCTACGAAAGCAGCAACAACAGAAGTAAAAACCATAGATAATAAGGTTGCAAAGAACTAATTTTTATAAATCATTTGTGTTAATTACAATAACAAAAAGTGAACTATGAGTAACGAAGCCGTTTTGCAAGCACATTCAACAGCAGGACATGCGGGGCATCATGAGCACCACCATCATGAATCCTTTATTACAAAGTATATCTTTAGTCAGGATCATAAAATGATTTCCAAGCAGTTTCTGGTTACAGGTATTATTTGGGCCATTCTTGGAGGTTTAATGAGTGTGCTGTTTCGCTTGCAATTGGGATATCCTAACGAAACGTTTCCGTTTTTAGAAGATTTGCTTGGTAAATGGGCTAAGGGCGGTAAATTAAATCCGGAGTTTTATTATGCTCTTGTTACGATGCACGGAACAGTTCTTGTTTTTTTTGTACTAACGGCAGGATTGAGCGGAACTTTTTCTAATCTACTGATTCCTTTACAATGTGGAGCAAGAGACATGGCTTCTCCCTTCCTTAACATGCTTTCCTATTGGTTTTTCTTTATATCCTCTATTATCATGCTTGCTTCTTTCTTTATAGAAACAGGAGCAGCAAGCGGGGGATGGACTTCTTATCCACCATTAAGTGCTATTGGCGATTTTTCCGAGGGCTCAAAAGCCGGAATGGATTTCTGGTTAATAAGCATGGCTTTATTTATAGTATCTGCTTTATTGGGTGGCTTAAATTACATTGCAACGGTATTGAATATGCGCACTAAAGGGTTAAGCATGACAAAACTGCCATTAACAATTTGGGCATTTTTCTTTACAGCAGTATTAGGCGTATTATCATTCCCTGTTTTGTTAAGCGGCGCTATTTTGTTGTTATTCGATCGTCACCTCGGTACCAGTTTTTATTTATCTGACATTTTTGTTTCCAAAACACAAACGGCATTGCCAAACGAAGGAGGAAGCGCTATATTATTTCAACACTTATTCTGGTTCCTTGGCCACCCGGAGGTATATATCATTCTTTTACCTGCAATGGGAATGGCTTCAGAAATTATTTCAACCAACAGCCGGAAGCCCATTTTTGGTTACATGGCAATGGTGGGATCTATGTTTGCTATTTGTATTCTTGCTTTCCTGGTATGGGCGCACCATATGTTTGTTACCGGATTAAATCCATTCCTCGGAGCATTCTTTGTGTTACTTACGCTGTTAATTGCTGTACCATCAGCTATTAAAGTATTTAACTGGCTTACTACTTTATGGAAAGGAAACATCCGCTTTACCCCGGCAATGCTATTTGCCATTGGCTTTGTCAGCTTATTTATTTCAGGGGGTTTAACAGGGATATACCTGGGTAATTCAGCATTAGATTATCAATTGCACGATACTTATTTTGTGGTAGCTCACTTTCATATTGTAATGGGTGTAGCTTCTATGTTTGGTATGTTTGCGGGTATTTATCACTGGTATCCCAAAATGTTTGGCCGGCACTTAAACAATACATTAGGTTATATCCATTTTTGGATCACAATTGTAGGGGCCTATTTAATTTTCTGGCCAATGCACTATCAGGGTTTGGCAGGCGCCCCACGCCGTTACTATGATATAAGCAATTGGCATTTTTTAAAGGGATTTGATGGCTTGAATCAGTTTATAAGCACGGTAGCATTAATCGTGTTTGCAATACAATTGTTGTTTGTTTTCAACTATTTCTTTAGTATGTATAAAGGCAGAAGGGTGACTACAAAAAATCCCTGGGGTTCCAATACGCTTGAATGGACTACACCCATTTCTCCCGGTCATGGAAACTGGCCTGGCGAAATTCCGGAAGTACATCGTTGGGCATACGACTATAGTAAGGATGGAAGAGATTTTATTCCGCAAACAGAGCCAATAGGAGCTAACGAAAGCGGACATCACTAAAAAACATTTTTTGTGTTAAGAATGATGAGGCGATGGATAAACAAGATTCTTTGAAAAAAAGCTGGCCTTCAATGGCCATGGTAAAGCTGAAGGATTACATGCAGCTGATGAAGTTTACTTTAAGCTTCACCGTTGTGTTTAGCTGTGTAGTATGCTATCTACTGGCGCCGGACATTGTTGAAATGAACTGGAAGATGATGGGAATTTTATCTTTAGCCGGAATGTTGGTAACAGGCAGCGCTAATGCTATAAACCAGGCAGAGGAAAAAAATACAGATGCTGTTATGAAAAGAACAGCTGCCCGCCCGGTTGCCGCAGGTCGCATGAAGGAAACAGAGGCTTGGACTTTTGCAACAATAACGGGGGTAGTGGGGTTAATTATACTTTATAAATATTTTAACCCGTTATCAGCCATTATAGCAGCAGTAAGTTTAGTGATGTATTCATTTGTATATACACCACTAAAAAAGATAAACTCAATTGCTGTATTGGTTGGAGCTTTTCCAGGAGCATTGCCCTGCCTTATTGGATGGGTTGCGGGTACAAACGAATTAAGTACAGGAGGGTGGATTTTGTTTGGCATGCAGTTTCTCTGGCAGTTTCCACATTTTTGGGCAATAGCGTGGGTAGCTCACTTAGATTATACAAAAGCCGGGTTTAAATTATTGCCCTCTGATAAGGGGCCGACAAAGTTTACGGCAATACAGGCTATAATTTATGCAGCGCTGATGATACCCGTTGGTATTTTACCATATATAATCGGGATGAGCGGAGTGGTGAGTTTTGGAGTTGTATTGGCTTCTAACCTGTTTATTGTATGGCAATGCGTTCGGTTGTATA
>DASSYR010000043.1:0-69131 GCA_035703165.1 Chitinophagaceae bacterium
AAGGTTCATTTATTCCCGTAAAAAAGAAATTCTATCCTCACCAAAATTTAAGTATAATCATATTTATTGCCTGCAACCAAGATATGCAGTAACACTTCACATTTTTAGAAGGGTTTTGCCATTTGCAATTCTAAATCTCAAAACATCTTCCGTATTTCATAAAAATTTAAAAAGCAAAGCAACAGAAATTTCAAACTATCTTACCTCGTACTTTTCACTTCAACCAATTCCTGTTTTAACAAAAGAAGAAGCAACATCAATCCCCGATTTAAAAAGCCACCTGATTGTTTTAACAGGGAAAGAGTCAACATTTTGCCTGTTAAAAAACACATACCACAACTCAGCCGTTATTGGAAGTTTAGGAACTTCAGGCATTGTATTAGCCCCGGATCTTAAACAAGGAAAATTATTTTTGGAAAACCAGGCTCCGCTGAAACAAAGCTGCACAAATATCAGTAGTGTAATTATTCCCAAATTAAAGCGTAGAAGCAAACCATATTACGATACTTCTGATAATTTGATTTATACCCTTAACCAAATTTTAAGTAAGTATAACCCGACAATCATTTACGATATTTCAAACCACTTTAAAAAAAGCGATGTGAAAAAATCAGGATATCGTATTATCCAGCATCAAGATAAAGGCTTGTTATCTGGTATCTGTGCTGACCCCATTCATGGTTATCCCGGTGATTACACTTTATAACCATATTGTTCCCTTCAGGAAACCTGAATTTGCCCTTACAGATTCTGCAAGAAATGCAAATCACTTCGGGCAGACAGTAAGGCTATACAAACTTGCAGCTTTGTACTTTCCCGTCTATCCAAACTTATGTGCTGCTGACAGACAAAAAGCTCCAAACTGTTCTATGCAAGAAAAACTAACACATTTAACGTTAAAAAATATAAAAATGACATCAAAAATAATTTTTACACTCTTTTGGGCATTCATGACATTTGAAACTGCAAATTGTCAAACAAATGTTAGTCCTGACAGTCTAAACAAAGTTTATATTACAGCCCAAACAAAAAATCTGCTTTCACAGGCAGAATACTATCGTAAACAAAGCCGGTCAATTAATTCTCAGTGGTTGACTTTATTCGGAGCTTTGGGGGGAAGTATTATCGGACTTTTAGGAGCTTTAATGATTGCAAAAGCTAATAAGAAAGGAGAAAATCAAAAATTTGACAAACAGCAAAAGAAGATAAAATCAAGAATATGAAAATTGCTGCTTCAGACCTTATGAAAAAAACAGCGGAAGGGTTTCATAGCTTAACCTGGGTTTTATGGATAGCGAAGAATACACCAAACGAGTGTACCTCAAAAATTATTGAGGAGCATGACAAAAGAATGAATAAAATATATTCTGAAATCGCGGGTGCTCAAGTAGTATTATCAGCATATAGCAAAAAGATATATGAAGATACTGAGCCAATTGTAAGACATTTATATCATTTCGATGGAGAACTTGGTAGAACAGCTTATGGCCTCAAAACACCATCAACACAAAGTGCAACAATTGCCCAACTTGGTAGTATGTGGAAAGACATCTATACTTATTCACTAAATATTCCAAAGAAATTTGCCGACTCAATGGAATTGGCTTTGCCACAGATAATAGATGTCAGCAGCTAACAAAAGCACAACTAATTGCATACCCAGATAAATTCCTCATAACGACAAAGTAACATTATAAATTTCCCCCTGTTATGCTCCTCACGGGACAATTAATCGTATTCTCCAGCAATGCGAACAGGAAAAAAAACCGAGACAGCGCCAGGCTGACAAACCAAAACTTACCTGAAGAATTCCCTCAGCGCCGTAACCCAAAAAGATTCCCCCTACTCTTTTGGCACATGTAATAACCACACAACCCACACATTACCAAAGCAATGCGGAGGTTAAACCAACCTGCCAAAACTAATTGAAAAGATCTCCCTTCACAAGTAAAGGGAAAAAAATCCATCACCTTGCGCCTAACATCCATTCTTATAATTTCTCACACACCTCATCTTTGCTGTGTCAATAACGACATTTTAATAAACAAAAAATTATAACAATGAAAACATGTAAGACTTTCTTCTTATCGTTAGTCCTTATCCTTTCAGGTTCAGCAATTTTTGCCCAAAATGTAGATCCTGTTGGTAAGGATAAAATTGCAAACGGTGGCTATGATTTCGTGGCTTATTTCTCAGATAGCAAAGCTGTTAAAGGTTCAAAAGAGTTTGTTTATGAACTCAATGGTGTGAAGTATCTGTTTGCTTCTGCAGAACACAGAGATCTTTTTAAAAGCAATCCTGAGAAATATTTACCCGTGTGTGATGGTTATTGCGCCTGGGGTGTTGCTGAAAAAGGAATTAAAGTGCCTGTAAATCCTGAAACATTCAAAATAGTTGACGGCAAGCTTTATCTTTTCTTTAACGGAAAATTAAATGGCAGCCCGCTTAACACACTTCCGGAATGGAACAAAAATGAAGAGAACTTACTAAAGCAATTGCCAGCTAATTGGTCGAAGCTTTCAAAAAAATAGGCATGAAAAGCCAGCGCAGATTGCTTTGGCTTTCTTAGTAACTAAGCACATGAAAACATCGTTCAGTTCCTTCCTCTATACTGGAAAACCAAAACGAAGAAAAGGATTCTGAAGACCCTAAGAAAGCGTCTTTTAGTTCGTACTCATACTTGTACTAAAATAGAAAATCATTTTAGTGCAATTAAAATGCCCGCCTGATATCCAGGCGGGCTTATTTTTTAATCAAAAGTATTTTAAAAGGGTAAATCATTTACCGATTCATTAGCCGATGGGGTATATCTTGCAACAGAAGAAGGTGACGCGGCCTCTCCCCCCTCATTCAGCACAGATAATACCAATGGGCTTTTTTTATTTATTTACGTATTTACAATCTTTGTCGTGACAGGGCTATGCTTTTTTGATATAAAAGAGTTATCTTGTTATAAATTTGTCACCCACCATGGCCAAAAAGGCTGGCTGTGAAGTTTTCTTGTAAAAAGCGAACAACAAACGTGTGTAACAATTGAAAAGCGTATGCAGGGACAGTGCCTTGAAATGCAGATACATTCAAGATAATGCATATTAGAGGAAGCTGTTAGAGTAACCAACAATTGAAAAATACACACTTCAAAAAAGCGCAGATAACGTAGCGGCCGGTGTATTAAACAAAATTGAAGAGTTTACGAAAGGTACAGAAAACTGCATCGGTAAAATCACAGATAACAAAACTGGCTACTTTACATCAGTCAGTTATACAGTCCAATAGCCACAAGGAGAAACCGATTCGAGTATATAAACAGGAAATGCTGACGAACAAAAGCAGCAGTACTACGAAAATTTATACCTATAAATACCCCTTGTATTAAAAAAGTAATATCACCATTTAATGATTTACAAAGAAGGGAACATGATTTTTTTACAAACCGAACAAAAGGTCACATGCTATCCTAAAATGGCGGTATATATGAACTTCTGACTGGCATATAAACGAGTTGTATGCCAATACTCACCGGACTCTTTCTTTACAACTTGAAGCTTAATCCGAATAATTGCCTCTGATAAATTAAAAACGGGTACGCCGAAAACCGAACAGAGTAGGCATTAAATTAGTAAAATTAAAAATTATGGCAATTGTATTAAAATTTAAACACGTGGGTTTCACTGAAACCAAGTATCGTGAAGTAGTTAAACAGCTTCAATCTACAGGGCAAGGAAATCCCAAAGGGAGAAGCTACCATGTATGTTACGGCGATAGTAACGAAGTAGATATTCTGGACGTATGGGACAGCATGGAGGATTTTGAAGCTTTTGGCAAAATACTGATACCGACTCTGACTTCATTTGATATTAAGCTCGGACAACCAAATATTCAGAAAATTTTCGGGACAATTGAAGGAAAATGATCAAAAGGCTACTCCTTAAATATTAAGAATTAGTATAAATATCAAAAAAGGAAGGAATAATTTTAATTTCAACAATCTTCAAACGAATTATCTACCGAGTCAAGCTGGCACAAACGCACAATACGGGTAAACAATTAAAAAACGAGCCTATTGAAAAAACTTTTTGACGTATGAGCCTAATAAAAGACAAATGGAAAAATGGAGATTCTTATGAATATTTTATGGGAAGATGGAGTGCATTAATGGCTATTAAATTTATACAATGGCTTAATATTTCTCCAAATAAGAACTGGCTTGATGTCGGATGTGGAACAGGAGCTTTAAGCGAAGTAATTGAAAAATACACAAATCCCTCAAATTTATCGGGCATAGATTCTTCTACTGGGTTCATTGAAAAAGCGAAGCAAAGAATCTCAATGAACCAGGACTTTAAAGTCGGTAATGTTGAAAATTTGCCATTTGATAATCAAAAATTTGATGTTGTAGTATCAGGTCTTGCACTAAATTTCTTTCCTAGTATTGAGAACGCTTTACTGGAATTGAAAAGAGTAACTAAACCAAAAGGCGTTATAGCAGCTTACGTTTGGGATTATGCTGAAAAAATGGAATTTTTAAGATATTTTTGGAATGTAGCTTCCCAAATTGATCCATCTTCTAAAAATCTTGATGAAGGGATTCGATTTACAATATGTAATTCGGAAAATTTAATACAGGAATTTATAAAAATCGGCTTAATCGAAGTCGAATCTTCTTTTCTTGATATAGAAACAGTATTTGAAAATTTTGATGATTATTGGAATCCTTTTTTAGGAGGACAAGGGCCAGCGCCAAGCTTTTTATACTCACTAAGTAAAAAAACGCAAATTGAATTAAAAGACAAAATTCGAGAACGAATATATTTCGAACCCGATGGTTCCATTAAGCTAATTGCCAGGGCCTTAGTGATTAAGGGATTTAATTAAACTGTTTCCAGCAAATGGCAAAGTGCCCGCAGGTTTCAGAAACACGCAGGCGTTTGTGACTCGTAAAAAAGATTGGTACAGCCCGACAAGATATTACCTCGTGCACCTATACGATACCATACTACTGTCCGCTAGTAGTTATGCAAAATAAAGTGTTGCTCCCACTATTAATGGAAACAATAAAATAATACGGACATGAAAAACACTGTTAAACAAAGTAAGCTTAACAATAAAAAATTTTAAAATGAAAAAGACAACAATATTTTTATTAAGTGGTGTTGCGATGTTTTTACTCATACAATGCAGTAATACCTCATCGCAAACACAATTGCAAAATGCTGAAAAGAGAGGAGAAATTATTTCAGCTCTTTTAAATAATAATGATTACACATCTCAATTGATGGATTCAATAATGCACAATAACCATTCAATGATGATGATGAATGATAATTATGATATGATGCGAATGATGATGTCAGGAAATAGAATGATGAATATGATGATGTCCGATACCGCAATGAAAAACATGACAATGAACAATATGATAGAAATGATGAGAAAGGATTCAACTACCTGTACTCACATGATGCGAATGATGATGAGAGATGCACAGATAAAAAAAAGGATGCAGGGTATGAAGATGGATGAAATGGCGCACTAAGGTAAGAATTGAAGATCAGAAGACCTTTTAAAACATCATTAAAAAAAGAAACAGAAAGTTTAAACCTTAAATTTATAACATTATGCATGATGGCTATTTTTTCTGGGGGATGCACTGGGTATGGTGGATACTTTGGTTGATTCTGCTCTTTTGGATATTTGCAGTCCCTTACAATATTCCCGGACAGCGAAATAAAAAAGACACTCCGCTTGATATACTGAAAAAACGGTTTGCAAGCGGGGAAATCAGTAAAGAAGAATTTGAAGAACGGAAAAAAGTACTTGAAAAAGATTAAATAAAAAACATTAAAAACCATCTTTTCTGAATGATTATTGGATGCAGCCTGCCACTGATATTTTTTTACCAGCATTGGTGTCGGGTGAAAACGCATCCTTTATCATTTTTATGTTTTCCTGCTACCTGTTGATGTCCATGTACCATTATGGTGAAGATAATATGGCTCACATAAAAAATTCTGAACCCGCTAAAACTAAAACATATGAATCGCACCAATATTTAAAAAATCCAGGTCACCGATTGGTTTAACCGGGGCATTGCCCTGTCCGCTCAATTTTCTAATGTGTAGGACATGATGGAACAGTGAAATGCTTCAACAGCCTATAGACTGTGTTGGATAGCTCCTCTGTTATCCGCATGGATGTTCTCCTTCGGGATGCAGAAACATGTAATGTAGAAACACTTATACTCTGTTGGATATTTTGAGCCTGCATAGCCGGATTTTACAACACAACTATTATAAGTATTTTAATGCTTAAAAAATTAAACCAATTTACATATTGTCAAAGCAAAATTCCAAAATTACTATTATCAAAGCATCAGGCGACAAAGTTTTGTTTGATAATTCAAAACTCAGGCGTTCGTTGGAACGATCCGGGGCAAGCGATACAGTTATCAACCAGATAATTGATAAAATGGAAGCATCATTATATGATGGTATTACCACCAAAGAAATCTACAAAAAGGCCTTCGCCTTATTACGCAAAAGCTCCCGCCCAACTGCTGCTCGTTACAAGCTCAAAAAAGCTATTTATGAGTTGGGACCGTCAGGTTTTTTGTTTGAAAAATTTGTAGCTGCCATCATAAAATTTGAAGGCTTTCATACAAATACTAATGTTATTGTAAAAGGACATTGTGTTAATCACGAAGTAGATATAGTGGCTGAGAAGGATGAAAATCACTTTATGATTGAGTGCAAGTTTCACAGCGACCAGGGACGGTTTTGCGATGTTAAAATACCTTTATATACCCATTCCAGGTTTCAGGATGTAGAAAGACAATGGAAAAAAAGTCCTGCACATGAAACCAAATTTCACCAGGGTTGGATATTTACCAATACCCGTTTTACTACCGATGCCATCCAATATGGAAATTGCTCCGGTTTAATGCTTATTGGATGGGATTACCCTAAAAAAGGCAGTTTGAAAGAACGAGTTGATACAGCAGGACTTCACCCTATTACTTCTCTCACTACTCTTTCAGCAAAAGAAAAACAGGAACTGCTGAAAAATAATATTGTATTATGTAAAACCATTTTTCATAACCCAACATTATTGCAAAACATTGGGCTAAAATCCCCCCGATTACAAAAAATACTGAACGAATGTGCTGTACTGTGTGAAATTAATTCAAATAATAAATGATTAGACAAAAACAAATAATAACAAATTGGAACGTCATCACCGGAGGGCCATGCACAGGTAAAACAACCGTGGTTAAATTGCTAGCCGCAAAAGGCTATAAAACCACTATTGAACATGCCAGACACTACATAGATACGCAAAAAATACAGGGACAAACTGTAGAGGAAATTCGGAACAACAAGAAAAAATTTCAACTGGGTGTACTGAACATGCAGATAGAACAAGAAGCTGCGCTTGATGTGAATGAAACGGTTTTCTTAGACCGTGCATTGCCTGACACCATGGCTTATTTTAACTTTTTGGGATTGGATTATGATGACAGGCTGATTGAGCAGTGCAACAAATACTGCTATCACCGTGTATTTATTTTAGATCGGCTGCCTTTGATAAATGATTATGCACGATTGGAAGATGAAGATGAACAAATTCGTATTCACAACCTGATTATAGAAGTTTATCAGTCATTTCCGTGCCCCATCGTTCCTGTGCCTGTATTAACACCTGAGGAGCGGGTTAATTTTATATTGAAAAATATTTAATTTAATCAGAAATGGAGCATCCCCTTCACAAAAAGAAGAACATTATCAGATCAAGGAACATTATTTGTAGGGCCACAAACATGAGCATCATGCTTTAGCAGATTACGACAAACATATCGAAAATCATATTGTTGATTTCCGGAAAAGGTTAGTGATCCACATCATCATTACCTTTCCTGTAAACGTTATAAATTTCACTCACTAGCAATGCGAAACTGGAAAAAGAAAAGCCGAGACAGCGTACAGAAGAAGGTGATGCGGCTTCTCCCCCCTCATTCAGCACAGATAATACCAATGGGCATCTTTTATTTAAGAATATACCATCTATACCACTTAGGACTATTTTTTGATTTAAAATTCATCTTGCTATAAATCTGTCATAAATCTATAAATACTTTCTGGCAAATAGAGCCCGTTATCCGTCATGGTCAAAAAAGATGGTTCGAAAATTTTCTTATAACAAACCAGACAATGAAAATGCGCAAAGACTACAGTTTCGTTTTCACAAATCACTTTTTTTCGAATAACATAATTGAGTGCAAATGCTTTGACAGAACTATTAATTTCATCGGGAAAGGGAAATAAAGCGACTATAAAAAAAAGCAAGAATTCCTTTGTATATTCAAAAATAGCGATGTTGTAGAAAGTGGAGTTGCAACGGTATATCAGATCTCTTAAAATTTCCTAAATTGCCAGCTTAAACATTGGCTCATGAAAAAAAGATTCCTGTTTTTGGCATTTACACTTTTTACTTTTTCAATTACCAAAGCCCAACTCAAATCACCGGATGAATTTTTGGGCTATAAAATCGGAACAAAATTTACTCCTCACTGGAAGGTTGTTAATTATTTCACTCATGTTGCATCCTCAGCTTCTGCAATGATTAAATTGCAACAATATGGTGAGACCAATGAGGGGCGCCCTTTATTACTTGCCTTTGTGAGCAGTCCGGAAAATATACAGCGGCTGGAACAAATCCGGATGAATAATATTCGTCTTGCCAACCTTGCAAACGATAAAAAAGCTGCCATAGAAGATAATGCCCCGGCGGTTGTGTGGCTCAGTTATAATGTTCATGGGAATGAAGCCTCTTCTACAGAAGCAGCCTTGCTGACTTTGTACGCATTAGTTGATCCTTCCAACACTCAAACAAAAGAATGGCTGAAAAACACAGTAGTTATTCTTGATCCCTGTATCAATCCTGACGGGAGAGACCGCTATGTGAACTGGTTTAATTCAATAGTAGGAAAAAATTTTAATCCCCAATTAGCAGCAAGAGAACACCGAGAACCCTGGCCCGGTGGAAGAACGAATCATTATAATTTCGATCTGAATCGTGACTGGGCGTGGCAAACTCAGAAAGAATCCCGGGAGCGAATGAAACTGTACTGTCAATGGATGCCCCAGGTACATGTGGATTATCATGAGCAAAGTGTGAATGCACCCTACTATTTTGCTCCTGCCGGGCAGCCATATCACGAAGTAATCACACAGTGGCAGCGGGATTTCCAGGTAACAATTGGAAAAAACAACGCAAAGTATTTTGATACCAATGGCTGGTTGTTTTTTACCAAAGAAGTATTTGATCTTTTTTATCCGTCTTATGGCGATACATATCCAGTATTCAATGGCAGTATCGGTATGACTTACGAACAAGCCGGAGGCCCCGCAGGCGGGCTTGGCGCTTTGAATGATGAAGGAGATACATTAACCCTTGTTGATCGTGCCACGCATCATTTTATCACTTCCCTGAGTACTATTGAGATTTCCTCCCTAAATGCTTCGAAGCTTGTAAAAGAGTTCCGAAAATATTTTAATGATGCGGTAAGCAATGGTGTGGGAGAACACAAATCCTATGTGATCAAAAGTGATGGCAGAAGTTTACAAAGAATAAAATCGCTGACCGAACTGCTGGATAAAAACGGAATTCAATACGAATTTGCGTTGGGAAGTTCGAAAGGTGCTTTCTCAGGTTATGATTACGGTACCGGGAAAGAAGGACTGTTTACGATACAACAGGGCGATCTGATTGTAAGTGCTTTACAGCCACGCTCTGCCTTAGTAAAAGTTTTATTCGAACCGAAATCAAAACTGGTGGACTCCGTCACTTATGATATAACTGCCTGGTCATTGCCCTATGTGTATGGGGTAAATGCTTTTGCATCGAAAGATAAAATTCAGATGGGTGGTGGAAGCCTGACGGCAGCAAAAATCAGTAATCCTGAAACAGATTATGGTTATGTTTTGCCTTGGAGTGGGATGACATCGGTAAAAACTGTATCCCTATTGCTGAAAAAAGGTATTCTGCTACGTTATGCAGAGCAGCCTTTTGAGATCGGGAGCAACAAGTTTGACAGAGGTTCCATCATAATTTTAAAAACGGCAAACAAGTCGTTCGGAAAAAATCTATGGAGTATAGTAAAAGAAATTGCCGATGCAAACAATCTTCAGCTTTTTCCGGTAGTAAGCGGCTTTGTTGATAAAGGATATGATTTCGGCAGCCAAAAAGTACATCCATTTAAAGCGCCAAGGGTGGCATTGGTTACGGGGGAAAATGTGAACTCGAATGCCTCCGGTGAAATCTGGCATTTCTTTGAACAGCAGATTGATTATCCTCTTACATTGATCAATGCAACGAATATCGGTACTACCAATTGGAATAATATTGATGTACTCATTTTACCGGATGGCAATTACCATTTTCTAAGTGATAAAGGACAATTGGAAGATTTCAAAGACTGGATCAACAAAGGCGGAAAAGTAATAGCATTGGAAGGAGCAGTAGCGCAATTGGCCAAGGCCGAATTCGGAATTAAGCTGAAAAAAGGAGATGAAGGTGATAAAAAAGATACAGTTTTATATGCAGCATTAAAAAAATTTGAAGACCGTGAAAGAGATGCAATTCCTGGTACAACTTTGGGTTCTATATTAAAAGTAAATCTGGATAATACACATCCGCTTGCATTCGGTTACCCTGATTATTATTTCACACTCAAGCAGGACGATGCAATTTATGAATTCATGAAAGAAGGCTGGAACGTAGGTGTGATAAAAAAAGAAAGCCAGGTGGCAGGATTCATCGGGGCCAAATTAAAAGAAAAACTGAAAGACGGTTTGCTTTTTGGCGTTCAGAATATGGGTCGCGGCTCGGTTATTTACCTGGCAGATAATGTTATGTTTCGCAGCTTCTGGGAAAACGGGAAACTGATGTTTTGCAATGCCGTTTTTCTCGTAGGGAATTAAACTCTTACAGGAGTTATAAAGCTGAGGAATTTTACCGAACGGCAAATCAACTTCTCTAACAAAGTTTATATTCGTTGAATAAATTTTTTCATGAGGAAGTTTTTATTTGCTACCGTTTATTTCTTTCCTTCTTTATTTCACGCAAAGCTGCTATGAAAATATAAAAGCCGGATAATTTATTCAATCATCACTATTAACGCTACCGGCACTAATACGACAGATGTTTCGCGTACTACTCCTTAAATGGCTGCCCTATGAAATAGAAAATTATCTTAGTTTTAATTAAAATGCCCGCCTGGATACCAGGCAGGCTTATTTTTTTAATCAAAAACATTTTAAAAAGGTAAATCATCTACCGATTCATTAGCTGATGGAGTATATCCCGCAGCAGCAGAAGGAGATGCGGTTTCTCCCTGACTACCGCTTTCAGAACGGTTACCACCCCCCAGTAATTGAATATTTAAAACACGAAGCGTTAATGAGGCTCCGGCAGTTCCGTCATTTCGTTGAAAAGTTCTTACTTCAGGAGTACCCTCAGCATAAATCTGAGTTCCTTTCTTTAAATAAGGTGCAATGCCTGTTTTGTCTGACCAATAAGCACAATCTACCCAGGTAGTTTTGTCCTTCTGCATTCCTTGCGCATCTCTAAATCGTTCCGTATGAGCAACCGTAAAATTCATCACATTTTTTCCGTTAACAGTGTTTACTACACAATCTTTGCCAAGGTTTCCAATAATTTGAAGCTTTATCATAATGTTTTTTTTAAGGGCAATAAAGTTAGGAAAAGAGCAAGTAACTCAATAAATATTTTAACTGCTATTAACAAATCAATACAGGTTATTTTTTAGCTTTTTTTTGTGAAAAAACACAGTTTTTAATCAATCCTCAATGCGATACACTTTCTCAAAGACATTTTTGTTGCGCCAATTATGTTTAATTTTGCACGTTTAATAAACTCGTAATTATGAGCCGTAAGGGAAAAGTTTTAGTGGCAATGAGTGGCGGTATAGATAGTACTGTTACAGCGCTCATGTTGCATAATGAAGGCTATGAAGTAGTAGGCATCACCATGAAAACCTGGGACTATGCAACCAGTGGCTCATCAAAAAAAGAAACCGGATGTTGCAATCTTGATTCTTTTAATGATGCCCGTATGGCAGCGGTTCAACATGGGTTTCCACATTTTGTGTTGGATATACGGGAGGAATTTGGCGACTTTGTAATTGAAAATTTTGTTGAGGAATATCTTGCCGGGCGAACTCCTAATCCATGTGTAATGTGCAACACACATATTAAATGGAGAGCTTTATTAAAAAGAGCCGATGCGCTTGGATGTGATTATATAGCTACCGGCCATTACGGAAATATTTCCCAACATACCGATGGTCGTTTCTACATAAGTAAGGGGCTGGATGAAACAAAAGATCAAAGCTATGTTTTATGGGGCTTGCAACAGGATTTATTGAGTCGCACTTTGCTACCATTAGGTAATTATCGTAAATCAGAAATACGCCAAATGGCTATTGATTACGGCTACCCGGAACTGGCCAAAAAAAATGAGAGTTATGAAATATGTTTCGTACCCGATAATGATTACCGTGGCTTTTTAAAGAAAAAAGTACAAGGCCTGGAAGAAAGAGTTGCCGGCGGAAATTTTATTGACAAATCAGGAAAAATTCTTGGTCATCATAAGGGTTATCCCTTTTATACAATCGGACAGCGCAAGGGATTGGATATAGCCTTGGGTAAACCAGCTTTTGTTACCGAAATTATCCCGGAATCCAATACCATCGTTTTGGGTGACGAGGAGGACCTGAACCAAAAAGAGATATTAGTTGCCAACATAAACTGGATGAAATATGATGGCGTTTGCACAGGAAAGGATGCCATAACCAAAATTCGCTATAAAGATCATGGTAGTATAAGTAGCTTGTACCCAGATGATAAAGGCTGCGTAAGGGTAAAATTTTATGAATCTGCTAAAGGCGTTGCCCCGGGCCAAAGCGCTGTTTTTTATGAAGGGAATGATATTATCGGAGGTGGAATTATTCAGCGTAATGACATTGTCTTATAAGCAATAAAACCTCATAGTCAGCGTTTTAGCTAATAATTAAACTATTTATTTAATACTGTGGAAGCAAATGAACAATAAAAGGTGTCTTACCAATAAATAAATTTAGTTAACAACTGAATTCATAAACCTACTTATGAAAAAAATGACACGCTCAACGGATATTGCCAAATTACTTATGTTAATCGCATTTATATCCTTTTCTATCATATCCTGTAAAAAAAAGGAAGAAATTCCAGCCTTGTCAACCATCAACGAATACTTTCCGTTAAAAGTGGGTAAATATATCGTATATCGTTTGGACTCAACGGTAGCAACAGAAGATGCAAAAAGATTGGTAGTACATACTTATATGATTAAAGACAGTGTTGACGAACAGTTTGTTGACAATCAGGGGCGGGTATCTTTTCGTATAAGCCGCTTTATAAGAGACTCCGCAGGGTTAGGCGCATGGAGAGGGAATACAACTCTTTTTGCTACTCTTACACCAAACAATTTAGGAACAGGAGGAAGTATTGAATTTGTAGAAAACAACTTGCGTTTCATAAAACTTAAAGAACCGGTAAGAGAAGGTTTTGTTTGGCCGGGCAACTCTTACATAAATACGAATAATGATTTTTACAGGTATTATGATGGATGGGAATATACGTATGAAGATGTCGGCGGCTCGTTAACTGTGGGCACTAAAAACTTTTCTTCTGCTCTTACCGTAGTGCAGCAGCCTAATGAAGGAGGAACAGAAGATCTGTCAAATCCCAGTGTAAAATTTGATGAAAGAAATTATTCTGTTGAAAAGTACGCTAAAGGTGTAGGCCTTGTTTATAAAGAATTTATACATTGGACATTTCATCGTGACGAACTTAATTCCAATATTTATTATTTTACGGAAAACAGCTATGGTGTTAAGCTTACTGTATTAGATTACAATTAAATGTATCTTTATTTCTCATTCCGGATAATGAAATATTTATAAAATGAAAAGCCGCATAATTCTTGTATCATTTTTTTTCTTTTCAATACTCTCTTCATCTTTTTCACAGTTCAGTAAATACATCATTCGGTTTAAGGATAAAAATAATTCTCCTTTTTCTTTAACATCTCCTTCTGCATACTTATCTCCCAGGGCTATACAGCGCAGATTAAACCAAAATATTAATATTGACAGCACAGACCTGCCTGTTAACCCGGCTTATATCCAGGCTGTACTTAATACAGGTTCTGTTAACTTACTTAATCGTTCTAAATGGCTTAATGCAATTACTATCCAGACTACGGATAATGCTGCTCTAACTGCCATACAGAATCTTTCTTTTGTAAAAGAAGCAACCCCGGTTGCCCTGAGATTTGTCGGGACAAATCCGGTAAACAAATTTTTCGAAACCCCTACACCAATAAAAAGAAACGTTGGCACAAATAAGCTAACCACAGATTACTATAATTATGGCCCTGCTATCGGTCAAATTAATTTACACAAAGGCCAGTTTCTCCATAATATAGGGT
Source organism: Chitinophagaceae bacterium (assembly GCA_035703165.1). Taxonomy (GTDB): domain Bacteria; phylum Bacteroidota; class Bacteroidia; order Chitinophagales; family Chitinophagaceae; genus AWTP1-9. Next base: position 14,551 of record DASSYR010000043.1, read on the forward strand.
TAAGGGGACAAGGTATTGTTATATCAATGTTAGATGGCGGTTTTTTTGGCTTTCCTACCAACACTTCGCTTGACAGCGCAAGAAATAATAACCAGTTTTTAGGCACATGGGATTTTGTTTCAGGCGAACCAAGAGTGGATGAGAATGATGCACATGGGCTATATTGTCTTAGCATGATTGCTGCCAACTGGCCGGGAACACTGGTAGGAACTGCACCTAAAGCCGGTTTTTGGCTTTTCAGAACCGAGGATTCATCAACAGAGCAACCGATAGAGGAATATAATTGGGCTACCGGGGCAGAGTATGCGGATAGCGTTGGCTCAGATATTATTTCCAGTTCGTTAGGATACAGAGATTTTGATAATGCTTCGTTTAACCACAGTTATGCAGATTTGGATGGCAATACTACGCCTTGTACCATTGCTGCAGATATGGCTGCAAAAAAAGGAATGATTGTGGTTAACAGTGCCGGTAATGCCGGCAATGACCCATGGAAATATATAATTGCTCCAGCCGATGGAGACAGTGTTTTTGCCATTGGCGCTACCAATACCAACGGAACCATCGCTTCTTTTTCCAGCTATGGACCTGCTTACGATGGAAGGACTAAACCGAATGTAGTTTCACCCGGGCAATCCATTACGGTAGCAGGCACAAACAGCCAACCGGGTACAGCCAGCGGAACCTCCTTCTCTTGTCCCAATATGGCTGGTCTTAGTGCCTGCTTATGGCAAGCTTTCCCTGAATTTAACAACATAAAAATTATAAATGCTATTCAAAGAAGCGCAGACCGATACAACAATCCTCACGAACAATATGGATATGGAATACCTGATATGAAAATTGCTTTCGGAAATTTATTAGCGGAATTTGCCACTTCTTCTGCGGAAGCAAATGAATGTAAAATTAACGTCCGGTGGATGAGCAAAGATTTATCAACAATGAGATACGAAATTGAAAGAAAATTACCGGATGAAACTGTTTATTCAAAAATTGGCGAAACAAATGGGCAAGGTTCTTCCTTAACCAATCACAGCTACCAGTTTGCAGATGAATTAGACTATTCACCCGCCGGAACCTTGTCGTACAGAATAAAACAAATTATTGATACAGCAGCTTCCACTTTAACAGCAGTTTACATTGACACGGCCAATGTTGTTTTATCCAACCCTTGTATCAATTTGAATGAAGATAAAATAATTGTTTACCCCAATCCCACGGTTAATGGAGAGATAACAGTTTCTGTTTATACAAAAGATGCTATTGACAAACTACAGTTAGGTATTTATAGTTTGAATGGAAACATAATTTACAAACTGGAAAGTTCAAAGGCCCCTGGGAAAAAAGTATATACCCTCCCGATTAGCAGGCTGGCAAGAGGAAAATATATAATTACCGTTTATAACGACAAAAAGAAAATTAAAAGCGTAAAATTTATAAAATCACTATAAAGACTTATTCAATAAAGCAGCAAACATCGTGTCAGCTTTTGCCTGGTAACCTTTAAATACTTCCTTCTTTATCATTTGCAACTGAAACTGTTGTTGAATAAAATTCACAACTTCTTCATTTTCCTTTTTAAAAACAGAACATGTTATGTACAAGAGATAACCGCCTTTTTTTAGGCTTGGTAAAATATTGGTCACAATTATTTTTTGTAGCCGGTTATAATCGTCAATAAATTCATTTTTAAAAAAATGCATCTGTTCAGGTGTTCTGCCCCATGTACCTGAGCCCGTGCAGGGAACATCGGCAATAATTAAATCAAACTTATTATCATCCATCGCCTCCTGAACATTAGACATATTGGACAAATCGACAACCATTGATTTATATTTTTTTATACCCGCTTCTGCAAATCGTTTTCTAAGATTAAACAGAATATTTTCTCTTACATCAGAAACCCATAAATCAACTTTACCCAGAACATCTTTTGCCAATATAGATTTACCTCCGCTGGCTGCGCAACAATCCCAAACTTGATAAACAGGCAACGGGTTATTCTGATTAATCCATTTTAGAAACGCCCCTACTTTTTGTGAGCTAAAATCCTGTACTACCACTTCCGTGTTAAGCTTTACTATATTTTCCACTTTAGAGGTATTAACTACAGCTATACAATCTTCTCCAACCCCTTCAAACTTTAACCCGTAAGCAATGAATTTACTCAATACTTTTTCTTTATACCCGGGTCGTATCCGTAAAAACAAATCAGGCTGAATTAAAAAGGATCGGCAAAATAAATCATAGTCTATTTCTTCGCTCAACGCATCTCTCCAGGGAAAAATAGATTGAAAAGGAAAAAAAGTTTGATTAATGGATAAGAAAGCAATCTTTTCATCTAAAGACAGCGCTACTTTTTCATTCCACTCGGGTTTTAATTTTTTTAATACTTCATTAGGTTCAGAGGAACAAAAAAATAAAGCGGTAAGTACTTTCTCTTCCATTAAACAATCTCCTAACATTCTGGCAACACGATAGTAACAATAACATAAATGACTGATTAGCCTTCTGTCGTTTGAACCATACTTTTTATTGCTACTAAAAACTTTTTTGAGATGGTGAGCCAAAGGCTCGCCTCCGGTGTACTGCTTAATAATTTCCACAGATGTATTAAGATGGGAATGATAGCGACTCACAATGTAAGATATAAATAAAAAAGCGATGATATCAATCAATCGCTCAACTGTTTGACAAGGCAGACCTAAATTTCTAACAAGGCTTTTACGGGATCCTTACCAAATAATAATTGTTCCGGGTTCTCCAATAATTCCTTTACCCGCACAAGAAAGCCTACACTCTCACGTCCGTCAATAATACGATGATCATAACTTAATGCCACATACATCATCGGACGTATTACAATTTGTCCGTTTACCACCACTGCTCTTTCTTCTATTTTATGCATTCCCAATATGGCAGCTTGTGGAATATTGATGATTGGAGTACTCATTAATGAGCCAAACACACCACCATTTGTAATTGTAAAAGTGCCGCCACTCATTTCTTCAATACTTAATTTATTATCTCTTGCTTTAGCAGCCAGTTCCCCTACCTTCTTTTCTATGCCTGCCATGCTCATACTCTCCGCATTACGAATAACAGGAACTACCAGCCCTTTGGGGGCTGATACAGCAATTGAAATATCACAATAGTCGTGATAAATAATATTTTCCCCGTCAATATAAGCATTTACCGCAGGCCATTCCTGCAACGCATACGTGCAAGCCTTAGTGAAAAAACTCATAAAGCCAAGATTTACACCATGCATCTCCTTAAACTTATCTTTATATCTAGTACGAATATCCATTACCGGCTGCATATTCACTTCATTAAAAGTAGTAAGCATAGCGGTAGTATTTTTTGCCTCCACCAACCTGCGACTGATTGTTTTACGCAGGTTGCTCATTTTTTCAGTTTTCTCATTTCGACTAAACAATTCTCTGCCAGGCTTTACACCAGGATTCGTTAAAGCAGCAAGCACATCATCCTTTAAAATTTTGCCACCACTTCCCGAAGGAGTAATTGCTTTAATATCCATTTTTTTATCTGCAATAATTGCCGATGCTACAGGTGTTGCCTTAACATCCGATTTAGTTACTTCCGCTTTAGCTTTTGCTTCTTTACCAGAAGCACTATTTTCAGCTTTCAATTCCTTACTCTTAACTACCGATTCAGTCGGTTTTGCCGCAACATCATCAATGTTTGCCAGTATATCACCAATCTTCAAAGTAGCTCCTTCCGTTGCAATAGTTTTTAACGTACCTGCTTTTTCAGCATTTACTTCAAAAGTTGCCTTCTCGCTCTCCAATTCTGCAATTACCTCATCTCTTTCCACGTAATCGCCATCCTTTTTTACCCATTTAAGTAAAGTAACTTCGTTAATAGATTCGCCAATAACCGGAACTTTTATATTAATCATAAAACTATTTTCAGGTTTCTTTTTAACTATTTCAAAATTTATTTTTCAACTAAATACAGAGCAGGGGCTAAACAGAAAATGCCGTTTCAACAATTTCATCTTGTTCCTGCTTATGAATTTTAGCATACCCGGTAGCCGTAGCAGCGCTAGGGGTACGGCTGATTACACCATAATTAACTTCTTTCATGTTCATTTGAAGAAAAGAGGCTGCACCCATATTTAAGGGTTCTTCTTGTACCCAAAACCAAGCCGCTTTGTTGTATTTTTCATACAAAGCCCTTATCTGTTTTGTAGGCAATGGATACAATTGCTCTAACCGGATGATGGCGATGTCTTTGCGTAAATCCTTTTGCTGGCGTTCGGCCAAATCAAAATAAATTTTACCGCTGCAAAGCAATACTTTATTTACAATAGCCGCATCCGCAAAAGAATCATCAATTAATTCTTTAAAGCCACCGCTAATAAAATCATGCATATTACTATAACTACCGGCATTCCGCAGATTTGCTTTTGGTGAAAAATTAACCAATGGTTTTCTAAACGGCCACGACAACTGTCTTCTTAACACATGAAAAAAATTGGCGGCTGTTGTAACATTGGTTACTATCATATTCAATTCAGCACACATTTGCAAAAATCTTTCTATCCTGGCGCTGCTGTGTTCAGGTCCTTGTCCTTCATAACCATGAGGCAATAACAAAGTTATTCCATTCATGCGGTTCCATTTTTGTTCCCCTGAACTGATAAATTGATCAATCATGGTTTGAGCACCATTACAAAAATCTCCAAACTGAGCTTCCCATAACACCAAAGCATTGGGGCTTGCTAAAGCATATCCATATTCAAACCCAAGCACGCCGTATTCACTTAATAAAGAATTATAAATCCTGAATTGACCTTTTGCCCCTTCTATCTTACTCAAGCGGTTATATGCCTGATCTGTATTTTGATCCCAAATTACGGCATGACGATGAGAAAAGGTGCCACGACAAACATCCTGTCCACTCATCCTCACATCTTTTCCTTCAAGTAATAAGCTTGCATAAGCCAATAATTCGGCCGTAGCCCAATCCACTTTCACTTCTTCATTAAAAAGTTTGATTTTATCCTGGATAATTTTTTCCACTTTACTCAAAGGCTTAAAATCAGCAGGCCACATCATTAGTTCTTTAAAAAGCTTTTTGAAATCCGCTTCACTGATCGCTGTAAAAGGCGATTTATCAAAATCTTCCGGGAAAGCTTTTCTCAAGCTTTTCCAGGCAAGTTCAGGAGGCTGATAATGATAAGGCAAAGGATTTTGCTTTACTTCGTCTAATCGTTCCTGTAAGTTTGCCCAAAACTTCTTTTCCATTTCCTTAGCCAATTCTTTTGCGTCAGCCTCCCCATTTTGCAACAAATAAGTGGTATATACTTCTCTTGGATTAGGATGTTTATCAATTAACGCATATAAATGAGGCTGTGTAAATTTAGGGTCGTCCCCTTCATTATGCCCGTGACGGCGGTAGCAAAGCATATCTATAAACACATCGCTATTATATTCCTGCCGATAACGGGTAGCGATTTCCACACATTTAATTACAGCTTCCGCATCATCCCCGTTTACATGCAATACCGGGGCCTGAATTATGGCTGCTAAAGATGTACAATAATCAGAACTTCGGGCATCTTCAAAATCGGTGGTAAAACCAATTTGATTATTAATAACAAAATGAATTGTTCCACCCGTATGATATCCATCCAGGCCGCTCATTTGCAATATTTCATACACTACGCCCTGCCCTGCTACAGAGGCATCGCCATGAATTAGTATAGGAAGTATTTTATCAAAATCACTATTGTACAGAACATCGGCCTTAGCTCTTGAAAAACCTAAAACAACGGGATCTACAGCTTCCAAATGAGAAGGATTAGGCATCAACTTCAAACTCATCGTTTTGCCTGTTGGTGTTTGAACCTCACTGCCAAATCCCATATGATATTTTACATCGCCACTACCCATGGTTTGGTCAAGCTTGGCCGTACCTTCAAATTCGCTAAAAATCTGTTCATAAGTTTTACCCATGATGTTCGCCAATACATTCAATCGCCCCCTATGAGCCATTCCAATCACCACTTCCTGCACATCGTATTCGGAAGCCATCGTAATAATAGCATCTAAAGCTGCAATAGTTGTTTCGCCTCCTTCTAATGAAAATCTTTTTTGACCAATATATTTAGTATGTAAAAACTTTTCAAATATTACACCCTGGTTAAGCTTTTCCAGTATCCTTTCCTTTTTACCAAGAGGCAGTGGAACAAGAAACTTTTTTTCCATTTCGTTGATAAGCCAATCCACTTTTCGCTGATCTCTCAAATAAGTAAACTCAATGCCCACATGCGAGGCATAACATTGCTCCAGGTGTAGCATAATCCTTCTCAGTGTAGTTTTACCTAACCCGATAAAGTTTCCTGAAGCAAATTCTTTATCCAAATCATCTTCTGATAAGCCGAAAAAAACGGGATTAAGATTGGCCCCCCTTTCTTTCCTGGGTCGAATGGGATTTGTTTTGGCAACTAAATGCCCTTTATTGCGATAACCCTCTATCAGGCGATAAACCTTTAGCTCCTGAAGCCAATCAACTTCAGCAGTTACAGAAATTTCCGGCGACGTTTTACCGTTTGCAGTCAGCTTTTTTTCATGGGAAACGGCAAAATCAAAACCCTCAAAAAACTTTCGATAATCGGGGTCTATATTTTGGGGATTTTTTACAAACTCTTTATATAAACTTTCTATATACGCAGGCGACGAGTTGGTGATATACTGAAAATCTTGCATTTCTTATCAGAATCTTTTAAAAGAATGGACTGCAAATATCGGTCAAAAAAATATGTATTTTAAAGACATTCAGTATTAAAGATTGATTTTTAGTTTTTTGACTCATTATTTCTTCCTCAGCCTGACTTTCTTGAAAGGTTTTGCAAATCCCTTCAATTCGTTAAAAGGGCAGCTAATTTTGCTACCAGGGTATGACACAATGCTTTTGCCGGCTTTTATAAGAAGATTATTATTTTTTTGGTATTTCACCCCCTTGGCTTTACCTTTGCGACCCTAAATTATTGATATGGCAAATCATAAAGCTACCAAGAAAGATGTGCGTCAGGCTTCTAAACGTAACGAAAGAAACCGTTATTATGGCAAAACAACCCGTAATGCAATCCGTGATTTAAGGGCCGTAAATACAGCTAAAGAAGGTACGGAACAATTGCCCGATGTAGCTTCTATGATTGACAAGTTGGCTAAAAGAGGGATTATCCACAAAAACAAAGCCGCTAACCTGAAAAGCAAACTGGCTAAAAAGGTAAACGGTCTTAAATAAATAATCTTTTGTAAAATGTATCTCAAAACCTGCTTCTAATCAAAGCAGGTTTTATGTTTTTAAAAAGCTCCCTAACAAAAAGTTAAACCCCTACAACAGGGCGCAAAAGCTAATCTCATTTCTTATTAATGTCTCCAACCCCACTTTCGTGATTGTCCACATTTTTCGGATTACCCCAGTAATTAATTTTACCCGCCCCACTGGCACGGGCATTCAGATATACGCTGGCAAATACATTGGCGTGACCTGCACCACTTACAATTACCTCTGCATTCTCAGATTTTAAATCCTCGGCCTTTACATTACCAGCCCCGGATACTCTTACGTTCATATCTCTCGTTTGACCGGAAAGAACCATGCTTCCTGCCCCTGACACTTTTATTTTAACCTCAGGAGCATTAATATCCATTTTTATTTTTCCGGCTCCGGATACATGTAACTCAAGTGTTTTATCTGAACTCAATATTTCAGTATTCTTCAAATGAGCGGCACCACTAACTGAAATTTTTTCTATATCAGGAGTGGTTATGTAGATATTTACCGGTTCATGCGTTTTTAAATTAACACTGTTTTTCATGCTGATAATTAGGAGATCATCATTCACTCTTGTGCGGATATAACGAATAATATTACTTTCCCCTGTTATTTTAAACTCAGTTACTTCGCCTTGTTTTAAATACACATGGGCTATCCCTCCCAGTCTTATTCCGGAAAAATGACCAATATCTCTCGTTTCAGTAACTACATTATAATTGCCAACAACACGGCAGGACTGCATGGCAAATACCACTACGGTTAATAGAATTAGTGTAAGAAAATTTCTCATAAAAAATTAATTGAAAGTAATTAATAGAGCTATATTAGCCCGGGTATCGGTACTGGAAGGTTGAAAATTGGAACACCGAAGATATAAAAAAGATGGTTACTTACTTCTCCATTCAATCTCTTTTTTTATCCGGTGCCTAAGCAATCTTTACCTCAATATTATACAGGTTTGCTACCTTCGCAACGCCATGACGCAAAAAATTCTCATTCTCGATTTTGGATCTCAGTTTACTCAACTAATTGCCCGTGCTGTTCGTGAGTCAAATGTATTTTGCGAAATAATCCCTTACCATAAGCCCTTTGAATACGAAAGCAATTTAAAAGGTATTATCCTATCCGGAAGCCCTTATTCGGTTAACGACCCCGATGCACCGGTAGTTGACGTAAAAATGATGGTAAAAAAATTACCCGTGCTGGGAATCTGCTATGGCGCTCAGCTAACCGCCAAACTTTTTGGAGGCAAAGTGGAAAAATCTCAGAAAAGAGAGTACGGAAGGGCACATCTTCATCGCCAAAAAGAAAACATACTCTTGACGGATGTGGCTGATAACTCACAAATATGGATGAGCCATGGCGACAGTATTTTGGAATTGCCCGAAAATTTTGAAGTGCTTGCCACTACCGAAAACATCCCGGTAGCCGCCTTTAAAAAAAGCGATAACAACTCTTGTGCCCTCTTTGGTATTCAGTTTCACCCGGAAGTATATCATTCCACAGAAGGAAAAAAAATTATTAAAAATTTCCTGGTAAATGTCTGTGGATGCTCGCAAGACTGGACACCGGCCCATTTTATAAATGATACTATTGAGAGTTTAAAAAAACAAATTGGCCAACGTAAAGTAATAATGGCTTTAAGTGGTGGTGTAGATTCAACAGTGGCTGCAACATTAATTCATAAAGCCATTGGAGACAGGCTGTATGGCATATTTGTTGACAATGGTGTACTCCGAAAAAATGAATTTGAACAGGTATTAAAAACCTATGACACTATTGGCTTAAATGTAAAAGGGGTTGATGCAAAGGAACATTTTTATACTAAACTTGCCGGGCATCCCGATCCTGAAACAAAAAGAAAGATCATAGGCACTTTATTTATAGATGTATTTAATGAAGAAGCCCATAAATTAAAAGGTATTGAAATGCTGGGACAGGGAACAATTTACCCGGATGTAATTGAAAGTGTATCGGTACATGGGCCATCCGCTACCATCAAATCTCATCACAATGTAGGAGGGTTACCCGAAAAAATGCATCTTGAATTGGTTGAGCCCTTACGATATTTGTTTAAAGATGAGGTAAGAAAAGTAGGTCTTGAATTGGGCATACCCGAAGAAATGATCAACCGACATCCCTTTCCGGGCCCCGGTTTGGCCATTCGCATTTTGGGAGAAGTAACCGAAGAAAAGGTACGGTTGTTACAAGAGGTTGATGCTATATATATTAATAATCTTAAAAAAAGCGGATTGTATGCAACCGTATGGCAAGCAGGAGCCATCTTACTCCCCGTAAAGAGTGTAGGTGTAATGGGTGATGAAAGAACTTATGAATTTACGGTAGCAATAAGGGCTGTTACCTCGGTGGATGGAATGACGGCAGATTGGGCTCATTTACCGTATGAGTTTCTTGCTAAGTTGAGCAACGATATTATTAATAACGTAAAAGGAATTAACCGTGTGGTATATGATATAAGCAGTAAACCACCGGCTACTATTGAATGGGAGTAGTTTTTACCTGTCATATTAACAACAAAATGCCCTTTGAAAAGAAAAATATGAAAAAAAGTTTTCTATATCTTCTTACCAACTTTATTGTACTATTTAATTTATCAGTATTTGCCCAACCTGATTCTGCAATACCGAAAACCTATAGAATCGGTCTTTTTGCCCCACTCTATTTAGATTCACTTTTCACAGGTACACAATACAGGCATGGGGAACAAATGCCTAAAGCGCCAATACCAGGGCTTGAATTTATAGAAGGAGCTCAAATAGCATTGGATTCCATCAACACCATTCATCCCGTAAAAGTTTTTATTTACGACTATAAATCAAAGGAACAAAGTTTAGTTAATCTTGGTCTTAACAATGTTTTCGATTCGCTTGACTTACTCATTGGTTCTGTAAGTGGTATTGAGTTTAAACAATTAGCTGATGTTGCTTTAAAAAAAAATATTCCTTTCTTATCGGCTACTTATCCAAACGATGGAGGAGTTACAGCCAATCCCTTCCTAATAATTTTAAACGCCACATTAAACACACATTGCACAGCCATTTATCAATACATTTTAAAAACACTTCCAACTTCTAAAATAACCATCTTGAGTAAAAAGGGAGCTATGGAAGACAGGATTATCACTCAATTTAACAAGTTAAATACGGGAGATAATGGCAAACCCTTATTAAATATTCCCATGGTGATGGTGCCTGACAGTTTAACCAAAAACAACATTGAACTTCAGCTTGACCAAAACCGAATGAATACTATTGTTGCAGGTACCCTTGATGAAAATTTTGCGAAAAGATTAGTTACTCTTTGTGTGGAATTATCCAAAAACTATCCTATTACTTTAATTGGGATGCCAAACTGGGACGGCATTAAAGATTTTACCAAACCCGAATTAAATTTTCCTGTCTATTTTCCGGCTTCTTATTATAATCCCGAAACAGATAAATGGAGTAATACAGTAAAAACAGTTTTTAAAGAACGAACTAATGGAACTGCTATGGATTTGGTATATAAAGGATTTGAATGTACTTATTACTTTACCAACGTACTGATAAAAAATAAAGACAATTTTATTGCAACTATTAACGACCTGCCTTTTAGAATATTTACCGAGTATGATATAAAACCGGTTAAATTAAAAATCAATTCCATTTACCCCGACTATTACGAAAACAAAAAGATTTATATACTCAGGAGAGTTAATGGAATAACAAGTAAGGTAAACTAGCTAACCCCCTCTACTATCATTTCTTTATTAATTTTTTGTACCAATCCTTGTAGCACTTTACCGGGACCAACCTCTGTAAATTTTGTTGCCCCATCAGCAATCATTGCCTGCACACTTTGTGTCCACAGAACAGCACCGGTTAGTTGCGCTATTAAATTTTTCTTTATCTCATCTCTGTCTAAAACTGCCCTGGCAACTACATTTTGATAAACAGCACATGTTGGCGGGTAAAACGAAGTAGCTTCAATAGCGGCTTGTAATTCATCTTTAGCAGGCTCCATTAAGGGCGAATGAAAAGCACCGCCAACCGGCAGCACCATTGCTCTTTTTGCACCTGCCTCTTTCATTTTTAGGCAGGCAATATCAATTCCTTTTAAAGAACCGCTTATTACCAATTGCCCCGGGCAATTATAATTGGCCGGCACAACTACTTCACCAGTTCCCTTATTAACTGCGATGCAAATTTCTTCTACCTTTCTGTCATCCAAAGCCAATACGGCTGCCATAGTAGAAGGATTTAGCTCACAGGCTCTCTGCATAGCCTTAGCACGAATAGAAACCAATTTCAAGGCATCTTCGAAACTTAATGAACCATTAGCGGCCAGTGCAGAAAACTCTCCCAGTGAATGACCGGCTACCATATCGGGCTTAGCGTTTTCAATTGTTTTATAAGCAATTATTGAATGAAGAAAAACAGCCGGCTGAGTAACATTCGTTTGCTTTAAGTCTTCGTCCGTTCCATCAAACATAATATCTGATATACGAAAGCCCAGTATTTCATTGGCCTGCTCAAACAATCTTTTTGCAGAAGCATTATTATCGTATAAATTTTTGCCCATCCCTTTAAACTGCGAGCCCTGTCCCGGAAATACAAATGCATGCGACATAAATATTCTATTTATTTTTTTGCCAAAAATCCCTTCTTAAATACAGGAATCTATAACGTTTAAATTTTATCTCCTTCCCATTAAATTACCCGTAATTAATTTTAAAAATTCACTACGAGTGGAGTTTTTTTGAAATTCACCAAAAAAAGCAGAAGTAGTGGTCACAGAATTTTGTTTTTGTACACCCCGCATCATCATGCACAAATGCTGCGCTTCAATAACCACGGCAACGCCCAAAGGATTAAGGGCAACTTTTATTGCATCCAGTATTTGTGTTGTCAATCTTTCCTGCACTTGTAACCTTCTCGAGTACACATCCACTATACGGGCTATCTTACTTAACCCGGTTATATATCCATTAGGAATATAGGCAACATGTGCCTTGCCAAAAAAAGGAAGCATATGATGCTCACACATGCTATACAACTCAATATCTTTAACTAAAATCATTTCGTTAACTTCTTCTTTAAATTTTGCTGAATTAAGTATAGCCAAAGCATCCATCTGGTAACCCTGCATCATATATTGCATGGCTTTTGCAACTCTTTCGGGTGTCTTTATCAGGCCTTCTCTTTCCGGGTCTTCACCAAGTAAAGCAATACTCTTTTTACAGGCCTCCATTAAACCAACTGTTACCTTATCCTCGTAGTGTTCACTTTTCTTATATGCCATATGAGTAAATTAAATTAAACTGTTTTAACAATTAAAAATGCCATTAAAATGAAACTACACCACCTAAACCGGGTATTCTACAAAATTTCTTGGCGTTTCATACAAGCGGATCTGGAGATCATTTTTTTCATCAATATGCGGTCTAAGCAAATTGTAAATAACAACCACTATATTTTCCGCTGTGGGATTTACATTTTTAAATTCCTTTGTATCAAGGTTTAGATTTTTATGATCAAATCGTGAGTGTATTTCTCTGTGAATTAAATCTGAAAGCAGCTTCATATCCATTACATAACCGGTTTTCTTGTCTGGTTTCCCAATTACTTTTACTTCCAATTCGTAATTATGACCATGATAATGTGGCAAATTACATTTGCCAAAAATCTCCTTGTTTTTTTCCTCCGTCCAATCGGGATTATTCAGGCGATGTGCGGCGTTAAAATGTTCTTTCCTATATACAGCTACTTTCCTACTCATATTTATTTACAAATTACATAAAAAGATGGTAAGCCAATCCGGATATTTATACTTATTCAAACATCATCCGATGCAACAACTATATTACTTTCATCACACACAATTACTCTCCATAATACTCTACATAAATACTTGATGTCTCATACAGCTTAATACAATGCAACCTGATTTCCGGAGGTAAATGAGGCTCCAACTCCTTCCAGATACCCACTGCAAGGTTTTCCGTAGAACACATTTTTCCTTCCATAAATTTCACATCAATATTTAAGTTACGATGATCTATTTTTTCAATTACATGTTCCCTTATAATAATACTCAATTTCTTTACATCGTACAAAAAACCCGTATCAGGGTCCGGCATTCCTTTTACCGTTACATGCAAATCGTAATTATGTCCGTGCCAGTTTTCATTGGCACATTTGCCAAATACTTCCTCGTTTTGTTCGCGACTCCAGCGAGGATTAAATAATTTATGAGCGGCATTAAAATGCTCTATTCTGGTGAGATATACCATACCTGTTTATTGCGGTGGCAAAGTTAATATTTCGTAACAATTAATAAGTATTTGCGACATTTGTTCAACATTGTATCTTAATCTTATGAATTGTTTACTGGTGGCTGCAACAATAATGGAAATAACCCCGTTTTTGGAGCATTATAAAAAAGCAGAAAAATCATCGCAGATTGGTATCAACCCGGATGTGTTAATTAGCGGCATTGGGCTTACAGCTTCTGCCTATTCCCTTACTAATCAAATTGCCATAAAAAAGCCCGATTTAGTTATACAGGCAGGGATAGCGGGATGTTTTGATAAAAAAATCCCTTTAGGAAAAGTGGTAGCTATAAAACAAGAAACCATTGCCGACCAAAGTGTGGTAGAATTAAACAGCCTAAAATCAACATTAAAATTGAAGCTTGTTCCCCGGAACCAATTTCCATACAAAAAAGGATGGCTGATTAATCCAGATAGAAATTTGTTAAAAAAAACAAACCTCCGGGTGGTGAAAGGCGTCTCTGTTAACGAAATAACTACTGATAGGAGGAAAATTCTTTTTTACAAAAAAGAATTTAATCCGGTAACGGAATCCATGGAAGGGGCCGCATTACATTATGTTTGCTTAAGGGAAAAAATTCCTTTTTTGCAAATAAGAAGCATTTCCAATTACATCGGCGAAAGAAATAAAAAGAAATGGGATATGAAGGCTTCTATAAACAACCTTAACCAGGAATTAATTCGATTATTAAAAAATCTGTAGGCTATCATGAACCCAAAGTTTACCATTGGTTTTTCCCCTTGTCCGAACGATACCTTTATATTTGATGCATTGGTAAATAAAAAAATAGACACAGAAGGCTTTGACTTTGATGTTGTATTAGAAGATGTAGAAACTCTTAACCAATGGGCTAAACAAAGCAAGTTGGATATTTCAAAAATCAGCTATGGAGTATTTCCTCTCATCAAAAATGAATACACTTTATTGAATTCCGGAGGGGCAATGGGTAAAGGCGTAGGCCCTTTATTAATTTCAAAAAAGAATGTTGCAGCTCTTCATATAGACGAATGCGAAATAGCAATTCCCGGCGAAAACACTACAGCACATTTTCTTTTTTCTTTAGCTTTTCCAAATGCAAAGAAAAAAACGTTTATAGCCTTCCATAAAATTGAGGACGCCATACTTAGTGATAAAGTTGATTGCGGGGTAATTATTCATGAAAATCGTTTCACTTACCAAAAAAAGGGACTTAAAAAAATATTAGATTTGGGTGAGTATTGGGAGGAACAAACAAATTGCCCCATCCCCTTGGGAGGCATTGTTATAAAAAATACCACCGACAAATCAGTCATCTCAAAAATTGACGCATTAATTAAAAAAAGTATTAAATATGCCTTTCAGCATTATCCTGATTTACCCGACTATGTAAAAAGGCATGCCCAGGAAATGAACGAAGAAGTAATGCGAAAACACATTGAACTGTACGTAAACGATTTTTCTCTACACTGTGGTGATACAGGAAAAAAAGCCATAGAAGAACTATTGCTTGTATATCAAAAACTTCATGGCTAAATGAATTTTTGATACTTTTTTTCCACTCTACTTGTTTTAACCCTAACGCAGATTTATAAAATTTTCCCTATTTTAGCTAATCAGGTTGCATTTTTTAGTGTTCTGCTATATGTTTCCAGGCACCTTTTCCTGGCAAAATTGTGCTCCACTATCGGCTTAGGATAGGTTAAACTATCCAATTCCGGAATCCATTTTTTAATATACACCTGCTTCGGATCAAACTTCTGCATTTGCAAATACGGATTGAATAAACGAAAATAGGGAGCTGCATCGCAACCGCACCCTGCTGCCCATTGCCAGCCGCCGTTATTAGCAGCCAAATCAAAGTCTAACAGCTTATTGGCAAAATAAGCTTCGCCCCATCTCCAGTCAATCAATAAATGCTTAACAAGAAAGGAAGCCGTAATCATTCTTACACGATTGTGCATATACCCTGTTTCATTCAACTCCCTCATACCTGCATCTACAATAGGATACCCTGTTTGGCCCCTGCACCATGCTTCAAATTCTTTTTCATCATTCCGCCAGCTTATTAAATCATATACCGGCTTAAAGGCCTTTCCTTTACCAACCTGCGGAAAATTCCATAAAATCATATGATAAAAATCCCTCCAGATAAGCTCATTCAAATATGTTTCATTAAGCTGTTTAGCCTTTTGCACCAATTGGCGAATGCTAACAGTTCCAAATCGCAAATGAACACTCATCTTTGACGTTCCGTTAACGCCAGGATAATCTCTTCGTTTAGTATATTGTTTAATAACTTCTTCGTCTAACAATTTTGAAGGGAAATTTCTTTCCGTCTTGTAAAAACCAATCTGCTTCAAAGATGGAATAGAAAAGATTGGCTGTTTATAAAAATTTGAAAAATGTTTTTCGCTTCGATAATTTATTACACGTAAATCATCGAGCTGCGCTTTCCATTTTTTACTATAGGGAGTAAAAACAGTGTAAGGATTACCATCGTCTTTTACCACTTCTTTCTTTTCAAAAATTACATGGTCTTTATACGTATGAAATGAAGCGTCGTTTTTATTGAGCAAAGAAGCTATGATTTTATCTCTATCTTCCGCATAAGGCTCATAATCATGATTGGCAAAAACTTTTTTAATAGAATATTTGTTGAGCAACGCCTTGTAGATATCCTCAGGAAACCCGTGATACACTTCTAAGGAAGATTCGAAACTGGTCAATTTGTTTTGAATTTCCTGCAAAGCATCGTAAATAAACTGAACCCGGCGATCTCTTTTATCTTCCAGCTTGTCTAAAATATTTCTATCAAAAATAAAAACAGGTATTACCGGCAGGCCGTCTTTTAATGCATAGTATAAGGCTGCATTATCGTGTAAGCGCAAATCTCTGCGAAACCAAAAAATGTTCACCTGCTGTTTCAATATTCCCGTTTAGAAAATAAAAACAAAAAATCATCCAGAAAGTTGTGGGAAATGTAATCTTCTCATTAAATTTTGATAAATCGTTTTTGTAAAGCTATTGCCAAATTTTTTACTCCCCATTTGTTTTACCCATCGAATGCCATAAGCAGCATTGGTCAAAAACATCTCGTCGCCCTCTTCAAGTTGTTTATAGGAAAATGGCTCTTCTATTATTGTAATATTTAAGGCAGCCTGGTTATCTATCAAAAAACGTCTCATTACTCCGGCAACACAACCCTCACTAAGCGGTGGGGTAAATAAATAGTCACCTTTTATAAGAAAAATATTAGCAATTGTCGAGTCAGCAATTCTCCCGGCCGTATTCATTATCAAACAATCGTTAAGCTGCTTTTCCCTGGCAAATAAGGCTGCCATTACATAAGGCAGGTAATTGGCAGATTTGATATTGGCAAAAGCATCCATAGACTTTTGGGCTAAAGGGTAAACATCAATTTGCCACCCCTCTTCGTTAAAATATTTAACCTCATTAGGGAGCGGCCCGCATTGTATTATATAATTTGGCTGAAGATTTACAAGGTCATATAGCCCCCCATCGCCTCTAAATACAGATAATCTTATCCTGGCATCAGGTAATTTATTTTTTTGAACCAGGTTTATTATTTGCTCCTGCAGATAGGTTGGAGTAAATATTTGGGGGATATCAAATTTTAATAATGTAAGCCCTTCAAACAGTCTTTTAAAATGTAAATCGGCCAGCCGCAATGTATTATTCTGTACCACCATGGTTTCAAACAGCCCATCGCCATAGCGAAAAGCACGACTGTCCGGGGAAATACAATTTTCTCCTTGTTGAAAAAACTTTCCGTTATAGATATAAAAAGCAGGCATTAAGGAAAATAAAAAAGTCCCCTGCAGTGGGGACTTCAAATATCCTTATAATTTTTTATTGCTCCATAATATTATGCTTCACTGCATACATAATCAGTCCTGCTGTTGATTTAGCTCCCACTTTTGATTTTAGTTTATCCCGTATTGCTTCAACCGTTCGGGGACTCAGATCCACCATATCGGCAATCTCCTTTGTACTTTTTTCCTCACACATTAATCGAAGAATAGTAATCTCTTTATCCGTAAGTTTTACGTCCTGAACACCTTCATCGGTTCGTTTCATGCGTAAGCCATCAATCAGCGCTTTGTTCGTAAGGGCATTAAAATAGTATTCCTGCTCAAAACATGTTTTAATGGCCTCGTATATAATTTCCGAATCGGAATTTTTAGTAAGGTAAGAATTGGCGCCCAATTCCATTAATCGAGTAATCATAGAATGATCATCATGCATAGTAAGCATGATTACTTTTACTTCCGGGTAACTTTTCTTTAATTCCTGTAACGTGCTGATACCGTCCATGATAGGCATTTGAATATCAAGCAAAATCACATCAGGTTGAATATGTTTCATGAGGTTGAGCAATTGCATGCCGTTATCAGCCTCAGCAATTACTTTAATATCCTTTTTTTGGGATAATGCTGTTTTTACACCTGCCCGGTATAAAACATGATCATCAGCAATAGCAATATTAATCATATATAGTTAGTTGTTAGTAGAATCCGTATGGAAACTTTCTAAATTCTATGACGATTTACTTATGCAAGTTGAGAATATTTACGCACATTTTCTTAAGCACAATTACCCGAGTTTTTTCCTGTGGAAATTACCACCCGAACCGGGTAAAAAACCGATATTTATTCAATAAGCTTGTTTCTCATACCGTACATTATCAGCCCGGCAATTGTTTTAACACCAACTTTTGCCTTCATATTTTGCCGAATGGTCTCAATTGTACGTGGACTTAAAAAAACTACTTTAGAAATTTCCTCTGTTGTTTTGTCCTCGGCAAGTAATTTTAAAATTTGTAGTTCTTTTTCAGTAAACTTTACCGGGTTGGGATAAAATTGTCTTACTGTTTTTTTATGCTGAAGTTTTAAAAGCACGGCCTGGTTTACCAAGTCATTAAAATAAAAATCCTCATTCATACAGGTAATGATAGCCTCGTAAATTTCGTTGGGATCGGTTGTTTTGGTAAGATAGGCATTGGCGCCCATTTCCATCATTTTACCTATCATTTGCGAATCATCATACATAGTGAGTACAATAATGCGCACCCCCTCATATTCTTTGCGAATGAGCTGAAGTGCATTAATGCCATCTATTTCAGGCATCCGTATGTCCATCAATAAAAGATCGGGCTTTTTTAAGGCCATTTTGTGCATTAAATCTTTACCATCCTCAGCCTCCCAAAGCATTTTTATATGTGGCCTCCCCGTAAGAGCCATTCTAATACCATCTCTAAAAATTTTATGATCATCGGCAATGGCTACTTTAATTAAGTTAGTTTCAGACATTTGGATTTTATTTGATGTTATGGGTTCGATGCAAATTAAATTAGCTTTAGATAAAGGCAAACTTTAAAATGAATAAGCGTAAAGTTACCATTCTCCTTTGGTAATTCCGCCCTCATATAACACGAATATTAACGAAAAATGTCGGTATTTATTTCAAACTATAAAAAGAGCAGAATTGCTCTTTTATAAAATACAGGGATTTCTATTTTTGGTACTCTGATTCTTATGAAAAACGTTTAAACAAAAATTATATTGAATAGTATTAAAAAGTTGGTAATTACTGCTAAGTAAGCACCAGGCATTGAATCAAGCAAAAAATTTAAAAAAGCCTTTTCATAATAAAAAGATTAGAACCCCGTTTTTAAAATCCCTATCCCAGGCCAGACGAAAAAGCTGGCTTTTTTTGTTCTTATCTCAATAAGTAATACTCCTACCAAAAAAATCGAATTTCTCCTTAAAAAAAATAGTTTATCTACGAGTTTTTTGCATAGTAATTTTACGAATTTTATTTCGTAGTTTTACCCTAAGTTTTATTCTTTTTTATCACCCAAAAGTGTATGAAATCCTTTACTGTATTGGGTTTTGTAGATTTTTCCGTGTTGCTTTTTCAATTTTTTACTCTTGCATAAGCTTATACAATTTTAAAAATTAGAGGTACAAAAATTGAAAACAATTAAAAACATACAACTATGATGCAAAATCAATCATCCGGAAAGGTTAAGGACACCAGGGAACAATGGTGGAATGACTGGTTAAAGTACCTGTTTGGATAGTGATAATATCCAATTTATTTTTCCTTTTTTCAGGATTTAAAAACATTGTTACCTTATATTTGGATAATAAAAACGTCCAACTATAAGGTTTTTTTTTATTATAGCAGGCCTTTCTGAATTATTATTACTAATTCTTTTCTTTTTCAGAAAACAAAGAAAAAGTAAGGAATTAAGCATTGTTTTTATCTATCAAATAGCCGGCTTTTTATCCGATGTTTTAGTCGGAACAGTGAAAAGCAGTTATCTCAACAGTTTAATTTTTAACATTGTAACTATTCCGGCCGTTTTGATATTGATGTATTTATTTCTTTCCCTTATTTCTTCCGACAAGTTTCGCAAAATTGTAGTCTATTCCTCCATTTTGTTAACATCTTACATTGTCATCAATTTGTTTTTTAAGCAGAGTACGGGTACTTTTAATTCGCTTAACGTGGCTATTTTAGCCATACTTATCATAATATGGACTATATTATTTTTTTATGAACAGTTGACGAAGCCTGCCGATAGTAACCAATTGTTTATATACAGTACTCCTTCCTTTTGGATTGTTACTGCATACCTTATTTATTTTGCCGGTACCTTCTTTTTATTTATCTATTCACAAAACAAAAATCTTGAAGCCGATTCAGAATTTTCCATGCAATATAGTTTTATAAATAGTGTATTTGTTTTATTAAAAAATATTTTGCTGTCAATTGCCATGTTCACAAAAACAGACAGCAAATCACCTGGCAAGTATCGAACCCAGACCTATTGAGAAAATATTTTATTTAATCCAAAAACCAGAAATGAGAAAATGATTTTATTACAAGCCTCAGGCAGTTCATCAATACCCAGTGTACTCTTTTTTGGTACGCTTGGCATGTTAGCATTGGCTGTTGGGCTTGTTATTTTTATCGTATTTCACCAGCGCAGAATCATCCGCTACCAACAGCAATTACAAAAGTTAGAAGAAGAACAACAAAAAATACTTTTAGAGGCTTCCATCCGGCTACAGGAAGAAGAGAGACAACGAATTGCTGCTGACCTACACGATGATGCTGGCCCTCTTCTAGCTACAGTGAGGCTTTATCTGAATGAAAATATCGTTACACTCGATCAGCCGAGTCTGCTACAGGCTATTTATAATGCTAAACAAATAATAGACGATACCATTCAGCTTATCCGCAATATTTCGCACAGCCTCATGCCACCAACCTTAAAAAATTTCGGATTAGAATCTGCTGTGACCGATGTATTTCAAAAAATAAATGGTTCCGGAAGCCTCAATGCCAGTTGTCGTTTTCATGATTACCGAAGAAGATTGAAGAATGACGAGGAACTCTCAGTTTACCGCATTATACAGGAAATCGTTAACAACATTCTCAAACACAGCAATGCCAGCTTTATCCATCTTACCCAAAACAAAACGGATGAAAGCTTTTTTATTCGTATCCACCACGATGGTTACGGATTAACCCAAACTGAGTTTGAAAAATTAAAAAACAAGCCACAGGGATTAGGCCTAAAAAATATACAAAGCCGGGTAAGCTTATTAAAAGGGCAGCTATTCTTTGAGAAAGATCCTTCCCAAACTTATTACAAAGTATCGCTCGAATTACCTTCTGATTCACTCCAATAATCGGAAGAATTTTAGTAAATTCGGCCTGTTCTTATGAGCGTAATTAAAGTAGCGATAGCAGATGATCACCAAATTTTCCGTAAAGGAGTAATCCTGTCATTACGACCATACGCCAATTTGAAATTCGTATTGGAAGCTGAAAATGGTGACCAGCTTTTAGAAGGAATTCCGGAGGCACAGCCTGACGTAATTCTTATGGACTTACGTATGCCTAATAAAGATGGAATTGAAACCACCAAAATAATCAGTAAAACCTATCCACATATTCATATTATAGTGCTAACCATGTTTGAAGATGAACGTTTCGTTACCCATTTGATGGAAAATGGTGCTAATGGCTATTTGCTTAAAAGTGCTGAACCTGGTGAAATTAAAAAAGCCATCATGGAGGTAATGGCAAGGGGTTATTACTTAAATAATTTTGTTAACAGGATTTTGCTTAAAAAATCGCACAACCGCAGTAAAACCATTCCTACGCTTAATAGCGAGATTGTTATTAATGATAAAGAAAAACAGGTAATACGCCTGCTCTGCATGGAATATACAGCCCAGGAAATTGCAAAAGAAATGGATATAAGTCCGAGAACTGTAGAGGCAATCAAAGACCGCCTTATGGAAAGATTTGGAGTTAAAAATTCGGTTGGTCTTGTTTTTTATGCTATGAAAAACTCACTTATTGATTAAAAATCATTTCGGGAATTTCCCCTTCCACAATTAATTTACCCGCTGTTTTGGAAATTATTTCCTGAACGCTTACACCAGGTGCCCTTTCCAGTAATTTGAATCCTCCTTCGCTTAATACATCAAGAACTGCAAGGTCGGTAACAATTTTTTTTACGCAATGAATACCGGTAAGAGGTAAATGACAAGCTGGTAATAATTTGGATTCCCCTTTTGGATTGGTATGCATCATAGCTACGATAATGTTTTTGGCAGATGCTACTAAATCCATAGCTCCTCCCATACCTTTTACCATTTTCCCGGGAATTTTCCAATTGGCTATATCCCCGTTTTCAGAAACTTCCATGGCACCCAAGACTGTTAAATCAACTTTACCAGCCCGTATCATGCCAAAGCTTTCGGCGCTATCAAAAAAAACACCACCAGGTAATACAGTAACGGTTTCTTTGCCCGCATTAATTAAGTCCGGGTCAACTTCACTTTCAGTTGGATAGGGGCCCATGCCCAACATTCCGTTTTCGGACTGAAGCATGATTGACATGCCTTGAGGCATATAATTTGATACCAGGGTGGGGATACCAATACCCAGGTTAACATACATACCATCTTTCAATTCCCGGGCTATTCGTTTGGCAATACCATATTTATCTAAAGCCATTTTTTAAAAATTTATTTATTGGCAATACTAATCGTTTTTCTTTCAATACGCTTTTCGTAGTTAGTTCCTTGAAAAATTCTGTGTACATAAATTCCTGCTACATGTATTTCATCGGGATCTAACTTGCCGGGTTCTACTAATTCCTCAACTTCGGCAATAGTAATTTTGCCTGCCTTCGCCATACTGGTAGAAAAATTTCGTGTAGTTTTTCTAAAAACCAAATTCCCCATTTTATCACCTTTCCAGGCCTTTACAATAGCAAAATCTGCATACAAAGCCTTTTCCATCAAATACATTATACCATCAAATTCACGAATTTCTTTACCCTTAGCTATTTCTGTGCCGTAACCGGCCGGAGTGAAAAAAGCGGGAATACCCATTCCTGCCATTTGAATTTGCGTAGCAAGAGTCCCCTGGGGTATTAAATCAACCTCTAATTCACCGTTTAATAACTGACGTTCAAACTCTTCATTTTCTCCAACATAGGAGCTCATCATCTTCTTTATTTGTCTCGTCTTTAATAGTAAGCCCAAGCCAAAATCGTCCACACCGGCATTATTGGAAATACAGGTTAAATTAGTAACCCCTTTTTTAACAAGAGCGGCGATACAGTTTTCGGGAATACCACATAATCCAAAACCACCCAGCATAATTGTAGCGCCGTTTGGAATATCTTTTATGGCTTCATCAGCACCGCGAACAACTTTGTTCATTATTTTAAATTTTGTATTGTAAAAATAAGCAATCGAAAACTGAGGAAAACCTTTTACCGAATTATTTATTAACGGGGGAACAATTAATCAACCCTTTTTTCTTTTTCAACGGAGTTTTTTTGAAGAATGCGCTTCCTCTCTCTTTCATTACGGTTATTAACAGAGTCGAGTATTATTTTATAAATATCCGGATGTTGCAAATAGTAATTATAACTTTTAAAAAAATCATCCTTAGAAATGTTATGAATGTCAAAAACCTGCTTGTAATATTTCGCTATCTCAACCTCTTTTCTTACTGTTGAGTCTGTTATTGTTCTTGTTTTTTCTTCAGACAGTGCATCCGCTTTTAAAACGTCTGCCATAACAAGCATCATTTTTTCTGGTTTAATAACATCTTTAGGGATACGAGGCCGGCCGGAACAGGCAATAAAGATGAAAATAAAAATAAAGGAAATTACCTTGTTCATTTTAATTCTTCTTTATAACGGGTAGCATTGGTAATGTCTAATTTTTGCAGTAAATCAAGCGCCCTGCCTTTATCACTGCTACTGGCTTTTGAAAATATTTTTATAAGTTCACCTGCTTTACCCTGAAAGAAAAATTGAACAATCATGGTATTGGGAACCTCGGCATTTATTGTTTCTAAATTCAGTAATCCCTCCAAAATTCCGCGGCGGGCTGAGTTGGGATCATCATACATTTTATCCATACCCATACGGTAATAGTTATAATAAGCACTGTGTACAATAGCATACCTGCTGTTATTCATATTTTCCGTGAGCCAATATCGGTTCCTGTTGCCGTCAAAAGCCTTCCACCCGCTAATGCTTCTGCCTTCCGGTGCATTGTTTACAATATTTTGCGCTTTTTGAAAATAGATATCCCCTCCCCTTTTTGAAAAGGAATCATAATCAAATCCTAAAATCATATAAACGTAATAAGCTAATACGGCTGTTAAGTTAGCTGATGCAGGATCGTTTCCCTGTACTTTATTTTCGTTAAACTCTATGGGCTGGTATTCTGAATATTGAAAGGTAACATCGTTATCCTGGTAATTAACCAGTGGAGATAGATAAGAACTGTTATAAACAGGCCTTGCAGCCTGTACAGTTAAAACCGCCTGGTAAACATTGGGCTCTACCTGTTGCGTAATCGTTAAATTAAAACTACATTCAATTTTTTCATACGGCTGAAAATTATCAGTAGTCCATTTACGGTTATTAATAAAATTATTAAGTCCGGTTTGCAGAGTTTGAAAAACCTTTCTGTCAATAGCAGATGCAATTTTACTGGCATTAATGGTAACCCTTGCCTTTATTTCTTGCGATAAAACAAATTGGGATAAAGAAAGAAATAAAAATAGTAAATATAAAAATGAGAGTTTACGCATTCATAATTTGGGTTATAGTGTCAACTATATCCTTCGCTACCGCTGATTTTGACTTGGTACCAAAATGATACTCTTTTCCCCCACGATCAAAAATAGTGATTTTGTTAGTGTCATACCCAAAACCGGCCCCTTCGTCCCTGAGAGAATTCATTACAATCATATCAGCGTTTTTGCCATTCAGCTTATTTAACGCATATTCCTTTTCATTATTGGTTTCGAGAGCAAAACCTACTAAAAATTGATTGCTTTTCTTTTTCTCTCCAAGGGATTTTAATATGTCTTTAGTTTTTTTAAACTCAAGCCCCCACACATCATCTTTCTTCTTAATTTTTTCTGTGTTAACTGACACCGGTGTGTAATCTGCAACGGCAGCCGACATCACAGCAATGTCAGATTCCGGGAAGGTACTCATGCATGCATTGTACATTTCTTCAGCACTTTTAACTCTGATAACCTTTATACCGCTATCAGAAATTTGCTGAGATGATGGCCCCAAAACAAGGGTAACCTGTGCACCGCGATTATGTAACTCTTTGGCAATCGCAATGCCCATTTTCCCGGTAGAATGATTCCCTACAAAGCGTACAGGATCAATAGGCTCATAAGTTGGGCCGGCAGTTACCAAAGCTTTTTTATGCTGAAAACTTTTAGTAGTAAAAAAATTATGGTTTAAATAGGAAAAGATATCTTCCGGTTCAGCCATTCTGCCTTCACCAACCAGTCCGCTGGCTAATTCTCCACTTTCCACAGGTATCAATTGGTTACCATACGAAAGAATTTTTTCGATATTTATTTTTGTAGCGGGATGTTTCCACATGTCTTCATCCATAGCCGGAGCCACCACAACAGGGCATGTTGCGGATAAGTAAACGGCCATCAATAAGTTATCACAAAACCCATTAGCCATTTTTGACAACGAATTGCAGCTCAGAGGTGCAATTACCATTACATCTGCCCACCTGCCGAGCATAACATGATTGGCCCATGAATCTTCGTCAAAGAGCTCAATCAATACTTTGTTTTTTGATAATGTGGAGAGGGTGAGTGGCGAAACAAAATCCTTTGCAGAAGGCGTCATCACAATTTTTACTTCGGCACCGGCTTTTACCAATAGCCTTACTAATAAAATGGATTTATAAGCAGCAATGCTACCTGTTATGCCTATTAGTATTTTTTTTCCCTGGAGCATTTTAAGAGAAGAACTTATTGTTGGCGTTAAAAAATATTTCAGTAGCCGTTAGATTTAACAGCCGGTATAAAAACATTAATGGGAAAGCCACATAGCCACTATTAACTAAACAGCTCGTCCTGTGCCTTACGATAATATATTTTATCCTCTAAAAACTCCTGGGTAGCCAGCAATGCCGGGTTGGGCATTCTTTCATAAGCACGGGAAATCTCAATCTGTTCTTTATTCTCATGAATTTCTTCCAAGCTATCTGTATGGCTGGCGAATTCCTCAAGCTTATTATGTAGCTCTTCTTTTAATGAAATATTAATTTGATTAGCTCTTTTAGATACAATGGCAATGGATTCGTAAACATTGCCTGTTTTGGTCTTAATTTCGTTAACATTTTTTGTTTCAACAACATTGCTGGTGTTAGCGCTCCATTGCTTTCTAAGTCTGCTCATTTTGTATTTGTTTTTAAAATATTTTGGGATAAGTTGTAATAACGTTCTGCGTCTTTAATTAGTTTACTATCAGGATATCGATCTGCAAAATCATGATATTCAGTAACCACCTGCTCAAATCTTTCTTTTTGTTTTTCTTCTATACTTAAAAGAGCATATTCATAGTAAGACCGAATAACCATCAACTTATATTCATCTCCTTTCTGGGTATCCGGAAAATCATTTAATAAATTAGCAAAGGAAATAGCGGCTGCTTTGTACTGACCTAAGTTAAAGTATAAAACAGCATTCCTGTACGCCTTTAACTCCAATTTTGCTCTACATTCATCTATAACTTTATTAGCCTCCGCAATTCGTAAAGAACCTGGATGGTTAGCAATAAAAGTTTGCATAGCACCAAGGGCTTTAGCTGTGTTTGTCTGATCCAGGTCTGCTTTAGGCGATTGCTTAAAATAACTGTAGCAACGCATAAAATCCATCTCCTCTGCCTTCACACTTTTTGGAAATATTTCCAAAAAGTTTTTAAAATAATTTTCCGAACTTATATAGTCCTTTTGATAATAAAAACAATATGCATACTTATATACCATATCCTCATATCGCGGGTCGCCTTTATAATAAGTAAACAAATCTTCGTACAACTGTTGTGCTACGCTATACTTTTTATTGGCATAAAATTTTTCAGCCATTCGTAATTTATATTCCGGATTTTTACTTTTAAAAACCTTATTGTATTTGGAACAACTTATTAGCAATACCGTAAGCAATAAAAACAGCCATGACTTCTTCATAAAATGGGCAAAATTAAGGATTTATAGCAAATTTTGAAGTATTACTTAGTCATACCAAAGAAAGGTGGTTAATCTTTTCCTAATTTGCTTACAATCAATAAAAAACCCCCCATTCGGAGGGTTTAAAATATTCTTCCTTAAAAGGACTAATTATTACGGTCAATAGTTTCGGCAATAATATCAAGAGTGTTTTCTTCACCTGCACCTCCGTCATAAATAACTTCAATCCTTTCTGCACCAATCCCTTCTGTTTCTATAAGATACTTAACAACTGCATCTATTCTTTTTTGATTGCGAGACTGGCTGCGTTTATCTGCCAAGGGGTGACCTGCTATTTTAATTTTACAGTTTGGACTCGCTTTCAGCATACCGCCAAGACTTGTTAATAAAGATTTTGAGTCACTACTTAGCACGTCAGAACCTTTTTTGAATGTTATTGGTGGAATGAAGCCTAAGTTACATGTAGTAAGATCTGCTCTTGCTAAACCGGTGAAGCATGTTGAATCAGGACAAGGGCATTTACCTACACCATCTGCATCAACTGGTTGACAGTATGTTGGGGTGATTTTTTCTTTATCCTTACAGTCCGGAACACCATCTCCATCTGTATCTAAAGAAACACCGTGAGAGTCAACCGGACAGCCATCCGGGGTATTGGGTTCATTATCAAACTGATCAGTTATACCATCACCATCAGAATCCGGCAATACCGGCTTAGGAAACAGCATGTGCTGAGGACGATTTAACTCATTATATGCATAATCCAATGGATTTAACCACCAAAGTGGTTCAACAGATTTTGAACCAATGTTATAATTTATTCGAAGCGAGGTGTAATGGTAACTATCATAATCTCTTGTCAAAGCAGCATCACCAAAGGCAGATTCCTGCCATCTTTGACCATCAAGCAAATCGTCTTTTGTTATGGTAATTTTTTCTTCTAATCCTATATTAAAATTTTTAGAAAGCTTGTATGCAAAGCCAAATCCAAATGTTACAACGGGTTTAAAAGTATTTCCAAATACTTTAGGCCTTCTGTCACCCTGACTTTCAGCCCTGGTTTCATAAGTGCCATCCAGTCCGTTTTTTAATGCTTTCAAAACATCTTTTCTCTTTTTATATATGTTGGCGCTACTTACCAAAGAGCCAAAAAGCGTATCGTACGGGTTACCTCTGGCATCCAAAGCATCTATTTTTGTGTCATACGTCATTCCTCCAATACCTGCCAGACCATAAAAAAGGAAACCTGTTTTATTTTTATGAAACCTTATATTATTCAGCGTGAATATGCCCTCAATGGATAGTTCGTTTATAGTCGTTCTATAATTATAAAAAACCGGGTCGGAAGCTTCATTAATATCAAAAGGTTGACCGGTTACTGTTCCATAATTTAACCCATCATTAGCACGACGTGGAGCATTGTAATTAAAAAGCCAGGCGGGGTTTTTACCATAATTTGAAGAAACGGTCCAATCGAGGCCCTTAGCAGTACCATAAAAATATTCTGCTCTTATCGAAAAAATGTATCCCAAAGCCTTTCGCACGGATATTCCCGTACCCAAGGTTGGTATTCTGGCTGCAACGTCGCTACTTAAAGTAAGAGCTCCTGCGCTAATCCCGATTTCCCATTGATTTCTCGGCTTTGCAGGAAATGCATAATTGTTGTTTAAAAATTCCTGATGTTGCGGGAGCCTTTTTTTAGGAATAACTGAAGAATCCCTCCAATTATAACCATCCCCCGTAGTTTGTGCTAACGTAGTAGATGCAATTATACATAAAAGCCAAACTAAGAAGGTGTATTTTTTGCTTGCCATAATTTGCTAAATTTAATTGGGTTTGTCCTAAAAACACGTAGTCATATTGCAAAAATAATTATAGTGAGCCAAAATCCAAACTTTTTAACCAAAAACCTTTGTGAGCTACCGTTATTATTTAGGTGAGACAACCCAAAAGAGCTAAATGATGCATTTCTGCAAAAATCTTCTCATATAAGTTTAGTATGAAGTAAATTGCCGGTTCATACATGAAAGAGGTAAAAGATTTAATAAAAGAAGAATTGCTCCTTTTTGAAGAGAAATTTAATACGTCTGTTTCCAGCCGTGTGGCGTTATTAGACAGGATTATGAGATTCATTATCAAGAGAAAAGGAAAGCAACTCAGGCCTATGTTTGTTTTTTTGAGTGCTAAGTTAAATGGTACTATAAACGATTCTACTTACCGTGCTGCTTCTTTAGTTGAAATTCTTCACACGGCAACTTTGGTTCATGATGATGTGGTAGATGAATCTTTTGAAAGAAGGGGCTTTTTTTCAATAAATGCTTTGTGGAAAAATAAAATAGCCGTATTGGTGGGTGACTATCTTTTGTCAAAAGGTCTGTTACTTTCGCTTGAAAATAATGATTATAAAATCCTTCAAATACTTTCTACCGCTGTAAAACAAATGAGTGAGGGTGAGTTGCTTCAAATTGAAAAATCCAGAAATCTAAATTTGAAAGAAGATATTTATTTCGAAATTATTCGTACTAAAACGGCCTCCCTTCTATCTTCAGCTTGCGCAGCAGGAGCCTATTCTACTTGTTTTGACGATCAAATAGCTGAAAAAATGCGATTATTTGGAGAAAAAGTTGGTATCGCCTTTCAAATTAAAGACGATTTATTTGATTACGGGAATGCAGGCATAGGAAAACCTACGGGTAACGATATCAAAGAGAAAAAGCTTACTCTCCCACTTATTTATACTTTAAACAACTGTAATGAAACCATTAAAAGAAAAATTGTTTATATAGTAAAAAATCAAAATCGCAATAAAGAAAAAGTAAAATGGGTGATTGAACAAGTGGTAAATCACGGTGGTATTAATTATGCAGAGAAAAAAATGCATGAGTATAAAAACGAAGCACTAACCCTTTTGGCTGATCTTCCTGACAATTCTATACGAAACGGGTTGAAATTGTTGGTTGAATATACAACTGAAAGAAAATTCTAACCCCAAAATCCAAAATTTCGGGGATTTTTTATGAACAAAAGATGGAAAATACTTTCTGCTGATACTGAAAAAGTAAACTCCCTTTACTCGTCGCTTAAAGTGCATTTTGCCATCTGTAAAATACTGGTTCAGCGAGGCATTGATACTTACGAAAAAGCAAAACAATATTTCCGTCCAAAACTAAGTGACTTACATGATCCTTTATTAATGAAGGATATGCAAAAAGCTATTGACCGCATTTTGCTTGGTTTTCAAAAAAGAGAAAAAATACTGGTGTTTGGCGATTATGATGTGGACGGCACCACTGCTGTAGCCTGTATGTACCAGTTTCTCCGCAATATTTATGAGCCTTCTTTACTGGAGTTTTACATACCACATCGTTACCGGGAAGGTTATGGCATTTCAAAAGCGGGTATTGATTATGCAAAGAATAATGATTTTTCATTAATCATTTCTTTAGACTGTGGAATAAAATCGGTTGACTTAATTGAGTATGCCAAATCAATTGGCATTGAGTTCATTGTATGCGATCATCATTTACCGGATACGGTACTTCCCCCTGCAGTTGCTATTTTAAATCCTAAACAAAAAGATTGCGGTTATCCTTATAAAGAATTATGCGGTTGTGGTGTAGGATTTAAATTAATAACAGCCTTAGCAAAAAATTTTGGGTTTGCAGATGAATTTATTTTTGAATACTTAGATTTAGCGGCTACAGCAATTGCGGCAGATATTGTTCCGGTTACAGGAGAAAACAGGATTCTTGCTTTTCATGGATTAAAAAAAGCCAATGAAAATCCTAACCGGGGTATTAAAGCCTTAAAAAAATTAAGTGGTTTGCAAAAAGATATGCATATCACTGACCTGGTATTTATTATCGCTCCCCGTGTTAATGCAGCCGGCAGGATGGACGATGCCACTAAAGCAGTACAAATGTTTATTGCTAATACAGATGAGGAAGCAGAAAATTTTGCAGAAATGCTTCATAGTGATAATACAGATCGCAGAGAAGCGGATAGTAGTATAACAGAAGAAGCATTGGCCATTATTAACAATAACGAACAATTAATCAACCGGAAATCAACCGTAGTATATCAGCCGCACTGGCATAAAGGTGTAGTGGGGATTGTTGCTTCCAGGCTGATTGAATATTACTATAGACCCACTATTGTGTTAACACAAAGTGGTGAGGTTTTTGCAGGAAGTGCCCGAAGCATTCCGGGCTTTAATTTGTATGAAGCGATACACGCATGCCGTGAGCATTTGCTGGGCTATGGAGGACATTTTGCCGCAGCAGGTTTAACTTTGTTACCCGAACAAATAGAACTGTTTAGCAAAAAGTTTGAGGAAGTTGTTTCAACCACGATTAAACCTGAGCTACTGGTTCCTGAAATTATAATTGATGCAGAAATAGAATTTAAAGACATAAAGCAACCTTTCTATAATATTCTTGCGCAAATGGAACCATACGGACCTGAAAATATGCGACCCGTTTTTATTTCAAAAAGAATTATGGATACGGGTTGGAGCAGAATCGTAAAGGAGCAACATATAAAATTTGTTGTTACACAGGGAAATTATACAGTAAATGGCATTGGTTTTAATATGGCAGATAAGCTCCCTTTATTGCAAATGAAAAAACCAATGGATATTGTTTATACACTTTATGAAAACGAATGGAATGGAAGTAAATCCATCCAGTTAAAGGTGATTGACCTACGTTTATCATAAATTGAATGTATTTAATTATATACGGTATTTTTTTTACCTGGCTTTTAACTGGAACCCGGTTCTTGCCTGCTTTGTTATTTATCACGAATTAAGAGGTGAAAAAAAATACAAATTGCATACCTCTGGTTACAATTTATTAAAAAAACTAATTAAAGAAGGAGTTGATATTAGCCATGCCACGATGTATATGCCGGCTAATTACTTTGTGCTTGAAAAACTATTCAACAAGTTAACGATAACTCCCGGCAATAATTGTATTGTTGACATTGGTTGTGGAAAGGGTAGAGTATTAATCGTTGCAGCTTACTATGGCTTTAAAAAAATAACAGGTGTAGAGTTTTCAAAAACATTTTGTGCCAGAGCAAACCAAATAATTCAATCAAAAAAATCAGTGTTTCCTGATGTTACTTTTGGTATTGTTAATCAGGATGCCGCTACCTATATTATTCCTGATGAAACAACTACTATCTTCCTATACAATCCATTTGATGAAGAAGTAATGAAAAAAGTGATTTTGAACATAGAGGAGAGTTTAAACCGAAAACCCAGGAGCCTGATAGTGATTTATGTAAACCCACAGGCAAAACACCTTTTTTTACAGTCCGGCTTTAAGGAAATTTTTTACTGTAAGAAATTAAAATACCTGGAGGGCTGTATATTAGAAAAAAAGCCCGGCTAAACCGGGCCTCTGTTTTACTCAGTCAAAATTATTTTTGATTTTTCTTCTCCTTTTAATAAATCTACGCTACGGCTTATAAACTCTGTTAGTTTATTTCCTTTTAACAGGCCTTGTGATAATAAAGCAAGATCTGCCAAGTTGTGTACAATTTTTTCTTGTTTTTCTTTATTAGCTTCGCCCAGGAGGTTTTGATAAATAGGATGATTCCCATTTATAGTAAGGGTTACCTCATCGGGCATATTAGCGTAAAAATTACTCATTGACCCACTTACGGCAGCCATATCTTTCATTCTTCTCATAAACTCTGGTCTTGTAGCCACAACGGGAGCTTCGTCCGGATTTAATCCTTTCACTTCTACTGTAACATGCAAATCCTGTTCAGACAAGGTAAAAAGTGATTTAAGTTTTTCTTCTTCTTCTTTATTTAACACAATCGAAGTCAGCTCCTGCTTATCAATTAAATTATCCACTACATCCGCATCTACCCTCACAAAATGAACATTTTCCCATTTCATTTCCATTTGATTAATAAAAGCGGCATCTACAATAGTTTCTAACTTAATCACCGTATATCCTTTGTTTTTGCAAGCTCTAATATAACTATCCTGTTGTACGGGGTTTGTTGTATATAAAATCACCAGTTTTCCTTCTTTATTTTTTTGCAAAGTCTCGGTTATGGCCCTGTATTCTTCTAACGTATAAAATTTCCCGCTTTCCACACTTTCCATTATATGAAACTTATTAGCTTTTTCCAGAAATTTATCATCAGTCATCATCCCGTACTTTACAAATAGCCCGAGGCTTTCCCATTTTTCTTCAAATGATTTTCTTTCTTTAATAAAAATTTCCTCCAGCTTATCAGCTACTTTTTTAGTAATATGGTTATTTATTTTTTTAACACTTGGATCGCCTTGCAGGTAACTGCGGCTTACATTTAAGGGTATATCCGGACTATCAATAACTCCTTGTAACAGCATTAAAAATTCGGGTACTATATCTTTTACCTCATCGGTAACAAAAACCTGGTTGCAATACAATTGAATTTTATCCTTTTGTATTTCGTAGCTCTGCTTTATTTTAGGGAAATATAAAATTCCCGTAAGATGGAAGGGATAATCTACATTCAAGTGTATCCAAAAAAGCGGTGTTTCGTTAAAAGGATATAAATCTTTATAAAAACCCTGATAGTCTTCTACTGTTAATTCTGATGGTTTTTTTGTCCAGGCAGGAGTTGTATTATTCACCTGCTTTTCTTCAAAAAAAATGGGAACGGGTAAAAACCGACAAAACTTGTTCAGCATACTGCTTAGCCTGTGCGCATCTAAAAATTCTTTACTATCATCATTTATGTACAATACAACATCTGTTCCTCTAGTTTTTTTATCTGTTTCGTCCAATGAATATTCCGGGCTACCATCGCATTCCCATTTCACTGCTTTCGCATCTTCTCTAAAACTTTTGGTTACCACCTCTACTTTATCACTAACCATAAAAGAAGAATAGAAGCCCAACCCAAATTTTCCTATAATATTGTTTTCATTCTGTCCCTGGTATTTCTTCACAAACTCTTCCGCACCGCTAAAGGCCACCTGGTTAATGTATTTTTCAACTTCCTCAGCTGTCATACCAATACCTGTGTCAGAAATAGTAATGGTTTTAGCATTGGTGTCCAACTTTACATCAATTCTTAACTCCCCTAAATCTCCTTTTGCCTCCCCGATGGAAGAAAGTGTTTTTAATTTTTGAGTGGCGTCCACAGCATTACTAATCAATTCCCTAAGAAATATTTCGTGATCGCTGTAAAGAAATTTTTTAATGATAGGGAAAATATTTTCTGTTTGTACCCTTATATTTCCTTTGTGCATAATATAATTTTTTTTGCTGTTCTCTTTTTTCAAATAAAATGCCAATCCATTTTTAGTGACAGGATGGCAAGTTTTATTAACGATTTGCCCTGTTTTATGAATATCTCTGATATTTTGTAAGCCCTATTCTAAAAAATATATGTCTTTTGCTACCCTAAAGGTATTACAATGTGCCTCTACCACAATTTTTACATCTGGAGTATATCCTCCACCCATGGCTACCGTACAGGGAATTTTATTTCGCTTCAAACAAGTAAAAACCATTTCATCTCTTTTTTTACACCCCTCCATACTAATATTTAGCTTACCAAATTTATCGGTACAAAGTATATCAACTCCTGACAGAAAAAAGGCAAAAGAAGGCTTTACCTTGGCTATTAATAATTGCAGGTTTTCTTCCAATAAGCATAAATAATCGTTGTCATTTGTTCCGTTTTTTAAAGCGATGTCCAAATCAGAATGCTCTTTATGAAAAGGATAGTTATCTTTTCCGTGTACGCTGAAGGTAAAAACGTTTGGATTATTCTTAAAAATGGAGGCCGTGCCATTACCCTGGTGTACATCCAAATCAATTATCAAAATCTTATCGGCTATTTTTTTATGCAAAAGATAATTGGCGGCTATAGCAAAATCATTTAATAAACAAAAGCCTTCTCCCCTATCTGAATAGGCATGATGGGTTCCTCCGGCCACATTTAATGCTACTCCGCTTTTAAGCGCATGATAACAACAATCTATAGTGCCCTGTACAATAATAATTTCACGTAAGGTAAGCTGAGGCGACTGGGGAAAACCTATTCGCCGCTGTTCTGAATCAGAGAGCTCCTGAAATTTTAACTTACGCCAATATTTTTCTGTGTGGGTTAATAAAATAACCTCTTCATCACAAGGCTGGGGTGAAAATAAAT
The DNA here is from genome assembly GCA_035703165.1 of Chitinophagaceae bacterium. Lineage (GTDB taxonomy): Bacteria > Bacteroidota > Bacteroidia > Chitinophagales > Chitinophagaceae > AWTP1-9. Next base: position 49,934 of record DASSYR010000043.1, read on the forward strand.
TATCGGGTTTTATTGTTCCCTCGTGTAATAATTGCCCCGGTATCAACTCATATTTTATCATGGGAAAGCGATGACCCTGCGGTAACGGATGGGCATAGATTGGGTCGTATGCAATATGAAGTTTTCGGTAACTCATTTCTTACACAGCAACAATACTATTATTAACAATGGCAAATATTTTATCTCCTTTAGCTGGCAATAAAGAAACAAACCCGGTAAACTCGCTAAAAGCGGGCAGTATAGCCTGATTTGTGCTAAAATAAAAACATGGAAAACGAAGTGACTGCTTACCCAACCCGCTTATTCGTACACCGGGATGAATATGTCCGCTAAAAACATAACCATCGCTATTTTCCTGTGGCTCATGAGTAAAAATAAAATTGCCAATTTGCAAAGTTTTATTAAACAACTCAATTTGTGCGGATTGATACCAACTTTCATCCAGTACATCATGATTCCCTTTTATCAGTTTAACCGCAATTTGGGAAATATCTTTTCGCCAGCGTTTAAACAATTCCAGTTCTTTGTTTTCGTGGCTATGAAACATATCACCTATTACCAATAATTGCCCGGGTTTAAAAAACTGAATAAGATGAAACAAGCGCTGAAGGTCTTTTTTAAATATGGTTTGGGGCACACCGATACCTGACTTGCGGAAATGCCCCGTTTTGCCAAAATGTAAATCTGATATAATTAATGCTTTTTGAGCCTCCCAGTATATGGAACGTTCCGGAGAAAGCCAAAGCGTTGTTCCCTTTAGCACAAATTTTAAAGGCGCTGTCACACTATTCTTATTTTTTTTCTTCTTTTAGCGGCAAATTGTTTTTCTGAGCAATTGAATCCATTAATTGCTGAGCCCAATTAAGTAAAATTTGTTTTTGATCTTGGTTAAGCCTGGCTACCCCGTGCAACCATAAATAATTATTTAAGGGCATTTCGCCTTCTTTTACCTGCTCTATTATTTCCTTTAGTTTCCGATGTGCTCTTTTGGGCTTGTAAGAAGCAAATTCATCAAAGTTTAACTCTTTTTTGCCTTCTTTTACATGGTGGTTTAGCCACCAGGCTACAGGCTGAATATTGTTATACCATGGATACACGGTATTATTACTATGACAATCGCTACAGGAAACTTTTAAAATATCGGCTACCTCAGTTGGTACAGGATACGCTTTAGCAATTGCGTTTGCAGACTCAGCGGCTGATTGATTTTTTAGCGGGCGAAAAAATTGAATCGCTATCAAGCCAATTAACAATACCATTAAAATTTTCTTTATCATATTTATTTATTTGAAATATTTTTCAGCTTCTGCTACAGATTCCGGTTTACCCACATCTACTAATACATCCCCTGCATGATCGAAACCCATTATTTTATTTTCGGCTGCTAATGATAAATAGACTTCTACCAACGAAAATTTCCCTGTCTGTTTTATCAATGAAAATATTTGAGGGTCAAACACAACTACGCAGCTATATGCTTTCTTTATCAAGTTGGGTTTATAAACCGAAATTTTTTCTTCCCCCGTTTTGGTATTCTGCCAACCGCACAAACGATTATTTTCATCAAATAAAAAATACCGGGATGTATTACGATTTGTTACACCAAAACTAATTAAAGCTCTTTGTTGCTTATGATAGGCAAGCAGATTATAAATATTTAAGTTGGTAAGTATATCGGCATTAATGGTAAGAAATGGCTCGTTACCTCTAAAAAAAGGCTTTGCTTTTACTAAGCCGCCGCCGGTTTCTAATAATTCATTGGTTTCATCGCTTATGGTAATATGAGAACCCCACCCATTGTTTTTTTTAACTGTTTCAATAATCTGCTCTGCAAAGTGATGCACATTAACTATTACTTCCTTAATGCCATATTGCTGTAAGTACTCAATATTACGTTGTAATAATGACTTGCCATTTACCAGCGCTAATACTTTAGGATGCTTATCAGTAAAAGGCTTAAACCTTGTACCTAACCCTGCAGCAAAAATCATAGCCTTCATGTGCTAACTGTTTATCCAGTTTTTTGACTCTTGTACAATATGATTTACTTGTGTATTAACGTTGAATTTTTGCTTAAGATGTGTGGCCAAACTATCTGCTGCAAAAACAGACCGGTGTTGACCACCTGTGCATCCAAAACTTATCATCAGGTTTTCAAAATCCCGTTTAATATAATCTTCTACCGCAATATCCACGATTCCATATACATGTTGTAAAAAAGCAGGCATTTCGCTTTGATGCAATAAAAATTCCTGTACTTCCCTGTCTCTGCCTGTAAGTCTTTTAAATTCCTCTTTACGGCCTGGATTAAAAATTCCCCTGCAATCAAAAACAAATCCACCCCCGTTGCCGCTTACATCCTCGGGTATCCCTTCTTTATAAGAAAAACTATTTATAGTTACAGTTAGTTTGCATTGCGGTCCGGCTTTAATAGTATCAAAGCGTTTAATAACCTCATCATCTGCCATCGCCATTAAAACCTTTTGTAGTTCGGGTAATCGAATGGGTATATTTTTATGTTGCAAAAACCATTTCAGGTTTTTTAAAGCATAAGGAATGCTGGAAATGAAATGGGGCTTTCTTTCAAATAATCCACGAAATCCATAAGCTCCTAATGTTTGTAACATTCTTATTAAAACAAAGCCATCGTAATTGTCAATAAAATACTGGCGATTTAGGGTGTTGCCTAATAAACCATTTACGTAGTCGTAATAATAATTAAGCAATTCGTCTCTCCATTCATAAGGCAATGAGGCTTTGGCCTGCCACAACATAGACGCTACATCGTATTGTAAAGCTCCTTGCATGCCTCCCTGGTAATCAATAAAATAAATTTTTTCATCTTTTACCATAATATTTCGGCTCTGGCAATCGCGATGCATAAAAAATTTATGATTTTCCTGCACCAGGTAATTACTGAGCATTTCAAAATCATTTAACAATAAATTTTTATCGTAAACAAGTTTTAATGCCCGTAAAAAATAAAATTTAAAATACAGGAGATCTGAATAAATAGCGTATTTATCAAAAGACTTTGTTGCAATACAATGACTATAATCTAAATTCTGTCCGCCCTCTACCTGCAACCTGGCTAGTTGTGTAAATGCTTTTTTATATAAATCAAAAACATAATTATTATATCCCTGCTCCTGTACGAGGTTAAACAGCGTTACATCGCCTAAATCACTTTGAATGTATTTTTTCTTTTCTGCATCCACATGCAAAACCTCGGGTACAGGTAGTTGACGCATAAAAAAATGACGACTAAACTCAATAAAAGCATTATTTTCAGGAATATTGGAGGGGTTTAATGTAACAATATATGTGGAAGCACCACTGCGTACCCTAAAATATTGGCGATACCCGCCGGCCTGTTGTAATGTTTGTATGGGCGCCTCTATGCCTGGTTTCCAACTTTGAAAAAAATCCTCTACCTGTTCCAGAATTGAAGCCATGCATTAAAATTATATAGAATTGTAAAAATAACAGGTAAAAACCAACGGTGTGAAGAAAAAAATAATTTATTTATTTTTCATTTTTTCCTCCATTAGCAAATTATATTTTTCTAAAAGCTCAAGGTACTTATCTTTCCATTGCTCCAGAATTTTAATTGCGTCCTCCAGCGATCTGGGCCTTCCATATAATTCGTCTGGTTCCTCCAACAAATATTTGGGCATTTCAGGAATTTCATCGGTAAAGTCATATTTAATAGCCTTTCCGTACGAAATTAAAATGGAGTAATCAAGATCCGGGTTTTCTATGTGCTTGTAATAGGCCGACCGGCTATAACCGGCCTTCTTAGCAACATCTTCTTTATTAAGTCCTGTCGCTTCTACAGCAGTTGCAAGCACCTGCCCCCGGTTTAATTTGGAATGCTTCTTTTTCACCGAGGGTAAAGAAATCAAGGACTTTGTATAAAAAAAGATACAAAAAATATACTTTTTAAACAAAAAATGTATAATTTTGTGTAAATTTAAACAGTGCGTTATGTGAACTTTAGTGAATAAACCTTAGTTTTCTATTGATTTCACTTAAAAATTTATACTAATAGCATTTGTTTATTACCTTATAAATAACAGAATAAAAATTAAACCACATATCACTAAAACCTTATTAAAATGATACCATCGCTTATCCTGCATTATTATCCCATCTTATTTCGTTACGCCAGCTTTTTTACAAAAGATCAAAAGACTGCCAAAGAGATTACCCAAGATGCCCTGGAGCATTTATGGGAACAAAAACCATTGTGGGGCAAAGAAAAGGAACTCAGGAATTTTTTGCACGAAAAGATACGCATGGGTTGTTATAAGCGGTACAACCAAAAAGTAAGCACATAGTAGTAATTTTTTGTATCCATAATAAATCCGGATAGATAAACTAAGTGAAAAAAACGGAATAACAAATTTAAATAATTATAATATGTGTGAAATGAAGAAAAAAATATGGCAAAAGCCCCCCGATTTTAAAGACCTGGTTAACTCAAAAAACCACCCGCTTTTAATATTGATATTTCAAATAAATTTGTTTACTTGCAACAGGCTTATTAAGAAACCAATTTATCATATTTTAACCATATTTATATACCTCGCTTGCCTTGTCTGTCTATGTAAGCCGTACTTGGATTATTTTCAACAAATATTGGCTAAAGAACTGAAAATAAGGTTCTTATTCCGTTACAATATGCTTAATCAAAAGCAATTTGATTTTTATTACCCAATTATTGAGCCAGATATCACCCAAATAATTAAGCAGCTTCTTAATGCAGCAAATGCAACGAACCTGCTAAAAAAAGAGTATAAATTTTTCAACCTTAAACTAAATTTCAAATATTATGAACTTATCTAAAAACATTTTATCAATAGCTCTGCTGGCTGTTACCAGCATTACCTTTTACCAATGTGCTAAAAAGCAACAAAATGAGGAACAAACAAAGCCTGTGTTTAGCACCAAAGTGGGGGCTGTTATTTCTTCGGAAACTGCCAATCGGTGGTTAAGCCATACCTCTAATACAGGTGCCCGGCTTGAAAATTACTTACTAACACCCCAAAATATTACGGCTGTTTTGCAAGCAAAAGGAAGCTTGGGGGTGGCATTACATCATACTCAGGATGAAAACGGGGCTTACCACCTGCTGGCCATAACCATTGTATCTGGTAATGCCTTATGGGACTCTCCGCTTATTATTGATACGCATAGTGGAGAAGTGGTAAACAGCTTTACAGCCAAAACATGGGCAGATAATTATATACAAGCCAATGCACCGGGCAGCATACGGTATCATTTTTTTGGTTTGCATGTGTTTGAAGACATACAAAAAACAGAGTCTTATAAACGGGTGGAAATACAACCTGCTTTAAATGATGGAGGCAAACCGCAGTTACTGCTGATGGTAATGGGAGGAGATTCCGGTTCGCAGCTATTAGAAGTTGTGGATGCCTCTGCACCGTGCCCACCTTATTGCCCTAATAACCAGTAATAACTAAATAAAATATAAGACTGACTTTATGAATACCTTTCTATATACTTTATTATATACTTCCATATTCTCGGCTCTTATTCCGGTTGGAATGTTTTTGATTAAAAGAAGTAGAGGATATATCGTAACAATATTCATTCTGGCGTTGATTGCTTTTTCATCTGATGCGATCAATCGCATTATGGTACTTAATGGATACAGAGGCTTTCATACCTACAATACTTACTTCATCCTTCAGTTCCTATTATTAAGCTACTTCTTTACCCAACTTCTTTTTAACCGAAAATTAATTTATATCGCAACGGTGTTTTATTCTGTTTTATATTTTTTCTTTATCCTGAAGTTTGAAAGCTTTAACGATTTTCAAAGCGGGTTACGTGCAATAGAGAATATAGTGCTGTTAATCTACTGCGCTCTTTATTACCGGCAATTAATAGCAACTTTGCCTGCACAAAACATATGGCAATATGCCCCCTTTTGGATTAATACGGCTGTTTTTTATTATTTTAGTTTTAATCTCTTTTTATTTATTATAGCAAATTACGTATTCAAAAATTTTTCATCCGAAATAGGCATGATGGTATGGGGCTTCCATAATATTAACAACATTATTAAAAACATACTTTTTGCAGTGGGTATTTATTATGCCGGAAAAATAAAGTAGAACAACCGACGATTTAAAAATAGAACATGTTTCCTGGCAGACTCAAGCCTGCCAGGAAACATTGAGTAAAAAAGACACTGCTGAAAATAAATTTAGAGAATAAATACAAACAGTATTTCTAAAACTTTTAAATTAATAAACTTTTACTTAGGTTAGAACGGCCAAAAAAGTATTTTCAAGGATGTGATTTATTAGCTGACCATTTTTAAAAAAACCGTTGTTTTAATTTTTCTTTTTTTGACTAAACAATAATTTCATTCGCATTCCTCCATAAAGTAAATAACGTTTATCATCATTTTCTCTCAACAAATCAGATAGACCAAACTGTATATGAGGGCCTATAGACATCGGAGTTTTACCGGAAGCAAAAAAGGTTAGCTCAAAGCCTGTTTGCACATTATAGCTCGTTTTATTAAGCAATTGGTTATCCTTAAAATAAACACCCCCGTTCGCAGTATCAAAATGTAAATAATTGGAAGACAGCAACCTGGATAAGGAAACTCCCCCGTTCCAATGTAGGGGCAGCTTTTTACCTTTATTTAGCTGTGTGGAAAATATTACAGGGAGTTCCAGGTAATGTAGTTGTGAATGATAAGTGCTGTTTGGAGCAATAGCTGAATAACCTCTCCATGCATCAACATAAAAATTTCTATTAGACGCTAGTATCGGTACAGAAGTTATTCTGCTACCAATGGTAATTCTTGTTTGATACAACGCATAATTTAATCCTAAAGAAAGCTGGCTTCTCTTACTTATGTCTTTTTGAACAAATATTCCAGCTTGCATAGCAAAAGCTTTATAATTGGCTGATGGATAACTAACCGGGACAGGGGCAACGGGAGAATAACTCCTAATATCTATTGCTTTTTCTGCTTTTAAATTAATAGCTAAAAAATCATTCTTTATGTTAGAGTATCCGGTGGAAAAATTAAGTCCCCATTGCCACTTATTGTTTAATGATTTTGGTTTAGTTCTATCTGACAAGAGCTTTTTTGTAACCGAATCAATTACACTGTTTTTATCATTTTTTTGCTGCGCATTGCTTAATTGGCTACCTATTTTTATTTCCGAAGTATTGTTAATTGTTAAATTTTGCTCCTCAGTTTTTAGTGTTTTTTCTACAGGCGAACTTAATGAAGTCAATTCCTTCTCTTCTTTTTTATTTGCAGAAACGTCAGAGGTAGCATTTCTACTTTTATTGCTATTTCTTAAAACAGTAGTGTAGTTTTTGTTTTTTCGCAGGATGATCGGCTTTGCAGGCAAACTTTTTTTATTATCATTTTTATTAATCGTAATCGGCGCATTATTGTTTAATTCAGTGGCTTTTACTGTACCATCCGTTATTAATGAAGCGAGAGGAGTATTATTAATTATTTGTTTTTCACCTTCCTTTATTTTGGTATTGGAATTATAAACGGATGGCTTATCGGAGTTGTTATTTAATTTATTAATTGCAATATATCCTGCAAAGCCAAGTCCTGCGAGTAACGGAAAAATAAACAACCAGCGTCTCCGCTTCCTTTCCCGGATTTCCTTCTCCACCTGCAACCATACTTTTGCGTTTGGATGAATTTTTACTTCATCCAGCAATTGCCTGGCCTGTTTTTCAAAATCATTTGTGAACATAGTAATCCATTTTAACGTCACTATATAATTTCTCAATCCACGTTATCAATAAAGCTCTTGCCCTGGCATATTGGCTCCTGGACGTACCCTCATTTATTCCAAGCATTTTACCTATTTCTACATGCGAATAACCTTCAACTGCATGCAGGTTAAAAATAGTTTGGTAACCCGTAGGCAATTGTCTTGTTAAGTCCGCTAATTCTTTTGCGGTAATTTTTATCTCGGGGTTATCATTAGACACAATATGTAAATCTGAGTCCGTAAAAGATAATTCAGCCTGGTAAAGCTTGTTCTTTTTTAAATAATTTAATGCTGAATTAACCATTATTCTCCTTATCCATCCTCCTAATTCTCCGTCAAACCGATATTGATGTAAATGCTTAAATACTTTTACAAATCCTTCTTGTAATACATCTTCTGCATCCTGAATGGATTTTGTGTAGCGATAGCACACACCCAGCATACTGTCCGCAAAATAATCGTACAGCTGCTTCTGAGCCAAGCTATTTCCCCTCAGGCAATCTTTTACAAGCTTGTGATAATCCATGTATTGTAAAAAGGACAAAAAAATTGCACCCATCGTTGCACCAAGGGCTAAATATTATAAACCAATTTGGCATAACCGGTATTAATCGTCTATTTTACTTATAGCCAACTGCTAATAACCTATTAATCATTTGTTGTATTTTGCAAGCTATCTGAATAGGTTACAGGAAATAACTCTTTTTCACGAATATGAAATACTACATTATTGCAGGCGAAGCATCTGGTGATTTACATGGGAGCAATTTAATTAAGGAATTAAAAAGATTGGATGACCAGGCAATTATCCGTTGCTGGGGAGGATATCTGATGAAAAAAGAGGGGGGGCAGTTGGTGAAGCACTATCAGGATCTGGCTTTTATGGGTTTTACCGAAGTACTGAAAAACTTAAAAACAATTTTAAATAACTTAAAATTCAGCAAGAAAGATATTTTAAAATTTAAACCCGATGCTGTTATTCTTATTGATTATCCAGGCTTTAATTTACGAATAGCCAAATGGGCCCGTGAGCAAGGCATAAAGGTAGTTTACTACATCTCGCCACAGGTATGGGCATGGAAGGAAAACCGGGTTAAAAAAATGAAACAATGTATTGACAAAATGCTGGTAATACTACCTTTTGAAAAAGAGTATTACCAAAATAAATGGAATTGGGGGGTAGAATATGTTGGGCACCCACTGGTTGAAACAATAGACAAGTATAAACAAGAGGCCCGACAAAAACATAATCCAGATGTTTTAAAAACAAACATTATTGCGCTTCTTCCCGGCAGCCGCAAACAAGAAATAGTAAAGAAACTCCCGATTATGCTGGAAGCTTCCAAACTGTTTTCCCAATACCATTTTATAGTAGCTAAAGCACCGGGGGTAGATGAAAACTTTTATAACGAATTACTCCGGCCCTATCCAAATGTTTCTTATGTAAGTGGTAAAACCTATGATTTGTTATTACAAGCCCGGGCGGCTTTAGTAACCAGTGGCACTGCTACGTTAGAAACCGCATTATTCGGTGTTCCCCAAGTGGTTTGTTATAAAGGGAATGCTCTTTCTTATCAAATAGCCAGGCGACTGGTAAAAATAAAATTCATATCTCTCGTCAATCTCATTATGGAAAAGGAAGTAATTAAAGAATTAATTCAAAATGATTTAACGGTAGCTAACCTTCAGTCCGAATTGAATGAGTTGCTCCATAATCCTGCAAGAGTTTTACAAATCAGAGAAGATTATAACCAATTAAAAATAAAACTTAGAAAGGAGGGAAATGCTTCTGCTAATGCTGCCCTTTCCATTCATATCTTTTTAAAAGAAACAACCGGGTTATTAAACTAAAGCACTTACTGTAACTATTTTACTTTGTAAAAACTAATTTATATGTTTAAGAAATTGCTTGTTAAAATTAGTTCCGACATAATTTTATAAACAAAATAACAAGAGCCAATAAAAATAAAAAAATGGATATCCGATTAATGCCATGCATATATTTTATCCATTGAGTATGGGGCTGCTGAGGATCTCTTTTTTTAAAATATAAATATTCAGCTATTTGTTTTAAAATTCCCATGGCTATTTTTAAATAAAGATACACCCATCTTCAATCGTCTTGTGACAATGACAAAAAAGCATTGTTACTGATAAAAATCACTACCTCCTATTACTGTTATCAGTAAAACAAAACTAAACAACAAATAGCTTTACTAACAAAATTTCTCATCATGAAAAAAGTAATCATTGCTTTTGATGGAAAGCATTTTTCAAAAGGCGCATTTAGCATTGCAGAATACCTTAATGATCATCAACCTATCTTGTTGACAGGTATTTTTTTAAGTGCAGTGGATTACCGGGATGTAATTGGAGTTGGAGCGGTAGGTTTAGGCGGCCCCATTTTTATACCTACCCTTGAAAAAGCTGATGAAGAAGCAATAAAAGAAAATATCCACCACTTTGAGGAAATATGCAGAAAAAAAGGAATTGAATACAGGATACACAAGGATGATGAGCTTTTTGCACTGGAAGAATTAGTTAAAGAAACAAGATTTGCCGATCTATTAATCATTAGTGGAGAAAATTTTTATAGCAATGTTGGCGAAAAACAGCCTAACGATTATATGCAACGGGTTTTACATAAAAGTGAATGTCCGGTTATAATTGTACCGGAAGCGTATGAACCACCCCGTTTTATTATACTCGCTTATGATGGCGGTGAAGATTCAGTATATGCTATAAAACAATTTGCTTACCTTTTTCCTGAACTCTGTAATAAAGAGGTAGTGCTTCTTTATGCCAATCATAAAGAAGAAGATTTACCGGAAAGAGACCGTATGAGTGAATTGGCTGCAAGACATTTCAGCAATTTAACACTACAAAAAGCCGATATAGCAGATCCAAGAAAATCTTTTCACAAATGGATTGGCAACAAGCAAAACAGTATCCTGGTATCTGGTTCTTTCGCCAGAAGTGGCTTTTCCGAATCCATAAAGAAGAGCTTTATATTTGAAACAATTGCCGATCATAAAGTACCTGTGTTTGTTGCTCACAAATAAATTGCAATGGAAAAAAGAAAAATAGAATATTTGCTCGACACAGAAGATGAAAACTTAAAAAAATTAAACGACATTGTTTACAAGGCTATAGAAGAAGAAAAGCTTTTAACACAAAAATTGCTTGAGTTTGAAGATTTACATCCGCCCTTCAGTAGTCGTATTGCAGATAAGGTTGCTTCTTTTGGAGGAAGCTGGGCCTTTATCATCACTTTTTTCACACTACTAGGGTTATGGATTATTGCAAACCTTTTTATGATAACCAGACCTTTTGATCCCTACCCTTTTATATTATTAAATTTAATTCTTTCGTGCATTGCCGCCATACAAGCGCCGATTATTATGATGAGCCAAAACAGAAAAGAACAAAAAGACAGGCAAAGAGCTCAAAACGATTATTTAATAAACCTGAAAGCAGAAATAGAAATACGTAATCTCCATAGCAAAATTGACTTATTGATTGCGGAACAAATGAAAAATCTATTTAACATACAGAAAGCACAAATGGAAACATTGGAAGACATAAAAGCTAATCTTAAAAAATGAATGCTTTTGAAGGACATATTAATGGAGATAAACCGGTAGTGGTTGATTTTTTTGCGGAATGGTGTGGCCCTTGTAAAATGATGCCTCCTATACTGAAAGAAGTAAAAGAACGAATGGGAGAAAAGGTAACTGTTTTGAAATTAGATATTGATAAAAATCCACATTATGCCAACCTATACGAAGTACAAGCTGTTCCCACTCTTATTGTTTTTAAAAATGGCAAAATTCGCTGGAGAAAAGCCGGGGTAGCCCCCGCTCATGAAATATTAGAGCATTTAAAGCTTTTGGTACAGTAACAGACTTTACCAAACTTTGCCTGGTGAAATCATTACATAAAATAGCATCAGATCATATAAAAAAGTTCAGTAAATACCTGAACTTATTGGAAACATCCCCAGAGGAAGATGTTATACATACGTTTAGAAGAGAATATAAAAAAATAAGAGCTTTAGTACGACTCTCATCTACCACAAATAATAAGATTAAAATTGCTTCTTTGCTGAAAGAAATTTATGCAGTTGCCGGCACAGTAAGAGAGTATCAACTACAGCAATATATCGTAAAAGAAGCTGAAGAAAACATGAAACTGACTGAATATGGTAACTCCCTACAAAAAAAAATATCTTATTCTCTAAATATACTACGTAAAAAAGCAGCCACCCCGCATGCAAAAAGGTCTTTGCATGTATTAAGAAAAAAGTTCCCGGAAAAAATAAACTCACCACAAGCATACCAGTTTATTCGCATTAAAATCTTTCATTTATTACAATTAATGGAAATAAAAAATAAAAAAGATGAAAATATCCATGGAATCAGAAAAACCATTAAAGATTTATCCAACACTTTTAACACCATACGATCACTAAACCTGGCATCCGTGCCTATTCTTACTCATAACCAGGAAGAACAATTTCACAACCTGAGCTATCAGATGGGATTATTCCAGGATCTGTGTTGTGTGTTATCTCTTCTTAAACCTGCCGATCTTCGCCGGCTACCTGCCGCCGAGGCTGATCTATTAAACCGGATAAAAATGAAAAAGATAAAAATAAAAAAAGAGGAGAAAAGAAAAATATTGATTGAATTAAAAAAGTTACAAAGTATATTAAAAAAATTTGCCGAAGACCATTTCATGAATTAATTTAAAATAATAAAATCCCTATGACTGAAATAAAAATGAACGCAAAATCAGAAATAAAATTTTTAGCCGGACCACAAAGTCGTTGGAAGGAGTTTAAATTTACTATAAAAACAATGGTAGATTTTGTCCGTGGATTTAGGGCTTTGCATTTTTCGTCGCCTTGTGTTACTTTTTTTGGCTCTGCAAGGTTTAAAGAAGATCATGAATATTACAAACTTACCCAAAAACTTGGCGGAGAAATTGCCAAACTTGGATTTACTATTATGACAGGTGGTGGCCCCGGTATTATGGAGGCGGCCAACCGGGGTGCCAAAGAAGTGGGGGGACGTTCTGTCGGCTGTAACATTGTTTTGCCCATGGAACAGCGTCCTAACCCTTATCTTGATAAATGGGTAAACATTAATCATTTTTTTGTACGTAAAATATTACTTATAAAATACTCTTACGCTTTTATAGTAATGCCTGGCGGCTTTGGCACTTTGGATGAATTATTCGAAGCAATGACCCTTGTACAAACCAATAAAATAAAAGATTTTCCTATTGTTATATTCAGCAGGGAATATCACAAAGATTTACTGGAACACATTGAACAAATGAAGAAAAAGGGAACTATATCCGCTACTGATTTAAAATCGTTTTTAATTACAGATAGTGTAGAAGAAGCTATCAGCTTCATACAAGAAGAAAGCATCAAACAATTTAACCTGCAACCGGAGAAGAAATATTCACCCTTCAGATGGCTGGGTGAGCAAACTTAGTAATAACTATAATGATAAAATTCATCTTTTACCCTGACAAACCTCCATCTACATGTGCTTGCGCTTAAATTACATTTGTACTGTAATAGTATATTACAAATAAAAAGTTTTTAAAAGCTTTGGTTGGTTTCTTGTAAGCTATCGCAAAATTAAGATAGCAATTATATAAGCCCCTGCATTAAACCAGGGGCTTGTTTTTATAACTTCAAAAAAGTAATTAATTTACCAATTCAGTTTACTCTGGTAAAAGTCTAACACTTTTGTCCTTAGCACATATTCATATTTTGCCTGTGTCAGATTTATCCTCGCTTTATCCAGGTTATTTTTTACCTGTAAATATTCCACAGAATTAATAACCCCGTTATTAAAACGCACATCGGCAGCCCGAAATGATTCTTCGTATGCGGCTACTTGTTGTATTAAAATTTTGTACCGGTTATAGGCTGCTCTCATATTCTGATACGCTTGCTCAATGTTTTGCTGCAGCTCTATCCTTGTATTATCAGCTACTAATTTTGCATTTTTATAATTTATTTTAGCCAGCGCTACCTGATTTCTTACCCGAAAATTATTGGCAATAGGAACCCTGAGGCTAAGCCCAAACTGTGTGTTAAGATTGTAGTTATATTGTTTAAAAAAGCCAAATGGCTCTTGCTTAGTGGTTAATTGTTTAGTATTAACGGGAATGTTATTTCCACTAATAGTAACATAGGAATCGGATATCCCATAAAACTCGTTTACGACGGAATATAACTGAGCCGCACTGGAATAGTTGGTACCAAGTCCACCAAAAAAAGAAAGGGTGGGATAATATCCAGACCTTGCTACTTTAATTGCTTTTTCCGCACTTTGTTTCCGCAAATCAACAGCTTTAATGAGTCCCAGTTTTTTTAAAGCCTCTTCATAAATAGTATTTGATGCATTTTCATAAAGGCTCATTGCCTCATCTACACCTATTTTCTCCAATAACAAATTCTCGTCAAAAGGAATATTCATTAACTGTGCTAAGGATAACCTGGCAGCAGTCACATTGTTTTCAGCATTTACTACCAATACTTCGTCAGACGCTAATTGTCCCTTTAAATCTGTTAATGTATAAGAAGCAATAGCGCCTTCGCTATATAAAGTTTCTAAACGTTCTACCTGTTTTTTTGTCACTTCTAACTGCGCCTTTGATAACATCAATACATCTTCATTATTCAGCTCTATCAGGTATGAAAGAATTACATCAAGTGTAAGATTATCTTTTGCCTGTTGCCAATCCATTTTACTAGCCTGTAACGCAAGATTATTCTGCCTGATTTGACTTTGAATTTGTAATCCGCTAAAAACAGGAATACTCCCATTGGCATTCAAATTAGAAAAGTTCAATTGCTGATTAATAAAAGAATTGGTAAAAGGGTCAATACTCCTACCCTGGTTAGTTCCATAATTAATATTGCCGGAAATATTAGGCAACATATTTGCCTTTGATTGCTTCCAGTCAATCTCTGATCGTTCTTTTTGCAATTCTGCCTGCTGAACCTCCAAGTTATTCTGCAAAGCTGTTTCCACGCATTCTTTTAACGTTATCCTTTTCTCTTGTGCCATTATTTCTGTATAGAGCAACAAAAAATAACATCCGATAATAATCTTTTTCATTTCCTTATTTTTTTCTTAAATCAATTCAATTTTTTATACGTTCGTAAAGGCTATTTTAATTTGTATTTTCAAGTTATAAACCCTGTTCATTCTTCCTTTTCTATTCTTCCGTCCAGCAAATGAATGATCCGGGTTCCGTAAGCTGCATTTTTTTCTGAATGGGTTACCTGGATAATGGTTACCCCCTCTTTATTCAGCTCTGTAAACAAATTCATTATTTCTTCGCCCTGCTTTGAGTTCAGATTCCCTGTCGGTTCGTCTGCTAATATTAACCTGGGTTTGGATATTAAAGCTCTTGCCACACCCACCAGTTGTTGCTGTCCTCCGGAAAGCTGGGTAGGAAATAAGTCTTTTTTACCTACTATATTAAAACGGTCTAATATATCCGCTACCATTGCCTTTCTTTCGCTTTGTTTAACATTCTTGTATAAAAGAGGGGTTTCAATATTTTCATACACGGTCAATTCATCAATTAAATGATAAGCCTGAAAAACAAAACCTATGTATTGCTTATATAATTCAGATCGTTGTTTTTCTTTTATTTTATGTACTTCTTCATTTAAAAATTTATATTCGCCTTCATTAAAAGTGTCAAGCATACCCATTACGTTAAGGAGTGTTGATTTACCAGATCCGGATGGCCCCATAACTGATATGAATTCACCTTCTTTTACAAAAAGATTTACATCTTTAAGCAAAAAATTTGGTCTGCCCCCGACGGTTACCCATTTTGATATCTTCTTTAGCTCAATCATCGTTGTATTTTTTTCAGTTTATTTTTAACTTTTATTTTATTTCACAAATTTTCATACACCCTTTACCGTTACTCACTTCGCAAAGCGTTTACCGGATTAGCTATGGCGGATTTGATGGTTCTGACGCCCAATACCGTCATAGCTACCAGCAACATACCCACACCGCATACGCCAAATAGCCACCAACTGATATCGGTTCGGTACGAAAAATTCTGCAACCATTTATTTACGGCAATCCAGGCTAAAGGAGAGGCTATCGCAAAGGCAAGCAATACCAATACAATCAATTCTCTGGATAGCAACGTCGTCAACTGACTTGCGGAAGCTCCCAATATTTTCCGAACGGCTATCTCTTTGGTGCGAACATTCGTAATGTATATGACAAGACCCAATAAACCAAGACAACTGATAATAATACATAGACCGGACGACCATGCAAGTAATTTTCTGGCAGCTTGTTCTTTTTTATAAAACGAAGCTATTGTTTCGTCAAAAAAACGGTATTCAAAATCTTTATCGGGATAAACTTGTTTAAATTCCCTTTCTACTTTTTCCAAGGTTGCTTTCCATAAGCCCGGAGCGTTGGTTTGAGGTTTTAAAGAAAAATGAATATGAGAGTTCAGGCTTTTGCTAGTTAAAGCAACAATGGGTTTTATAGATTCATGGGTCGACTTGGTATGAAAATCTGCCAGCACGCCTACAATGAGCAGTTTTGCATTGCCCCATTGGATAAATTTTCCCAGCGCTTCCTCCGGATTTTTAAAACCAACAGCTTTGGCAAAGGCTTCGTTAATCAGAGATTCTTTTAAAATATTGTCGGGAAAGGGGTATCTCCCAGACTTCAGCTTAAGATTAAAAATTTTATAGTATTCAGGATCTGTGTTTATAATTTGCGTAGTCAACAGTTCATTTTTTTTCCCTGTATTAAAGTTTAAATCTTGCGTAAGCGTAAATTCACCCGCCGGAACATCTCCCGCTAAACTAATTTTATCTATTGAAGGAATGGCTTTTAATTTTTCGGCAAGTACAAACCGTCTGCTAGTCGGAGAAGAAAAATCAAAATCAAATGGCACAAAAAACGAAACAATCGCCTGGGTATTATAGCCCAGATCCTTGTTTAAAGAATAATATAACTGCTTGCTTACCGCCAAAGTGGCTATTAATATAAATTGCGCAACAACAAATTGGAAAACCGTAAGCGTTTTGCGCAACCACGATCCGCGGGTTTGCGAACTACCACTGTATAATTGATTTTTTAAACTAACAACCGGTTTGTACCGCGTAAGAACCCATGCCGGATATAATCCGGAAAAAAACGTTATGCATAAAATGAGTAAAGCTAAAAATAGCCAAACATGATAGCGACCCAAAAAGGAAAAACTTATTTCAGCGGGAATAAAATCTCTAAAAATTTTAAAAAACAAGGGGGAAAGGATGATTGACAAAACCGTTGCGAATAAGGTTAACAAAAAGGTTTCGGTCAAAAACTGAAAAACAAGTTTTCTTTTACCGCTACCGAATGTTTTGCGGATACCGATTTCTTTTGCCCGCTGCGCAGACTGAGCCGTAGTAAGATTAATAAAATTAATACTGCCAAGAATTAATAATAAAACAGCCGTTAAAAGCAATCCGTATAAAGTTGGCTTATGCGCCTGCCGCCCGCCATAAAGTAATGGGCCATATTCCTGGTTAAAATGAATATCATTTAGCGGCTGAAGATAATGTTTAGCAAAATCTTTATCTTTCCCTTGGTTTGATTTGTCTTCCTGATGTTTTGCTCTGATAGCCGTCAATTGATTCTCAATTTGCAGGGGTTTTACGCCGGGTTTTAGTTTTACAAAAGCCTGAGATGCATTGCTTATAATACTCCAATCATCAGCGACGGAATGATTTGCTAATTGCGCTTCCGTCAAAGTTTTCAGAGAAATAAATTCTTCAAAACGAAAATCCGTAGCTTTGCCTTTCAAGGTTTTTACAATACCCGTTACCGTACAAACGATAGTATCACGACTAATTTCATAGACGATTTGCCGGCCAATAATATCTTCCAACCTAAGATGGCCAAAATACAATCTGGCTCTTTCATCCGTAAGAATTGCCTGGTTGGGCTCTTTTAACGCATGTTGCTCAGAACCGGCAAGCCAGACATGGGGGAACAGACGAAAATAATATTCGTCGGCATAAATAATTTGAGTAATATCCGCTTTCCCTCTTTTAAGGACGGTTGGTAAAGGGTTCCCGGGGATTGTTATTTTATCACCGCCGATAGAACGAAAAAGTGTGATAAAATGCGTGATTGCCTCCATACCGGTCGCTTCGTTTCTTAATGCAGCGGGTAATGGTCCCTCCACTCCGCCGATGGGGAAAGTTTGCTTGGCTTGAGGGTTATTCATTTGAGTAACGATGCGATAAACACTATCTTTATCTTTTCTGAAATTTTCGTAGCTAAACTCAAACTGGACAATCAGGTAAATAATCAGGGCGGCACTAATGCCGATGGACAAACCCAGAATATTGATCAGCGAGAATATGCGACGTTTTAAAAAATTTCTAACCGCGACAAGTAAATAATTTTTTAACATAATGGCATCTGCTAGTTATTTTTTTTACCTTTTATTTTTATTATCATCTATTCTTTACCGTTACTAACTTCGCAAAGCGTTTACCGGATTAGCCAAAGCCGCTTTAATTGCCTGGAAACTTACAGTTAAAACAGAAATTAAAAAAGACAAAAAGCCTGCAAAAACAAATACCTGCCATTGTATATCCACCCGGTAAGGATAATCCTGTAACCATTTATGCATGAGCCACCAGGCTACCGGACTGGCAACCAGAAAAGATATCATTACTAATTTCAAAAAGTCTTTGGATAGCAAGGTTGTGATTCCGGTTACAGATGCCCCAAGAACCTTGCGTACACCTATTTCTTTTATACGATTTTCAGCCATATAGGTTGCTAAACCAAACAGGCCAAGACAGGAAATAAAAATAGTGAGGGCAGAAAATAAAGCGGCAAGGGTTCCGGTTCGCTCCTCTGCTTTAAATTTTCTGGAATACTGCTCATCTACAAATTTGTATTCAAAAGGGTACTCCGGATTAAATTTTTTAAATATCGCTTCCATTCGTTTTAAATTACCAGTTGTTGAGTTAGTCCCGTTCAGTTTTATATGTATTACATTAAACAAACCGCTCATTGCTCCTTGTATAATCATCGGCCTGATTGGGTGATAGGGCGACTGGAGGATAAAATCTTTGATAACACCTACAATATGATATGGTCGCTCTAATCCGCCAACTTTTACAATCTGACCAACAGGATCTTTAAAATTCATCACTTTCGCAGCGCTTTCATTGATGATCATAGCTAATGAATCCGTAGGAAATTGCTTCAAATTAAAATCTCTTCCTTTCACGAAAGTGAAGCCTGCCGTTATTCCCAGGTCTTCATCGGCGATGTAACGGTCAAAAGTAGTTTTATCATCAACTGCTTTTCCTTCCCATTGAAAAC
>DASSYR010000021.1:0-27559 GCA_035703165.1 Chitinophagaceae bacterium
TCTGTTGATGCTTGCCCTACAGTTCCCGGAATAGCCGCATTTAATGGCTGTCCTGATACTGATAAAGACGGTATTGCAGATAAAGATGATGCTTGTCCGACTGTTGCTGGTTTGGCTGCTTTTAATGGCTGTCCAGATAGCGATAACGACGGTATTGCTGATAAGGACGATGCTTGTCCAACACAACCCGGTCTTGCAAAATATAAAGGATGTCCTATTCCCGATTCAGACGGCGATGGTATTAACGATGAGGAAGATAAATGTCCTAATCAATCAGGGTTAGCCCGTTACCAAGGCTGTCCTATACCTGATTCAGATGGCGATGGAGTTAATGATGAGGAAGATAAATGTCCTACCGTAGTTGGTGTGGTTGAAAACTTTGGTTGTCCCAAAGTAGATGAAAATATTGTAAAGAAATTAGAATATGCTGCTAAAAATGTTTATTTCGCCCCGGGTAAGTTTACGTTGTTAGCAAAATCTAATGCAGGATTAAATGAAGTGGTAAAGATTATGAAAAGTAATCCGGAATTAAATCTTGAAATTAACGGGCATACTGATAATACCGGCGATGCGGCAAAAAATCAAACATTGAGTGAAAGACGTGCACAGGCAGTGAAAGATTATTTAGTTAAAAAAGGAGTAGAAGAAGCAAGGATAATATCAGCCGGTTATGGTCAGGATCAGCCTATTGCTGATAATGCTACAGCTGCCGGTCGTGCTAAAAACCGCCGTGTAGAAATAAAAGTCCGCAATTATTAATATAAAAGTATAAGAATAGCTTTTACAAGGGCTGACTCAGATTTTTGAGTCAGCCTTTTTCTTTGGGGAAAAATAAAAAAGTTGGTTTCCTACAGTTTTAAACAATCTTGTTTTACGCAGGTAAGTTGAAATCTAAAGAAAGGTAATGGTATTAAAAGTATTATGCCTGCATGAAAAAAACAATGCAGGCACAATTTTATTCTGGCTTTTGTTCTGAAATCAATCTTATGCTATCCCTTTCAGTTTTTTTATGGCCGCATTTATTTTAGGCACAACCTCAAATGCATCGCCCACTATGCCGTAGTCGGCAGCTTTAAAGAAAGGAGCTTCGGGATCTTTATTAATTACCACAATTACTTTACTTCTGTTAACTCCTGCCAGGTGCTGAATGGCGCCGGAAATACCAATGGCAATATATAAGTTAGGAGCAATTGTTAATCCGGTTTGCCCAACATGCTCATGATGGGGGCGCCAATGAGCATCTGATACGGCACGGCTGCAGGCTGTAGCGGCATGGAGTAAATGGGCCATTTCTTCAATCATTCCCCAGTTCTCCGGCCCTTTCAAACCTCGTCCGGCACTTACCACTAATTCGGCTTCACTTAAGGGAACTTCTCCGGTCATTTTATTTACTGAAGTTATTTTTACTTTAGGTGTGTTTATGTTGGCAGGTACAGAAATTATTTCTGCAGTACCTTCCCCGTTGTTAATATGAAAAGAGTTAGGATTGAGGGATATGATTTTTACATCCGTATTTAACCCGATTGTAGCAAAAGCTTTTCCACTAAATACATTTTTCTTTACAGTAAAGCCCTTACTCGTTTCAGGTAATGCAACGGCACCTGCAACCATTGCTGCTTTTAGCCTGGCCGATAATCTTGGTGCAATAGCTTTACCATTCATATTGTGAGAAAATACTACTACTTTAGCACCTGTTGAAGCTACCACATCAGCAATTATTTTTGTATATACCTGGGTATCTAAGTTATTTAAGACATTGTTATTTACATGATGTATTTTTTTTATCCCCTGCTTACCCAATGCTTTTAAATCGTCTTTTACTTCTCCTAAAATAATTCCTTCTGCCGAAGTGCCCAATTGAGCAGCTAATTCGGCTCCATAGGATAATGCTTCAAGAGCAGATTTTTTAATGTGTCCCTCAGCCTGATCAACAAATATTAGTACTGACATATTTTAAATTTGGCGATTATAGAATTAATTAATATTCTTTTGATATAGATATTACAGATTTAATTTCCTCATCATTAAATTAACTTGGCTTCTTCGTGCAACAGTCTTACCAGTTCTTCCGGCGTATCAGGAGATACCAGTTTAACCCCGGCTTTGGCGGGGGGCAATTCAAAGTTTACGATAGCGGTTAGTGTGTTTGCATCCGCAGGTTCCACAACCTTTAAAGGTTTAGTTCGGGCGGCCATAATGCCCCGCATATTGGGTATCCTGGCTTCAGCCATTCCTTTTTGGCAACTAACAGCAACAGGTAAGGTTACTTCACATACTTCCTCACCACCTTCAATTTCCCGGGTAATAGTAGCCACAGAGCCATTTAATTCAAACTTAGTAGCTAATGAAATAAAAGGTAAGTCAAGTAGTTCAGCCAGCATACCACCAATAGAAGATCCATTATAATCAATGGTTTCTTTGCCGGTGAACACTAAATCATAACTGCCTTGTTTTGCCACTTCTGCAATTTGAGCAGCAATGTAAAAACTGTCGGAACTATCCGCATTAACACGTATAGCTTCATCACCACCCAGCGCTAATGCTTTGCGAATGATTGGGTCGGCATCAGTTCCGCCTACCGTTACTAAGTGGATAGAAACGGAAGGGTCTTTTTCTTTTAACTCAATGGCACGCACCAATGCATACCATTCATCGTAGGGGTTAATAATCCACTGTACTCCCTCCTGTACGAATTTCGTATTGTTATCAGTGAAAGCTATTTTTGCAGTGGTATCCGGTGTTTTGCTAATGCAAACTAAAATCTTCATACTTATTTTTTTACTCCGCCTGTAAAAAAGGGGTGAAATTAAAAAGGTTGTTTATGCAACTAAAGCAAAGATAAGGCACTTCAATCAAAACCAAAAAACGAAAAACGAAAATAATTTTAATGCTTGGAAGAATAGAAAAGTTAAAGGAATTTTTAAGAGCCTCTCCTGAGGACAGTTTTGTACAGCATGCATTGGCGTTGGAATATATAAAGCTGGGGAATGACAAAGAGGCAAGAAATTTATTTGAAAATATTTTAAATAAGAATCCCAATTATATAGGATCATATTATCACCTTGCCAAATTGTTGGAAAGGGTTGGGGAATCCAAATTGGCAATTGAATGGTATGAAAAAGGTATGATAGCGGCAAAGAAGGCTGGAGATAATCATGCTTATAATGAGTTGCAGGGAGCTTATGAGGATTTGATAATGTAAAACGAAACCAGGGATTTTCAATTCCCGGTTTTATTTGAAACAAACAGAAAAGTTGAAGACGGGTATAGTGAAAATATTCTGGAAGGATTTGATATAAATTTGAGAACAAATAATGATTTATTATTATAATTCTCTTTTAGTAGAAGGTTGGATGTTTGCCGTAGCATATATTTTGCTTATCGGTATTTTATAAATTGATCAGATGAATTTATTAGACAGATTTAAGGAATATATCAAAGTAAACCATCTTTTTTCGCCAAAAGATAAATTACTGCTTGCTGTAAGTGGTGGTGTGGATTCGGTGGTGTTATGTGAGCTTTGTAAGCAAGCAGGATTTGACTTTGCTATAGCGCATTGCAACTTTCAATTGAGAGAAGAAGAAAGTAACCGGGATGAGCAGTTTGTGGCACAGTTGTCTAAAAAATATGGTGTTGAGTTTTTCGTAAAAACGTTTGACACTAAGCTTATTGCTTTGCAACAAAAAAAGTCTGTTGAAGAAACAGCAAGAAATTTGAGATACCAGTGGTTTGATGAATTTTTAATTCATAACAAACATATACCGGGTTTCGATTTTATACTCACGGCTCATCATGCTGATGATACCATTGAAACGGTGTTGATGAATTTTTTTCGGGGTACCGGCATTAAAGGTCTAAGAGGTATCTTGCCAAAAACAGGAAAAGTAATTCGCCCATTATTATTTGCCCGAAGAAAAGAATTGGAAGATTTTGTAAAAGATAACAAACTGAGTTATGTTATTGACTCCACCAACTTTGAAAATGAATACACTCGTAATTTTTTCCGTAATAAAATTCTCCCTTTAATAAAAGAATATTTTCATGCGGCAGATGAAAATATATTGAGAAATGCGGATAGATTTATTGAAGTAGAGGAACTGTATAACCAGGCAATTGCACAGTATAAGAAGAAGTTATTGGTTATTCGTCCCCATCCCCACAACGGGACGGAACCGGAAATTTATATACCAGTACTCAAGTTACAGAAATCAACTCCTTTACGTTCGATTGTTTATGAAATTATAAAAGATTATGGGTTTACATCACATCAAACTGAAGAGGTAATTTCCCTGCTTGATAGCGGAACAGGGAAGTATATTTCATCTTCCACCCATCGCATTATTAAATACCGGAAATGGCTGATTATTGCACCACTTAAAACGGATATGTCGGAGACAATTTTAATTGAGCAATGGGAAAATAACATTCAATGTCCTTTGTTTACGCTTCAACTCTTTTTAGAAGAAAATACTGACCAGAAACTGCCTGCTACAAACAATCTGGTTCATTTGGATGCCGGCGAAGTTACTTTTCCCCTGCTGTTGCGTAAATGGAAACGAGGGGATTATTTTTATCCACTCGGAATGAAAAAAAAGAAAAAGCTATCTCGCTTTTTTATTGACAATAAATTGCCTCAAACAGAAAAGGAAAAGATTTGGGTTTTAGAAAGTAACAAACGAATTATGTGGGTAATTGGCTATCGTATAGACGACCGGTTTAAAATTACAGACAAAACAAAACAAATATTAAAAATTGGTATCAACCAAACGTAACAATTTGTGAAGGATCCATGTTTAATATCTGGTCTATAAAAATTTTCAGCACCGGAACAGTAGAAAATAACTTTGATGCTACAATTACAAAAGCAACGCCATATAAACTTCCCCATATATGGGCAGAATGATTAATACTATCCCCGCTTCTTTTTTCCATCCAATTAGAGATAAGCAGATATATAATGCCAAAAATAAAACCGGCAACGTAAATAGGGATAAAAAACAAACCCAAACCCTGAAGGGGATTAAATAAAATAGATGCAAAAACTACTGCCGATACCGCGCCGGAAGCTCCCAGGCTTCTATAATGATAATTGTCTTTATTTTTTGAGTAGGTGGGAAGCAGGCAAACAGCCAAAGCAGATATGTACATAAGTAAATAGAATAATTTTCCTTTACTTCCAAATATTATCATGAAGGTGGGTTCAACCTGGTTGCCAAAAAGATACAAAGCAAACATATTAAAAGCAAGATGGGCAAAATCGGCATGAATTAAACCACAACTAAAAAAACGATACCATTGATTATGATTGCTGATGGAGGGTGGATAAAATATCAGATCGTCAATTAATTTTTGATTGCTGAAAGCGCTAAAAGAAATTAAACACGTAATAATAATTATAATGATGGTAATACTCATAGATTGTTATTTGTTTTTCAAATCTAACGGGTAAAGATTAAAATTTAAAATCTAATTAACGTATTATGTTTATAATATACCGCCATGCTTAAAAATTTAGCTGTGATGATATTTTTCATTTCTGTTAATACTACAGGCACGGTAAACCTGTTCGGCTAAAATTAAGCGCACCAACTGATGTGGGAAGACCAATTGAGATAAACTCCATTTGTAATCGGCTCTTTTTAAAACCTTTTCATCCAGCCCATAAGCCCCTCCAATAAGAAAGATTAAATGTTTACAACTTTCATTGGCTCTTTTATGAATGAATGCGGCCAATCCTTCACTGCTTAATTGTTTCCCTTTTTCATCCAGTGCAACAAGGTAATCTTCTTTTTGTAACCAGTTAAGCACTATTTCTCCTTCCTTTTTCTTCAAATCCATTTCACTGAGCATACCGCTATTTTTTGGTAGAGGTATAATAGTCCATGCTACCGGGTAGTATTTTGAAATACGTCTGGTAAAATCTTCCACCCCGGCTTTCACATACGGCTCATGGTTTTTACCAATACTCCAGAAGGAAATTTTCATTTATCAAAAATAAGGTATATGTATTAACTTGTATAAATGTGAGAAATAGCATGATTCCTGGAAATGGTTAAAGCAGGTGTAGAAGAAAGTGCATTTTAGTGGTTGATTAGGCAATTTTTTTATACGGTTAATAAAACCTGAAATGATTTTATAAACTAAAGTGATTTTATTCATGGTTCTTTATTATTTTACAAGCTTATTATTTTCTTATGAGACCTCTTCCTTTTCTTGTTAGTGCCATTATAACTGTCAGTTTGCTTTTTGTACTAAATAAAAAGCTGGGTCAGGCGCCGCCCATTGGTAATTTTTTAAGCCCACAGCATGGTTTTTGGCAAAATGCAGAGCCTGCGGATGCAGATTATAATGATGAATTAAAACTGTCGGGGTTAAAAGATGATGCATCAGTGTATATTGATGATCGCCTGGTGCCTCATGTATTTACAAAAAATGAAAGCGATGTTTATTTTATACAGGGATATTTACATGCTAAGTTTCGTTTGTGGCAAATGGAATTTCAAACGCATGCGGCGGCTGGCAGAATAAGCGAAATTTTAGGAGAAAATCCCAAAATACTGAATTTTGACAGGGAACAGCGAAGATTGGGAATGGTATATGCTGCTGAAAGGTCGCTACAAGTGGCGGAAGCAGACTCTGCAACCAGGGAAATTAATGATGCTTATACCGCTGGTGTAAATGCATATATAACTCAGCTAAAAGAGAGAGACGTTCCCCTGGAGTATAAATTGCTTGACTATTTACCCGAAAAATGGAGCAATTTAAAAACAGCGTTGTTTTTAAAATACATGAGTAAAGACTTAGCAGGTGGTGAATATGATTTTGAGTACACCAATGCAAAATCTCTTTTTTCCGCAGAAGAATTTGAAAAGCTGTATCCTCTAGCGGCTGATTCATTAGATCCTATTGTACCTAAGGGAACCTTATTTACAGACAATGCTGTGGCTTTAACAATTCCTGTAAATGCCGATTCGTTATACTTTGCTAAAAAAGATTCTGTAAATATTATCGAATCAAAACCTGACCCGGATAATGGTAGTAATAACTGGGCGGTCAGCGGCAAAAAAACAAAAAGCGGTTATCCCATTTTATGTAGCGATCCGCATCTTTCTCTTAATTTACCTTCGCTTTGGTTTGAAATGCAGTTAAGTACCCCGTCTTACAATGCATATGGCGTTACGTTTCCGGGAGCTCCGGCAGTAATTATTGGGTTTAATGACAGTTGTTCTTTTGGTTTTACCAATGCAGAAAGAGATGTGAGAGATTACTATGAAATCACATTCCGTGATTCAACAATGTCAGAATATTTATTTAACGGCAAATGGAAAACAACTCAATGGAGGGTGGAAACCATCCGGGTAAAGGGCAGACCCGACTTCATTGACAGTGTTGCTTATATTCCTGAATTTGGGCCTGTGATGTATGACAGAAAGTTTACAGGCAATAACAGGGCAAATGGCAAAAATTATTATGCCTGCAGGTGGAAAGCTCATGATCCGAGTAACGAAATAAAAATATTTGTAGGGTTGGATAAAGCCAAAAATTATAACGATTATGCCGAGGCAATTAAAAACTTACATACGCCGGGGCAAAACTGTGTATTTGCCTGCAAAAACGGAGACATAGCTTTGTGGGCACAAGGTGAATTTCCGGCTAAATGGAAAGATCAGGGCGAATTTGTGATGCCGGGTATGGATAGCAGTTATATGTGGCAGGCCATGATTCCCCAGGAGCAAAATCCTCATCAATATAATCCTGAAAGGAATTTTGTAAGTAGTGCCAACCAGTTACCGGTTGATGTAAAAGCGTATCCTTATTATTTGGGAGGTTCTTACCCTCTCTATAGGGGTATTATTATTAATCGAAGGTTAGCGGCTATGGATAGCGGGTCTGTTACGGCAGAAGATATGATGAAATTACAAACGGATAACTATAATGTGTTTGCAGAATATACAAGACCTCTGCTTTTGAAATATATTGACGAGTCAGTATTAAACGATGTAGAGAAAAAGTATTTGGAAATAGTAAAGCAATGGAATTTACGTAATGATCCTAATGAAAAAGGACCAGCCATTTTTAATTTGTGGTATGACTCATTACAGGTAAAAACATTTGGCGATGAACTGGGTAAATCAACATACCCCCTTCATTGGCCGGAAGCGAGTACTTTATCAGAAGCAATAGCGAGAGATCCCGGATTTAGCTTTTTGGATGATATTCGTACTTCACATAAAGAAACCGTTGTGGATATTGTTACTTATGCTTTTAAAACAATCATTCCTTCTCTTCAAAATACTGAGGCCAATAACAAATTAGCCTGGGCTAATTTTAAAGATACCCGTGTTAATCATTTAACCAAACAGGTAGCGTTAAGCCGATTGCATTTGCCCATCGGCGGAGGTAATCATATAATCAATGCAACCAAAGTTGATCATGGTCCAAGTTGGCGGATGATTGTAGAAATGACTCCTCAAACGAATGCTTATGGGATTTATCCCGGCGGTCAAAGCGGTAATCCGGGAAGTAAGTATTACGATATGTTTGTAGATGATTGGGTTGTTGGTAAGTATAACAAACTATGGATGATGAAAGCATCAGAAAAAAATGATAAACGAATTAAATGGGTAATGAAGTTCAGCAAATCTTCAAATCATTAATATGAAATTTTTTGTAACCGTTGTACTCACTGCAATAGTAAGTTTTGCTTTAGGAATGTACATGCCATGGTGGAGTATTGCTATTGCAGCATTTGGAGTGGCAGTTTTAATTCCTCAAAGACCGGGTAAAGCTTTTTGGTCTGGTTTTCTTGCTTTATTTTTTTTGTGGGGCTTATTGGCTTTATACATTGATGTAAAGAACGAGCATATTCTTTCTCAAAAGGTGGCGGAATTGATTATTAAATCCCGTTCTTCTTCGCTGATTATACTGTTAACTGCTTTTATTGGAGCACTGGTAGGAGGGCTATCCGCTTTGTCAGGAGCATATTTGCGGAAATCCCGTTAATTTTTTGCTAATAGAAAACACAAGTTTTTACATGGTTTCGGCTAATGGTTTCGTTTAAAGAACGGGGAGATAAATCCAACAGGGAAAACAGAATATTCATGGTTTTCGTATTGGCATGCCTCTGGTTATAATTCGTAGGGATGATTAGTTTTTCACTGTAGCCGGTTTCATATATCTTTGCACTGCTAATAAGATTTTTGCTTAATTCTTTTTGAAATAAGGCAAGATCGAAAAATAAAATTTGGTTCAGCCTGCAACTGTCCAATTTTTCCGAAAGGATAAATTATCACTGGCAATAAAGCAGTGATTCAAATTTAAACACATGGCGCAATTACACAACCGCATTTCCCGCAGGGAATTAAAAAAACGTATTCAAAGCGATTCCACACCCCGTACTACTATTTCTTTTTATAATTATATTTTTATTGAAGATCCCATTCGTTTTAGAAATGACATTTACACTTCTTTTAAGGAATTGGGTGTTTTTGGGAGGATTTACATTGCACAAGAAGGCATTAATGCACAAATAAGTGTCCCCACAGCTAATTTCGAGGCTTTGAAAGCATACTTATATTCATTGAAGGGTTTTAATGGACTTCGATTAAATGTGGCGGTGGATGATGACGGAAAGTCTTTTTTTGTGCTGGATATAAAAGTGCGAAAAAAAATTGTGGCTGATGGTATTGAAGACCCTGATTTTGATATGCGTAATAAAGGCCGTTATGTAAACGCAGAACAGATGAATGGTTTAATGGATGATCCGGATACGGTAGTAATTGATATGCGTAATCATTATGAATATGAGGTAGGCCACTTTGTTAAAGCAATAGAAGTACCGAGTGATACTTTCAGAGAGCAATTGCCAATGGCTGTAAAGATGATGAAGGAAGATAAGGACAGGAATATTATTATGTATTGCACCGGCGGTATCCGGTGCGAGAAAGCCAGCGCTTATATGCTGCATAATGGATTTAAAAATGTTTTTCACTTAGAAGGCGGTATTATTAATTATGTAAAGGAGGTAAAAGAAAAAAGGCTTGTAAATAAATTTATTGGTAAGAACTTTGTGTTTGACGAGAGACTGGGAGAGAGGGTAACCGAAGATATAATAGCTCAATGTCATCAATGCGGTAAGCCAGCCGATACCCATACCAATTGTAAAAACGACGGATGTCATTTGTTATTTATTCAATGCGAAGAGTGCGCTAAAAAATACGATGGCTGCTGTAGCGAAGATTGTAAGACAATTTATCATCTGCCGGTTGAAGAACAAAAGAAAATTAGGACAGGAGTTGATAAAGGACGGATGATTTTTAATAAGTCAAAATCAAATAAACTGAGACCGAGGCTTACTGATATAAGGTAAAGAGCTTTTCGGCTTTTATAATTAATTGTAATATATTTTAATAAAAACTGCTTGCATGTATTTTTATTCATGTGGTTCAACATGAATTAAAATATGACCTAATTCGGGTATTTCCTTCCTTAATGCGTCTTTTAGTTTATGAGCAATATCGTGACCGTCTTTCACTGTTATATTTGCGTTTACAGTTATGTGGAGGTCAACATGATATTTTATTCCCGCTTTTCGAATAAAACATTTTTCCGTATCAATAATTCCTTTCACTTTTAACGATTCTTGTCTGATTAAAGCTATCAGGTCATCATACAGGTGTTCATCCATTATTTCTCCAAGAGCCGGTCGAAAAATTAAATAGCTATTGTATAGTATAAAACCAGAGGCAAGAAGCGCTGCCCAATCATCGGCAGATTCATATCCTTTCCCCAGGTATAATGCAATGGATATACCTACAAAAGCAGATATAGAAGTGATGGCATCACTTCTATGGTGCCAGGCATCTGCTTTTAAGGAAGTACTGTGCGTTTCCTTACTTTTTTTTACCACAACCTGATAAGACACTTCTTTCCAAACTATGATTATGCCGAGAATGACCAGCGTCCAGGCCTTGGGCAATTCATGGGGAGTTGTGATGTTTTGAATACTTTGATATGCGATAACAGTTGCGGAGGTAATTAAAAATCCTACCACGATAAAAGTTATTAATGGTTCAATTCGTCCATGACCGTAAGGATGGTTTTTATCGGCTGGCCGATTTCCATATTTGAATCCTAATAAAACCAACAGGGAAGCAAAAATATCAGTTGTTGATTCAATAGCATCTGCTATTAACGCATATGAGTTGCCAAAGAAACCTGCCAACCATTTTATTATAGCCAAACCCGAATTACCAACAATACTGAAAAGAATTGTTCTTACAGCCGTTTGTTCATGAGTAACTGCCATTAAATAAGTTATATGCAAATGTATAAAAAAGCGCTAAGCCCCGCTTTCTATACCATCAATGATTTTTCGTTTTGGGTTTAAATCAGAAATCATTTATTGCCAAATCAAATATTTCTACATTTTGAGGATCGGCTAAAAAACCGGCTTTTTTTATTTTTTCCACTGTTTGCTTCTATATAGCATTATTTTCCATGGAAACGATATCCTCTTCATTTTCCCAATAAGTAAAAACGAGAGACTTGCCTGGTTTTATAAGAATGTTTACATTTAAGAGCCCTGCCTGTTTGCGAAACATTGGGATGAAATATTCGTTTGCAAAATTCAAATATTCGGTTTCTTTTCCAGGTACAATGCCTGTTGTCCAAATTCTAACTAACATTTTATTAAGAGTAAGTAATTTTTTGTAAAACAATCAACACATAAATTTTTTTTCTATGGTTTGATAGAAAAATAAATTGCCAAAACATTTTAACTGCTTAAAGTTAAGCCATGAAACTATAGGTGGAGAAAAATGAACAGGAATATAACTTTTATCATCAATTCGTTTTTATCAATTGCACCCGTTATGGAAAACAAGTATAAGAAATCGGGCTTTTTAGAAATATTTTGTTAAAAGGTATTTGACATTTGTTATTCATGGAAATGAATGTGGACTAGACGAAATAAAAGAGCAGAAGCAAAGTTGCCCAACAAATGTTTTCGGGGAAAAATACAGATATTGCTATATTCTTTTGTTAGTTAACCCTCAAATATCCCGATGTGGATTTTAACGAAATACCTACTCCACTTTACAAATATTTTTCATGTGTGTAACATACTGGCACTTTTATTGACACATATACCTTTCGGCCCTAAGTAGTAGGATTTTTGCTGTTTAGGTGTTATTTTGTCACGGATTTGATTTTTTATGAATGATTTGAAATTTTATATAAAGCCAGAGGATGAAATGGAGTATATGCCCATTATTCCGCTGAATGAGAGTGATAATGAAAGCGCTGAGGAGCTTCATATTCCAGCTGAGATACCCGTATTACCATTACGAAATACTGTTTTATTTCCGGGAGTTGTGATACCCATTACAGTAGGTAGGGATAAATCCATAAAAGCAGTAAATGATGCGTATAAAGCTGACAAATTGATAGGGGTTGTAGCGCAAAAAGACAGCGAGATTGAGGATCCGGCAATAGCTGATTTAGAAGATATAGGCACTATTGCTAAAATTGTTAAGCAAATAAAAATGCCTGACGGAGGTACAACCATTATCATACAAGGTCGTCGCAGGTTTAAAATTGAAAAGGTAACCAGCGAAGACCCCTATTTTAAAGCGCAGATTAGAATATTGGATGATACTCCGGTAGAAGTTGATGAACATTTTACTGCTATGGCCGGTTCCATTAAAGATCTTGCTTCTCAAATTATTAATCTTTCTCCTAACCTTCCCTCAGAGGCAGCCATTATTTTGCGAAACATAGAGAATCCTTCTTTTCTTATACATTTTGTAAGTAGTAACCTTAGCAGCGACCTGGTAGAAAAACAAAACTTGCTAAAAATAAATGATATCCGCCAAAGAGCTGATAAGTTATTGCATTTGCTTCAAAAAGAATTACAATATGCTGAGTTAAAAAGTAAAGTAACTGCTAAAACAAAAACAGAATTAGATAAGCAACAGAAAGAATATTTTCTTCAGCAACAATTAAAAAGTATTAAAGAAGAGCTGGGAGGTGATACCAACGAACGGGAAATAAAAGAAATGCAGAAAAAGGCCGAAGCTAAAAAAATGAGTCCGGCAGCCAAGGAAATGTTTAAGAAGGGTATTGAAAAACTGGAAAGAATGCATCCCAGCACACCGGACTATTCGGTAGTGTATAACCACCTGGATTTAATGCTTGATTTACCATGGGGAGAATATACAAATGATAATTATGATTTAAAACGTGCCAGAAAAATATTGGATGAAGATCATTATGGCATGCATAAAATAAAAGAAAGAATTTTAGAATACCTCGCAGTATTGAAGTTAAAAGGAGATATGAAAAGTCCCATTCTTTGTTTTATCGGTCCCCCGGGTATTGGTAAAACATCATTGGGAAAAAGCATTGCCAATGCTTTGGGCAGAAAATATGTTCGTTTAAGCTTGGGTGGATTACATGATGAAAGTGAAATACGAGGTCATCGTAAAACCTATATTGGAGCAATGCCCGGTAGAATTATTCAGTCTTTACGCAAAGTAAAATCGGGTAATCCTGTTATTATTTTAGATGAGGTGGATAAAGTAGGCAATGATTTTCGTGGAGATCCGTCCAGCGCATTGCTGGAGGTGTTAGACCCGGAGCAAAATCATACCTTTTATGATAATTACCTGGAATTGGAATATGATTTATCAAAAGTATTGTTTATTGCTACAGCAAACGATGTAAATACCATTCAACCTGCATTAAAGGATCGTTTAGAAATAATTGATTTAAGTGGTTATGCAGTAGAAGAAAAAATACAAATTGCCAAACGTCATTTATTGCCCAAGCAAAAAGAGATGCATGGGTTAAAAGAAATTAATTTTAAAATTAGTGATAAGGTATTACAAAAAATAATTGAAGATTATACAAGAGAGAGTGGAGTAAGAGAACTGGATCGTATGTTAGCTTCTATTATGCGTGCAGAAGCCAAAGAATTTGCCGTTAAAGAAAAAGTAAAAACAAGCGTACACGAAAAGGATATTGAAAAGATATTGGGTAAGCCCAGGTATAGCAATGAAATTTATAAGACGGCGAATATGCCGGGTGTAGCAGTCGGGCTTGCCTGGACGTATGTGGGCGGCGATATTTTATTCATTGAAACATCATTAAGTGAGGGCAAAGGTGAATTAAAGTTAACAGGTAATCTGGGTAATGTAATGAAGGAAAGTGCCAGCACTGCATTAAGTTATTTACAGGCTAATGCAAAAAAAGCCGGTATAGATCCTTCTCTGTTTGAAAAAAGAAATATTCACATACATGTACCAGAGGGAGCCGTACCCAAGGACGGTCCTAGTGCGGGTATCACTATGATGACTTCTATTTGCAGCGCTTTTACAGGAAAAAAAGTAAAACCTTATTTGGCTATGACAGGTGAGATAACCTTGCGGGGACAGGTGTTACCAGTAGGTGGAATTAAGGAGAAAGTCCTGGCAGCCAAAAGAGCAGGCATTAAAGAAATTATTCTTTGTCAGCAAAATGAAAAAGATGTGGAAGATATAAATACCGAATTTATAAAAGGAATAAAATTTAATTATGTAAAAACCATGCAGCAGGTGTTGGAACTGGCATTGGTTTAAAGTTTTTTATACATTTTGACTGTTGCATAATAAAGGCTTATCTAAACGAATGGGATTAAATGATTGCAGTAAAATAAAAGGAGGTCGTTTTAAAATACGGCCTCTTGTTTTTTTAAACTACCTGTAAAGAATACATTCATAGTTACTTCTTCATTTTCCCTTATCTTCAATTTTTATTTAGGCAATGAGGAAATATTTTTTTTTATATGGAATGATGTTTATTTCCCATGCCGGGTATTCTCAAACCCTGGGAGGTAATGCAGTATTTAATTTTTTAAAACTACCCAATTCTCCACAGCTGACGGCCTTGGGAGGAATAAACCTCACTAATCAGAGTAACGACATCAGCCTTGCTTTTAATAATCCTGCTTTATTAAGGGATAGCATGCATAGCCAGACCATTGCAGTATTTAATTCTCTGCCAGCCGGAATAAAGAATCTACACTGGATGCTGGGTTACCATCACTCAAAGCTTAAAACCAATTTTGCTTTTGGTATTCATTATTTTAATTACGGCAACTTTTTACAAACGGATGCTATCGGTAACGTTTTAGGGGAATTCAGGCCCACCGATTTTGTTGTTCAACTCACTGCTTCACGCCAATACCTGGAAAAATGGTTTTATGGCCTGTCCGTAAAATATATCAATTCAAATTATGGAATTTATCGCAGTAGCGGTATTGCAATGGATGTGGGAGTAAATTATTATGATAAAGAAAATTTATTTCAGGTTGGAGTTGTTGCTAAAAATATGGGTACCCAACTAACTCATTATGCAAGTAATAAAAAAGAAGAATTGCCTTTTGATTTGGAAATTGGCATTTCAAAAAGATTAGAAAAAGCCCCGTTTCAGTTTTCTGCCACCATTCATCATGTACACCAGTTTGACATTCGCTATAATGATACCACTTTTAATAACGATAATCCTTTTGGCGGAAATGTGAATGACAGTAAAAATACAGGCGATAAAATTTTTCGTCATTTTGTGCTTGCTACACAATTGTATTTGGGTAAATACGTGGAAGTGACAATGGCTTATAATCATCTTCGTCGCAGCGAATTAAAAATATCCAATGCCGGAAATGGGCTCAATGGCTTTTCATTAGGAGTAGGAGCCTTGCTCCCCAAGCTTACTATAAGGTATGCCAGGGCGTATTATCAATCCAATACGGCATATAATCAAATCGGGATCAATCTTCCTCTTAATCAGTATTTCGGGTTAGGAAAGTTTGGAGAAAGAATTCATTGGTAATTAATTAAAAGAGTGCTTTTGCAGGATGTTGGCGTTTTGGCGTAGTACAGGCGTTTGGGGCCAGGTCTACCCGATAACCAACGCTTTTCAAGTTGAAATTATTGATTATCACTAAATATCTAAAATGAAAACACTTAAAAATATACATCCAGGGGAAATTTTGCTTGAAGAATTTTTAATTCCTCTTGATATTAGCGCCTATAAATTATCAAAGGATACGGATATCCCTCAGTCCCGACTTTCTGCAATCATCAAAGGGAATCGCCGAATTACAGCTGATACTGCCTTACGCTTATCCAAATACTTTGGCACGTCTGCCAAATTTTGGTTGGGGCTGCAAGATGATTATGATATCGAGGAAGAAAATAGAAATTTAAAGGGCGCCCTTGATTTAATTAGAAAATTCGCTGACAATACCGCCTAGTGAAGAGATAATTGCGATAAGAAAAAAGTTCCGGAATAGAGCATCCCGGAACTTTTATGGATAATTATATCTAAAATTAAATGCACGTTAATTCAAATATTTCTTCAGCCACGCATGAACTTCGCTATACCAGAATTTGCTGTTTTCGCCCTTTAATATCCAATGGTTTTCTTCTGGAAATACTAAAAGCTTACCGGGTATTTTAAGCCGTTGAATCGTAGTCCAGTTTTCCAAAGAATTATTAATAGGTACCCGAAAATCCTGTTCACCAATCGTGATTAAAACAGGTGTTTTAAATTTATCTGCATAACGTATAGGATTCTGTTCTTTCCATGTTTTATTTTGTGTCCACGGAGCGCCGCCATTCATTACTTCTCTTCCCCACATATAATCACTGGTACCATATTGCGCTTCGCTGTTCACCAAACCGGCGTGGCTGATTAAACATTTGTAGTGTGTAGTGGTAGCCTGCATCCAATTGGCTAAATGACCGCCATAACTTCCTCCGCCTGCAGCCTGCCTTGTGCCGTCAATAAATGAATAACGCTTAATAACATCGGCAGCAGCCTCATTGATTTCGTTACCCGGGCCTTTGAATGGGTCGTATTGAATATCCTGCGCAAATTTATCTCCATAGCCCGTTGAGCCTGTGTAATCCGTCATTACTAACACAAAGCCGGGTGCAGCAAGTAAATGATAATTCCAACGATAACCCCAATTATCTTTCCATGAACCCGCAGGGCCGCCGTGCATCACTACAAAAAGCGGATATTTTTTGTTGGCATCAAATCCTCCGGGACGAATCAATAAGCTGCGAATTTTTTTGCCCCGGCTACTGGTCATCCAAACAACTTCCGGTGCGGGTAAATCCAGAACTTTTAGTTTTTCTTCATTAAAGTTTGAAATAAAATAATGGTTTTTTGCCAAAGTATTAATGTTTACTACCTCAGGTGGCATGGAGGCGCTTTCGTAATTAGCTACTATAACCGGGTTTGCCATAGCATTGGAAATACTGAGAGAACTATAGCAACCGAGATTGTTATTTATAAGGGATACTACATTACCACCGTTAGCAGATACGGTAAAAATTTTATCGTTACCCTGATCTTCAACACACATGTATATTGTATTATTTGCTGCAATAGAATAACTGTTAATGGGTCTGTCTAGATTGGCAGAAAGAATTGTTTTGTTTTGCATGGACGGCCAGTCAAAACGGGTTAATTTATTTATGTTATAAACTTTATAATTATTATTAGCAGAAGAGTAGCATAATAAATACTTACCATCACTTGTCATTTGTGCAGTGGCGTAATCGTAACCATCATTTGTGAGTTGTGTGGCATCGCCTCCGTTTACGGAAACTTTGTAAATATTAGTGGTAGGATCCTGGTAGGCTGCTGTATTAAAATCGGTAGTGGCAGTAAAGATAATTTCTTTTCCATCATAGCCCCAGGAAGCGTTTCCAAAATTAAAACCTTCTTTGCTCACAATGGTTACGTTTGTAAATAAATCTTTCGCTACGGAACCGGGTTCGATAGACTGGATGAAAGGATGTGTTTGTTTATCGTCGTTCCAACGATCGAAATTCCGGATGGGGAAGCTGGTGTAAACTCTTGCTTTGTATTTTATTTTTTTACGTTCGTCAGCAATTTTTTTATTGGCACTGTCTGTAAAAGCGCCGGGATAAACGCTGCTGGTAAACAAAATCATTTTACCATCGGGGCTCCATT
Organism: Chitinophagaceae bacterium; assembly: GCA_035703165.1. Classification (GTDB taxonomy): domain Bacteria; phylum Bacteroidota; class Bacteroidia; order Chitinophagales; family Chitinophagaceae; genus AWTP1-9. Next base: position 18,028 of record DASSYR010000021.1, read on the forward strand.
TTGGCGAGGAGGCGCCGGTTGAAAGATTGGTTAAGCGCTGTGCTTCGCCACCTTCTTTAACGTTGAGTAAATAAATCTGCCCGGCATCATCGCCTTCTCTTTTGGTAGAAAAAGCAATATACTTACCATCGGGACTCCATTGATAACCCCCTTCGCCTCCTTTACCCGTTGTTAATCTTCTGGGTTTTATGCTGCCGTCTGTTGAAGCAATCCAGATGTCAGATACTTGTTCGCTTTCGTTGTAAGACGGATCGGTAACATTAAATATTACCCACTTCCCATCGGGACTGACTTGTGGCGCACCAACCCGTTTCATTGCCCACATAGTTTCGTGGGTAATAGTTTGTTTGGTTTGTGCAAAACTCAGCGTAATGAAAAGCAAAGAAATGTTGAGAATAAGCAAGCGTTTTATCATATCAGTATAGTTTTGGAGTGATAAAAATAAGATAATTGAAAGTTATTGTAATTGCCTTTTATATAATTGAATCGTATTTTCAAAGCCTAAATAAATAGCATCACAAATCAAAGCATGACCGATGCTTACTTCATCTAACCCGGAAATATGTTGTTTAAAAAATTTGAGATTGTTTAAATCCAGATCATGCCCGGCATTTAACCCTAGTCCTAATTCCTTAGCACGTACAGCGGCATCTATATAGGGCTCGATGGCTTGTTGTTTATTGCTGATATAATTACGGGCATAGGCTTCTGTATAAAGCTCTATACGATCGGTTCCTGTTTCGGCGGCGCCTTCAACCATCGCAATATCCGGGTCAACAAAAATAGAAACACGAATACCCGCTTTCTTAAAAACACCGATCATTTCAATTAAATAATCCCTGTGTTTTTCCGTATCCCAGCCATGATCACTGGTGAGTTGCTTTTCAGAATCAGGTACCAGGGTTACCTGGTGAGGTTTGGTCTCTAAAACCAGGTCCACAAATTTTTGTTCGCGACAATTACCTTCAATATTAAATTCGGTGGTAATGATTTTTTTAATTTCCCTTACGTCGTGATAACGAATATGTCGTTCATCAGGTCTTGGATGAACGGTTATTCCATCAGCGCCGAATTTTTGAGCATTAATGGCTGCTTTTACCAAATCCGGATTATTACCACCCCTGGAATTTCGTAAGGTGGCAAATTTGTTTATGTTTACAGAAAGCTTTGTCATAACTCAAAATTATGTATTAAATAAAACCTTTGCAGTTGCCTGCCCCGCATTTGCACGGTAGCTTCCCTTCATGATGGGTTTCACCATAATCACAGGTTAATTCCTCACCCTTTTTTATTTTACGAAGTGCATAATATTCTACTTTTTGATATGCCCTTCGCATATAAACATTGGGATTGCAGGAATGATTGATATAGCGAAGCTCATTGCTGTTAATGGTAGCATCTAAAGCAATATCTTCATTATCAAACTCTACCATAAACAGTACATTACCTGCTTGCTTTTTTACTCTTTTTTGTGCTTCTTTATACGAAATTATTTCACCAGTCATATTACCAATTTTTCTTTTGGCCGGAATCGGCTTTTCAGCATAAGCACCCGTGCCTGCTATTTTACTTTTTTTAATTTTAATGGGAAAGTTAAGCGCCATGATTGTATTTGCTTGTTTGGATTATTTTGTGGATTCTTAAACTTTATTTAATAGTTTGTGTCATTCCAATTTAAAGCTCTGCCCAGGTATGATCTGCCAGCAATTTAACAGCAGCAATAAATTTATTAAATGGTGTAGTATTGCCCCATTCTTTTGGAGATACTAATGACAGCATGTGATTGCCATCTTTTTTCTCATACAAATAATAGGTCTGACCAATGTTTGGCTTAAAAGAAAGTTTGGCATTGTAAATCATCATAGATAACTCTTTTCTTTTTTGTATTTCCTGAGCCTGCAATGCAAGCAATTCAATTTGCTTTCTTATTTGCTCCAATTGCATGTTTGTTTGCTCTTCCATGGCAGTAAGCGCCTTGTGTTTTATCATTCCTTCTTCCGTTGGTTTAATAATTGCCCCGGCTACGGAGGCAGCATAGGGGAGCACACTTAACTGCTTGTGGTAAATTTCTGTGTTAGTATAAGGTGTATTATCGGCACGAAAACCCTGCTGGGTTATTTTTAAATACCCATTGGGCATTATTTCATGCACTATATGAAGTACAACCCTGCCATTTCGATAAAAATGTATTTCAAAATTAATTCCGTCAGGAAAACTAACCTGGGCTGCATCAGCTAATTCTATATCCTCAAATTCATTTAGCTCCCCGTTTGCTATTACTTTGTAGCTGCTTGAAAAAGCATGATTTTCCAGGCTAACCCAATGGTGTTGAATCAACAGCTTTTTGTTTTCACCATCAGCATCAATTTTGTACACGCCGCTTTTAGGTCTCTGTCCATGTTCGTAAATCCCTTTTTCCGGAAACAACTGCCAGCTTGCTTTAAAATTATAGGCCTGTATCATAGCGGCAATATAACTATTTAGCGTTGTAAAATTTTATTTTCTCTTAGTAGAACAAGAAATATAATGAAAACAAAAAACCCCGCCCAAGTTGGTGACGGGGTCTTTATTTACGCTATAAAAACATGAGCTACTCTATCAATAGGGGTTGTTTTGGCATTATGGTTTTACCTTCATTAAAAGCAATCAATTCTTTTTGATATTTTGTCCACGCCGATTGAGCCAATAAATTCTCACTGTTTTCGCCTTCAAAATAATAGTGTATGCTAATAAATTTTTTAACATGAATCCGGGTTTCTTTTGGTAAAAATTGTTGTAAGCCCCAAAAGTCTCTTGTACCCGCTTTTTTTATTGCTTTATTTACAAAGCCGGGACCGGAATTATAAGCAGCTATCACCAACAGCCAATCTCCCAATTCATTGTGCAACGATTTTAAATATTTAGCGGCAGCCACCGTGCTTTTATAAGTGTGTGTCCGCTCATCATAGTCATCGTTTACTGCCAATCCTAATATTTTGGCTGTGCTGGGCATTAGCTGCCAGGTTCCTCTGGCACCAGCATTTGAAATAGCCTTTGTATTTAGTCTTGATTCCACTACGGCAAGGTATTTTAGCTCAAGAGGAATGTTGTATTTAGTAAAAACTTCCTCAATGATTTTAAAATAAGAACTGCTTCTGGTTTTAATTTTTTCCAGGCTTCTGCCGTTTTCTTTCAGGTATTTTTTCACAAATCCCGAAGTATGTGTATTGAGCTCAAAAGCAAAGGCTGATTCGGTTATTTTTTCCTCAGTAAGCCTTTCTTTATCATTTCTTTCTGAGTTAGTTAACTTAACCGCACTAAAATTCCTGAACCCTTGCCTGAATTCGGCAGCGAAGGTTGCTGTAACAAGTAAACAAATAGCGATTGGATAAACATGTTTTAATGATAGCTTTTTCAATTTTTTTTAGTTTTAATAAAGCAATACCACCCGTTAGTTATTGGATTACAATTACTTAACGATTAATCAAAGGATATTTTTGGGAATTTTACAGCAAACCAGTTTACCGGGGGCGGACGTTTAGGTTTTTCAAATATTCCGGTTTGTTTGCTATCAAAGATTTTTTATAAAGTCCGGTTGCAAAGTTACATCTCTTAGCCCGCACATCATAATAATCAATGTTAAATCAATGTGTGTGTATATATAGTGTCTTAAAAATCAATACTTAATGCTTAAAAATAATCTAATGAAAATTAGTCATTTAATAGGACAATTTTGCACGTATTTATTCAAGTGATTGATTATTAGCATTTTGTATATACTCCACAGTGTTAGTTAATGCCATTTTACTTGTTTTGCAAAGATTTTTGCACTTACACATAAGGGTAGGTTTTAAAATCATGTAGTTATTATCTTACGCAAAAAATTAGTGTAATGAATAAAGTTATTTTTTTCTGTATTGCTGGTATCATGGTATGGAGCAACTCTTTAGCTCAGCAGTTGTATATGCCCCGTAACATTAAAGCAGCTTATGATAAAGGAACCCGGTCGTACGATGGTAAACCAGGTAAGAATTATTTTCAAAACTATGGCCGCTATAACATTTCTGTCACAGTTAAGCCGCCAGACAGGATTATAAGAGGGGAGGAACAAATTGTTTACTTTAACAGAAGCAAACATACCCTGCATAATCTTTTTCTCAGGCTTATTTTAAATGTACATAAACCCGGCGCTGTACGGGAATCTGATGTACAACCGGAATATCTCACGGAAGGCATTACGATTGATTCCATTTATGAAAACGGTAGGCCGGCTTCCTTTCAAAACCCTACCTTTCATTATACGTGGCAGACCTTTCATTTGGCAAAGCCACTGCTACCCGGCGATTCTGTAAAACTTTTTATAAAATGGCATTATGAAATAGCAACCCTGGCTAACCGGGAGGGTGCTGAAGATTCTACAACCTACTTTATGGCTTATTTCCATCCACGCATAAGTGTGTATGATGACTATAATGGTTGGGACAAAACGAACTTTACAGATATGCAGGAATTTTACAATGATTTTAATGATTATACTTTCAGCGTAACGGTTCCTGAAAATTTTATTGTATGGGCAACCGGTGTCTTGCAAAACCCTGAAGAAGTTTTACAACCCCAAATTGTGCAGCGATATAAACAATCTGTTACCAGCGATGAAAAAATAGCCATTGCAACTGCCGCAGATGTTGAAAATAAAAATGTAACGCATCACGGGAAAATGAATACATGGAAATGGAAAGCCGATTATGTTTCCGATATCGCTGTTGGTATAAGCGATCATTATATTTGGGACGGGGCCAGTGTGATAGTGGATAAAGGAACCGGAAGAAGAGCTATGGTGCAAGCAGCGTACAAAACAGATGCGCAGGATTTTAAACATTCAATTGAGTTTGGACAAAAGGCTTTAGCATTTTTATCTCAGCAATGGCCGGGTAAACCGTATCCTTATCCTGCCTTGACAGCCTTCCTGGGTTCGGGCGATATGGAATATCCCATGATGATCAATGATAATGATTTTAAAAACGATTTATTTGGGCAATTTTTACAAGGTCATGAAACGGCGCATAGTTATTTCCCTTTTTATATGGGCATAAACGAAAATCGTTACCCCTTTATGGATGAGGGTATAACAACTTTTACTGAATTGCTGATGTTAAGATCTGTTACGCCAGTTGATTCGGCTGACAGACTTTTTAAAAGATTCAGAGTATCCCCGTGGATAAATGATAAAACGGATAATGAAGATTTACCAATTATTACTCCTGGCAATGCTTTTTCCGGCGTTGGGGGTTATGGAAATAATGCTTATGGGAAAGCGGCGCTGGGTTATTTTGCATTAAAAAGTTTATTAGGGGATGAACTATTTAAAAAATGTTTGCATGAATATATGAACCGGTGGAACGGAAAACACCCCATACCCTGGGATTTCTTTTTTTCCTTTAATGATGTATCGGGACAAAACCTGAATTGGTTTTGGAATAATTGGTTTTTTAGCAATAATTATGATGATCTTGCTGTAAATACTGTGGTTAAAAAAGATAATGCTTTTGCTATAACTGTTGATAATATAGGTGGTTTTGTATTTCCATTCAACGTAGAAATTAATTACACGGATGGCAGTAAAGAAATACTTCCACAGACAACCTCTGTATGGAAAGCCAATCCAAAATCGTGTGTGGTTATGGTTAAAACCGGAAAAAAGATTAAATCAGTTAAAATTGACAATGGAATTTTTATGGATGCGGAGGAGGCAAATAACGTTAAGGAATTAAAATAAAAAAAACTTTTGAGGTATTAGGCAACTGCCGGTTTATTAAAAGGGGTTGATACATTATTTATACCCATATATTCAATGTAATTTATAATAAACCACCAATAATAAACTGGCAGTTTGTTTTTTTTTATTATCTTTGCATTGTTAATTTGAGTATTATAGCTCTTGGTAAATAATCAGGTTTTCTGCTACGCAATATCTGCTAAATAGTTAGTCTTAATTTTACTCCGGCTTTTTCCTCAAGTATTTTTAATTATTAATTTTTTTTGATGAACATTTACGTTTCAAATTTAAGTTTCTCCGTGCAGGACGAAGACTTAAAAGAATTTTTTGCAGAATATGGTGAAGTATCTTCTGCTAAAGTAATTACAGACAAATTTACACACCGCAGCCGTGGTTTCGGCTTTGTGGAAATGCCCAACGATGAGGCAGCTCAAAAAGCTATTGCCGAATTAGATGGCGCTTTAGTTGATGGCCGTGCCATCAAGGTAAATGTTGCAAAGCCAAAAGAAGAAGGCAGCAACAACAAACGTTCTTTTGCTCCACGCGGAGAAAGAAGCAATAGCCGTTGGTAATATTTGTTACTACCGAATTTAAAAAAGGCATCTTCCGGGTGCCTTTTTTCTTTTCTTGCGTTGCGGAAAATGAATAAATATTTACTGTTAAAATAAATAAGGGATTGAAATGCCCCCATAGCGGCTATTTCAATATACCATAATCCAAAGCTCTTCTGAAATATACCTTATCCTGTATAATCCAGGTTACCTCATAGCTGTCGTTGTTATCCTTGCTTAGCAGGTAGATGTAAATTTTTCTTTTATCCGGCGAAATAAATACGCCATTTACGGATCGAAGTGTTCCCTTTTTATCAGTATAGCTTAAGTGAAGGTTAAATAAGTCGTTATAAGCTGCAGGGGGAATAGCAAGGGTATCGTTATTAATCATAACCAGCACCTCTTTAATAAATGTTTGCGGCATTTTACCATAATTACCGTAAAAGGGGCGGTTATTTATTTTAACCACATGACCGGATATTTTGGTGATTTTACTTTTGGTAGAATCAAAGGGGGCTGTGGTTATTTTTACTTTTATATTTTCTCCTTCAAACAACATAAAATTATCTCCAAAATCACGCACCTGGATTTTGGTTAGCGGAGCCTGTCGAATACTTTCGTCAATGGCGGTAAGACTGAACGTGGAAATATCTGCACGAATATCTTTTTGCTGAAGTTTTAAAGCGCTTTCTCTTTTATTTCTAAAATCAGGAAAATAGTCTTGCGAAAAAACAGTACCGGATGTAAAAATTAAAAGTACACAAATGGCGATTTTCATACATGGATAAATTGATAGAATAAAAGTAGAAGAATATTGGTTAATGAAATTGAAAATTTTTTAAACTGTTTCTTGCCAGTGAGCGGATTTTGTTTTGCAGCATGGGAGTCCAGCCAAATAATACACCCGGTAATCCCAGTGCCTGTCGGCTCCACCGCCATAAATCAAAATTATCTGTGTGCTCGGTTATTTTGCCATTTTGTATGCGGATGTGTGCGGTAATATGATTGATTACTTTTCTTCCCGTTTTTGAAAAAGTGTAGCTAGCTTTCCATTGACAAGTGCAATACTCATCATCCAGTGCATGAATGTTGGAGAAGCTCAATGAAAAATCCTTTGCCTGTTTGCACAGCATTTCCCACATGGCTTTTATTTCTGCCGCATTTAAAGTGCCAAAAGCAGGATCGCTGAACACAGCTTCGTCTGCATAACAATCCTGCATGGTTTTATAATCTAATTGCTGAAAGGCGGTATAAAATTTATGAATCAGTTGTTCGTTGGTTGTCATATTCTAAAGGTAAAAGAAAATGGCTACAGGCGTTACAGATATTGAAGTGGGTATAAAATCAGGACTTATCCCAAACTATTTAATAGGAACATTAAATTCTCCCAAAGTGATAGTTACATGCTCGGAGGTTGTATTTCCGCCGGGAACATTTTTATAAAAGGCGCCTTCAAAAGTACCAGACATTTCAGTAGCTGTTTTGTTTGTAACCTTTAATTTAAAAGGAAGACTGGTAGGAGTATAAATACCGGATGCAAATACATAGGTAGCATTATTGGGGGTATAAGCAGCCGCCGCCAGATAATCAATACCGCTATAGTCTTCGGAATAAATTGTATTGGTTTGCAATACTTGACCATTGAAAAAGTTGACTCCCAGGCTTATGCCTTCTAAAGAGGAGCCGGCTGGCGCCGCAGAGCCAATAATGCTTACATTGGTAGCTCCTTGTGTCAGTGACATTATCTTAGCCATGTTATTGTAATTAAATGCTTTGTCAACGCCGTCAATTTTGCATTTAATGTAATAGCCACCGGAGGAATTTCCTGAATCACTTTTTTTGCATGAGTATAATACAAAAAGAAAAGATACGAAGAGGAATGCTTTTTTCATAGTGATACAATTTAGTTTAGATAGGCAAGTTAGCTTTTTTTACTTACCTAAGAAGAAAGTTGCAAAGAAAAGGGCGCCGACCCTTCGATAAACTCAGGGTGGCAGAAGTCAGGTTATACAGCCCGAATGGGGTTGGTGAGTTGATTGGGCTTTGGTGCTTTTATGAGAAGCGTAGATACAATTTACGTTTAATGGGAGCATGGGGTGAACTTCGGTGGGCATATGAGTTGGTTAGAGATAAAAATAGGGAAGATTAGAGTTGTTTGTTCAGCGATTAAATAATTTGTTAGAAATTTATTTAGATTGAAAATAAATACGAAATTCTGAATATTTATTTGCTAAGGGAAGATTAACCTGCATTATATAATAATGTTCTTCTTTAGAGATTATTCTATAATAATATTTATCTGCAGCCCTACTTAATTTTTGTTTAATTGGATGGTTACTTTCTATAAATTCAATTTCGAAATCACACTGGGTGGTTCTTACGAGCTTTAATTTTGAAAATGAGCCGTCGCTTAGCGAATCCACCCAATAATCTTTGGATAGTTTTAATTTGGTTTTATCCCCTGTAGGCTCATAGTAATAAAGATTTGATTTTAAGAATAATTCATCGCAATCTTTTTTTGAACATACACTTACAGAAAAGCTGTCAATCGTTTTCCAATATTGATTTTTTGGAGTAGTGTTGTCTATGAATTTCCAAAATTTATAACAAGTAATTTGTAACCTTAAAATAATTTCAGTAATTACTGCTTCTGTTTTTGATGAATCTATAGCTTGAATTAGAGGAGGAAAGTATTTTTTGAATGCGGTTTCAATTTTTATTGAATCTGGTTCTATTGTGCTGTTAGAAATACTTTTACAAATTTGATTTGTAACAGAATCAATTGTTTCCTGTGTTTGAGTATATGCTGTTACAACAGAAAAAATTGAAAGTATAACAAGAATTTTTTTCATATTGGTTCATTTGGCTTATAGAACGTGAATATAAGATTTAGATCATAATTGATAACTACTTTTTCTATCAATACAAGATCGGTTATGAGTTTTTCTAAACTCAAATGAATAATTGATTTAATTAATCATCAAAATCAGTCAAATCCTGGTTCAGACAATGACATTCTTAGTTGGGCAAACAAAAAACCCGTCTCTTCTTCGATAAACTCAGAGAGAAACGGGTTTATATCAATAGCCTGGCGCTTCTGCAAGCTCAGCACGACAGGCTGCTTAATAACGGTAATGCTCGGCTTTAAACGGCCCTTCTTTAGAAATACCCAGGTATTCAGCCTGCTCAGCAGTTAATTCATCCAACACAGCGCCAACTTTCGCTA
>DASSYR010000060.1:0-54976 GCA_035703165.1 Chitinophagaceae bacterium
TTCAATTCCCGATAAGTCAGCCCATTCCTTACAGCCTGATAGCTAAAATTGTAAAATTCAGGGTAAAAGAAATTCAAAATTCGATGCCTAAAAAAACAAATTGATAATAATAAGTGTCAACCACAAAATAATACTAAAAAGCTTTTATAACTCAAACTTTACAGATAACTTCTTCTGTTTTGATTTCTATGGTTAAAAAACAAGTGTTTTGCAAAATAACTTTTATTCTATACTTGTATTAAACGGATTGCTTTAAAAACTGCGAACGCCTCTTATAAAATAAGGATTTCCCTTAAGATCGTTGCTGGTGAAGCCGGCGCTGAAATAAAATCCACTTGCCAAAGCGGAATTGCTTGATTCCGTACTGCTCCAATAAAACGTAGTGCCTAACAAAGTGTAACCGCCCGCTCTTAACGCCATATTTGCATGAAAACGGTTTTGCCATAAAATATTAAGTTCATCTATAGAAGGCAGATACCAGCCGGGCCCCAAACTATTTACCCAGGCTTTGGCTGTACTTCCTGCTGGCATTAAATTGGTATTATACGCCCCATCTTCTGTTCTGTTTGCCCCCACTAAAGTATTTCCACTCCAAGTGCCACTACTTTCCGTTTTTGAAACAACCAAGCCATGTTGTTGTCCATCACTACCCGTATAAAGATAAAAAACAATACCGCCCAGGTAATCTTCTCCTAAATAATGAGAGCCACTGCTAGCATTGATTACATACGGGCTTGCTGAAGTACCGGTTCCTGTTATGCTAACGTTTGCCCCAGCCGATATCTTGGTTTCAGACCCATCGGCGGTGGGTGGTATAGTGGGCTTATTACTTAAATCATTATAACTGCCACTCGTAGCTACAGGGGCTAAAACAGGAGCGCCTATCAAATTGCTATACTGCCCATCAAACAATGTGGGCTTATTACTTAAATCACTATAACTACCACTCGTAGCTACAGGGGCCAAAACAGGAGCACCTATCAAACTACTGTACTGCCCATCAAACAATGTGGGCTTATTACTTAAATCACTATAACTACCACTCGTAGCTACAGGAGCTAAAACAGGAGCGCCTATCAAATTGCTATACTGCCCATCAAACAATGCGGGCTTATTACTTAAATCACTATAACTACCACTCGTAGCTACCGGAGCTAAAACAGGGGCACCTATCAAACTACTGTACTGCCCATCAAACAATGCGGGCTTATTACTTAAATCACTATAACTACCACTCGTAGCTACCGGAGCTAAAACAGGGGCGCCTATCAAATTACTATACTGCCCATCAAACAATGTAGGTTTATTTAATAAATCACTATAACTACCACCGGTAGCCACCTGAGCTAAAACAGGAGCACCTATCAAACTACTATATTGTCCATCAAATAATGCGGGCTTATTTAATAAATCACTATAGCTACCGCTGGTAGCTACTTGAGCTAAGGCGGGGGCACCTATCAAACTACTGTATTGCCCATCAAATAATGTGGGCTTATTTAATAAATCACTATAACTGCCACTCGCAGCCACTTGAGCTAAGGCAGGAGCGCCTATCAAACTACTGTATTGTCCATCAAATAATGTGGGCTTATTTATTAAATCACTATAACTGCCGCTCGCAGCCACTTGAGCTAAGGCAGGAGCACCTATCAAACTACTGTATTGCCCATCAAATAATGTGGGCTTGTTACTCAAATCATTATAATTTCCACTAAATCCATTTCCTGCTCTTTCCGCATATAAAGCAAAAGGTACGCTTAGTAACTGGCTGACTCCGGAGATCGAATAATTATTACCACCATTTGGATCTGTTTCAGTCTTAATAAAGTAAGGACCGTTTGCCCAGTTTATAGTACTAAAATTACCACTTATTACAATTCCGCTACCTATTTCAATACTTATTAACCCATTAATATTAGTGGTTGGGCTCTGCGTTTCGGCATATACCGATAGTCCTGTTGTTGACCCCTGCAATATGCTTATTTTCATCCCCACCGTTCTATTTGTCACCAGTTGGTTACTACTATTTCTAACTATTGCCTGGTAACTCATTTTCTGGGGTATTTGGGAAATAGACCTTACCGTTATCAATAGGGAAAACAAAAAAATAAAAAATTTATTCATAGAAAATCTGCTTAATTTTTTATTATTTTAAATGTTTTTATATTTTTATTATTATAGATAATTTTCAGAAAATAAGTTGCTGATACAAGGTTGCTCATTCTAATATTAGTATTTCTACCTGCAACCTTTCCATCTTGCAATAGCTTGCCATTTAAATTAAAAAGCTGGTATCGCAATGCTCTAACATTGAGTGTGTTTGTTTCATCAATTTGTAAACGTAAAAAGTCTGTAGTAGGATTGGGGTATGTTAAAATCGTAAGATTTATATCATTTGCTTCATCAACAGCAGTTATTATGGTTATTTCGTACGGTTGCTGTACACCTTGGGCAATTGAACCTGAACTTCCTTCATTAGTTGTGTAAACAATCTGTCCTACCGAATAGCTGGAAGAGCCTCCGCTACCGGATGCATTACCTCCTGAAATTGGTATTGCCTCCTGAGCTTTTAATTCAGAAAACAATCCAATAAGCAGTAGTAGCAGGATATTGATTTTAATGCTTCTATGTTTTATATACATCACAGAAGGATTACTTTTCATTTTGTCTTATTTTATTACCATCACTTTCTTCTCCCATTTGATAAATAAAAAAACGATAAAATATTATATATAAAATATTATATATATGTATTTAATTATCTTTAAAACAACTACATAAATAAGATATGAAAAGGCAAAGGGAGGTCTAAATTATCTGTTTGCAGAAAAGCCTAAAAAATATGTAAAGTTTAACTCCGAGAATTCTACAAAACCCGCATGCAGCCTGCAATATAAGCAAAAAAAATATATAAATTTCAAAAATGATTAAAACGAACTAATGATAGTTATTAGACCTGTCTTTGTTAACTATAGAACAAGATAACAATAGTAAGTTATTTTAGACTACGCCTCATGTAAAAAATTAACCCAGTATGCAGCGCTTTTAAAAAAATATACAAGAGTTGATGAATCTAAATAATTAACTACACACAAAGACTGGTAAACAATAACAAAAAATATTGAATTATTTTTTACATGGAGCAAGTACCCCTAAAACAAAAATTATCATTGTTCTCAGATTACTGAAATCCAAAATATGTGAGAGAGCTTAATTGGCTTGCCGGAATGATTTGACGACTTATTTTAAAGTATTCCATACTGCATAACTCCAGCTTAACTCATCCGGCTATAAACCCGGCAAAAAAATATTACTTTACAAAATATCTTTTAAAACTTTTAAAAATGATTTAGTTATTTGTGCTGTCCTTTTTTTCAGTTTTAAACCGATAATCAGAGTCAGAAATACCCTGAACACCTCTTTGTTTTTTTCTTACTGTGTCCTTTTGGATAACCGGAATTGAAACAGGTTTTAGAACAGGAGAATCAATAACCACAGGAACTGAAGCGCTGTCCTGGCTAATAACTGTTGTGGTTGCCGTATCATTCTTTTTCTTTTTATCTTCGGCATTTGGATATAGAATTATCCTGACGGGTTTTACAGTGTGATTATTAAAAGCTGTGTCAGAAATATTCTTTTCATTTTTAACCGGCGTATGAGTTTCAGATGATGCCGGTTTTGGGAGAGGTTTACTACTCCTCTGCCTTTTAATAATTACAATAGTTATTATAACTGCAATGATAATTATAGCTTTAACGGTGGACAGTTTCCAGCTTTGACTTGACAAATCTTTTTTTATCGCTTTACTGGTATTTTGTTCGGGATTATTTTCCGTGTCATTCACTTCCCTACCTGCATCCAGCATGGTTTCAATCCTAGCCCAAATGACATCCCTCATATCCGGCAGTGGCATTTGAGCCAACTTTTGGGCTATCTGCTCTTCGTATGGAAGAAAATTGTTCATTTTAGCGATACGTTAATAAATTTTGTTGTAATAATCTTCTTGCTTCACTCAGATGCCATTTACTGGTACCTTCACTTATATGCAGCCTTTCAGCAATTTCACGGTGGTTAAATCCATCCACTACATACATTATAAAAACTGCATGGGTGGCCGGTGGTAATTTTCTTATTTGCATCATCAGTTCTTTCGCCGCAATATTCTGAACCGCCAGATTGCTGACAGCCGGAGGCTCCGCTTTTTCCAGTTCAACCTCGTCAAAACAATTCCGGCTTTTAATATGGTCAAGTCCTTCATTGATGATAATCCTCTTGACCCATGCGTGGAAAATACCTTTGTCGCTATCGTAATTATTGATACTCTTAAAGATTTTTACAAAAGCATGGCTCATTATATCCGCCGCATCAGCCTCATCTCTTGAATAACGCATGGCGACTGTCAAAGCAAAATCGTATAGATGGCGGTAAAGCAGTTCCTGGGCTTTTCTTTCGCCAACCCTGCATCTATCAATCAGGACTTCTATTTCGATTTGCTGTGATTGCATGAAGTTGTTTCCTTGTTTAACTCAAGCCAATTTTGTTCTCAACCAAGCCTTCCTAATAATATGGCTGAAGCAGCCGAGGCTATTACCAGTTTTGTTTGTTCATCTAAACCCTGGTATAGCCATAAAATTTTTCCCCAAGTGTCAATAATGGCGCATACCCCATCGTCAATCCGCATTTCATAAGCTGAGGGAATAGCAAATGGCGCTTCGGCTTCTTTACCTTTATCCGTTTCAAATTTCTGTACCTTAATAGTTCTTATAACAATTGTATCATTGCCACCTATCAACATACCGCCTCCTTCTATATCCGGCATTTCAAAAAGTTTAGTTTTCGCCTTTTTTTCATAATTGCTGTACAGATACAGGTTCCATACATCCGGTTTGGCAATAGTCTGAGGAAGGATGACCGCTGAAAAAGAGTATTGGTATTTTTGGGGAATGTTAAATTCGCCCAGCCATTGCCATTTGTTATTGGCATGAACTGTTGTTTCTTCTGACACCTTCCTCTCCATTGCATACACATCTGCTACATGATTGCCATCTACAATGCTGAACTGGAATTTACTTTTCTGTGTCTTGGTAATACTTGCCCGGTCAATGTTGAAGGCTTTCAGCAGTCTATCCTCTAACGTAACTTTGGTGTTTCTATCATACCTACCCGAAGAAACATTCCATCCCCGCTTTATAGCAGAAGTTTTATACCTGCCAAAGCTCAAAGGCTTTTTGTTGCTGCCATTGCCGATTCCTACAACTGGTAATTTCTCTGCCTGTTCTTTAAACCTGTCTGGTATTGCCATTTGCAATTTAACCGGGCTGCAAGATGAAGCGAGCAATAATGTTGTCAACAGAGGTATTGTGTGTCTTAATAAATCCCTTTTCATCTGTTTATCTTTTTTTTTATTTGTCAGGCTGTATTGCCATAAAAAAACATTTATCACTTTTAGTGAAAAAATGATTTTTTTTATTATTTATTTCATAAAATAAATTTTTAACGGTATAAATTTTTTCTAATTGTCAGAATTGACGCTGTAGCTGCAATTGCATCTTTAATTTTATCATCCAACTCATTCTTTATCCAGAATTTCCTTCCTGCTTCTTTTACACTTACAGCCCCTACAATTTCTCCTTTATAAGTAAAGGCATAAACATTATTTAACGTAATGAAATTCTCTTCAGGCTTTTGAGGATTATTGCTTTCCTTTAACAGTAATGATGTCATTTCAAAACTCAATTCTTCACCTTTACAAGCCAGTTTGCCTTTTTGTTTCTCGCCTTTTGTGGCATTGAGGTTGGATGCAACGAGGCCCCACCTGTTTGCCGTATCACGCCCGGGCACAATAGTTGCTATCATACAATCGGTATTTTGGGCGCCCCAGAAACTGGAGTCTTGTTCCTGAAGCAGCCTGAATTTTTCTCTTACTTTGAGTAAAGCCCTACACTCAATATAAAGCGCTGTGCCATTCTCCCGATCTAAACTGAACTTAAACACATCTTTGGCCCGGTACTTTTCTTTAAGCCGAACGGGCAAAAGTTCAATATCTAAGTTGGGCTTAAGTAGATTTATTGTCCCCACTGAAAACATTATTGTTCCTAATGAAATCAAGGAGCCGAATGTTCGCCTGATTTTGGATGTTTTATAACCGGCAAAAAAAAGATTCCTTTTAATTGGGTTCTGCCTGCCTTTTATTTCATAGGGTTGCAAATCTGCTTTAAGCACGGGCTGACTTTGTCTGGCCATAGCATGAAACCAATTACTTAGGAAACAAATAACTGTAAATAACAATATCTTCTTCATCGCTGTGCAAATTCTGTTTATTAAATCAATGTCTGAATGTTATCCTGGATTCGTATGTAACACCTGCATCTGTCTCAATCGTTGTCATAACAAGCCTGCTGGCATCTAACTGCAAAATTTTATTTTCTGTATCATCAGTTATAATAGCCGTTTCATCTGCGTTAAACTTCCACGACCCGGTATAAATCACCTGGTTCGGACTGTTTGGGCTGCAAGCATCAGGCCCTTCGCCATATACCACGCTAAAATCTGTGTTAAATTTAAACCGGTTGTCTTTCAGGCAGTCTTCAAACAGGGGAAATACATCTTCCCATACTCCAATATCATTTTTTTCTTCGGCTTTGAGCACCACCCACTCCCTTGCGGTAAGCAGTTTCATTTTCTCACTCGCTGGGGGACTTACAGAAGTTTCCTTTTGGCAGGACACCAAGGCTGTTATGATACCTACAACCATCACAATTTGCTTTTTCATTACTTAATTTTTTGAGAGTTATTGATTATGTTCGCTCCCACTTGGGAACTTATCATAAATACCCCCCGGCATCTGAAAAGGGTTGGGTAAATCTGAAATATTTTTTTAAAAATATAACCTCAATGTAGAAAGTTTCTGCATTAAATTGCCGGGCAGCCGATATTTGCAGCACCTTTATTACAAGAAAAGAGTAACAGTTACGTACTATGATTGGTTAATACGATTACAAAAAAAAATTAAACCATTGAAAATGGAAAAAGTAAACCTAAAACAAAAATTATCATTATTCTCAGATTACTGGAATCCAAAAATTGTGGGAGAGCTCAATGGGCAGCATGTTAAACTTGTTAAATTTAAAGGGGAATTTGTCTGGCATAAACACGATCATGAAGACGAGCTATTCTTTGTAATAGAAGGATGCTTTAAAATGGAATATCGTGATAAGACGATTACAGTAAACGAAAACGAATTTTTAATTGTTCCCAGGGTAACATAAGCCGGTTGCAGATGAAGAAGTTTCAGTTATGCTATTTGAGCCGGCAACAACAATCAATACCGGTAATGTACAAAGCGAGTTAACAAAAAAACTATTAGATACGATATAATAATACTTATTAACTAACGAGTAACCTAATTAAAGTATAATTATGCCTTACTGTTATGCTGCCCATTTACCTTTTAACTGAAAAGCAATTAAGATAACCAGCATTCCCACAACAAAGTAAAAGAAATGAAGCCAGTGGAGGGAGCGAATTAAAATCACCTGGGCCATAATCCAACCGCACATGAAGAAACCACCTGCCAACGCCCAATTATAGCGACTATAGCTGCGTTTAATATTGGTTATAACGGCTGCAAGATTAACAAATCCAACGAAGATTGTTAATAAAATTCCGGGCAATAAATAGTTTTTAAATGGAGTACTCTTTAACAAACTTACAGGCAAATTCATTACCTCTCCTGTAGGGTCGGCTATCATTACTAACCCGGAAAATGTTGCCGTTAGGGCCATAAATGATACCAGGATAAATAAAAAAGTTTTCATTTTCTTCTTTTGTATAACCCAACCAATTCCCCAAAAGCCATAATATGTCCTCCCATAGCTTTTTGTAAATTTTTTATTCTTGTGTCGGGTGGTAAATCCAGTATGGTATCCAGTGCATATATTTTAAAAAAATAATGATGCGTACCCGAAGGAGGGCAAGGCCCACCGTAATGATGCTGTTGAAAATCATTGAGACCTTCAGTTCCGTGTATTTCATTTTCTTTGATGTGGTGTGTAAGCGGTATGTTCCATACTATCCAATGTACCCAGGTGGCAATAGGGGCATCGGGATCTTCTACTATTAAAACAAGACTCTTTGCATCTTCCGGAATATTTTTAATATCCAATGGCGGACTGATATTTATTCCGTCACAGGTATATCTTACCGGAATCATCCCCCGATCTTCAAAGACCGTACTGGAAATGATCATTGTTTTATAATCAATTGCCTTTTCCAGATGTTTCATATCTTTTACGATGTAAAAATTTATGGTCCTTCACCAGGCTCCGGCACTTCATAAGGTGGAGGAACAGAAGGTTCTTCATCGGGTATAACATCAGGGCTCTCTTCGGGAATATTTAACGGGTCTTCCGGGTCAGCCGGCGGTATTAATTCCGGTTGCTTTTTCGGTAAAGGAACTTCCTTTGGTTTATCAGGATGCTTTTTCTTATCCATACAATAAAGTATTATCCTTTATTAAAATATTATACACCAAAAGGATACGTCTCTGGCATTTGTGCCCCATCCGGCTCTACATGCAGAGGATGCAATGCCCGGGTTTTATCCAGGTAAATAAAAGCGTCGTAACGTAAAGGCAAAATAGTAGGTACATAATTTCCATATTGCTCATATTCCGGATTATATACCACCCCTATTGCTCTATGGCCAATATGATTCTCCATAAACACATCGCCCATAAAATCTTCCATCAGTAAGAGCTTATTTTCAGCCCCGGACGCATGCAAAAAATATTCCCAACTCCCTTCTCTTGCATCGGGCATCTTTATGGTTTGCATGGCGGCCCCCCATCTTCGGGCAGCCATTACCGTTCCCTGGTAAGAGCCAAATCCAATTAACATTACCCCTTTATCGTGATGCCGGATCCTTGCGAGTTCTCCAATATTAAACATTCCTTCATCTGTCATATCCGTTGCTCTTGCATCTCCAATATGTGTATTATGTTCCCACACAATTACTTTCGAATTATCACCATGAAATTTTAATAAGCGTTCCAACGTATCAGCCATGTGCTTGTCACGAACATTCCAACTATGAGGGCCTCCCCGAATCATGGCTCTGTAATATTTTTCTGCATTTACAGCAATCAATGCATTTTGTTCAGCACTAAAAACATTTTCATAATCCGTATTATAAGTCGGTAACTTATTTTGTATTTCTCTCAACAACCCTACTACTTCATTTTCGCACAATTCCGGCACAAACTGCGATGCCCTGGCATAGGATTGCCCTTCATCTTTTCTATAGGGTTCAAAACACTGAAATGCCCCCTCTGCAATTTTAAGCGCTGCCTTATCTGTTTTTCTTAAATACTGCATTATACTTTCCATACTCTCCCAAAGGCTATATACATCCAGCCCATAAAAACCAACTCTTTTATGAGCCGGCAGCCCTGTATTATGTTTTTGCAACCAGTTAGCTAAAGCCATTATTTCCCAATTAGCCCACATCCAGGTAGGCCATCGGTTAAATGCATGCAATACCTGGAATGTATTTTTTTCATTTGGCTCATATCCCTTCATAAACCGGTTTACACGATAGCAGTCCGGCCAATCTCCTTCAACGGCAATAAAATTAAAACCCTTTTCTTCAATTAATTTTTTTGATATATACGTACGCCACATATAATATTCATGCGTACCATGGCTTGCTTCTCCCAACATAACAATTCGTGCATCGCCAATATAATCAAATAGCGGGCTTAAATCTATTTTGTTTTGCAACGGAAAAGCCCATTGTTTAATAGCGCTTGTAATTTCGTTTTTATTCAGAAAAATTTCTTGTGCGGCATTACCACGCATAATTATCCATTTACAATATCAAAACAATATCATTTCCAGGCTTACAAAAATGTTAGGCATCACTGTTCCCGATGATTCATATCATTTATATCCAGCACGTTAATATTCTTTCATCCTGGTGAGAACTGTCAAAGTTTTTTGTGATGATGGTCATTATTGCAGGCCACACGGGCGGGTAGATTTGTAGTACTAAATCAAAACGTCATGAATGAAAATCTGCAAACAGTAAGTACACTGCATGAACTGCTTGACTTTGATGCCTGCAAATTCCTGAATGCCGAAATTCAATTAAAAACAAGTTTGTCCGGATGGATGAATAAAGCAGGGTCGTTAAAACTAAAAACGGTTTTACAAAAATATTTTGAACTGGTTGAGCAGCATGTAAAGCAATTAGAGATATTTTTTGAGGAAGAAAAAATTAGTTTACCTATCCCTACTAATAGAATAATGCGTGCATTTATTGAAGAAACCAATGAGAAATTGGCGGTATGCCAGGATGTGGAGGTAAGCGATGCCTGCTTATTGGCATGCATCCAGGGTATTAATCATTTTAAAATAAGTATGTACGGCACGGCTGCTGCTTTTGCCAATGCATTGGGTATGGAAAAACAGGCCGGAGTTTTTCACTTAGCAGAGGTAAATGAAAAACAAATTGATGATCGCCTGTCGCAATTAGCAGAACATGAAATAAATACAAAAGCTAAAACGCCTATTGTGTTACCCGGATAAAATTTAAAAATGGACATACGTTTTCATAGCGAAGTAAATATACCTGTGGGGAAAATAATGCTTAAAGGCGAATTATTTATTCCTGGAAAAGCTAACTCGATTGTAGTTTTTTCTCATGGAAGTGGCAGTAGCAGGCTAAGTAAACGAAACAGGGAGGTGGCCAGATCTTTACAGGAAAAAAAATTTGGCACTCTGCTGTTTGATTTGTTAACAGAGGAAGAGGACCAACACTATCACAATCGCTTTGATATTGGCTTGTTAACTAAAAGACTGGCTGCTGCAACGGAGTGGCTGGATGAACACCCTGCTGCAAAGAGCTGTGGTATAGGCTATTTTGGAGCTAGTACAGGTGCAGCATCTGCCTTAAGGGCAGCAGCCATTTTGCCGCAAATACAAGCCGTTGTATCCAGGGGAGGACGTCCGGATTTAGCTATGGACGATTTGGATGAAGTAGAAGCTCCCACCCTCCTGCTTGTTGGAAGTTTAGACTATGATGTGTTACTGCTAAACAAACAAGCTTATATACAATTAAACTGTGAGAAAAAACTGGAAATAATAGAGGGCGCCACTCATTTATTTGAAGAACCGGGTATGATGAAGAAAGTTTGTGAATCAGCAGGGGAATGGTTTAAAAAATATTTACATCCTGTCGTCGTAACAAAATAAAATTATGCTTGGAACATTATCCGAAACGCAAATGAATAATATACTTTCCAGCCAGGTGGTAGGAAGACTGGCCTGCACCGATGGAAAGCAACCTTATATAGTTCCCGTAACTTACACGTATGATAGCCATTACATCTACGGACAAACAAATGAAGGAATGAAATTGGATATTCTCAGAAAAAATCCAAAAGTTTGTTTTGAAGTAGATATGATGACGGATATGCGCAACTGGCAAAGTGTTGTAGTATATGGTAAGTTTGAGGAACTGGAAAAAGAAGCTGCCGAAAAAGCAAGAAGAACTTTATTTGGACGTATTTTTTCATTAATGACAAGTAGTACGGTACATCCTTACGGGCATGAATCAAAAGTTAAAGTAGATAACAGCTCAAGAGTAAAACATGTGATGTACAGAATTAAAATTAATAAAATAACCGGAAGGTTTGAAAAACTATAAAGACACCTGGTATGTTTAAAGACAGGATGGAAGCTGGTTTGCTATTAGCTGCTAAACTTAGAAAATTTAAAGGCGAAAAGGGGATTGTGTTAGCAGTACCCCGTGGTGGGGTGCCGCTTGCTTATGCCGTTGCAAAAGAATTGGGATACCCTTTAGAAATAGTACTTACTAAAAAGATTGGTCATCCCATGAATAAAGAATATGCAATTGGTGCTGCCAGCCTTACTGATTATTTTATCATACCGCATGAACACGTAACAGACGAATATATACAGCACGAGGTTGAAAAAATTCGCAAACGGCTTAAGGAAATGTATGTAAGGTTTATGGGTGATAAGAAACCCGAAGATCTTAAAGATAAAACTGTAATTGTTATTGATGATGGTATTGCCACGGGTAATACATTGTTGGGTACTGTAAACGTTCTTCGAAAAAGCAATCCTGGTAAAATTATTATTGGGGCACCGGTAGCATCTCAAAGCGCCGTGCAAAAATTATCAAAAGAGGCTGATGAAGTGATCGTGGTGATGGTGCCTGATGAGTTTTATGGTGTAGGAGCTTTTTACGAAGATTTTGAACAAGTAAACGACGAAGATGTTATGTATTATTTAGATAAGATAAAAGAATTAAGGAAAGCAGGTTGAATAAAAAACCACGTTTTGGGATAATTTATAGATGTAAAAAATTACATTAAAATTATAATCAAAAATAAATCTTTCCGGAACTCATATTCTATTACCTCTTTATTCTACTCTACTTACTTGCTAACAGAAATTGTATAACAGGAAAAATCAGGAAGCTGAAAAACCACCATCCACCGGAAATGCTACACCAGTTACAAAAGAAGCATTATCAGAACATAACCAAATAACTGCTTCTGCCACTTCCTCGGGGTTTCCCATTCTCCCAACGGGTTCCATGTTGATATACTGCTTTTCTACTTCTTTATCTTTACCGGTAATACGGTCAATCATAGATGTATGAATAACTCCGGGACAAACAGCATTGATTCTGATCCCGGACTTTGCATATTCTAACGCTGCGGTTTTTGTTAACCCTACTACGCCGTGTTTAGATACTACATAAGCCGGTAAACCTGGAAAGCCACCCAACCCAGCCACAGAAGCACAGTTTACGATAACACCTTTGTTTACTTTTAACATTTGTGGTATTTCATTTTTCATGCACAACCAAATTCCCTTCAAATTAATTCCGATGGTTTTATCCCAGTTATCTTCAGTGCATTCATGTGTATTGGCAGTATGTCCTTCAATACCCGCATTGTTAAATGCATAATCAATTCTTCCATACCTTGCCACAGTTTTCTCTATCAAGTTTCTAACTTCAATGGAGCTTGATACGTCGCACTGAACAAAAATAGCCTCCCCGCCTACGCTTTTTATAAGCTTAATGGTTTCATTATTCTTATCTTCAACCCAGTCTGCCACTACTACCTTAGCCCCCCGCCTGGCAAAAGCCAAAGCAGTAGCACGACCAATTCCAAAACTACCACCCGTTACAATTGCCACCTTGCCTTCAAAAATTTTTTCCATAACTAATAATTTTTATTTGAGCATTACACTTTTACCGAACTGGTTACCTGATCAGGGGGTTCATTTTGTTCTTTCCTTAATTTATTTATCATTTTTTTTAACTCCTTAATAGCTTCCTTTGCTGATTTCTCAAATTTTTCCGTCCTTGAATGAACACGAATATTATCACCATAAATGGCGAGCGAAATTTCGCACACCTTGTTTTCAGAAGGAATAATGGTTATATCTTCTTTCAGCAATACCTCTGCCCGGGATGCCCGCTTATAAATATGAGAAAGTTCGAGTAATTCCTTCCTGATAGTGTCAAGCAACTTTTCGGAAATTTTACCATAAGGAGTATGAAATTCTATAATCATAAAATAAAATTTTAAAGTTATCCTTTCAAGCATAACAAAAATAAACTCCCTCCTTAAGGGCAATAATGACAGGTATCATTATTATGAATGATAATAAGTAGGATAAAATGAATAATTATTTTCTACCGGATAATACTTATTACAGGTTGTACAGAGACAATCAAAAACAGGGTAATGTATTTATTTAGCCAACTTGTTCAACTACCTGGCATCTTCCCAGGCCACAGAAGTTTTTGGGAATGGCGACAAATTTTTTCTCCCATATTTTATGAGTACAAATACGGCAGAGGCTATAACCAGAGAACTCATGGTAGCTGCCATCATTACCTGGTTTCCAATCATAGAAACAAAATTAAATGTAAAATGCCATAAACTTACTGCCAATAAACTTCCTCTTGTACAATTATAAGTAAAAGTTAACAGCACTGCTCCCGCAAATAGCCCAAATATAAATCCAATTAACATCATGCCGGACAATTGATACCGGTAAAAAAAAGTAGGAATATGCCAACCCAACCAAAAAAACCAGAGAATAAAGGTTGCAGTTAGTGCATTATATTTTGACTGAAGGTGTGGCAATACAAAACCTCTCCAACCCCCTTCTTCCCCAAAACCGTAAGTTAGTATAGGCAAAAACCACATAAAAAAATTGAGAGGACTACACAATTTATTATCTCTAAAAAAAGCGAATAAATCAATCCACCTTCCTTCCACAATTCTTGAAAACAAGACAGCTATCATAAATAAAAAAACAGGAAATAAGGAAAGAAACCAACCCGCAAACGTTATTTTTTTTAAAGAATATTGTTTAAAGAAATTTGAAAAGCCCCTTTTACCATCAAATAAACGGACAGCCAAAATTGCACTCAAAATTGGGCCAATTCCGCCAAAAGAGTGCCACAGATCAATTTCCCGTGCATGTGCCTCGTCATGAGGAAACAAAAAAATAACTTCAAGTTTATTAAGCGCTAATGGTACAAAAATAATCCACGAAAAAAAATAAGCCATAAAGACATAAGTCATTATTTTTTTTGCGGGCTGCATAATTAATGATATTTCTTTAGTGTTCCCAGTAAAAATTCATGACAAGTATATTTTGCATCTATATATTCCTTTTCTATTACTTGTATATGATGCCTCAATTCAGTCTGTCTTTCTTCTATTTCCTGATTAATTAAAGCATCTTCTACTAAAACGTCATCCTTTTTTAGCAATACATGTTGTTGGCTAATTAACTCCTTTACCGTATTAAATTTTGTCGCTACTTTAGCCAGTTTGTTCTGTTGACTTTCCACTTTCAGGGAAATATCGGGAATGGTGTTGCGCTGAATAACTTCAACAAGTTTATTCTCAAGTTCGGCTACTTCGTTATCGTTGAAAGAAATAAGACGTTCCCATTCATCCAATTCGTCGGTATAATAAATTGCTATAGTATTTGCCATACTTATTAATTTTATAAATTAAATAAATCAATTGAATTTTATTTTTCATCCTTGTATTCTGAATCGGGCTCGGAAATAATAAAATCATCAGAAGAATTACGGCTTAGTTCATTCAGTTCTTTTAAAGTAAAATCGTCCATTCCTGTTGTTTGAACCCATTTGTTTTTTTCCTTACGTAATATCTGAGCAAATAATCCAAACCTGTTTTGAAATTCCATTTCCACACCGGTCACTTTATACCACGGGTGAATTTCAATAACCCCGGATACATGTGTTTGCTTAACTTCCGAAACTGTATTTCCCGGATAAACTGCGTTACTCTCTTGTGATGCCTCATATTTTTTATGCGGCAGTTTATAAAACTCAATCTGCAAATAAGGATAAAAGTTAGCAAACGCCTCCTGTATATCGCGAAAAGTGGTGTTATCATTTATCTCTATATACATAAAATAATTTTTAACCTTACCATTTCTCCAGGTGTATGTTACCAGCATCATATTTATCTTCGGCAACATCTTCGCCCGTTGGATATCCAACAGGAATTATATTAAGAGGTATCACTTTAGAGGGAATATTTAATTCAGCTCTTACAAATTTCATCAGCTCTTCATTAGGATATACAGCTGTCCATACTGCTCCCAATCCCAAAGCTTCTGCGGCTAACAAAATATTTTCACTGGCACAAGTGCAATCCAGTATAGCAAATTCTTTACTGTGTAAAGCCGCCTCTTCAGGTACCGCACACACTACTATTGCGGTTCCTGCCTTCGGAAGCATTTTGGCAAAGGGTAGCTGGTCAGCCAATGTTCTTAACTTTAATTTGTCAGTTATAACAATAAACTTCCACGGCAACATGTGAACGGCTGCAGGAGCCGCCATAGCTGCATGAAGAATTTTATTTACATCTTCTTTGCTTACAAGTTGGCCAGTAAAATTTCTCACACTTTTTCTTTGTTGAATAATAACCAATGTATCGTTAAGTGAAGCAACTTTCATACAATTTATTTAACGGACTATAAAACGGAACTGTCTTTCAAAGCTATACAGTGTATTTGCCCTATAGCAATGATAGGTATTAGCCGATCCAATGATGATGATCAAGCTGCACTAATAATCTAATAGGATAGAAATTTACTCGATACAAACTTTGCAATCTTTTATCCCGTATTTTATGCCCCGATGCATTACCTGCTTATCTTTTGAATGGTAACGGAAAATGGTAATACCCTTGGCTTTCTGGAGCCAGGCTGATTTATAAATTTTTTCCACATCGTCTATGGTTGCTGATTCAGGAAGATTAATGGTTTTAGAAACAGCGTTATCTGTGTATTTCTGAAAGGCCAATTGATGTTGTAAATGTCTAAACGGAGAAATTTCTAATGCTGTTTTAAAAAGATGTTTAACAGGCTGGGATAATTCTTCTATTTGTCCTGCTATCCCTTCTTTTATTACTTGTTCCTTTATTTTATCTGAATAAAGATTGTGTGTTTTAAGATAATTGATAAAAACAGGGTTGATAGAAAATAAGGTTTCCCCGTTAAGTACATGTTGCCGTTGAAAAGCCAAAGCAAATAAAGGTTCAATAGATGAGGATGTATCTGCAATAATAGAAATAGTTCCTGTAGGTGCTATACTTGTTCGAGTAGCATTACGAATAGGCGTTTTAGGATAATAAATACTTTTATCCCAATTAGGAAAAGCTCCTCTTTCTTCCGCAAGCATCATTGAGGCTTCCATTGACTTTATTTCTATAAACTGCATAATCTTTTCTGCAAGTTGTATGGCATCTTCGGAATCGTATGGAATATTTAACATAATTAATAATTCAGCCCAGCCCATTACACCCAGACCTATTTTCCTGTTTCCAAGGGTTATTTCTTTAATCTCAGGAATTATATATTTATTTACATCAATTACATCATCCAAAAAACGAATAGCAATATGTATCACAGTTTCTAAAAGCTCCCAATCTATTTCATTAATATCACCATTTTCTTTTGCAACCCTGGATAGGTTAATAGAACCCAGGTTACAAGACTCATAAGGGAGTAATGGCACTTCTCCACAGGGATTGGTAGATTCAATTTTACCCAAGCCGGGAGTAGGATTATCACCATTAATGGTATCTATAAAAATTAGTCCGGGATCACCTGTTTTCCATGCATTTTCAACAATGTCCATCCACAATTTCCTTGCATTTACTTTTTTTACACAAGTGTTTAAATTCGGATGAACGAGATCCCATTCACTGTCTCTTCCCACAGCGCTCATAAATTCATTAGTAATAGCAATAGAAATATTAAAATTAGTTAGTACGCCCTTTTCTTTTTTTGAACTAATAAATCCTTCAACATCCGGATGATTAATATCTAAAATACCCATATTAGCGCCACGACGTTTGCCACCTTGCTTTATATATTCAGTTGCCGAATTAAATATTTTCATAAACGATACAGGGCCTGATGCAATGCCCCCGGTATCAGAAACCAAGTCGTTCATTGGGCGCAAATGAGAGAAATTAAATCCTGTTCCGCCACCGCTTTGCTGAATTAATGCAGCATTTTTTAACGTAGTGAAGATAGCATTCATACTATCTTCTACCGGCAATACAAAACAGGCGCTGAGTTGATTATTACGAGTACCCGCATTCATTAAAGCTGGAGAGTTAGGCAAAAATAGCAGCGTACTCATAATATGATAAAATTTCTCCTCCCACTTTTTTTGATCTCCGTGTTTACCCCAAAACGTTTCGGCATAAGCAACAGACTTAGCTGTCCGCCTGAACAGTTCGTCTGGAGACTCAATAATTTTTCCTCCCGCATCTTTAAGCAGATAACGTCGTTGTAAAACCTTCATACTATTTTCAGAAAGCGAGATCATCCTCTTTTTGTCTATCTATCAATCTATATTTCCCTTTTAGTAAAACCAAATAATTACTTAAAAAAATAAAATCAAAATTCTATGGTTTGCCAATATTATAAAATGATTATTATCATACTAAAAACTGATCCACCAGTTTATATCAAAAAGAATTGTTTAGTATTAGCAAGTAGGTCTGTTATGTCTTTATAAAATGTTATCTGTACAATAAAAAATTAAAAAAAGTCATCCTGAAATTGATTATTTCTTACTTATCCGTCAGGCAAATTAATTTCAACATGAAAATGGATAAAAAGAGTTCATTGAAACATATCATCCAAATTGCTGATGGCTATCATTTATAAAAATATCAATGTTTACAAACTTTACCCAGTGGCAAATAATGATAAAAACTTAAACAAACCAAAACCTCCCAAACAAACCCCGCCGATACGATTCAACTGGTGGTGGATATACCTGTTATTACTGGCGGGCATCATGATACCTTACTTTATTAATTCATCTTCTACCGGCAAAAAGATAACTTGGCAACAATTTGAAAGAGATATTATCAGCCGCAAGGCTGTAGAAAGAATTGATATTGTAAATAATGAAACAGCCGAAGTATATATAAAAAAAGAGCTTGCCAACGATCCGTATTTTAAAGATGTAATGAAACCCGTAATTGGCAAAGGCACAAACGAAGGCCCTCATTATATTTTTAACATCGGTTCGGTAGAATCATTTGAAAGGAAAATAGACGAGGCTCAAAAAAATTTCTCTCCCACCGAAAAAATAAATATCAGCTACATAAAAAAAACAAACTGGTTTTGGAATATTATAAGTTGGGTACTGCCTTTTGTTTTACTTTTTGCCTTATGGAGCTTTTTGTTGCGAAAAGCCGGAACAATGGGAACGGGCAGTGGTGGTTCTTCCATCTTCTCATTCGGTAAATCTACAGCTACCTTAATTGAAAAAGAAAAAAGCAGTGTAACGTTTGAGGATGTTGCAGGACTGGAAGAAGCAGAAATGGAGGTAAGAGAAATTATTGATTTTTTAAAAAACCCTGAATCTTTTACAAAATTAGGCGCAAAAATTCCTAAAGGTGTGATTCTGGTTGGACCACCGGGAACAGGAAAAACACTGCTGGCCAAAGCTGTGGCTGGCGAAGCCCGGGTCCCTTTTTTTTCTATCTCCGGATCGGAGTTTGTTGAAATGTTTGTAGGAGTAGGGGCTTCCAGGGTGCGAGATTTGTTTAAAAGAGCTAAAGAAAAAGCACCCTGTATTATTTTTATTGATGAGATTGATGCAATTGGAAGATCGAGAGGAAAAGGCGCATTCCTTAGTGGGGCTAATGATGAAAGAGAAAGCACACTTAACCAGCTACTAACTGAAATGGATGGGTTTGGCACCAATAGTGGAGTAATTGTTTTAGCTGCAACAAACCGTGCAGATATGCTTGACCCTGCCCTTCTTCGCCCGGGAAGATTTGATCGGCATATTTACCTCGAGTTACCTAACTTAAAAGAAAGAGAAGAAATTTTTAAAGTACACTTACGTCCCTTAGTCTTAGACGACACGATTGATACACATTTTCTTGCCGCACAAACACCTGGCTTTTCAGGCGCTGATATTGCTAACATTTGCAATGAATCTGCGCTGATTGCTGCCCGCAAGAAAAAACAAAAAATTGGCCGTTCTGATTTTCTCGATGCGATTGACAGAATAGTTGCCGGACTGGAAAAGAAAAGTAAAATTATTTCTCCAGAAGAAAAAAAGATTATTGCCTATCATGAAGCCGGACATGCTGTAACGAGTTGGATGTTGTCCCGTGTAGATCCCTTAATAAAAGTTTCAATCATTCCCCGTGGCAAGTCATTAGGCGCAGCCTGGTATTTACCTGAAGAAAAACAATTAAGAAGCGAAACAACCTTTCTGGAACATTTGTGTGCAACATTGGGCGGAAGAGCAGCTGAAGAAATAATGTTTGGAGAAGTCTCTTCGGGAGCTTTGGACGACCTGGAAAAAGTAACCAAAGAAGCTTATATGATGGTTGCATATTATGGTTTTAACAAAAAAATTGGGAACATAAGTTTTTATGACTCCACAGGTCAACGTGATATGAGCATTCAAAAACCTTATAGTGAAGAAACAGGTAAGTTAATTGATGAAGAAGTTCGCAAATTGGTAAACGAAGCCTATACCCGAACTAAAGAACTGTTAATCCAAAACAAAGAAAACTTACAAAGAGTAGCCGAGTTGTTGTTAAATAAAGAGGTAGTGTTTAAAGAAGACCTGGAAGCTATTTTAGGCAAAAGGCCCGAACATAGTATGCTTAAATCACCTGCAGAAGTTATAACCGATTAGAAAAATAAGCAAATAACCATTTCTTTAAAAATCAATTATACCTTTTTAGTAATAATTTTTAAACCCATTTTCGTTAACTATCCGCTTTGAAGGTTAGAACATGAACTGGCATCTTCTTGATATCAACCAGGTATTTATTGCAACCAAAAGTTCTGCAACAGGGCTATCTGACAGCGAAGCACATCAGCGAATACAAGCCTATGGCGCCAATGAAATAAAATCAGCAAAAAAAGACCCGCCTGGATTTTATTTATTCAACAGTTTAAGGATTTTATGATTATTGTATTGATTGGCACAGCACTGATATCTGGCCTATTGGGCGACATTACTGATACAATCGTTATTGTTTCCATTGTTATTTTAAATGCGATTGTAGGTTTTATACAAGAATACCGAGCAGAAAAAGCAATGGAATCATTAAAAAAAATGACAATAACCAATGCGCTTGTTATACGAAACGATACAATAAACAACATTTCATCTACTCTACTTGTACCAGGTGATATTATTTTATTAGAAGCAGGAAATATAGTTCCCGCAGATGTCAGGTTAACAGAAGCCATACATTTAAAAGCAAACGAATCGTCGCTTACAGGCGAATCAGTTGTTGTAGAAAAGCAAATCATTACGTTGACTTCGCCCGAGATTCCCATTGGCGATTGCGTTAATATGGCTTTTAAAGGAACTTTTATAACCAATGGTCGTGGTAAAGGAATAGTCGTAGCTACTGGTATGGAAACTCAACTAGGCAAAATTGCTCAACTGTTAGAAGAACCGGGAATGCAAACTCCTTTGCAAAAACGATTAAAAGTATTTGGAAGAAACCTCGCTTATATTATTTTATTTATCTGTGCCATTGTTTTTACGGTAGGCTACCTACGTGGAGAGAATATTGTATTAATGTTACTTACTGCTTTATCGTTAGCTGTAGCTGCCATTCCAGAAGCTTTGCCAGCCGTTATTACTATAACTCTTGCTATTGGCGCTAAAAAAATGGTTAAAAAAAATGCACTGATCAGAAAACTTCCGGCAGTGGAAACATTGGGTTCAGTAACTTATATATGTACGGATAAAACGGGCACGCTAACAGTTAATAAAATGGAAGTGGAAGAAGTAAGAGGGATTAACTTTTCCATTCATAACAAAGCAGAGACTCCAGGTAATCAAGCAGATTATATAAAACTTATGCAAGCCATGGCGCTCAACAATGATGTATGTGAGGCTGAACACAATAACACTAAGGGCGATCCAACGGAAATTGCTTTGTATGAGTTTGCTTCTCTTAAAGGCTTTAAAAAATCATTAATTGAGAAACAGTTTCCACGAGTTGCTGAGATACCGTTTGATTCAGACAGAAAATGTATGACTACCATCCATCAGCATAATGGAAAATATATTGCTATCGTAAAAGGAGCTATGGATATGCTGGTACAAAAGGCAGCAGATAAAACCTTAGTTAATCAATGGGAAGTACTTCTAAATGAAATGCTTTCCAATGGCTTGAGAGTATTAGGATTTGCCTATAAAGAATTTGACACACTGCCGGAAGAAATTAATTCTTTTAATATAGAAAACCATTTACATTTAATTGGTATTGTTGGAATCATTGACCCGCCACGTAAAGAGGCTAAGCAAGCAGTACACGAATGTAAAACTGCGGGAATAAAACCTGTAATGATTACCGGTGATCATCCCATTACAGCTGAAACAATAGCTAAACGCCTGGCCATTATCGAAACAAAAGAAGACCGTATTATTACCGGGTCACAGCTAAAAAACATGAGCAAGGAAGAATTAATTGAAGCAGTAGATCATATCAAAGTGTATGCAAGAGTTTCCCCAGAGCAAAAATTAATTATTGTAAAAGCCTTACAAGAAAAGGGAGAATATGTAGCGATGACCGGAGATGGTGTCAATGATGCACCAGCGCTAAAACATGCCAATATTGGTGTAGCAATGGGAATTACCGGCACTGATGTTTCAAAAGAAGCTGCCCACATAATTTTATTAGACGATAACTTTGCCACTATTGTAAAAGCAATTAAAGAAGGAAGGAGAATTTTTGATAATATCCGAAAATTTATCCGTTATATACTTACCGGAAATTCTGCAGAAATATGGACCATTTTCCTGGCGCCTTTTTTTACATTGCCCATACCGCTACTACCTATCCATATATTATGGATAAATTTAGTTACAGACGGATTACCCGGGCTGGCGCTTGCCACCGAAAAAGCAGAAGAAAATATTATGCTACGAAAACCCAGGAACCCTGATCAAAATATTTTTTCAGATAGACTTGGTGTACATATAGTATGGGTTGGGCTTTTACTGGCCGGACTTACTATCGGTACGCAGGCCTATACCATATACTTCAGTAATGGCCATTGGCAAACAATGGTATTTACGGTATTATGCCTGGGACAGCTAACACATGTAATGGCCATACGTTCTGAAACAGTCTCCTTATTTCACCAAGGCATCTTTTCCAATCGTTCTCTTATTCTTTCTGTTGCATTTACTTTTTGCCTCCAATTGGCCATCATATATCTCCCCTTTCTAAATAAAATTTTCAAAACACAACCACTTACATTTAGTGAGTTGCTATTTTGCATCATTATTTCTTTCCTGGTCTTTATTGCGGTTGAAATAGAAAAAAAAATCTACAGAAATAAAATATGATGCTAATCAGGTACTTATCCTTTTACCATCAGTTTTATACTATAGTGTCTGCCACTAACTTTACAACAACTTGGTATTTTCCTAATGACATATAATTGTAACGATAGTACAAAATGTCCCACATATCCTGGCGAATATACTCCTTTGCCGGAAAAAGGACTGATATTCGAAAAGTTGAAAATGCCGCATTCCCAAATTCGCGAACAACCAGCAGTTAATATGATTGAGTTTACGGATTATATAAAAATAGATGTAATGCTACCGGGTATTAAACGGGAGGATATTTGTGTTCACATGCGCAAAAATATTGTGTCCGTATTTGCCGTACCTAAAACAATAAATGAGCAAAAAGAAATGAGACCATCCATGAAAGAATACGATAACAAGTATCTTGAAAGACATATTTTATTACCTGAAAATACAGATACGGAATTAGTCAGTGCAGAGTTTGGCCAAGGTGTTCTGCGCATTTGCTTCCCAAAAACAGAATCCTCTTCAGCTATAATTGATACTAAGGAAAAAGAAATAGTAGTCTATTAATTTCTATAAATAAAAAATATATTGCTTTCTCTATTATGAAAAATTAATGTATTCCAAAAAATCTTTGTCCTCATTACAAACAAATTCTTTTTTTATAAAAAATGTATCTGACCAGACTCATTATTTTTACTGACCATCGTCTTTTTATATGGCTTACCCGAATCAATAGATTTGCCATGAAAACAAATTATTCAAAATAAAAAAAAAGGAGGTTTTATGGGAACACAACTAACTAAAATGACAGAAACAATGCCGTCATTATTCAATGATTTTTTCAATCCATGGAATGAATGGCTTGATAATCGCTTCTGGGGCAAAACAATAACAGTACCCGCTGTTAATATCAAAGAAAATAAAGAAGATTACATGGTATCTCTTGCTGTGCCGGGAATGAAGCGGGAAGATTTTAAAATCGACATTGAGGGTGATATGCTAACTATTAGCTGCGAAAAAGAAGAAAAGAAAGAAGAAAAAGAAGCAAAATTTACACGTAAAGAATATAACTTTTCATCCTTCAGCCGCAGCTTCACTCTCCCGGAAGAAGTAAACAAAGAAAAAATTGAAGCTCAGTACACAGATGGCTTGTTAAAACTTACCCTACCTAAAAAGGAAGAAGCCAAAAAACTATCTATCAGCAAACACATTGCTGTTAAATAAGCCAGCTACTGTATGGCTTAAGGCCCCGTCATACAGCATGGCGGGGTTTTTTATTAAAATAAACCTACATGACTGATATAAACCTGTGGCTGGATTCTTATGACGACATATATTCAGACTTTGACAGCCGCCAATACATGAAGCGAAGGGTTTCTGAAGATTTCTTACATGAGCTTCGAAGTGAAATGAAATACAAAGGACATCGTGCAGATAATATCATGCTATTATTGCCGTCAGAAAAAAGGAATGAAAATATTGAAAAGATTATTAGAGCTAGCATAAGTAATTTTCTAAACAATCAGTTTCAGTCCCAGCAAGAAAAATGTCGCAAAAAATTATACAGCGGTGTCTCTCTGCTAATAGCAGGAATTATTGTAATATTAACAAATTCATGGATAAATTATTTAGCCCACCCATCATTCATCATTACTACACTCAGAGTTTTACTTGAACCAGCAGGTTGGTTTTTATTATGGGCGGCCCTTGATTTTTTATTTTACGATCTTGGCAACCTAAAAAAAGAAAAAGAATTTTATAAAAAAATAAGCAAAATGTATATCAACTTTAAATCTTCTTAAAAATGCCAAGATAAGAATTGACCAATATCAGAAATATAAATGATTCAAATTCTAACTCATAGGCAAAATCAAAAATAACTTTACAACAATAATATGAAAGTTCTTTAAAAAATATCAAAAACTTGATTTATGCCGGAAAAGAAATTAAAGCAGTTACAATACGAGTGTGATACCTGGAAACGTTTACTGAGCTTTATGATAGAAGAGAATATCCATCTGAAAAACAGGCTCTCAGAAGTATTAAAAGAAAGCTTTAATAAAAATTTACTATCTGAAATTGAAAACTTTCAAACCAAATTTATTAAAGAAGACAGTCTAATTGCTTTACTACGAAATGAAGTAGCCGAATTCGATAAACTATTAGTAAGAGAAATTTTTGAAAATGGTAAAATTGCCAAGCAGGTAAAGAAAAAACTTAAAAAAATAAGAACTAATATTAAAAATGCGGAAAATGAATTTGGTAGTATAAAAACAAGTTTTAATAACTACCTAACAGAAAATTTGTGAAAAGTGAAGGAAAAAAAATGGAAAAGACAAATAGTGTTATTTGTAGCTTTTATTATTCAGTACATAACCGCTTTTTCACAAATAACACCTACCCGTCTGAAGGAATATGTCTTAAAAAATAAGGACATCGGTAAAGCAGAAATAAAATATATTCCTGAGGTAAGGACATATTATTCATTACTTAATTATACTGACTCCTGGCTTCGACGAGAAAATATATCCATAACCGCCTATCTATTAAATATTCTTAGTCTATCGCCAAATTTAGGCCTGGAAGAAAAAGACTATCAGTATAACTTTATTGAATCCTACCGAAAAGGAACTATTCAATTACTCAATTTAGAAGATTCCATTATGGCAGAAATAAAGTTAACAGATGCCGCCATTCATTTTTTTTCAGACGTGGTCTATGGAAATACAAAACCCATTTTAGAATACAATGGTTTGTCCTATATTCCTTCTTGTAAAAACATCCCGGCTATGCTAGCCAATTATTTAATAAAAAATAAATTTTCTAAATTACTTACTGACCTCTCCCTTGCCCAACCAGAAGTACCAGTGCTCCAAAAAAAAATAGAATGGTTTACAAAAATAAAGTTAGAAAAAGGCTTTAAGGAAGTAATTATAAAACTTGATAAAATAAAAAATAATACCAAATTAGTTATTCCTAAACTTTACCAGTTAGGAATCATAGATTCTATTTATGTCAACATACATGATAGCATTTTAACAGAAAAAATAAAAGAAGCACAAAGACTATTTAATATTACAGAAGATGGCATAGTAGGCAAGTCAACAATACAAGAGTTAAACATTCCAATAGCAGCACGGCTAAAACAGTTAAACTTATCAATTAACTATTACCGGTGGTTAAGTTGTCTTTCACAATACTCAGAAATTATAGTAGTAAATATTCCAGCCTCTTACTTAAAAGTGTATAATAATAACAAAGTAATGCTTGAAATGAAAGTAATTGTTGGGAAAAAATCTACGCCTACACATGCCGTAGCAAGCAAAGTAAACGAAGTCATTCTCTATCCTTATTGGCATGTGCCCTATAGCATTGCCACTAAAGAACTTTTACCTTTAATTCAAAAAAATCCCGGTTATATAGATGCCAATAATTACCAGGTGATGAATAATAAAGGGGAAATTATGGATCCTTATAAAATCAAATGGAATACATTTAACCAGAACAATTTCCCATATCTAATTCGACAAAGCACGGGGTGTGACAATGCATTAGGACTACTGAAATTAAATTTTTATAACCCATTTGGCGCTTATTTACATGATACTCCAACAAAAACTTTGTTTAAGCTAAATAAACGATTTCTTAGTCATGGATGCATACGTATGGAGAAGCCCATAGAGATAGGTCATCTTATATTAAAAAATAATCAGATAGCCATAGACACTTTAGAACAAAAAGGATGCTTACGAAATCAATCCCCTATCTCTATCCCTGCGGATGTACAAATGCCGGTAATAATTTGGTATAATCCAGCCGGCATGGATTCTACTGGTAGATTAATATTTTTTAGTGACGTATATAAAAAGCTTAACTGGATAAAAAGAAAATAGATCCAAAACCTATCTTTATATATGTACGAGCCTAACGTACTCATATCCACTAATCTAATCTTGTTAAATCCCAGTGATAAGAATTCTTTTTTTAATTGACAGTCATCATTCTTTACGCAATCAATAACTAATACTTTGCACTTGATAAAACCTTTTTTATGAAAAAGATAATTTGGTTAAATCTCATTATACTACTGATTATATCAGGATGTACCAGCTCAAAAATTACTTCAACCTGGAAAGCACAGGACGTTGACACCCGTAATTACAAAAAAATTATGGTATTGGGACTTATAAGAGAAAATGATCGTACCATTCAGCAATATATGGAAGATCATCTTGTAAATGACCTCAAAGAAATAGGCTACACCGCGATATCCTCCTTGCTGGAATACGGACCAAAAGCCTTTGACAACATGACCGAGGATGCTGCTATTAATAAATTAAAAAATAGTGGAGTTGATGCTGTACTAACCATTGTATTACTTGATAAAGAAAAAGAAAGAAAATATATACCAGGATATCTTTTTTATTCTCCCTACGGCTATTACTATAACCGCTTTTGGGGCTATCGAGCCACCTTATACCAGCGTATTTACGAACCCGGATATTATGTAACTGACACAAAATACTTCTGGGAAAGCAATGTGTATGATATGAGTAGCCAAAAACTAGTTTATTCTGTGCAAACACAATCATTTGATCCCGCCTCCTCAGAAAGTATGGGACATGATTATGGTAAAATAATTGTAAAAACTATGGAGAAAGAAAATATATTACAGAGAAAAGCTTTTTAAATCAAAAATTTATCAGATACTTTTAATCGGCTGTCATTAATTAACTACTGAATCATTAAGGATGTTAGTTAAGCATATGCTCTAATTTAGCAATATCAAGCAAAACAATATTACCATCCTTAATATCAATTAGCTTTTCATTTTTAAAATCGCTCAGAGTTCGAATAAGTGACTCTGTAGCCGTACCAGCAATAGTGGCAAGGCTTTCCCGGCTAATATCAATAACAAATTCTTCATCTTGCGCTTGTTTAAACTTTTTGTGTAAAAGCAAAATAGCCTCCGCTACTTTTTTCCTCAACGAATTATAAGCAAGGCTTAAAAGTTGATTTTCCTTATCAGAAATATTTTTAGCCATTAACTGAATAAATTTTTTAATAACCTCGGGATTCTTAGTTATTAGTTCATCAAAATCTTCCTTGGGTATTATTGCCAATTCTGACTCTTCCAAGGTCTCGGCTGTATCTTTGTAAACAGATCCTTCTAACAAGGCCACATAACCAAGAAAATCGCCGGTTGAATATAACTCTGTAACCAGTTCCTTACCATCCTCATTAGTTTTATAAGCTTTTACTTTGCCCTTCACAATGTAATACAACCGGTTAGGGTGGTTTCCTTCTAAATAAATTAATTGTTTCTTTTTATATTTATTAATATTACGTCCTTCAACAAACGAACGAAGAATGTTTTTTGCTGATGATGTCTGCAATAATTGTTGTAATCCGTCAAGTCCTGGAGAAAAGTCTTTTTTTAATAAATCAATCTTTTTCAAGCGGCTATCAACAGCATTTAATAATTCGGTAGGAGTAAAAGGCTTTACAACAAAATCATCCGCCCCCAACTCCATTCCTTTCCTGAAATCATTACGTTCTGCCTTTGCTGTTAAAAAAATAAAAGGCGTATTTTTTATAAGATCGTTTTTATGTATGGCATGCAAAACACCATAGCCATCCAATACAGGCATCATAATATCACAAATAATTAAATCCGGATTATATTGAAGAGCCTTTTCGACACCAATTTTACCGTTTGAGGCCTCAATCACTTTATAATTTGATAGCTCCAGAATTTCTGCAGTATTAGACCGAATTTCATCGTTATCTTCAATCAGTAAAATCTTTTTCATGACACGTTATTTTTTATCGCTAAACGTTATAATAAACTCCGTTCCTTTTTCTAATTCACTTTGACACACTATCTTTCCATTCATAAGATCAACATATTTGGAAACGATATGCAAACCTAGTCCCGTACCCTGAATATTCACTGCATTAGCTCCCCGGAAAAAACGTTCCATCAGGTGTTTCTGATCATCTTTTGAAATACCGATACCATAATCTTTTACGGAGAGCGTTAAACTTGATTTTTGAACAATTGTTTTTATTTCAATATCACTACCCTCAGGCGAAAACTTACTGGCATTAGAAACAAGGTTCATGACAACATGCTTCAATAATTGAATATCTATTGTAATCTCTAGGTTACCGATATGATCATAATGAATTATTTGTCGCTTTTTGAGGCTATCTTTCAAATCAGCAATAGCATTTATCATCATCTCCCGAATATTAACATGAGCCGGCCGCACTTGTATTTTGCCTTCTTCAATTTTACCCAGGCTTAAAAAGTCATTAAGAGTATCTGTAAGCATATTTACAGAAGAAAAAATTCGCCTCAGGTGCACTTCTTGCTTAGGTTGATCATTGGTATCAATATATTTTTCAATTAAATACGCAGATGAAAGAATAGTGCTAAGAGGAGTACGAAATTCATGCGATGCCATTGAAACAAATCTGGATTTAAGCTCATTCAACTCTTTTTCTTTTACCAACGCTAATTTAAGCTCCTCCTCAATTTTTTTTCTATCAGATATATCAATAGCTATACCCATAAAACCGGTAATCTCCCCATTTTTATTTTTTATTGAAGTAATACTTAATAATACGGGAAAAGTGGTTCCATCTTTTCGTATGTAAGTGTAGGGTTCGTCTGCATGGATACTCCTCTTTGCCATTTCAACCATTACTTCAAAATCGTTTTCAATTGTTATACCTATTTCTTTTCTGAGTCTTTCCCTTTTCTGTGCAATTTCATTTTTATTATGAAAAATTAACGGCGTTTTTTTATTAATTAATTCAGAAGGCCTGTACCCGATATTTAGAGCAGCTTCCTGGTTAAAAAGTTTTATAACCCCTTTCTCATCTGTTGCGATAATCATAGCTCCCGCATTATCTACAATAGCCTTTTGATAAGACACCGTATTTTCTAACATACTATTTGCATAACGCAACTCCTGCATCGCCTTCCTAAACTGACTGGTTCGTTCATTAATTTTTTGCTCTAGCTTATCAGTTAACTTAGCAATGGCAGCCTCTGCTTTTCTTCGGGAAGAAACATTAATAATAAAAGCAACCACAAAATCCTTTCCGCCACTTTCATAATGGTTCAAACTTACTTCTACAGGAATTTGTCTGCCACTTTTACTAACAGCGATCGTATTCAGATTACTTCCAGGTTTCCCATTCTTTAAATATGTTCTCAAAAGCTGTAAATTCTGTCCGGAATTCCGGATCTGGAACAGCATGGTCATTTTTTTCCCAATAAGTTCTTTTCGGGCATATCCAAAAACTTTTAACGCATAGGGATTTATGTTACTAATCTTCCCATCGTTATTGGCGATAATAATACTCATTGCAGCATTTTTAAACAATGCTTCAAAGTGACTGGAAGATTCATTTCCGCTCTTTACGGAACGCGGCATGAAAAGTTTGCTATTTTTATATTGAGTTTTCAGAATCCTAAAATACAAAACAGGACATTGGCACTAGCTGATCAGCCTCAATTTTGAAATTGATATAATACAATATACGAATATTTTTGCAAAGCGTAAGTGATTGCGTATTAATAGGATAAGTAAAAAATAATATACTTCTCCTTCACGCAAGTTGTATGGAGTCTTTATTGCCTTTATGTGTTTAGGTTATTGTTGCCTACCCTAAAAAATAGTTTCTTTACCTGCGATACTCTCTTTAATAAACTTCTTTAATTCCTGTGGCATTACATTTATTAAATCATCCATTTCGCCCTCGGAAACAAAAAAATTCAAGCCTTTAAAAACAGCGGCTACGGCATACCTGGCTTTATCATCATTGCCAAAATCATATCCCGCAAGTCCGCCATCCTCTTTTCTTACTTCATCAATAAAATCTGAAAGGTGGTGAATACGATTAAAATCTTTATCAAAAATCCAACCATCCACATATACACCCTTCAATGCCATAGGCAACTGAGCTAACAATTGAAAAGATTCCTCATGGCTTAATCTGTTGCGCAATGCGTGCAATACAGCTCGTACTATCCGACCGGCCTTATCGCGTGGTACATTCAAACTTTCTGCCACCAGATTGACAAATTCATTACCCTTAGCCGCATATTTTTCGAAGTTAAGCGACATAAAATCTGGTTTTAAAATTTAAGAGTGCTCAATTTCAAAACTCAATTTGGCCGTAATGCGGTATTCCACAATTCTATTATTATTTACTACTGCACTATGGTCTTGAATATATATGGAACGGATGTTTTTTAATGTTTTTGAGGCTTCCTTAATAGCCTGCTGTGCAGCATCTTCCCAACTTTTTGAAGAACTGGCCATTAATTCCAATACTTTTATAATTGCCATACAATAAGTTTTTATTAATTAAAAAAACAGATTATTCCTGCTGCACTAATTTAATAGTGTCAGCATACTCTGTAATATCATTTACTAAGATATTTGTAATTATTTTACTTAACCTATGACGGTTATCATTGCAATAAATGACTGGTATAAGACTATAAAACTCAGGCAAAATTAATTCTGGCTGACTTTTGAATAAGATCGTACAACTTATCGGCGTCTGCTTTATGACATAGTTCTGTTCCGGGATTCATAGTTGCTGCAGTACCGCAGGCTACCCCATATTGCACAGCTTCTATAATACTTTTACCCAACCATAAATAATAAATAATTCCTGCCACCATACTATCTCCCGCACCCACGGTGCTTTTTCTTGTAACAGTAGGCGGATTAACCATTTGCATAATATCTTTTGTTACCAAGAGAGCCCCGGAAGCACCCATTGACACAACCATTATCTCGCATTTTCCACTGTTTATAATTTGTATCGCTATTTTTTTAACATCGTCTAAACTCAAATTGTCTTTACCAGACAGGTAACTCAATTCACCAAGGTTGGGCTTAAGCAAATAAACACCTTCATTAACAGCTTGTTTTAAAGCATCGCCGGAAGTATCTACAATAAACTTAGCATTTTTTCCTCTAGAAATTCTGGCTAACCGGGCATAAATATCCTGTGGTACACCAGGGGGCAGGCTACCGCTGGCAACAACAAATTCAACTTCTGTAATATCTTCTACCGCCTTAATGCATTGTCCCCATTCCTCCTCACTTAAAAAAGTGCCAGGCATTCCAAACCGATACTGATTATTGGTTGATTCATCTAACACTATAATATTCTCTCTTGTCTCATTAGCTGTTTCAATAATAAAAGACGAAATATTTTCTTTTTCCAACAAGTGGTTAAAAAATTTACCCGTATAACCACCAGAAGGAAAAATAGCAATGGCCTCGCCTCCTAATTTTTTTATGGCTCTTGCTACATTAATACCACCTCCACCGGGCTCAAGCCGTGGCTCTTTGCATTTTAATTTCTTTTCAGGAATCAAAAATGGCACTGAAGTACTTTTATCAATGCATGGACTAAACGTAATTGTAACAACAGATGGCATACATTATAATAATGATTCACTCCCTCTCAAACCGGCCTGTTTTTTCTGTAAGCACAATTCTGTAAATAACAGGTTTTACATGTTTCTTTGAAAAAGAATGTACTTTTTTTTCTACCTCCCCCGGTACAATTGCTGACTCGCTTACTTTTACATGGAGCATTCTTTCTACAAACAACTTCATGGCATTATACCGGTCTCTCTCATCCAAAAGCTCCTGGTAATATCCCCAGGCTATCACACTCCTCCAATTCGTATAACTTTTTATATCGTCAACTTCAAAACAAACCTCTTTGTTTTCTCTCATCATCTTTATCTTTAATCCTTCGGCGGAATGGGCTATAATAGATGTTCCGTTATAAACATAATTAACAGGAACCACGTAAGTTTTTATCCCATCATTACAGCCAATACGACCCAATACATTTTCTTTAAGTACTTCCTCTATTTCTTCGGTTGATAATATTCCTATCATAAAAAATCAGATCGGATATTTATTCCCTATTCAAATTTCATATATAACCACCTTGTTTTTCATGATGGGTATTAGAATAAATTCTGATTGTAATCAAAAATTAATTAGTTAATTTTTGAATGTTATTCAAATTATCGCAATTTTTAATTTTTACATGAATAAAGAGAAACTTTTGTCTGAAGTTAATTGTGGGTTTAAATACAGAAAGGGGCCAGACCGACCCCTCTCCATACAGTGATAATTAGAAAAAAACGTTACTGTTTAATACAAATTTAGTTTTTCCATATAGCGCCTAAACCAGCATCCCATAATAATTTATTTAATGCTGGCAAGTCTTTATAAAGTATTTCATCAGCCCTGCCTTTCAAAACTACCCATTTGGCATTAAATTCCTGCAGCAGGTCCAGGGAGGGTTTGTTTACAGATGGAATGTCACTCTCCGTTTGATTAATAAGAAACATATAATCGGATGTAAACTTATTTGGAAAATTTTCTACGTCATCGTAGGCTTTTGATTTTCGTTGCACCATATCCTCATCCCACCCCTTCATCTTGGCAACCAACGCCTCCCCTTCTTTTCTTACCAAATCATATTTTTTATCTGCAGGCAATTCTATTAAAATCGAGCTTAACTGTTTTCTTTTTTCATTCATATTGTTAACTAATCGGTGCATTGTAGTCAAATCCGCTTCCATCCTGCTCATTAAGTTATGATACTCTTTATAAGTTGTTGCATCTGTAGGATAGAGTGGATTTGCCAGAATGGTTGCTACAGAGCTACCCTGCTGCTTACCATCTTTTAAAATTATTGTATATTTCCCCGGCGGAACCTTATGCCCCTTATAACTGGCTTCAATATATGCATCGGGTATTCCAGGCATAGTGGAGCATCTCATATCCCATACAAACCGATTAAGCCCTTTTACCTTAGATAAAGCAGGTTCTGCCGGCGGGCCACCATCATACTTTTTATAGGTATTATCACTAACGGAACTAAATGATCGAAGAAGATTACCATCCGCATCTTTAATCTGCATTGCAAGTGTGTCTGTAAGTTTTAATTCAGGGAGTTGGTAATAAATAACCACTCCTGTTGAAGGATTAACACCTCGTAATTTATGGGAACCATTAAAATCTGCCGAAGATTGATCTAATTCACTTTCTCCATTTACGATATAAGCATCTTCGGGTTTAAATAAGTAAAAAGATGTGTCCTTTTTATATTGTCGTATAAGGTCAAGATCATCCAATATCCAAAAGGCTCTTCCTGAAGTAGAAGCAATCAAATCATCTTTATGTATTTTTAAATCGGTAACAGGAGCTACTGGCAAATTCAACTGAAAACTGAACCAGCTTTTTCCTCCATTCCAGGAAATATACACGCCTGTTTCTGTTCCGGCAAATAACAAGTCCTTTCTCTTATCATCCTCCCGCACAACACGGGTAAATGCGCCTGCCGGAATTCCATTATCAATTCTTGTCCATGTCTTGCCATAATCAGTTGTCTTATACAATCCGGGAGTATGATCGTTGAATTTATACCGTGTAGTTGCTATATACGCTGTAGCTTTATCATGAGGAGATACTTCAATTGAATTAATTAAACACTCCTGCAATCCGACTGGTGTTACATTTTGCCAATGAGCACCATTATCTTTGGTAAGGTAAACGTATCCGTCATCGCTACCTGTCCAGATAACGCCTTTTTCGTGAGGAGATTCCATTACATAACTTATGGTGCCATAGTTTTCGGCGCCCACTGCTTCATTGGTAAAAGGACCGCCTGGTTTGCCTTGCTTTTCTTTTTCGT
Source organism: Chitinophagaceae bacterium (assembly GCA_035703165.1). Taxonomy (GTDB): domain Bacteria; phylum Bacteroidota; class Bacteroidia; order Chitinophagales; family Chitinophagaceae; genus AWTP1-9. The sequence goes on from DASSYR010000060.1 coordinate 34,699, forward strand.
TTCGGGTAAGATCTGGTGATGCCTCTGTCCATGTTTTACCCATATCTGTTGTTCGCAACAAATATTGTGAACCGTGATAAAAAACATTGGGTTCATGCTTGGACCAAATAATAGGTGCATTCCAATTAAACCGGTATCTCATATCCTTAGCATCTCTACCTAAATATTGAATAGGAGCAGCCATAATATTTGTTGCTGCTTGTGCCTTGGTATTCAATATTTCAATTGTGCCCTGATAACTCCCTCCCATAACATATTGCGGGTCATCAGGATTAAAGGCAAGAAAAGCACTTTCGCCTCCGGCAGAAGCCGTCCAGCTTTCGGTAGTAATTCCATCATTATGTAATTCCCTGCTTGCTATGGATACGGAACTATTATCCTGCTGCCCTGCATAAATGCGATAAGGAAACTGGTTATCCGTATTAATTCGATAAAACTGCCCGGTAGGCAAATTGTTTAGAGAACTCCATGTTTTACCCTGGTTAAATGAAATTGCCGACCCACCGTCATTTGAAAGAATCATGTTGTTGGAGTTAACAGGATTAATCCAAAGATTATGATTATCCCCATGTATATTGGAAATATTCTCCCAGGTTTTTCCACCATCAATTGAACGAAGAAATGGCGCACTGGTAATGTATAGCATATTTTCATTTAACGGATCGGCAAATAATTCAATATAATACCAGGCCCGTTGTATTAAGCGATGATCGTTACTTACCTGCTCCCAACTTTTGCCTGCATTGTTAGAAACATAAACCCCTCCTTCTTCTTTATCATAATTACTTTCTATCAAAGCATACACTTTATCCGAATTAGAACGACAAACGGAAATAGCTGTTTTACCTAACTCACGTGGTAATCCTTCCTGCATTTTTTCCCAGCTTTCCCCGCCATTTGTTGATTTATATAAACCACTCCCTGATCCACCGCTAATTATCTTCCATGGTAGCCGACCATGCTCCCACATGGACGCATATAATATCCGGGGATTATTTATATCCATTGATAGCTCTGCGCAACCGGTTTTATCGTCCACATACAAAACATTTTTCCAGGTAATACCCCCATCAGTTGATTTATAAATACCTCTTTCTTTTGATTTACCATACAAAGCCCCTTGTGCTGCTACATATACAATATTGGGATCCTTAGGGTGAATTACAATTCGGGAAATATGCTGCGTAAGCTCTAAACCTATTTTCTTCCACGTTTTTCCCGCATCTGTAGATTTATATACTCCATCTCCGTAATGCGTCATTACCCCACGTACCGCATGTTCCCCCATGCCAACATAAACTATATTAGGATCACTTTCCGCAACGGCCACCGCACCAACAGAGCCTGTTTTAAAATACCCATCAGAAATATTATTCCAGGTAATTCCCATATCATCTGTTTTCCACAAACCTCCCCCGGTGGAACCCATGTAATAAACAGCAGGATTGCCCACTACTCCTGTAGCACAAACAGAACGACCTCCGCGAAACGGGCCAATACTCCTCCACTTAACGGGCTTGAAATAATTATTAACCTCTGCGAGGGAGTCCTTCTTAAGCTGTGCCCAAACATTGGAAACAATAAAAAAGGAAATAAAGAAAAAAGCAACTTGTTTATTCATGAATGCAACATTTAGTACGGAAAAATAAACCTTATTTTAAAACGCCACAAAATTATGATAGTAGAAATAAGATGCTTTAATTAAAATATCTTATGTATCCAATTACGCTATACTTTTTTACAATTTTTCCATATTATTTAAACAAAAAGAATAAATACTTAAAATGGCTTTATACTTTATGCACAGCCCCTAATAAATCTTCTACTATACAACTAGCTTATGTAAATACAGCAGCGATTGGCGCTTTTTATAACACCTGATGCTCAAAATCAATTAAAAAATCACGGGTAGCGGATTTTTTGCCAGTATTAGAATTAATAGCGGGTTCAACCTTTTTAATTATAACACACATAAAAATTTTCTGACCACTTAAGGCAGCGTTAAACGTATAAAACAAATCTCTTACTTTTACGTTACCATAATGTATAAAATGCTACCATGAAGCTAAAATTAATTACCGCCATTATTATTTCAGGTTTGACGCTTTTTTCCTGCAAAAAAGAATTGTCTTACGAAAAAGGAAACGAGGTTCCCCCTACCGAGTGTACCCCTGATTATAAAGGCGGTTGCAATTTAATATCAGCTACCTATAATACGTTTGATCCCAACAACCCCAGCATAACGTATAATTTTACTTATGTGGGTAATATGATTGCTAAAATCACATCCGATTACGGTTTTAATATCAATATTTCATACAACAGCGATAAATTAATTTCAAGACTTGACTATGAAGATGATGCATCAGGCGAAATATTTTATTATGAAGAATTGTTTTACAACAGTCAAAAAAAACCAGATTCGCTTCGTAGCTGGATGTTAGGGGTAAATGGCTATGAATATAACAGCCGCTATGAATTTTTCTATAGTGGTAACGGATTGCTTTCTAAAAAAGTTTTTTGGCTTAACGATGAAACCCAAGGCGAATTGGTAAAACAGGAAACTTACAGTTTTCAATATGATAATAACCAGGTTACTTTAATTACCGACACATTAAATACAGAAAACCCGCCAATTACAATTCCATATAGCATCAATCCATCTTCTGTTTGCAATCCATTTCAAATCGTCTATCCACAAATTGAATTATTTGATTTTTACGGCGATGATTTCAATTCAGGTTACACCGTTTTGTTTAATTCGCAAAAAGTTCCTGCAAGCATTAACGGGTTGTCAGTTTTATATACTTACAACAATAAAAATGCTCCCACCAGTATAATGATTAATGGCGATTTATTAGCTACTTACGTATATGATTGTCCCTAAAGGTTAACGTAAAAAAACCACAAAAAGGGTAATTAAAAAATTGTCACTTCCCAATATAACAAAGCAGTGACGTAATTATAATTTCATTATTAAATAACAGTCACCATCTATATCATAAAAATGCAGAAACAAAAAGTTAAAATTATAAATAACTACACTATATAAGTTCTTGTCTTAAATAATCTAATAAATTATTAAATAAAGAAACACCGGATTAGCTAATTTTGTACTCATAATGATTCCATTCCTTTGAATTCATTTTATAAAAAACAGTTATGAACTTATTAAAATCAGCATCCAATATTTCCTTTCTTTTTATTCTGCTTTCCATCACTTCCTGTAAAGCACAAAATCAAAAACAGCAAAAAGAAAAATTAACGCCATCTGAATTTGAAACAGCAATAAAAAAAGATTCTGTGCAGTTACTTGACGTTCGCACACCGGGCGAATATCAAAGAGGGCATTTGAAAGGTTCTCTATTAGCCAATTGGAATGACAAGAAGGAGTTTGAAAGGAGGACATCCTTTTTAGATAAAAATAAGCCGCTCTACCTTTATTGCTTAACGGGTGAGAGAAGCGCTGAGGCTGCTGAAAAATTCAGAAGAGACGGTTTTAAAAAAGTATATGATTTAAAAGGTGGTATCAATGCCTGGAAAAAAGAGTCCAAACCCGTAGAAGGCGTATCAGATGAAAAACAAATGAGCCAGGATGAATTTAACGCTGCCGTAAACAGCTTTCCTCTTGTATTAGTTGATTTTGGGGCTGAATGGTGTCCCCCGTGCAAAAAAATGGAGCCCGTCCTAAAAAGTATTGCTGAAAAATATACCGGTAAATTAAAAATTGTAAAAGTTGATGGTGGACGGGATGTGGAACTAATGAAAAAATACCAGGTGGATGCGTTACCCGTTTTTTTGGTATATAAAGATGGTAAACTAGTTTGGCGCAAAGATGGTATTACAGATGAAAAAGAAATTACTGATCACCTTAATTAATTATTAATTGCGGGCCTTTACAAAATCGGTAATTAAATAGCTTACCAGTTTGCCAACCAAGTCGTTTTTTCTTCCATCAGATAATTGGAGGGCGCCTTCACATATATGCAAATAAGCAACTTTGCAATCCGTTGCGGCAAAATTGATGTATTGCCTGGCGTGTAAAACAGAAATACCCGAAGGGGTTGCGGCACTGCTCAAAGTATTTTCAATGGAATCCAGATCAAGCTCCACACCGGTATAACTACCTTCCGTAAATCCGGTAGCATGTGCTACTGCCTGAATAAAATTTCTCTTTTCGTGAACAAAAATATCTTCGTATGTAATAAAATCAATAAAAGGATTATTTACTATATCAAGCCATACATTTTGGGGCAAATAATTTTCGTGTACGCCTACCACACAATATTTCTGTAAATAGCCATCTTCCTCTGCATAACGAAACCCATTACCACTATGTCTTCCTTCGGACGGGCGGAAATCTGTATGTGCATCTAAATTAACTGCATTAATTTGTGCCAGGGGGATAATGCCTGCCTTATATAATCCTTTTGCAGCACCTTTAATTAAGGGATATGCATTGTTATGTCCACCACCAACTACAATAGGAATTTTTCTGCACTGAGTAATTAATTTAATCAGCCATTCCACTGCCTCGTCAATAGTGTTTACTGCATGCCGATAAGCATCTATCTTTTCATCATATCCAGGAGCATTGGTATCAATTACCTTCTTTAAATCATCAAAATCAAAATGCCCGAGCATTAATACATCATCACCGGTAAAAAAATCATTACTCTGTATGTTAAAAAAAGATTGCAGAAAATTCATCCAGCAAGAATCGGCACCTCCAACCCCATGATTGGCTTTTATTCCAATATCTTCCGGAATGCCTACCAATACATAACGGGCGGTTGATTTCTCAATGCCAGCTTCCAACTGTGCGGGATTCTCGATTATTTGTAAGCGTTCACCAACCTTTGTTTCAAACCTCCTGATGCGGGTTATACTTAAAATATCCTGCTTATTATAAATCTTCAAATAATTCATATTTCAAAAGCCTGGTGTGAATTTTAAATTTGACGGAAAATGAAGATAAGCTAAAAATTAGTACAATAATGAAACCTTTGTGACGCGTTATTTATACAATCTCCCCTTTTATCATCACTTTATCAATTAAATTAGAACCGAAGTAGTAAGGGATACAAGCCAACGAAGGAATAGGCTTGGTGAAAATAAGATTGGCTTTTTTACCTACCGCAATACTTCCCACTTCCTTCTGCAATTCCATAGCAAAGGCCCCGTTTATAGTAGCTGCATTAAAAGCCTCTTCTGGCAACATTTTCATTTGTATGCAACTCATGGCTATCACTAAATTCATATTACCACTGGGTGATGAGCCTGGATTATAATCGCTGGCCAAGGCAATAGCACAACCAGCTTCTATTAATTTTCTTGCAGGCTGAAAAGGCATTCTTAAAAAGAAAGCCGCCGTAGGTAATAAAGTACCAATAGTGCCAGCGTTAGACAGCGTATGGATAGCAGCTTCATCCATCGTTTCTAAATGGTCAACAGAAATAGCTCCCAATTTTACACCCACCTGAACTCCACCTGAAAGATTTAATTGATTTGCATGTATTTTAGGTTTTAAACCTATTCTTATCCCTGCACGGCATATTTCTTCTGTCTCCTCAGGAGTGAAAAAACCCGTCTCACAAAACACATCAATATAATCTGCTAAGTTTTCACGGGCAATTACGGGCAACATTTCATTAATAATTAAATCAATATAGCCCCTATGATTTTCTTTATACTCCAACGGGTAGGTATGCGCCCCCAGAAATGTTGACTTAATTAATAATGACGATTTTTCTTTTAGTTTCTTAATAACACGAAGCATTTTAAGCTCGCCAGCCACTGTCAAACCATAACCACTTTTTATTTCAACGGCACCGGTACCTAATTTACTTACTTCTTCCAATCGCTTCCAGGCAAGAAGAAAAAGTTCATCTTCTGAAATATCATTTAATTTATTGGCAGAGTTTAATATGCCTCCTCCTTTTGCTGCTATTTCTGCATAAGTTAGTCCCTTTATTTTATCAACAAATTCCTCTTCCCTCTCCTTTGCAAAAACTAAATGGGTATGGCTATCGCACCATGCCGGTAAAACAAATTGATCGGAGGCATTGATACGAGGGGTGTGGGAGTAATTACCCGGTAAATCGCTCATTTTACCATAACCAGTAATAATTCCTTCCTCAATAATTAAATAAGCATTCTTAATACAGGGAATTTTTGCCAGGTCATTACCTCTGAGTAGCATATCCTGCTCTCGTACATTTACTAGCTCTTTAATATTGGTAATAAGCATGGACGACATGCTGCAAATCTAATTGGAATTATTAATTTGGCTTGCTTGCTTTTTGTGTGCCAGGTACTTTTCATGCCTTAGAGCCATATAAGCCAATATTGCACTGCCCAACATAAGAATGGCCCCCAGCAAAAAGGGCGCCCCCGGAAAATATACAGGTGCGGAAGATTGAGTGAAATAGGAAAACAAATTAGTCATTACCGGTGGCCCCACAATTGCGGTAGCGCTCATTAAACTGGTTAACGATCCTTGTAATTCTCCCTGTTCGTTAACCGGAACATGACCCGCTATAATAGCTTGTAACGCAGGGCCCGCTATACCTCCCAAACAATAGGGAAGCAAAAATACAAACATCATCCAGGTTTGGGAAGCAAAAGCAAATAATACTAACCCTAACGAATAAAGGAAAATACCGATATATACACTTCTCTCATTTCCCAGTTTGGGATTAACGATTCTTATTAAGCCACCCTGCACTCCTGCTACTAAAATTCCTATCAGCGCCAGTGAATACCCAACCATTTTTTCACTCCAGGTAAATTTATACATGGTATAATACCCCCAGTTACTTTGCACTGAATGTGCAGCAATATAAACCAACACAATTGATAATATCAAATTTCCCAATGCCGGGTATTTTCTCAAATGCAATAGTGATCCTACCGGGTTTGCCCTTTTCCAGTCAAATTCACGACGGTTTTCCTTACTTAAAGATTCCGGTAGAATAAAATAGCCATACAACCAGTTTAACAAACTAAGACAAGCCGCAGCATAAAAGGGAACCCGCAAGCCGAATGAACCCAGGATACCCCCCATTAATGGACCGATTATAAATCCCAAACCAAATGCCGCACCAATCATTCCAAAATTTTTTGCCCTGGTTTCAGCGGTACTCACATCTGCTATATAGGCTGCCGCCGTAGTAAAACTTGCACCGGTTATGCCTGCAATAATTCTTCCTACAAACAACCATCCAACATTAGGTGCAAAACTTAAAAACAAATAATCAATACCAAAGCCGAATAAAGAAAACAGCAATACAGGTCTTCTACCATATTTATCACTTAAATTACCAATTACCGGGGCGCAAAGGAATTGCATAAATGCATACGCAAACAGCAACCAGCCTCCAATTTTAGATGCTTCACTTAATCCCCCGTGAATCATCCCTTCTAATAATTTGGGCATTACGGGGATAATTATACCAAAACCAATTACATCCAGAAGCAGTGTAATAAAAATGAATCCTGTAGCCGCCTTTCTTTTATGAGACATAATATTTATTTAGTAGTACAACTTGATAGATACGCAATATACGCCAACTTGGGGAGGAAGAATATTTATTATCTCCGCTATTCTAATTTTCCTTACTGTTTCTTGTTGTTGTAAAGTAAATAACGAGAAGTTTCATATACTGCTTGTGTCAATGCACTTAAACGTCCGCGAACAGAATCGGTTGTTCCGTTTACCGGAACGGGCAAATTATTTTTTATTGACACCAGCTTTTCTTTAGAAGAATTTGTTTGATGAACAAAATAATAATCGCCGCTTACTACTCCGATTTGTCTTTCATCATGATCAATAATAAAAGCAAAACCCTTGTCGGCAAATGCCGTATCAAACAAATTTCTTCCCAAAGTATTGGTATAATATGATTTTTTTAATAACCCCGCTATGGAAGGTAAAATATCCACTTGCGAGCATATTCTGTTAATCCGTTGCGGCTGCAACAAGGCAGGGGCATAAAATAATAAAGGAATATGCTCACAAGTAAGTCCTTCTTCTGTCCAGCTTTTGGGAAACATGTTTGCCGCATTACCTCTTATTCCATGATCTCCGATAAAAACAAAAATGGTATTATCAAAATATTTTTCTTTTTTAGCTGCTTCCATAAATTGCTGAAAACAAAAATCCGTATAACGAAAAGCATTAAATTCTGCCAGGGATTCAAAACCGTATTTTTTTAAAGAGTCATCGGTTACGTTCTCAATTTTTTTAAACTCTTTAGCATCTTCTTTCGGAATTGTATAGGGCCTGTGGTTATCAGCAGTTTGTATAATAGCGAAAAACGGCTGGCTTTCCCTGGATAACTTTTTATTAGCCTCAAGCAAAAGATTTTTATCGCTGATACCCCAAACATCCACTTTTTTGGCCTCAAAATCATCCCCTTCCAATAAATTTAAGTCCTTAATATTATTGGTTAACACACCGCGTATATTTGCCCAACTGGTGCTGCCGCCAAGAAAATAAAATTTTTTATACCCTTCCAGGTTATTAATTACAGTATGCTGATCAACTGCAGCAGGATTACGGCTGGCTGTTTTATTAATCTGTACATCCGGAATACCGGTAATAACAGCCCATACCCCTCTTGCCGTACCGTAATGTGGAGCAAAACAATTATCGAAAAAAATTCCTTCATTACACAACTTGTTAAAATAAGGTGTGGTGTTTAATGGATTTCCCCACATAGAACTTTTATAAGCGCTAAAACTTTCGCAAATAACCAGTACAACATTGGGTTTTGTTGAAAAGCTATCTTTTGGATATGTGTATCGCCTGGTAAAATTAAGCTCTGAAGCATTGGGATTTTTAATACCCAGGTATTCGCTCATTAACGGATAATACTCACTCACTTTATTGGCATCATACGTTACATGTCTGAATCCAAGCGAACTGAAAAAACTTTGAAAAGGGTTTAATGAAAGATTGGCTTTGTAATCATTTCCAAGCGCAAAAGCATCACTCCACCGTAACGGAAATTGACCAATACGACCAAATATGCAAAGTGCAAACGCAAAGAAGACTAAAATAAAGGAAATAGAGCGATCTGTAACCCGGCTATTACCCTGGCGGCCAGACATCTTGTACAAATGATTTATTAACCACATTAACAAAAGAACAACGCCAACTAAAACAATAACCATTTTAACAATTGGGTATGATTGCCACATCATGGTTAACGATATACCCGTATCCTCTAGCAGATTTAAAATACTTGCATTAAGCCTTTGGGAAAGATACGCGTAATTAGCAAAATCCACCTCATAAAAAAGTGTCCATACGGTTAAGGCTATTCCCAAATACCAGAACCAAATTTTTTTCGCCAGTGGTGAGGTGAAAGGATTAAGTACCCGTAATTGAAGAATGGCAAGCAACACAAAGCTAATAACCACCCCGGTTAAAATTTTGGTTTCGACCTTAGCTACCTCATTAAAATTGGCCCCAATAAGCAATATAGCCGTGATGGGTACAAAGCAAAGCAGAAAGGTGTATAAACGTCTCGCCAGAGAAAATTCAGAAAATTTTTTCTTAAATTCAATACTCCCTAATACCAACAATGGCAATAAAATAATGGCCGCTATTCGGGCATCGTATCGTACCCCCATCCAAAATGAATCAAAATTGCTACCAAATTTTTCATTAATAGGTTTAAAATAAAAAAAATGAGCCAGCCGCATACCCGTCATCAATACCATCAGCATCAAAAACATTTGTAGCACCCATTTTGTTATGCGGGGTATTTTTATCATAATTTTCCTGTAAAAGTGGTGCAAAAATAACGTTTTCTTATACTGTGTGAGATAATGTTATTTTTGTATTGCTGAATTAACAGCCATATAACAAACATGTCGCTTACAGAACAATTAAAACAGTGGGATTATAATCTGTTTCATCAAATCAATACCAAATGGACGCACCCCCTGCTTGATTCCGTACTACCCTTTCTACGTGAGTCGAGTTTTTGGCTCCCCTTTTATCTGTTTCTTTTGTTGTTTATACCATTTAATTTTGGGAAGAAAAGTATTTGGTGGATACTGATGATTCTTTTCACAGCATCTGTATCCGACCTGATTAGCAGTTCCTACTTAAAAGAAACTTTTTTCCGTCTTCGCCCCTGCCAGGATCCGGCTATAAATGAATTTGTAAGAATATTAATTAAACGCTGTCCTGTGAGTTCCTCATTTCCATCATCCCATGCCGTAAATCATTTTGCAGTAGCTACTTTTATTTATCAAACACTAAAATTCAGCAGCAAATGGTGGCGTCTTATTTTTGTATGGGCTTTCGCAATAATATACGCTCAGGTATATGTAGGTGTGCATTATCCTATTGACGTATTTTGTGGTTCTGTAATTGGAATATTTATCGGCTGGATTTCAAGCTATTTGTTTAATTCACGAATTGGTTTACAGCCACTAACAAAGCACGCATAATATGACATCAGTATTAATATTATTAGGATTAATTTTTTTGAACGGCTTATTTGCTATGAGCGAAATTGCCCTCGTATCGGTACGAAAGGCGAGATTAGAGAGCCTGGCGAATAAAGGAGATATTTCCGCCCGTACCGCCCTGGAATTAAGTGAAAACCCCGAAATATTTTTATCGGCCGTACAAATCGGAATTACTTTAATTTCTATTTTAACCGGTGTTTACTCGGCAGAAAAATTTACTGTTTATCTGCAGCCCGTGTTTGAAAGTGTGGCCTTTTTAAAGCCTTATGCAGAAACCATTGCCACTGTGTTAATTGTAATAGTGGTTACTTTTCTTTCCATCATTTTTGGCGAATTATTGCCAAAGCGTTTTGGTTTACTGCGGGCAGAAAAAATTGCCATTATTGTTGCAGCCCCCATGAAGTTTTTCGCTAAAATGACCCATCCCATTGTCTGGATGTTGAATAGCGCTACCAATTTAATTTTTCGAATATTTAATGTACACCCTTCTCAAAACAACATTGTTACGGAAGAAGAAATTAAAGCGATGATCAGCGAGGGAACAGAGGGTGGCACCATTGAAGAAGAAGAAAAAGAAATTATAGAACGAATTTTTCACCTTGGCGATCGTAATATTACATCGCTGATGACTCATCGAAGTGACATTATATGGTTTGACATAGATGACAGCGAAGAAAAAATTATCGAAAAAATAAAAATGGAACCGCACTCCGTTTATCCTATCTGCGAAGGTGATGTTGATAATGTAAAAGGAATTGTTTCCATAAAAGACTTGTATATTCAGCCGGACAATGTTCCTTTTAAAGAGTTTATGCAGCCCCCTCTTTTCATTCCTGAAAACAATACTGCTTACCAGGTACTTGAAAAATTTAAAAAAGCGCAAACCCAATCTTGTTTTATTGTGGATGAATATGGAACCATGCTTGGTTTGATAACGCTAAACGATATATTACAAGCTATAGTGGGTGAGTTGCCTCAGCCAGACATGGAAGATTATTCCATTACGGAAAGAGAAGACGGCTCTTACCTTGTTGACGGACAAATTCCTTTTTATGATTTCCTGTCTCATTTTGAAAAAACTGCCTGGATTGACCAGGAGGAGCACCAGTTTGATACGTTAGCCGGTTTTATCCTGCATGTACTGGAACACATTCCGCAAGCAGGAGAAAAATTAGAATGGAAAGGTTTTAAAATTGAAATATTGGATATGGATGGTCACCGGATTGATAAGGTATTGGTTCACGTTAGTGATAAAATCCGACGGGAAATGAATGATGACTAAAACATTTCCAGGTGATTCAAAAAATTGCCGTTTTGATTATAACACTCCAAAAAATCATTTCAAAAAAGAATCAATCTAAACAATGTTGAGGATAATATTGCTACTCGCTGTATTCGCTATCACTTTAAAAAGCCTTGCCGCATCCGTTGATACAGTAATTATTTACAGCAATAGCATGCGCAAAAATATTAAATGTGTGATTGTTAAACCGGACACTTATAATAAAAAAAATACCCGCTATCCTGTGGTTTATTTGCTACACGGGCACAGTGATTATTTTTATGGCTGGGTGACAAAAATTCCGGAAATAAAAAGCTATGCTGACCAGATGCAAATATTAATTGTATGCCCGGATGGAGGATTTAACAGTTGGTATTTCGATAGTCCGGTGGACTCCTCTTCACAATATGAAACACATATTACTAAAGAAGTAATTAGTTATACCGACACTCATTATCTAACCATTCCGAATAGAAAAAAAAGAGCTATTTGCGGATTAAGTATGGGTGGACACGGTGCTTTTTACTTAGCGTTGCGTCATACAGATTTATTCGGAGCAGTAGGTAGTATGAGCGGCGGTGTTGATATCCGTCCGTTTCCAAACAATTGGCAGATAAAAGAAAAAATTGGCGATATAATAACGCATAGAGATGAATGGGACAGAAAGAGTATCGTAAATATGATTGACAAATACCCCGCAGATTCACTGGCAATTATTTTTGATTGTGGCACCAATGATTTCTTTCTTAATGTAAACCAGCAATTACATAAAAAAATGATGCAATTAAAAATTCCTCACGATTATATTGAAAGACCGGGTGAACATAATTGGCCTTATTGGAAAAATGCTGTTGAATATCAGCTTATCTTCTTTAAAAATTATTTTAGAAATTAACTTAACCCCTAACGGATGCCTTTTCAGTATCCGCCTGTTTGCCCTGTCCTTACTTTTATTTTCTTCTTATTGGCATTCTTTTTCTCGTAATCAAGAATTTGTTTTGTTTTAGGAATTTCCTTTTTTTTTTCCTCGGTTGTTTCTACAATAGTTGTATCACCTTCCCGCTGAAGTTTATCCAGAAAGTACATTTCTGATTTCACTACCCGGGTATCAGGTGGGTCATAAAACTTCCATCTGCCATGTTTGTAAGAATATCCTTCTACTTTTACAACCCGGTATTCTTTTATATAATCTGCCTTGTTTAAATCATACACAGGTACTGTATCATATTGGTTATCGGGGTTAATAGCTCTCCAACTTTCTTCTCTTATTAAATCCCCAAACATGGTAAAATATTGCTGAACTCCATCTTTATTGCCCCAACGATATTTTTCAATGGCTGTTAAATCACCTTGTAAATTATATCGTCGCCAAATACCTTCCTTTTTATCATTTTTAAAAATACCTTCCTCCTCATATCCCGGTTCCCCCCTTAGCTGGTCAATCTTTACAACCCAGGGGCCTTGTTTTTGGCCTTTTTGATCAGTGCGATTAAGTGTATCTCCCTTTACTCCAACGATATAATCTTTCCACTGACCGGTTGTTTGTAACGAAATACCGGAAAAAAGCATCATTGTAACCACAACATTAAGAATGGATACTCTCATACATACAAAACGTTTGCATTTATGCAAAATTGTTTTACAAATTTACCAATTCCTCCTGTTAAAGCAGTTTGGTTAGTTTCCCTTTACTTTGCAAGCTCAATATAGCCTAAGATGAAAATTATAGTAGTTATCGTCTCTTTAGTTTTAGCCGGCATAACTGTATCGGCACAAAACAACAATGCCCGTTTAAAACAAATAATATCGGAACTTGAAAAGTCAAAAGATCCAATACCCATTGTTAAAAAATGGAAAAAGAAGTACAAACTTGATACCGTTTCTGTTATAAGCCCGGGAAAATATCTGAGCCTTGCAGATAGTATTGCCTACACAGGAAAAATTGGCAAAGTTTACGGACCCTTTCCCGGCGATAGCATCCTGGTAATGATAGCTGCCAAAGCGCCCAACGTATTTTATCATGCGGCTCATATTCTGTTTGATACCATTACTTTCCGAAAAAAAGTATCCTCTAAAATGGCTGACAATTTTATTCAACAAATTAAAAACGGGCAGGCAAAATTTGAAGACCTGGCTCGCACTTATAACATTGATGGAAGTGGAGAAACGGGCGGTGATTTCGGTTTATTACCTCGTGGCGTTTTAATACCCGAGTTAGATAAAGAAATTATAAAACACAAAAAAGGCGATATTGTTAAAGTAATTAGTCGCAATGGAGTACATATTGTTAAAATTATTGAAAATCCTAAAAAGGATACTGGTTTTGCAATCATGCTTCGCATCTTTCTATAAAATTTCATTTACCTTCACTGCTTTAAAAAAATAACTAATGAAAAAATTCTTATTATTTACCACTGTTTCGGTTTTGACCTTAGCAAGTTTTACAGCTTGCGGACAACGTGATAAGTCAAAACGACCAAGTCCACCTGCATTAGCAAAAGAAACCCTTGCCAGTGGCGCAACTGTAGCCATTGACTATAGCCAACCTTCCGTAAAAGGAAGAACCATAGGAAAAGACCTGGAACCTATGGCAGGAAAAGTTTGGCGTACAGGTGCCAATGAATGCACCACCTTTGAAGTGGACAAAGATGTAAAGGTAGAAGGACAAACCTTACCAAAGGGTAAATATGGTTTGTTTACTATTTCCGGAAATGATGAGTGGACGATTATTTTTAACAGTGATGCCAAACAATGGGGTGCTTTTGATTATACGGAGTCAAAAGACGTGCTGCGGGTAAAAGTAAAACCCGGCAAATCCGCCAGTTTTGCAGAGAAAATGACATTTACTATAAGCAAAGAAGGAAAAGTATCTTTGCTTTGGGGTGATATTCAGGTTGATTTTAATGTACAATAAAATCATTTCAAAATAGTAAAAAGAGGCTGTCAAAAAAAACAGCCTCTTCTTTTTTATCTCATGCCTCGTCCTGTATAATTTCTTATTGCTACTGTAATAGCTCCTTTAGTTTGCTCTGTAATTCTTCACCCCGTAAATTTTTAGCTACAATTTTTCCGCTCGGGTCAATTAGTATATTTTGAGGAATAGAGCTGATCTTATACAACATCGCCACCTCATTGTTCCAGAATTTCAAATCGCTTACATGTGTCCATGTTAAGCCATCATCTTTTATTGCTTGCAGCCAGGGTTCTTTACGTTTATCCAGGGATACACCCAGTATGGTAAAATTCTTTCCTTTATATTCATTAAAGGCAGCTACTACATTTGGATTTTCATAACGACAAGGGCCGCACCAGCTTGCCCAAAAATCAACCAACACATATTTGCCCCTGAACGAAGAAAGAGTTACCGGGTTACCACTGGTGTCCGCCTGGGTAAAATCAATCGCTTCCGTGCCTACATTTCCTATCATAGCTTTTTCAATAATTTCACGCAATATTCTGCCGTAAAAGCTTTTCTGTACAGAAGGTGTAAGTGCGGTAAACCGCTGCCCCAATTTTTGATAATCTTGAGAGAGATTACTGGTCATCAACAATATCAGGGCAGTTACGTCAGAACCTTGCTTTGAATTTACGTAAGTTTCCACATTTGCATCAATATTTTCTATCACCGCTCTTATTTGAGTAAACAAGGAATCTCTTTTTTTTGCATCGGCGGTTGAATTATACGATGTGCCCAACTGATTTAGTTTACTAAGTAAAGGATCAAAAGCATCCGTCATTTTTATAAATTCAGAATGAACGGGTGAACCGGTAACAATAGCTTTATCCAGTGCATTAAAATCTCCGGTAAAAACCATCGGCGTATTATCTACATACAAATAATAGCGCTTAGGATTATCACCAAATCCGATATAATACAATGCACTCTCCGGAACACTCCCTTTTAATACAAACTTATTGTTCAATACTTTCGCTTTGGCTAAGGTATCTGGTCCAATTTCTTCATTTAAAATATAAACAGTAGTGCCATTAGCAACTCCTTTAATAGTGCCATCAAGAGAAAAAGATTTACCCGATGTTTGGGGATGTGCAAACAAAGGACAAAAAAACAGGAAAAATAAAAATTGTTTCATCGTTTAGAATGTCTTGCTTTTAGTACGGAAATTATGTTCTGCAAATTATAACCCTTAACGTTAAGTAAAACCAAAAAATGAAATAACAGGTCGGTAGTTTTATCTAAAAAAGCATCTTTATCACCCCTCTCTGCCTCTGCGGCCAGTTTCTGTGCCTCTAATTTTACCTGTTGCGCAATTTTTTCAGTTCCTCCGGCAAAAAGAGAAGCCACATAGGAATCCTCAGGCGAAGCCTTTTTGCGCAGGTTAATAATCTCTTCCAGGTAAAAAAGAAAATCTTCTGTGTGATTTTTTTCACTCCAGCAGGTATCTGCCCCTGTGTTACAAACCGGGCCTAAGGGCTGTACTTTAATTAAAATCGCATCATCATCACAATCACTCCGTATTTCTTTAACCAGCAAATAATCTCCGCTTCCCTCTCCTTTAGTCTGCACACGTTTTTTGGTATGATCATAAAATATCACTTTGCCATAACGCATGGTTTGGGCCAGCGCTTCTTCATTCATAAAAACAAGCGTCAGTACTTTATGCGTTTTAAAGTCCTGTATAACGGCTGGGGCCAATCCGTCACTATATTTTTTAAAATCTATCTTCAAAATTTTTACTTTAATAAAAAATGAAGTCAGATGACTATTTTATTTCTTATTCAAACACCGCACATCTCAAAAATATCATTTTATTTATTTCTATCCAGTTTATGTGTTTGATAAAATTGTAAGAACGACTATCACGCTTTTTATAATAATTAATTTTCACTAACTTACGGTTTAGAAATTCTAAGCGACAATAGCTCATCCGGTAGAGTACAAGTTTCCCAAACTTGAGGTGGCGGGTTCGAGTCCCGTTTGTCGCTCACTCTCCAAACCGGGGTTTAATCTAAACGTACCCGGTATTATTAACTTTGAACATTCAAAGATTCACAACCTGCTAACTTAATAATTTTTCCAAAAAATCTTTTGTTGTTCGTTCAACATCATTACTACTCTCCAGCGCTTTAATAAAAGCGCTTCCAATAATTGCTCCGTTAGCATTTACACAAGCTGCTTCAAATGTTGCTTTATCTTTTATACCAAATCCAACCAGTACCGGGTTTTTTAAGCCATAACTTTTCAATCGCTGCAAATAAGCATTTACGTCCGTCATGTTCTTATCACTTCCTGTTGTGGAAGAAGAAGATACGGCGTATAAAAATCCCGTGCTTAATGTATCAAGCTTTTTAATTCTCTTTTCACTGGTTTCGGGTGTTACCAGGAATATAAAATCCAATCCATGTTTCTTAATGATAGCTCCATACTCTGTTTCAAATTCATATTCCGGTAAATCAGGAAGAATCAATCCATCCACACCTACTGAAGCGGCATCCGCACAAAACTTCTCAAATCCATATTGTAATACAGGATTCATATAGCCCATTAATACCAAAGGCACGGTCTCCCCAACCCCTCCGAGGGAGGGATTTTTTCTGAAATCTTTTAATTGCTCAAACAATTTTTTAATCGTCATCCCATTGGCTAATGCAATAGCACTGCTGTGCTGAATAATGGGGCCATCTGCCAAAGGGTCACTGTAAGGCATTCCTAATTCTACTATATCAGCGCCATTAGCATATAATGCATTTAATATTTCAGCAGTGCTGTTTAATTGCGGATAGCCTGCGGTGCAGTAAACGTTTAGTACGTTGCTGCTTTTCCTTTGAAATAAATCTCTAATTCTTGTCATTTGAAAAAATATTCTTCTATTCCAATCATTCAAAATTCAATATTTAACATTCATCATTTCTCCATAGCATTCATATAAGTCGCCAAATCCTTATCCCCTCTCCCACTCAAACAAACCACTAAAATATCTGTTGGTTGAAACCGACGGCTATTCAATACTGCCAATGCATGTGCCGATTCCAATGCTGGAATTATGCCTTCTAATTTTGCCAATTCAAATGCTGCTTCCAATGCTTCCTCATCCGTAGCACTTAAAAATTCCGCACGACCACTTTCAAATAAATATGCATGTAACGGACCAATACCCGGGTAATCCAATCCCGCCGAAATACTATGCGGCTCCACCACCTGTCCGTCTTCCGTTTGCATCACCAGACTTTTACTGCCATGCAACACCCCCGGCTTGCCGAGTTGTGTAGTAGCGGCACTCATTCCACTGCTTACACCATGACCCGCCGCTTCCACTGCAATCAGCTTAACACTCAACTCATCTAAGAAATGATAAAAAGCACCAGCCGCATTGCTACCGCCACCCACACAGGCCAATACATGCGTTGGTAATTCGCTGCCTGTCTTTTCTTTTAACTGCCATCTCGTTTCTTCACTAATCACACTTTGAAATCTTGCCACCATATCCGGATACGGATGCGGCCCCACCACACTGCCAATAATATAATGCGTATCATTGGGGTTATTAATCCAGTGACGTATAGCCTCGTTCGTGGCATCTTTTAATGTTTTGCTCCCGCTCATCGCCGGAATAACTTTGGCTCCCAGCATTTTCATCCGTGCAACGTTAGGGGCTTGCCTCTCAATATCTTTTTCGCCCATATAAACAATACACTCCACACCTTTTAAGGCACATACTGTAGCTGTTGCCACACCATGCTGACCAGCACCTGTTTCTGCAATAATTCTTTTCTTTCCCAACCGCTGTGCTAATAATATTTGCCCGACTGTATTATTGATTTTATGAGCACCGGTATGATTCAGGTCTTCCCTTTTCAAATAAATCTGCGTGTTAAATTGTTTACTCAGCCGCTGCGCCAGGTACAACGGTGTAGGCCGGCCCACATAATCTTTCAGCAGGTCTTTAAACTCCTTTTGAAAAGATGCTTCCTGCATAATTTCCAAATAACGGTTACGCAGTTCCTCCACATTACGATGTAACATTTCGGGGATATAAGCCCCGCCAAATTTTCCGTAATAACCCTGCTCAGAAGGTTGTTGATATGTTGTTGTGCTCATTTTATTTTGTAACCCTGAGTTTATCGAAGGGTTATTTTGTACTTAGCTTTTGTCCTACTAATTAACTTCTGTTGCGCCTGCCCCCAACTTGTTGGTGGGTGGCACACTTGTACTTCCTATAATTCTATTCATCAATTATCATGAAAGAAATTAAAATCATATTTTAATCCTTGCAAGTCGTTAAACAAATATGCCCCGGATATATTCTTTTTTGCCAAAAAACCAAACAATCCTTCTTTCTTAAATTCACCATGATGTCTGTTAGCAAAAACCGAGTTGTAAGCAATTCTAAAGATTTTAATAATTGGCTCAGATAATGAAATATTTCTTCTCTGAGTATATTCTGACAAAAATCTCTCAAAGCCTCTCCCTTTGAAATTAAAATCATGGTTATCGTAAATCAAAAAACATCCGTCTTGTTTTTTTAAATTATAGTTTTCTTTATTAGCATTTGGGGTCAGCAATAATGATATTACAGCAGCCTGACTTGAGTTTTCATTTAATAAGATTTCGTAGTTTCTGTAATTCAATGAAAAATCATTTCCAAAATCAATTTGTTTTATCCCTAATACTTCACACAAAATTTTGCAATCAATTTGATAAATAGATAAAAAACAATCATCTGAATAGTTAAAAATATTACCCTCGTTATCGTAAGTTGTTCCACTAGAACCTCTCATTGAAGCGATGGCGAAATAAAGAGCTATTAAAGGATTAAAAGTAAAGTCAATAAAACATGTGGGGCAACCATAATACTGCAAAAACATAATCTTATCAATTCTACTCCATTTATCAATACCAAATTTTTCAACAAACATATAATGGCCATACTTGGCTCGAAACAGATCATCTTGTAATTGTTGTGACAAAAAAGTAATAAACCGATACTTATTCGGACCCTGATAAAATCTATTGAAAGAAGAAATCAATTCCCATTCTTTAAGTTTAGTTGTTATTATTCTTCCTTTTGGATCTTTTTCCCCATTCATTAATACAACCTCATTTGACTGACCCCTAAAAATAAATCTGTCTGATTTACGATAAGAATCAAACTCATTAACAAAATCTTTCCAATCCATAATATCTGTTCTAACAACTGCTTCCATCACACTAAATAATTTTAAAACATTTTACAATAGTTATTTACTTCAGTTTTTTTCATCTCGGCTTCGACAAGCTCAGCCGGACAATTAACACTATACATTCAATCCCTTCTTAAATTCTCTAATCAATTTCATGTCCTTCAGCCTACCATTACTGCTACCCTGAGCCTATCGAAGGGTAGTTCGGTATTCGTACTCAACTCATCTCGGCTTCGACAAGCTCAGCCGGACAAACTATAGATTTTCATTATCCCGTTTATTAGTTTTCGACTTTGCCAATCTTTTTAGTTCTTCCCAATTTTCTTTCATCAATGCTTCCTTCTTTTTTCTCGACCACCCCTTTATCTG
>DASSYR010000089.1:0-21005 GCA_035703165.1 Chitinophagaceae bacterium
ATACAAATAACGAGGAAGCTAAGATTTCCGTATTCACTTATTAAAGTCTTATCTGCATTTCTAAAGCCCTGCGTTATAGAAGCTGTGTTTAATAGCTTTGATATAAGAGGGTCTATTGTTAGCAAAAAGATTCCACAAAAAATTATACCAATTAACGTGATAAAATAAGTTCTCAGGATATGTGCTACAAAATTTTTTAAAATAAAACTGTCACTTTCTCTATAGTAAGGACTTAATATATATTTAATAGTACTCATTTAATGTTTTGAGTTAGTAGTTAAAACACGTTTTAATTTTTCAGGAAAAGGGCCGTCTCAGAAACAAAAATGAGGCGGTCTCTTTTAGCATCAGCTTTTTGGCATAAAGAAAAGCGCAGCAAAACCGACAAGTGTTCCAACAAATTTTATGACTTGTCCTAAGGAATGGTCAGCTTGATAGGCCACACCATCATGCCCGCCTGTAATTTCAATATTCTCTTCTTTTGAAAGAGATTGCATAGCATAATCTCCAGGATTTAATATTTGCATAAATTTTTACATTATCGGTAGGGAAATATTTCCATTTCCACTGAGAAAAGTACTATTCATCAAAAACTCTATGTTTAATTTACAAAAAGATACCCATATAAATTATAGCTGGAATGTAATAATGTGACTAACCAAAAAGCTATTTTAATTTTACTATGCGAATGAAGGAAATACCAATTAATTATTATTCCGCCAATTAAAGCCATTACTCCATAAATTGGATGATATAAATGGAATAAGGAGAAAATAATACTTGGAATTAGTACTAAAAAGAATGTGTTCTTCAAGCCAATTTTTTTTAGTATTTGATTGGGTAATAAATTAAAAATAAAAGTTTCTATTACTGGAGCTATTATTACTATCATAACCACCTTCATGGCGTTTGGGAATTCTGATAACCCATTCTCGTTTGATGTGTAATGAAAATAGGTTGAATTTAAATAATTAAAAATATATCCATTTGTTATTGATAGTAATAAACAAATGAGAAACTTCAAGATATTAGACTTATTGACAAACATAGTTTTAAAGTGTTTTTATCTTAGGTATGCTTATAAATGGTAATTAAATTAATTAAGCATAATAATTGAAGGCTATAGACTTATATACTATATTAACCAAGAAGAGGCTATCTTATTTTTTCAGATAGCCTCTCTTGTTAAGTAAAGCCTATTTAATACCAATTAAATAATCGGGTTGTTTGAGTGCCTCATGCACAGTTTGAAGGCCATTCACAACACCGTGAGCACCGGCGCTAATCCCATAACTAATCCAATACCAAAGTGATTCTCCTCCATTAATTTCTACTGCTTCATTAAATGACAACTCTGGTAGTCCTTGGAATTCTGAATTGTTTTTAGGTAATTTCATTTTAAAAAATTTTTGTTAATGAACGAAATAAACTTGGGAGATTATCAAATAGCCAAATTATTAGAAAAATAATACTCCCAAAGCAAAACATTTCAATGTAACTCATTTCTGGTTTTTTACTTAAGCGTTTCATTAAAGCTTGTTTAACGTTAGTGTCTTGGAGTACCATTCCAACCATCGACAAAACCTTGTCTGATATCTCCAAAATTATTAACGGCGGAAATTGCTAAGCCAATGACAAGCGCTGCCGGAAGCCACCATAGACCTCCATTGATTTCCTTTGTTTCGGATTCTTGAAGGTGAGTTAACTTTAGCTTTTCTAATTCTAATGTTTGCATGGTTTAATGCTTTTTCAGTTTAAAAAATTCTCGTCTTGTGTTCGTAGCTTATCCAAACAGGGCATACAGTGTTTTCTCCCTCATACCTTCCGGTAATCCTTGCAATAATTACTGCCATTGCCGTGCAGTCCTTTTTGTTTTTCTTTGGGTCAATTAAGGAGTAATATCCCGCAATTCGTAGCTACTGAATATATTTCAATACGTTAATAATTAATTACTGTATAAGTTCTGATAGAAACTAACCAGATTGCCTATGCGCTGGTGCTTATAATTCTTTGGAGGCAGTAAGCAATAATCGTAGTATTGATTAGTGCATCAACCGGAAAAGTGTTTTTAGATACGGACATACTATATAAAGTTTAATGTTAAAAAAAATTATTGAGGACTATATTCTCCGCAACGGGTAATTACTTAACCCTACAATGATTAGTAACTGGAAAATAAAACTTACGTGATGGCTGCTTAAAAAGAGAACAATTGAAAAGAATGACAGAACGAAAGCAGGCTGTGTAAAACCTGTACAGGCAAATAAGGTAAACGGTAAGCATGATGAATGATTTAAGTACGATAATTGGTTTACTAATAGATCCGTAACAAATAAAACTAATTTATTAATACAAACAATAAGTTAAAACATATATTTATTTTATTAATATTTTGTGTAAATTGTTTACTACTCCACCTTGTGCATTTTAAGTACCCCTGTGGGGGTATTGTTTCTGTTTACATCTTACAATCTAGAGAATAGCAAGTATTTTAATTTTCGGGGTGAATCCAAAAGAGATTGTCCCAGACTTTTTGAGATATCCTCGTTTTTTATTCACTTCGAAAAATTAATTAAGCGGTATATCTCTTTTTATCATTTTGTTTCTATTGGCTGCTTCCCAGGCAAGTAAAAAAACAAGTCTTGCTCTTTTTTGCTGGAGTTGATAATCAATTTTATCCGGAGTATCAGTGGTTTTATGATAATCACGATGAATGCCATCAAAGAAAAAAACAATGGGAACCCCTTTAACAGCAAAATTAAAATGATCACTTCGATAATATAAACGTTGGGGATCATTTGGATTATTGAATTCCCTATCTAATTCAAGATTAAGATATTTATTGTTAATGCTATCTACCATTGGAGCTAAATCGCTGCTTAACTTGTCATCTCCTATTACATAAACATAGTTAGTGGAATCGCCGTATTTACGATTTTCATCAATACGACCAATCATATCAATATTCAAATCAATAGATGTTTTCTTTAATGAAAATACAGGGTTGTTGGAATAATATTCGGAGCCCCATAATCCTTCTTCTTCTCCACTTACTGTCATAAACACCATTGTTCTTTTTGGACGATAGCCGACTTCTGCGGCTTTGGCAAATGCTTCGGCTATTTCCAGTACGCCAACGGTGCCACTTCCGTCATCGTCAGCACCGGGATACACAGCGCCGTTTATAATTCCCAAGTGGTCGTAATGTGCAGTAACAAAAACGTATTCATTTCTTTTTTCTGTTCCTTCCAGTACGGCAAGTACATTAGTTGAATGCAAAATATTTTTTTGTTCTGTGTAAGATGCTTCTAATTGCATTTTTTTAGTGACATGCTCTTTTTTATCAAAGGGCTGTTTTTTTATAGATTTTTCTTTAATCAAAGAGAATATTTCTTTACCAAAAAGAGAAATGGCAATATCATGAGATATGCTAATGCCGTTGACGATTTTTTCATGAGGGGGTAAATACAATTTTGATTTCCTGGCTCGTTCAAGGTTTTGCGAATTAAACTTTTCTGTTGATTGGTTAATAAATAATGCCCCTTTGGCACCATGTTTATAAGCATTAGTCAATTTGCCTGTTATACCCGATGTCCAATCATCTGTGTAGCTTTTGTTTCCTGACACGATATAAATGGAATCTTTTTTTGGTTCACCATTTACAAACACTACTATTTTCCCTTTTACTTGTAAGCCCTGATAGTCATCATAGTTTTTGCTGGTAATGCCATACCCGACAAATACAATTTCGTTTCCGGCAAAAGTTCCGTTTTCGTTATTAAAAGCCATGGCTAAATAATCCCTGCCCCATTCTAATTGTTTTTTATTTAAAAAAAAGGAAGAATTGATTACACTGTCGGTATATAATTCAAAGCTTTGTTGATATCCTTTTAGGGGGGACGGAGCTTTCAGGTTTAGTGATTTAAAGTGATTTTCAATATAAGCAGCGGCTTTTCGTTGTCCTTCTTTACTGGTTTCTCTTCCTTCCATTTCGGGTGAGGCTAAAGTATAAAGATGTTTTTTTAAATCTTCGGCAGTTATTGTTTCTGAGAATTTTTTTGCAATTTCATTTTGACTAATAGCTGCTGTGGATAATAATAGGGCAATGAGGGCACAAGCAATTTTCATTTTGTATTTTTTAGTTAAACAAATACGTTACATTGTTGTGAAAAATACAGGTTTAATAAAAAGCTTTTTTTAAATACAGGGAATTTTATCTACCCTGTTTTGATGACGACCCCCTTCAAAATCTGTGCTCATAAATATTTCCACCATTTTTTCGGCGTCCCCCTCTCTTACAAAGCGGGCAGGAATGCAAATAATGTTGGCATTATTGTGTTCACGGGAAAGTTTGGCTAGCTCTTCGCCCCAGCAAATAGCGGCTCGTACATGCTGGTGTTTATTGGCTGTAATGGCTACGCCATTAGCGCTACCACATAATAAAATTCCAAATGAAGCGACTCCATTTCCAACAGCAGAGGCAACGGGGTGAGCATAATCAGGATAATCAACGGAATCTTTTGAAAAAGCACCGTAATCTTTAAAGGGTAATCCCTTTCCTTCTAAAAAAGAAATTAAATCCTCTTTATATTCAAAGCCGGCGTGGTCGCAACCTATGGCAATTGGTTTAGTTAAATCAAATGAAGAATGCATTTTTGATGTAAAATTAAAACATAAAAATTCAAAAGGCTTATTAAAGCATGCATGCTAAGGTACAAAACTCTCTAATCAGAACTTATAATAAGTGAAACAGCATTTTATCAGCTCCATTCTTCTGCTTCTTTTTTCTTGAGGTTTTTGTTTACCCTTGATGAAATAACAATGCCCAACCAATATAACAAGAGTAAGGGCAATGCCACAATTGTTAGCGTAACAATATCACCGGAGGGCGTGATTACTGCAGCAATAACAATGATTATAACAATGGCATAACGATAAGCTGATTTTAAAAAGCCCGGCGTTATTAACCCGATTTTGGTAAGGAAATAAGAAACCATAGGCATTTGAAAGGCTATACCACAGCCCAATACAACATCGGTTAAATTTTCAATATAGTCGCTTAGCGAAGGACGATTAATCAGAATGCCTTTTGTGCCGATATGATAATTAGATAAAAAATTAAACGTATAAGGGGCCAAAATATAATACCCAAAGGAGGCACCCAACAAAAAGAAAATAGTAATCCAAAATATAATTCCACGTGTATATTTCAGTTCGTTTGTTTTTAAAGCCGGCTTTACAAAACTCCATATCTGGTATAATACATAAGGGAAGGCAACAATAAAGCCTAAAGTGATGGCTAACGTAATACTACCGTAAAATGATCCGCCAAAGGTTGTGTTTTGCAGTTCTATATGCATATTAGGCAGGCAGAGGGCGTCTCCCATGTTTAAACGGTGGCTTAGGTCACATATCCAACGGTAAGTAATAAAATTATTGTTTAACGGAGCTGTAATTATATTGTCAAAAATCCAGTCAATGTAAACAAAACAAAAAACAGCGCCGATTGTTACAGCCAGAACCGATTTTATAATATTCCAACGTAATTCTTCGAGATGGTCAATAAAACTCATTTCAGCTTTATCGTCCTGCTCACCGCGTGTGCGTTGGAAAAGTGATTTTTTTTCTTTTTTGTCTGTAGCCACGGGGATAAAAATTGACTGCAAATGTAATTCGAAAAGCTGAAGTGAGAATCAGTAGTTAATTAGGCGTTCCACATTTTAACATTACCGGTACGGTTTAATTTACCCCATCCCTGTAACTCGCCTTTTAAGGCTCTCCGGAAGGATTTAATTAATACATAATACATGAGTTGACGGTATAAAAATCGTTGAGGAATTATCCAGAATAATTTTTTATAATCCTCTTTTTCAAAGGCAAACGCCAGGGCTGCACCGGCCATATCTACTAGTGTGAATATAAGGTAGTAAGTAAGTATATGAGTTATACTGGCTTTTACAATTCCTAAACTGGCGATAAGAATACTGCCCAATAAGATTAAGTCGGCCAGGGGGGCAAGAAATGGTAATATCATTTGAAAAATTAAAATATTGGGCATGGATATCATACCATAGCTTTTATATTTGGGATTGAAGGTAGTATCTCTGTGTTTCCAAAAGCATTGCATTATGCCGAAACTCTGGTTGTTTATAGTATCGGTTTACTTAGTGATACTGAGGAAATCAAAAAAAATAATTATAACAAAAGCTAACGGAATGGCCATTCTTGTGAAGAATGTTATTACTGTAAAAGAAACAGTAACCGTTAGTGCCATTACTTCATTAGCATTGGTATTTGCTTTTATTTGCATGCAAATGAAGGAATTAAGAGCAAACTTTATGTGTAAGGATACCATAGATTCTGGTATCATCATAGATATAGCTATAGTAATAGTGGAGGGGCTCTTTATTTCACTTGGGCGTTGTTTTATACGTATCCAGCGAGAAATAAATTTATTGGGTAAGGTTGATTTGGCAACGGAAGCAAGAAAAACCGTGAGACTGGAGTAAAAGAAAAAACCCTCTGCAATAGAGGGTTTTTAGAAGAGGTGTTCTTGTAATTATTTTACGGCCAATGCTTTTTCAATCAGGAAGTTCAGTTGTGCACGATGTGCCCGTGTTTGTTCGTTTGGCGAAATGGCAGTAGTTAATAAAGTTTTAATCTTCTTTAATGTGTTTAATGCAGCGGCTTTGGTTGGGTTATCATACCCAATTGCTGAATTGGTTATAGTAGCCATACCTTTTACAAATTCTGTTTGTAAATTTTGACGATATAAATTTACACTGCTCATTTTATCCGCATCAAAAAGGGCTTTTACCAAATCATTCATAACATCAGCGACTGAATAAGTATTACCATACAAGGAAGATGTGCTGTAACGTTTGGTGGTGGATGGGTTAAGCATTGCATTTAATACATTTACCTGTATGGCAATGATATTATCTTGTGGCTTGGGGTCTTCGGTGGTGCCAAAGAAATTAAAACCCCGGCGTTGCACTTGTAGATATGGAAACAGTTGAGCATCTGCATCAAAGGCGTTGGGAGCAAATATATATTTGCTTAAAAAGTCCATTGCTTTCTTTTGGTAAGCAACCGGTACAGGTGTAAAAGGTTTGCTGGGTGAATTTTGTTCCGGGAAGCTCCTGTCAACATACACCCCACCAATATAACGACTTACTGCATTAGCCATACTGACACGTTGTGCATTTAGTGTTCCATATCTTGCTCTTAATTCCTGGTAGGATTGACCTGTTTTAGTGTATTTGGTTTTTAGTTTGCCCATTAAGTTGTTTACCAGTTTAAAACGTTCTTCTGCATAGGTAATCATATCATTGCTCATATCATTAATCATCACTCTTGGATCAATACCATTGCCAATGCTACGCATAGCATCTGCGTCATTACCAAAAGCATTTTTGGGATCGGTACTGCGGGAAAGTATTTTATTAAGTCCTGCAGCTTCTTCTGCTTCAGTAAAAGGAGTATATCCATATTCAATAGCCCAAATATCATAGGACCCAACTTTAGTGGTATAATAATCTCCTTGTTTGCTTCTGTCTAAAGAAACATTAATAGCAGGATAATCCATTACTGAACCCTGTAGTCCTAATGAGCGGGTGATGGATTTATTGTGTACCTCTGCCGGACTAAGCATTTGGCTGGCTTTCATATTATGCGTTAAGCCCATGGTATGCCCCATTTCATGAAGCACCAGGTAATATAAAAACTGCTTGTGTAATTCACTTATTTCTTTAGCATCTGCTCCTGCCATCTCCAGTGTTGTAAAGCCTGCTGTAAATTGAGCTTTTAATTCTTTTGCCAAAGAACAAGTTTGCCAGTGATTGTATTTATTTGTGCTTAAGAAAAGCTTAAGCGGGTCACTATTTAATCCATCGGTACCAATAGGGGTATATCCATTGTATAATTCATCATCGTTCGGACTGTTACTTCCGCTTTGCCATTCAATCGTAATATCAGCGCCTAGTATTTGACCTGTTTTTGGGTTTACAAAGCTTGGTCCTATAGCACCGTAAGCTGGGTAGGCTGAGGCCACCCAACGGATAACATTATACCGAATATCAGCAGGATCCCAATCAGCATTATCGGGCATAATTTTCATTATCACTGCATTTTTGAAACCAGCTTTTTCAAAAGCTTCGTTCCACTTTTCACCCGCTTCTTTAATTGTTTGGCGGTATTCAACCGGGGTGGTATTTTCAATCCACCATACAATCGGTTCTTCCGGCTCACTTAGAGCTGCAGTAGGGTTTTTCTTTTTTAAATTCCAGCGATTAATTACATCTTTATTATCAGCAGGTTTTATGGTAGTTAAATTTTCAAACTGTTGAGCAAAATAACCTACCCTTGGATCATCTTTACGTGGGCGAAAATCGTTAACGGGCATTTCTAAAAAAGAATGCTGAAAACGAATGCGATTGTAACGGGCATCTGTTATATCTATGCCCCCTTGATTTAGAGGAGCGGGGTTATCATATGCCAAATCAACAATGATATCTGTATTATTGGGATAAGATCGAACATTAGCATATTTGGATTTGGCTATATTTAAGTTACCAAGACTAAACGTAACGCCTGGAGGTAAACCCGGGGGAAGAATCGGGCGAATTTGATCTAATTTTTCACTTAAAAACAAACCATCTGCCGCAATTAGATAACCTGTGGAGTCTTCTGCAGCAAATTTGTCAGAATAAAATACAGCTTCCGGTTTATCAACATTTTCTGTTTTGCTCACCGCATTATCCTTATCATACCAAAAGTTGGTATTTGATTGTGAAAATTCGAGTTTATCATAGGCTTTCTGAATTTTAAAAACCCAGGTAACACGTATCATATTCTGGTGAAGAAAGAGGGAAACAGGGCCGCTAATAGAAAAACTTTGATAAATAAATTCTTTACCCAATTGGTTTTTCTTTATATACAATTGGATGCTACCTGTTGTAGTATCTTGGTAAATAGTAAATAAACCATCAATTTTTTTTGAACTTTTTACCTTATCAGCAATACCTGCTGGTTTTTTGGGTTTGGCGGTATCTGCCTGGGTAGGACCAGATGCCGGCTTAATACCATTTTGCGAATACCCGGCGATAGCAATGTATATTACAAATGCAATCGTAGCGAATAATTGTTTCATAAAAGATCCGTTTAGAGATGAGGTTTGAAAATTAAGTATATGTTACAAATATTTATTAAAAAAAAATGATGGGCGTAAATAATTGATGATAAGTGAACGATTTGGTAGTAAGTCTTCACAATCTTTTTAGTTTTACGCTTTCAATACGGGTACTGGTCACGTTTAAAATTTCAAATTCGTAATTATCAATAATAATTCGTTCTTTTTGCCGGGGTATTGCTTCAAGATGGGCTATAAGGTAGCCAGACAAGGTTTCGGATTCGTTGTTTTTTAACTCAATGCCATATTTTTCTCTAATGTAATCTATTTCCAGTCTCCCGCTAAAAATATATTCCCTTTCGCCAACTTGTTTTTCAATTAATTCTTCGGTGTCATGTTCATCCCGTATTTCTCCAAAAATTTCTTCCAGTAAATCTTCCATTGTTATAATGCCGCTGGTGCCACCAAATTCATCTACCACCCAGGCTATACTTTTTCTTTCCCTGGTAAATTTATTCATCAAATCCGTTACGCCCATGCTTTCAGGAACTGCAGGGATAGGCAATAAAACCGATTTTATATCAGGCGGATTTTTAAATAAATCCAATTGGTGAATGTAACCTATGATATTATCAATATTGTCTTCATACACAATTAACCGGCTTATTTTGCTTTCAATAAACTTTTGGCGAACTTCTTCGATGCTGCTATGTCCACTAATAGCTTCAATTTCTTTACGGGGAACTAAGCAACTGCGCACCTTAACATTGGGAAGTGATAAAGCGTTTTCAAACATGGCTGTATCAAAATCATCTCCTATTTGTTCATTCTCTTTTTTTTGTTGAGTAAAATTTCCCCAATCTGCAAGCAAAAATGGATCTGTAGTATCGGTTGTCCGTACATTAAAAAGATGTTTTAATATCCATCTTGAGATAGTTACAAAAAAAGATACAATAGGCGTAAACAGTTTATAAAACAACTGTAAGGCTTGCGCAAAAAAAGACAATAATGAAATATTTTTAACCCGAAAAACAGCTTGGGGTATAAACAAGCCAAAAATTAAAAAGAAAGTTGCAGAAGCAATAATTGCAAAAATTAACTCAATAGAGAAATAACTTTCAAGCCCCCATATTTTCCAAAAATATTTTGCTGTATAACTTACTAATATACCGTAAATAACCAAAGCAACATTTGATCCCAGCATGGTAATGCCGGCAAACCTGGCGGGTTTTTCTATAAAGAAAGATAACACCTTGCCGCTATAGAGACCTTGCTTCTTTTTTAATTCAATGGACAATTTATTAACCGAAACAAACGCAATTTCGATACCTCCAAAAAAACCAATAAGTATTATAATGCCTGTAATGGCAATGAGGAAATATATGCCCATAGTCAAAAGTAAAAAAACTCAATGGGTATATGAAAAGAAGCCTTTAAGTTTTTGGATCATCCCTGTACAGTTGTTGCATTAATAAAATTTTGTTACAGCATCGCTGAGCTTAGACCAGCTCTTTTGCTTTATTTATCTGGGTTTTACTACCCATTACAATTATTCGTTCTCCTTTATTAATAGAAAAACCAGGCTCCGGATTGATTATATACTGGTTGTAATTTTTTACGCCCAGGATAGTACATCCTGTTTTGTTCCATACATCCAAATCGCCTAACCTGGATGATTTATTGACTATTAATTCAGCCACTCGAAAGGCTTCATTATTTTTAGTAGTGAGGAGAGAAATAAATTCTACTACATCGGGTATCATTACTAAGGCGGCCATGTGAGCTCCGCCAATTTTATCAGGCATAATAACGTTGTTAGCTCCGGCAATTTTTAGTTTATTAACGGAGGTGTCTTGTGACGCCCGGCTGATAATAGTTAGCGAAGGATTTAGTTGCCTGGCCGTTAATACTACAAACAAATTATCAGCATCTACCGGAAGCGTAATAATCAGGGCTCGGGCTTTTTCTATTCCAGCCTCTTTTAAAACTTCATCTTTCGTGGCATCACCTTTCAAAAAATAAGGTACTTCAAAGTTAAGATCATCAGGTTTTTCTATTTTTTCTTCTATCACTACATAGGGAATATTATTAGAATATAGCACCTGGGCGCTTTCCCTGCCATTACGCCCAAAACCACAAATGATAACATGGTTCTGTAATTTGTTAATTGCATTTTCCATCTTTACTAATTTATAACGGCGATTAAATTCACCATCTAAAAAAAATCTTGACAAAAGTGTAATAAAGTAAGTAAATAATCCAAGATTGATTAGTATTAACAATGTAGTGAATATTCTTCCCATATCTGAAAGAGGATGAACTTCCTGAAAACCAACGGAAGCAATAGTGATAACGGTCATATACACTGCATCAAGAAAATTGTAATTTTCAATTAATATATATCCAAAAACACCCACCACCACTACAACACCCAACATAGAAAGGGCAACAATTAAGGGGAGAAAAAGTTTCCAGCGCTTCCACATAAGCTAAAATTAAGAAAGACAAACGGTTTTAAAAAACAATAAGGAACAACCCATATCTTTAAAGAATGAAAACAAGGATTGTTTATGGATTTTATTGTCTTTTA
This sequence comes from Chitinophagaceae bacterium, assembly GCA_035703165.1. Classification (GTDB taxonomy): domain Bacteria; phylum Bacteroidota; class Bacteroidia; order Chitinophagales; family Chitinophagaceae; genus AWTP1-9. Next base: position 11,721 of record DASSYR010000089.1, read on the forward strand.
GTTTTTAGTTCCTGCTCAATAAGCAAGCAAATAGCCAAAGTGGCAAAAAAAGAATTGTTGAGTGATTCAGCGTTGTTGCCTGCACACTTGGGTATATGTGTGTTTGAACCCGCTACAGGAAAATATCTCTATAAGCAAGACGCTGAAAAATATTTTGTTCCGGCTAGTAATACTAAAATTTTTTCATTGTACGCAGGTATGAAATATCTGGGAGATTCATTGCCTGGTTTAAAATATTATGAAACAGCCGATTCGTTGTACTTGCAGCCAACGGGGGATCCTACCTTATTACACCCAGATTTTAAAGAACAAAGAATTGTTGAGTTTTTAAAAAGTAAAAATAAAATTGTTGCAATAAATACATCCAATTGGAAAGAAGATGCGTTGGGTTTTGGATGGGCCTGGGATGATTATGAAAGCTATTACATGGCTGAACGAAGCCCCCTGCCCGTTTATGGTAATGTTATTAAATGGATTCAGGCAACTAGTGATAGTATTAGGCATATAAATAATATCAGCAAAAACAAAATTTACTCTCAACCTCAGGTTAATTGGGGTACGACAATTTTTATGGACTCAATAAATAAGAGTTTTTATGTAAAAAGAGAAAGAAGCAGTAACGAATTTTCAATTCACAAAGGGGGCGAAAAATATAGAGAGACGGACGTACCATATGTAACAAACGGGATTTTAACGGCTTTGGAACTTTTAAAAGATACGGTTAAACAAATTGCTATTTGCTTTCAGCCACAAGCTGAAAATCATCAATTGCAAACTATTTTTTCTGTTCCATCAGATACTCTTTTTAAATTGATGATGCATCGTAGCGATAATTTTTTTGCAGAGCAAACCTTATTAATGGCGGCTAATGAAAAATTGGGAATAATGAAAGAAGAGGCTATTATCAATTATTTATTGAAAAATGAATTAAAAGAAATTCCACAAAAACCCAAATGGGTAGATGGAAGTGGGTTAAGCCGATATAACCTTTTTACACCTCAATCCTTCGTTTGGATGTTAAATAAAATGAAGGCCGAATTTGGGTTAGCCCGGATGGAGAATATTCTACCTACCGGGGGTACAGGAACCCTTCGTTCTCTTTTTTTGAAGGATAAAGGATTTATTTATGCTAAAACAGGTACTTTATCTAATCATACTTCTTTAAGCGGGTATATAATTACAAAAAAAAACAGACTTTTAATTTTCTCACTACAGGCCAATCATTTCCTTACCGGTGCCACTCCCGTACGTATTGCTTTTGAACGTTTTATAACAAATTTGCGTAACAAATACTGACCTGGTTTTTAATTTTTTCAGGATCCTTTTGCATTTTTTTTATTGCTCGGGCAGCATAATACTTCGGTAACGGAACTTATTGATGTATGCGATGAGCCGTTGCTGACCTAACCTATATAAATCCACGTACCCTGAAAATTAAAACAAAGCGTTATGAAAAAACTATTTTATTCTTTTCTTACGGTATTGCTCTTTTTGCAATATTCATCACGGGCACAAACCAATATATGCATTGGTTTGGCCAACTTCGAATACGTAATTGACGGAAGTACTGTAAAATTCAGCTCACTACCAACTACCAGTGATACGCCAAGACATCATCAATGGCGTTTTGGTGATGGCAGTACTTCCGATGACGTAAATCCCATTCATACCTATGCGGCTGGCGGCACTTACCGTGTAGTACATTATGTTAAAGACAGCATTCGCAATTGTTATGATTCCCTGGTAAAGGAAATAACAATTTCAAATGTATCCGTTTGTCCTAAGCCAAAATTTGAATGGAAAAAAGATTCCATTAATCCTAAATTAATAAGATTTTATAACGCAACCGGGCCGTTGCCAACCAATTATAAATTCACCTGGCAGTTTGGTGATGGTTCTTCATCAACCGAACTTAATCCAACACACCTTTATCAGGACACAGGAATTTACAATGCTTGTTTAATTGTAGAGCGGTTAAACGATAGTTCCTGTAGAAACTATTCATGTCAATCCATTTACCTTACTCCTTATTATTGTAAGATTAACCCCGATTTTACATGGGAATTGCTAACAGATAGTTCCGGAACAAAAGTGTATTTTAAAAACACTTCTTTACCAACAATTAGCTCAAATGTTAAGTTTAGTTGGGGTTTTGGTGATGGCACTTATTCTAACGAAGTACACCCGCAACATAGTTATAATAAGCCGGGAACGTATAGAGTTTGTTTAAGAATGCAGGTTTTAAATACAGATTGTATAAAAGAAATTTGCAAAGAAATAGTTGTACCGTCTTCCTGTACTTCATTGGGTGCTAAATTTGAATGGAGGACAGATTCACTTCATCCATTGCGGGGAATACAATTTATTAATCTTTCTTCTACTTTACCAGGTACGCAGCCAAAAGTGAGATGGAATTTTGGAGACGGATCAGAAAGCAATGAGTGGAGTCCTTTCCATCAATACGCTAATCCCGGAGAATATAATGTATGCTTAAAAGTGGCCTGGGGAAATGACTGTGTAAAAGAAATTTGCAAAAAACTGATAATTCTTAATCCAAATAATGAAAATAATTGCGAAGAAATTTCAAAGTTTAAATTTGAAAGAACTACTGATAACGTTTTAGGTTTCCGTTTTTCAGCAATTCATTATAATGCTAACTGGAAGTATGTATGGACCTTTGGCGATGGTCAGGGTGCATTAGGCAATGAAGTAAACCACTCTTATCAAAGACCGGGAAAGTATAAAGTTTGTTTAACCGTGTATAAATCCGATGAATGCGCATCTACAACTTGTATTGAGGTAGTGGTAGGAAGAATACCTTGTGATGAACTGCAGTTAAAATCCGAGTATGTAAAGAATTTGGAAATACCTAATCGAGTAAAGTTTATTGCTGTTACAAATACACAATTAACTAATGTTAAATGGGTTATTTATAAAAGCAATGCAAGTAATTCCAACCCTGTTATTTTGTTTGGCGCAGAATCAGTATATACGTTTAATGAAAAAGGATTATACAAAGTGTGTTTATTTGCCAGTACGGTAAATGGCTGCTATAAGCAATATTGCGATACATTGCGCATAGACAATGTGGTAACACCAGCGGAATGCTTATTGCAGATATATCCTAATCCCGCAACAAAATATATTGAGTTTGATGTAAAGAGTGAAACGAGCGGGTTACTAGTGGTAAATATTTATGACATCAATGGAGTTCGCCGTACACAGTTTTTGGCCACCGGTCAACAAGGAGATAATCATCTTAGATTTCCGATCGAAGTGTTACCCGCCGGCTATTATTACGTAGAAGTAGTTCGGTCTAACGGAAAAACTTGTAAAGGGAAGTTTCAAAAGTTATAAACAATCTTAATATGGGTCAATCTTTCCAGATTGATCCATATTTTAACTAACAGCTGGTTCTTCACACATAGCCGCATGAACAAGGTACTGTTCGGCGGCTTTTTTAATAAAATATCCTGTCGTGTATATCCTTAATCTTTTATTATTTATCAAATAGCTTATTCAAATAATCCTCCTTAAATTCCATATAAGTGGGATTACCATTTGGAGTGATATTTGGTTGGGCACAGGCAAAGAGGTTGACAACTAAATTTTCCATTTCTTTTACTGATAATGATTGCCCTGGTTTAATAGATTGTTGCCAGGCAAGTAAGCGAATTAGCTTTTCACGCTTAGAAAATTTTGCTTCGCTTGTAAAATGCTTGTATTGTTCTAATAAATTTTCAATAGTGGCTTTTTCATCACCCTGCTCCAGATCAGCGGGTGTGCCTTGAATAATAAAAGCGTTATTACCAAAGGGTTCAATTAAATAGCCCAATTGATGCAAGTCGTTAATTAAATCGTGCAGCATCACGGCGTCTTGTGAAGAAAGTTGTAAAGTAAAAGGAAACAAACTTTTTTGTGATGCCATCGCTTTTCCTTTAGTAGCTGCGGTAAATTGCTCATACAATATCCGCTCATGTGCGGCTTGCTGATAAATTAGTAAAAAACTTCGATTCGTTTCTATTACTATATAACTGTTTAGTAACTGAGTAGGTCTGATATCGTTATTTACTTCAAAAAGTTGATTCTGGGTTGGCAACTTTTCAATAATAAGCGATTGCTCATTGTTTTCTGTTATTGGCTGTTTATTTTGTGCTGTTTCCGCATCTGTTTTTTGTTCCGCTATTTTAAACAAGTCCTTCCAATGTTTTAATTCATTTTTACTTTCAATTTTATGTGCCTGATTTTTTTGAGTAAAGGTTTTAAATAAAGACGAAGCAGTTGCAGCATCTTTTTTTTCGGTAGTAAAAGGTTTACTAACCGCTTCCAGGCCCTGAATATTGGGGTCTAAGTCAAAATCAAGAGTAGGGGTAATACTAAATTGTGCCAACGCATGTTTTACAGCGGCCTGAACAAATGCATATATAATTTTTTCATCTTCAAATTTTATTTCTTGCTTGGTAGGGTGAACATTTATGTCAATTTGCGATGGATCTAAGTCAATAAACAAAACATACAAAGGGAAAGCATCTTTACCAATCATTTCATTATATGCACTCATAACCGCATGATTGAGGTAAGCGCTTTTAATAAACCGGTTGTTTACAAAAAAGTATTGATCACCGCGAGTTTTTTTAGCAATTTCAGGCTTTCCTACAAAACCATATATATTCATATAGTCTGTATTTTCCTGTACAGCAACCAACCTGGCATTGTAATGATTGCCCATTAGTTGCACAATCCGTTGTTTTAGCGAGCCACGTTCCAGGTGAAAAATTTGCTGACCGTTGCTTGTCAGGGTAAATAATATTTCAGGAAAGGCCAATGCAATTCTGGTAAATTCATCCACAATGTGCCGCATTTCCACGGCATTGCTTTTTAAAAAATTTCTACGGGCGGGTACATTAAAGAAGATATTCTTCATAGCAATACTCGTACCGTTAACTGTTGCAACCGGTTCTTGCTTTTTTACAATACTGTTTTCAACTTCAATGTAAACTCCGGTAGCTTCCCCTGCTTTTTTTGTTTTTAATTCAACTTGTGCTACGGCAGCAATGGAGGCTAAAGCTTCACCACGGAATCCCATGGTTTTAATTTGGAATAAGTCGTTTATTTCTTTTATTTTAGAAGTAGCATGACGCTCAAAACTCATCCTTGCATCCGTTTCACTCATGCCCATTCCGTTATCAATTACCTGTACTAGCGATTTACCTGCGTCATTAACAATAAGTTTTATTTCTGTTGCCCCTGCATCAATGGCATTTTCCATTAGCTCTTTTACGGCGCTTGCTGGTCTTTGAATTACTTCACCTGCGGCAATTTGATTGGCGATATTATCGGGCAATAATTGTATGATATCCGGCACTTTGATAAAAATTTTGGCAAAGGTAAACATTCAAACCTGCTTAACCAGAATACCCGGAAACTTGTTAAAAAATTTATAACGCCTGGAAGTATGTGGAAACCTAATTTATCCTTCTCTTCCGACTAAACTTAAGTCATCATGTTAAAAGACAACGGCAAAATAAATTGATATAATAATAGTCGATCTTATTTATCTACTCAATATAGCAGATATTTTATCTGTTTTTGATTTAAATAGTAACAGAAAACTATTTTTTTATTTCTTAACTAATTGTATTCTTGTAATTTTAAGAATTCAAAAAATATCTATGAAGATTTTATTTATAAGATTGGCAGGGGTGTTGGTTTTCTTTAGTTTCTATTTTAACGGACTTTCTCAAGTAAGCAATGAAAAGGCAAATAAATGGGTGGATAGTGTGTTTAAAAGCTTAACGGACGACCAGAGAATTGCCCAACTTATTGTGGTTCGCCTTTCTTCCATTGATGTAAAAACAAAAAAAGTTACCTGGTATGATAGTGCGGTAACGGCAGCAGTACAGAAATATAATATTGGGGGTATTTGTTTATTTCAGGGTGATCTTCACCGGCAGGCAGAATTAATTAATTATTATCAAAGTATAGCCCAGGTTCCCATAATGATCAGCATTGATGCTGAATGGGGCGTTGGTCATCGCTTTTTGGACAGCGTTGGTAAACTGCCTTATCAATTAACACTGGGCGCCATGCAAAATGAAAGCGTTGTATATGAAATGGGAAGAGTAATAGGCAGACAATGCCGCAGGATGGGGATTCATGTAAATTATGCGCCAGTAGTAGATGTAAATAATAACCCCAATAACCCCGTAATTAATTTTCGTTCATTTGGAGAAGATAAATATAAAGTGGCGCAATATGGTGTTGCAATAATGAAAGGTATGCAGGACGAAGGGATTATGGCTTGTGCCAAACATTTTCCGGGGCATGGAGATGTAACGGTTGATTCTCATCTGGATTTACCCGTTATCACCAAAACAAGAAATCAGCTTGATTCATTGGAATTATACCCTTTTCGTGAAATTTTTAAAGCAGGAATTGGCAGTGTAATGATTGCGCATTTATCTATTCCGGCTATTGATAACACAGCGAATAAACCCACCTCAATTTCTTATAATAATATAACTACATTGATGCGGAATGAATTAGGCTATCAGGGATTAACCTTTACGGATGCATTGGAAATGCAAGGGGTAAAAAAATATTATCCGGATGGAGAGGCATCTGCTCAGGCAATAATTGCAGGGAATGATATGCTATGTTTACCTGGCGACATTCCGGCCACAATAAAAAAAATACGGAGGGCAATCAAGAAGAAAAAATTAAAATGGGCCGATGTATATGCACATACTAAAAGAGTATTGATGGCAAAATACGAATACGTACTTCCCAATGCGGGGCCGATTGAGTATAACAATCTTACAAATGATTTGAATTCATCAATAGCTGCAACCCGGAAAACCGTAGCGCAAAATGCTATTACATTACTAAAAAATGATAATACTGCAATTTTTCCACTCTCAAAAAGCGCCGGAAAGAAAATAGCTTATGTTGGTATTGGAATAAACGATGAAAATAACCTTGCAAAAAGGTTGAAAAAAGATTTTAATGCAGATGTGTTTTATGTAAACTATTCAGATACAACTTCATTACTACAATCAATAAAATCAAAATACGATGTAGTAGTAGTAGGTGTACATAATTATGCAAATTATCCGGCTAATAATTTTAACATCAGCAACTCAGCCGTTCAAATGCTAAATCAGCTGGAAGCAGAAAATAGTACAATTACTTTATATTTTGGTAACGCCTACGCAATTAAAAACTCATGTAACGCCAAAAATATATTGGTTTGTTATGAAGACGACGCTATTTTTCAGGAAGTAGCCGCCGATATTCTTAAAGGATTAAGTATGCCTAAGGGGAAATTACCCGTTACGGTTTGCGACAATTTTAAGTTGGGTTGTGGCATTGTTTCTGCCCGATACCTCCCGATAGTAAATCCTTCTACGGTGGGTATTAATAACGTTAAGCTAAATGAAATAGACTCTATTGCCATGGATGCGATTACGAAAAAAGCTTTTCCCGGATGTGTAGTACTGGCAGCTAAAGATGGAAGAGTTTTTTTTGAAAAATCTTATGGTTATTATACCTACGATAGTGTTGAACCTCTGTCTTTAGAAAGTATTTTTGATTTGGCATCTGTTACTAAAATATCTGCAACTAATATTTCAGTAATGAAGTTGTATGATGAAGGTAAATTAGATATAAAAAAAAACTTAGGGTATTATTTGCCGTGGGTTAAGGGTACAGATAAAGAGAAACTCCTAATTGAAGATATATTGTTGCATCAAGCCGGATTGAAAGCCTGGATCCCCTTTTATAAAGAAACGATTGATACAATTACTGGCATCCCCTTTAATGGTTATTATAGCCCTTTACGGCAAAGCGATTATTCCGTACGAGTTACCGATAAAGCTTTTATGCGTACTGATTGGAAGGATACAATGTACAAACGTATTCTCCAAAGCCCCCTGACACCTCCTGACAATTATATTTATAGTGATAATGATTTTATTTTTTTAGGCCTAATTATAGAGGCTATTACCGGTATAAGTTTGGATGAATATGTAAAAAAGACTTTTTATGATAAACTGGATATGAAGTCAACCGGGTTTAAGCCCACAGAGAATTTTTCATTGGAAAGAATCGTTCCAACAGAAATGGAAAAACAATTTCGGTTGCAGTTATTAAGAGGAGACGTTCATGATCCGGGTGCAGCTATGTTTGGAGGTGTGGCAGGTCATGCCGGCTTATTTAGTAATGTTCACGATTTGGCCATACTTTGGCAGATGGTTTTGAATGGAGGCACATTTAATGGGCAACAGTTTCTAAAATCCTCCACCATTAATTTTTTTACTGCTTACAATAGCGCTGTTAGCCGGAGAGGACTCGGGTTTGATAAACCGGAAAAAGACAATGCAGCAAGGCCGGACCCCTATCCTTGTCGCCTGGCCTCACCAAGAACATTTGGTCACACAGGTTATACAGGTACTTGTGTTTGGGTGGATCCAAGATATAATTTGATTTATATTTTTCTTTCCAATCGTGTTTACCCCGATGGCGGTGTAAACACATTACTTACTACATTAAATGTAAGAGGGAAAATACAAGATGTAATTTATGAAGCTATTAATCACCATTTCTAAACAAACAATAAACTGTTATGAGTAAACAAATCACTTTTTTTATTTTAATGTTGCTAACCTTCACACTATCGGCTCAAAAAACATACATCCATTGCGGGGTGCTAATTGATGCTGTGAGTAACCAACCACAACTAAACAAAACAATTGTTATAGAAAATGATAAGATTGTTGATGTAAAAGATGGTTTTGTAACCGGTACTACTGGCGATAAGGTTATTGATTTAAAAAACAAAACTGTAATGCCCGGTCTAATGGATATGCATGTGCATGTTGAGTCGGAAACAAAAAAAGGAGCTGTAGCCGATCGTTTTACACAAAACCCGGCTGACATTGCTTTTGAAGCTGCACGAATTGCCCATGTTGCTTTAATGGCAGGGTTTACTACTATAAGAGATCTTGGTGGCACAGGAGTAAATATTGCCTTACGCAATGCGATTAATAAAGGCATTACTATAGGCCCAAGGATTTATACTGCTGGAAAAATTATTGCTTCTACCGGTGGGCATGGAGATCCAACCAATGGTTATCGTAAAGATTTGATGGGTGATCCGGGAGCAAATGAAGGAGTAGTAAATGGGACGGAGGATGCTAGAAAAGCAGTAAGACAGCGCTATAAAGATGGATCGGATTTAATTAAAATAACTGCTACCGGAGGCGTATTAAGTCAGGCAAAAGATGG
>DASSYR010000095.1:0-6724 GCA_035703165.1 Chitinophagaceae bacterium
TCTTTTTATGCAATTAACGAGGTGTTCAATAAACGGGTGAATACTGCAGAAGCAATTTGTAAGGATATTTTAACCAGGCCATTTGAATTTAACATAAACGAAGAAGTAACATTGGATGGGGCTAAGTTGCCTTATGCCAAAGATGAGACTGAATTGAGGGAAACCTGGAGACGTCGTTTAAAATATATGACGCTGGAACGTTATGTGGATTTATTAGAAACACAAGAAAAAAACAAAGGCAAAGAAGGATTTACTCAAAAAACCAATGCAGAATTGGAAAAAGAAGCCAGGGAAAAAGTTATCAAAGCGATAGACAAAATTTTTAGCCGTTTGCGTAATCAATTTGTCGAAGAAGAAAGATTTAATGTTTTGGTTAACGAAATAGCTACCACCATGGATCCCCACACCACTTTTTTTCCCCCGAAAGAAAAAAGAGCTTTTGATGAAAGTATGAGTGGGCGTTTTTATGGTATCGGAGCCTCCTTGAGGGAAGATGACGCACAAATTAAGATAGCAACCATTGTTACTGGTGCTCCGGCATGGAAATCCGGGGCTTTACAAGTTGGTGATGCTATTTTAAAAGTAGCTCAGGGAAGCGAGGAACCCCAGGATTTAACAGGGTATGCCGTAGAAGAGGCCGTTAAGTTAATTCGTGGTAAAAAAGGAACAGAGGTAAGGTTAACCGTAAAAAAAGCTGATGGCATCACAAAAGTTATTTCACTTATACGCGATGAGATTGTTTTAGAAGAAACTTTTGCCCGTAGCGCTATTATCAACAGCGGAGGTAAAAAGATTGGCTATATCTATTTGCCGGAATTTTATGCTGACTGGGAAAGACCCAATGGTGCCCGTTGCTCACAAGATGTGGCGAGGGAAGTAACAAAACTTAAGCAGCAAAACGTTGACGGAATTACCATTGATTTACGAAGCAACGGTGGCGGTTCATTGTATGATGTTATACAAATGGCGGGATTATTTATAAAAGATGGTCCTATTGTGCAGGTAAAAGGAAGAGATGAAAAGGCACAAGTGCTGCCAGACAGAGACAGGTCTGTTTTATATGATGGACCCTTAGCCGTGATGGTTAATGAATTTAGTGCTTCAGCATCAGAAATTTTTGCTGCAGCTATGCAGGATTATGGCAGAGCCGTTATTATCGGCAGTTCCTCTACTTATGGTAAAGGAACTGTACAACGCAATATTAGCCTTAGCGGAGATAAATTGAGTGATTTATTAGCCAGCAATGGTAGCGATCTTGGCGCTTTGAAGTTAACATTGCAAAAATTCTATCGTATTAACGGAGGCACTACCCAGTTAAAGGGAGTAGCATCAGATGTGGTGGTGCCAGACCAGCTTGAATACTTAAAGATTCGTGAAAAAGACAATGAAGACGCATTGCCTTGGGATGAAATTCAAAAAGCAGATTATCAGCCCTTGCACAATTTCAATTTAGCAGCCATTAAATCTGCCAGTGAGCAAAGGGTAACCAATAATGATGCTTTTAAACTTATAAAAGAAAATGCCAAATGGCTTGCCGATGAGAACGACAAAGTTTACTCATTGCAGATAGATAAATTTCGCAGTGAAAGAAAGCAGGTTCAAGCCACTTTTAAGCAGTTAGAAAGCCTCTTGAAACGAGGAAGCAACCTTGATATAAACTTTTTGCCGGGCGAAGAAGACAAATACAAAGATGACCAGGCTAAGGCTGAACGGAGTAAGCAATGGCTTAAGAATTTGCAGAGCGATTTGCAATTAAGTGAGGCTGTAAATGTGATGAGAGATTTGATTCATCAGGGAAATGTTGCTAAGAATTAAGTTATACTAACTTTTCAAAAAAGGTATAATAAGGGTTAATTAAACCAGTTTATTTTATTTTTCTCAATTTTTTTGCCATCTAACATACTACGAAGCCACCCGGCTTCGTTTTTGTTATCCAATATTTTTCGCAAAACAATATTCAAATGAAAAATCGAGTCACTGGCATCGTTTTTACGATACTTTTTTCTTCAGGACTGTTAGCCCAAACTAATTCAGATAAAGAGTCCTTTACTCCCGTTTCTAAGGAGATATTAATTAACATAATGCCCAATCCGGTTAAAAATACTCGACTTGTTGTTAAATTAGAAGGGTTGTCCAATCAACAATACATTCTTCGGGTTTTTAATAATAATGGAGCCATTGCCGCAGTTGAAAAATTTATTTCAGTTACCAGCACAGCTTTTAAAATGATTGAATTAAAGGCTGGCTTTAAAGGTTATGGCCGCATGCAATTACTTAGTGAAAGCGGTAAAGTGCTGGCCCAATCAAAATTCCTGAGTGTTGATTAGTTTAACTTGTTTATAAGCTCTAAGGTTTTATCAATCATGTTAGCCGTAATGTCCAAATGAAAAACCATTCGTATTTGTGTAGGAGAAATTGCAAATACCAAAATGCCCTCAGATTTTAGTTTTTCCGCCAGTGCTTTTGCAGCGTAATTAGCCTTTACTTCAAAAATCAAAATATTGGTTTCTACGGGAAGTATTTGGCCTACAAACGATTTTTTAGCTAATGCCTGTGCCACAAGCTGGGCATTTTTATGGTCATCAACCAGCCGGTTTATGTTATGAGTAAGAGCATAAATACCAGCTGCTGCGAGATAGCCTGCCTGTCGCATTCCTCCCCCCAATACTTTTCTTACTCTTTTGGCCTCTTTAATAAAAGAAGTTTTTCCCAATAACAGGCTTCCTACCGGACAGCCAAGACTTTTACTAAGACAAATGGAAATGGAATCAAATATTTCTCCATATTGTTGGGGACTTTCATTCTTTGCAACTAAGGCATTAAACAACCTTGCCCCGTCCAGATGAAGTTTAAGATTATTTTTTAGACAAATCTTCTTAATTAATTGAATTTCAGCAAAATTATAACAACTTCCACCCCCACGGTTTGAGGTATTTTCCAAGCTCACTAAGGAAGTACGACAGCTGTGAATATCATCCGGGCTAATGGAAGCCTCAACATCGGCTGCTGTTATCAATCCCCTTTCGCCCTCAATTAACTTAACCTGACAGCCTGAATTAAATGCTATACCGCCTCCCTCATAACGGTAAATATGAGATAACTTATCACAAATAACTTCCTCTGCAGGTTTGGTATGAACTTTTATAGCTATCTGGTTAGTCATGGTACCTGAAGGACAAAATATAGCGGCTTCCATACCAAACATGTTGGCAATCATTTTTTCAAGCTCATTAATGGTGGGATCTTCGCTAAAAACATCATCACCAACATCTGCCTTCATCATGGCTTCCAACATGGCAGGCGATGGCTTGGTTACGGTATCGGACCGGTAGTCTATTATCATTTTTCAAATATAGTATTTGACTTAAAATAAAATTGTGATAATTTTTTGAAAATTGATACTGAATTTCAGTATTGTCCAAATCAGCTACAGCAAAGGATTAGGTAGCATAGTATAAATTTTTTTAATAACTGGAAAAGATAAGTTTATGCCCAAAAGAGGTTAGTTATCCACAAAAGGCTATGAGATGCAAAAACAGAGTTGTAAATTTGCAACTGATTCAGGGAGAAATTAACCAATAGTTTGCATATTTTGGCAAACATTCCCTATAAATTGTACGTTTAATACTTTGTAACATTTTCACACTATGAGGCAACTTAAGATTGCTACACAAATTACGAACCGGGATTCGCAGGCGGTTGAAAAGTACTTACAGGAAATTTCAAAAATCTCCATGATTACTCCTGAGGAGGAGACTGTTTTAGCACAACGTATTAAAATGGGCGACCAGAGGGCTTTAGATAAGCTCGTTCAGGCCAATTTACGTTTCGTGGTATCTGTTGCGAAACAGTATCAACACCAGGGGTTGTCTTTAAGTGACTTAATTAACGAAGGGAATCTTGGCTTAATTAAAGCCGCACAACGCTTCGATGAAACAAAAGGTTTCAAATTTATTTCTTATGCAGTATGGTGGATTCGCCAGTCCATTTTACAGGCATTGGCAGAGCAGGGAAGATTAGTCCGGCTGCCTCAAAACAAAATTGGCACTTATAATAAAGCTAATAAGGCTTATATGGCTTTTGAGCAAGAACATGAAAGAGAGCCATCAACCGAAGAATTAGCTGAAATTCTTGAAATGAGCGAAACAGAAATCAACAATATCTTTCAAAGCAACACACGTCACAGCTCGTTAGATGCCCCGGTACATGAGGCAGAAGATGTAGCTATGGGTGACTTACTGGAAGGTAGTGATGATACTGACGACGATGTTATGAAAGATTCTCTACGGAATGAAATTCGCCGTGTGCTGAAATCATTAAGCCCAAGAGAAGCAGAGATCGTTAATGCATATTTTGGGTTAGATGGTGAAAATGGAGTAACCATTGAGCAAATTGGTCAAAAATACGACCTTACCAAAGAACGCATTCGTCAGATAAAAGAAAGAGCTATCAAGCGCTTGCAAAAAGCTCGTTACAGTAATGCTTTAAAAGCATATCTGGGTTAAACCATGAAGACATTTAAGGGTTAGTGAGAATCCCGCCGATAGTGGCGGGATTTTTTTGCCACAAACTTTGGATAAGCGAAGTTGAATTAAATATAAATCAGATAATTTTATAGTAAGGGTACATAGCCCTCTTTTCTTTTACTATCCAATTTTTATTGTTTAATGCGTTGTGTTCTGAGCGTTTGTTTTATGTAACGCAGTTATCCACATACGAACCATTGAGAGTAAGTTATCTGACAGCGTGTTTGCTTGTTAAATTTTATTTTTGCTGATTAAAAATTTACAGGAATGACAGAAACAGCAATTGAGAAAGTACATTGTTTAATAATAGGTTCCGGCCCGGCAGGATATACTGCGGCCATTTACGCGGCGAGAGCTAATATGAAACCGGTATTATACCAAGGTATCCAACCGGGTGGGCAATTAACTATTACTACGGAAGTAGAAAATTATCCCGGTTACCCGGATGGCATTCAAGGTCCTGAAATGATGGTACATTTTGAAAAGCAGGCGGCGAGAATGGGTGCGGATATCCGGTATGGTATTGCTACAAAGGTTGATTTTTCAAAGCAACCCTACAGGGTACAAATAGATGAAGAAAAATGGATTGAAGCCGATGCTGTAATAATATCTACAGGAGCTTCTGCCAAATGGCTTGGTTTGGAAAGTGAACAGAGGCTAAATGGTTTTGGTGTGAGCGCTTGTGCTGTATGCGACGGATTTTTCTTTAGAGGGAAAGAAGTAGCTATAGTAGGAGCAGGTGACACGGCTGCTGAAGAAGCATTGTATCTTTCAAAACTCTGCTCAACGGTTCATATGATTGTTCGCAGAGACCAAATGAGAGCTTCACAGGTTATGCAGGAAAGGGTGAAAAAAACAGCTAATATCAAAATATACTGGAATCATGATACAGAGGAGATAATTGGTGAGAATAAAACTGAGGCAGTTCGCATCAAAAACAACAAAACAGGTGAGACGCAAACTATCCCGGTGAGTGGTTTTTTTGTAGCTATTGGGCATCAACCCAATTCGGATCTTTTTAAAAGTTGGATTGATATGGATGAGGCTGGGTACATTAAAACAATACCCGGTACTTCAAAAACCAATGTTGAAGGAATATTTGCGGCAGGGGACGTACAAGATAAAATATATCGCCAGGCAGTAACCGCTGCAGGTAGCGGCTGTATGGCAGCTCTTGATGCAGAACGCTATCTTTCTGCAGCCGGATTGGTGTAGCTTATCGTGCAACAGAATCTCTATCTTTAATGTCTAAATAAAAAGACATTTGTTAAAAATAAGCTTACATAACCTTGTGTTTTTTGCTTATCATGGTGTGCATGAGGAAGAAAAAATTTTGGGAGGCGAGTATAAAGTAGAAGTGGATCTTTTTTTAAAAGATAATGAGAATCTGATTAGCTACTTGAATGAGACTGTTGATTATACAACTGTTTATACACTGGTAAAGCAAAGAATGGAACAGGCAACACCTTTACTGGAAACAGTTGCCATGGATTTGGCTGATACACTCAAAAAGAGCTTTCCTATAATTGCTGAAATTAATATCGGGATAAAAAAAAATAATCCGCCAATAACTTCTTTTACAGGAAATGTGGAAGTAACTTACAGGAAACAGTACCTATAAAAAAGACGATATGAAAAAAAATGCTTTGGTTTGGTTGCTTTTGAGCATATGTTTTTCATTAAATGCTCAAACTATTACTGAACTTCTTAATAAAGCAGACCAATATGAAAAACAGATAAAAGAGGAGGATGCTTATAATGCCTATAAAGAAGTTTTAAAGGCAGATTCCCGACATTTATTATCACTAATAAAATGTAGTGAACTGGCTAGCCGTATTGGAAAGAGACAATTAGACAAAGCTACTTCGATTGATTTTTATAACGCTGCTAAGGTATATGCACAAAGAGCCCTGACTGTTGATTCCACGAGTGATGAAGCTAATTGTGTTATGGCAATTGCCATGGGAAGGATGGCTTTGGTTTCAAGCGGAAAAGAAAAAGTAATTAATGTAAGGGAAATTAAACGTTTTGCTGACGCAGCTTTAAAATATAACCCCAATAGCTATAAAGCCTGGCATATACTGGGTAAATGGAATTTTGAAGTAAATAATTTAAATATAATTGAGAGGGCAGCTATTAAATTACTGTACGGTGGTGTTCCGCCGGCTTCTATTGAAAATGCTATTAAATTTTATGAA
>DASSYR010000003.1:0-13840 GCA_035703165.1 Chitinophagaceae bacterium
GACCTTCCACCCACTGTATGCGGTCATTACCCGTACCAGGACACAAATAAAAATCCTTGGATGAAGTAAACTGGTTGTCAATTACCCCGGTTCCAAACGGATCTAACACATAAGCATGAATAGGAATGCTATTAATGTTAGATATTGACCATTCTTGTGGATTACCATCAATGTTGGCCACGGAAAATTGGGCCTTGCCTACAAAGGCTGTAAGAAATAATAGCAGAAAGAAAAAAAGCTTTTTGATTAACCAAAATCCTCCCGTTTTCTGCTTTGCAAAGGAGGAATCGGTAAGTAAAATGTTACCCATAGAGTTTAATTTAAGTATGAAAAATTTTGTTTTGCAGTGACGATCTTTTACGTACCGCAGGTTTTAAAAAGGACTAAATGGCTGTTTTCTCTGAGGGTAAAAAAACCAGAACCACTTTATGCTTGACATACCAGAAAGCAGTACTGCTTATATACCGGTAACGCATATAACAATTCTCACAGGCTCTTTCATTTAGGAATGGAAAGATTATTTATAATAGAAGGAAATTGGAGAGAAATACATAAGAAGTGGATTTAACACGGATTATTTGCTAAAGATGTTTTACCAGGAACCATTCCATAGCGATATTGAAGACGGGGCAATTCGTCAACAAAAGGGAAACGATTCAGGTTTGTTGTAGGGGAACGATACAAGTGTGTTTTAAATAGCGGGTTAATGCGGAAGAGTATGAATGAAGTTTATATGTACACGAAGGTAGGAAGGCCTTATGTGAAAATTAAATATTAAATAAATTATTAATGTATCAGCGGTTCAAAAACAAAAATATAGCTTATAGCTATAAAGAAGAAGCTGCCCTTTTATAAATGAAGGCAGCTTCTTTTAAAAATAAAATAAAATGTTTTTTATTCAGTTTAAGCTGTTACTTTTCCTTTCACTTTAGCAATTACTTCTTCTGCAATATTATTAGGTGCAGGAGCATAATGACTAAATTCCATTGTTGATGTGGCACGACCGGAAGATAAAGAACGTAACTGGGTAACATAACCGAACATTTCACTTAAAGGAACTTTAGCTTTGATTACTTGTGCATTTCCTTTTGTATCCATTCCTTCCAACATACCTCTGCGGCGGTTTAAATCTCCTGTTACATCCCCCATATATTGATCCGGAGTAACTACTTCTACCTTCATAATGGGTTCGAGTAAAACCGGTTTTGCTTTGCGGCCAGCTTCCCGGAAACCACTTTTTGCGCACAACTCAAAGCTCATGGCATCAGAGTCCACATCGTGGTAACTTCCATCAAACACGCGGACTTTCATATTCACCATTGGATAGTTAGCCAATACGCCATTGCTCATAGAGGTTTCAAAACCTTTTGTAATAGCAGGTACAAATTCTTTTGGAATGGAACCTCCGAAAATATCGTTTATAAACTGGAAGGACTTACCGGGATTTTCTTTCAGCCATTCCTCATCAGCAGGCCCAATTTCAAAAATAATATCAGCAAACTTACCACGACCACCGGTTTGTTTCTTTAAAACTTCACGATGTTCAATAGTTTGCTTAAAGGCTTCTTTATAAGCAACCTGAGGCGCTCCCTGGTTTACTTCCACTTTAAACTCACGTTTCATACGATCCACAATAATTTCAAGGTGCAACTCACCCATACCACTTAAAATGGTTTGACCGGTTTCTTCGTCAGTTTTAACACGAAGCGTTGGATCTTCTTCTACCAGTTTGGCAATAGCCATGCCCATTTTATCAACGTCCACCTGTGCCTTAGGCTCTACCGCCAGCGAGATTACGGGTTCCGGAATGAACATGTTCTCTAACACGATGGGATGATCCTCATCGCACAAAGTATCACCGGTTTTAATTTCTTTAAATCCTACAGCAGCGCCAATATCGCCGGCTTCAATAAACTCTATGGGATTTTGCTTGTTGGCAAACATCTTCATAATACGGCTGATACGTTCTTTTTTACCGCTTCTTACATTCAATACATAACTACCGGCATCTAAGTGACCGGAATAGCAACGGAAGAATGCTAAACGCCCTACAAACGGGTCTGTCATAATTTTAAATGCCAAAGCAGAGAATGGCTCTTTCGGATCTGGTTTACGGCTTAATTCTTCGCCACTATCAGGATCCGTTCCTTTAATAGCCTCAATATCTGCCGGAGAAGGCAGGTAGCGACAAACTGCATCCAAAGCAGTTTGTACACCTTTATTTTTGAAAGATGAGCCACACATCATGGGTACAATGGACAAATCAATAGTAGCCCTGCGAATAGCATTATGAATCTCATCTTCGGTAATGCTGTCCGGACTATCAAAAAATTTCTCCATTAGTTTATCATCGTATTCAGCAACAGCTTCTACCAATTGCGCTCTCCACTCTTTTGCTTCTTCTACCATATCAGCCGGAATAGCAATTTCATCAAAAGTCATTCCTTCTGTTTCCATGTGCCAGATGATGCCTTTCATCTTAATTAAATCCACCACACCTTTAAAATCATCCTCAGCTCCAATAGGTAATTGCAGGGGCACAGCTTTTGAACCCAGCATTTCTTTTACCTGCTTAACTACATTTAAAAAGTCAGCACCACTACGGTCCATCTTATTAACAAAACCTATACGGGGAACATTGTAACGATTAGCCTGGCGCCAAACCGTTTCAGATTGAGGTTCCACACCATCTACTGCGCTGAATAAAGCAATCAAACCATCCAAAACACGCATAGAACGTTCTACTTCTACCGTAAAGTCCACGTGTCCCGGAGTATCTATGATATTAAAATTATATTTCTTGGTTTCCGGTGTTACTTTACCCAAAACAGTTGGAAAATTCCATTGACAGCTTACTGCTGCAGAAGTAATGGTAATACCTCTTTCTTTTTCCTGTTCCATCCAGTCGGTGGTTGCAGCACCATCATGCACCTCACCAATTTTATGAATCATACCGGTATAACGGAGGATACGTTCGGTAGTAGTTGTTTTTCCGGCATCAATATGAGCCGCAATACCAAAGTTTCTCTGAAGTTTTAAGTCTGCCATGACTATTTAATTTGATTTATTTGTTTTAAACGTTTTATTTATTTTGATTTTTTTTGAACTGTAATACTGCTAAACTTCTGATGTATCATTTCCCGTAAACTTGCGGGATACTTTCGGGACTTATATCAGCTGTGAAAATGTAAGATTGAGCCCCGGCTAATCGGGTTCTACTGGCTGATATGTGAAGATTAGACTCTCATAGACTGCCAAATCAGAAACGCCCTTTCCCCTCTTTTATCTAAACCTCAATAATGGCATTTTCTTTTGGCGGCGCAAAGGTAAGAAAATTCAGGGAAGTACAGCAATTTTTAGAAACTAATTTTAAGAGCACTATAAAAGCAAAATGTATTTGTTCATAACAGAAATCCCGTCAAAAGACGGGATTAGCTTTTCATAATCAAACCACTTGGTATTTTAAAAAGTTCTATAAGTTTATTCACACGTCATATTTTATTTGACTGTTGATTTTATTACATGCCGAGGGAATTACATAATAAAGCTTTTGCTTATGAAATCCAAAGCATTAATAAAACGTTATCCAACTAAAATGAAAAGTGTGTTTTTTAGGTTATGTAAGAATTACTGATTTGCCGTGCAATAAAACTTGTTTGTGATTACAAAACTGAGGGCATTTAGGGAATGCCCTCAGGTGAATTATTGGGCTTTTATTGAATTACTAATTTGTTAACCAATACATCCCCGGTTTCTTTAACGTTTACACGAATTGTATAAATTCCTGGTTTAAGATTGGTTAGCTGTATGTTCTTAAGGCTGGTAGCGTTCCAGCGTTTAACCTCCTTTCCTGAAATATCATTTACATAAATATCAACAATTCCGGCGCCTTCAGGAATCGTAACTTTTACCAAATCCTTACCTGGGTTGGGGTATAAAAGAACACTGAATTTTTTTGAATTATTTCGAATAGAGCGGATTTCGCTGTAGCTTTCTTTTGCGTCAAGGTCAACTTGTTTTATTCTATAAAATACCTGACCTCTGCCCACCAGACTTTCTGCATCATTAACAGTATAGTCAATTGAAATACCGCTGTTTCCATAAAGAGCTTTAGAAGGCACTGTGGCTATTGTTTGGAAATATCCGCTAGAAAATTTCCGTTGTACTTCAAATTCTTTGTTATTTAGCTCTTGCGCAGTTTGCCATTTTAGAACAACCTTATCGCTATACTGCTGTGCACTAAAAGAAGCAAATTTAACGGGCAATCCTCCACCGGAAGGCACAAGAATGTAAGCTACTGCTGTATCCTTTAAATTGGTAGGATCTTTTACCTGATAAATAAAGTTAACCAAAGTATTAGAAGGCGCTACAGTACCATTTCGAACAAAAGAAAAAGTACCGTCCGGATTTAGCGTTACTGTACCGTATGTTGCAGCTGTGTTGGCGTTAATCAGTGACCATGTCATTTGAGGCTGGGGATGATTATCCGGGTCCCCGTCAAAACCATCATTAACGGCATTACTTCCCGGGCCGGTGGGTAAAGAACGCGTTTCATAAGTGGCTGGGGGTGTATAGGCTAAATTTGAACCATAAAGATTGCCTTTGAATGTTGCATAGACATTATTCGTTGGCAAATTAAACTGATCGTCATTAGCAATGGGTGGGCACGTTACACTTAGCTGGCAATCTGTAAGGTAGAAGCAAAAATTATCCAGCACATATTTTATACCCGGTTGATTACAGTTTTGATCCTGTGCTCCAAAACGGAACAATAATTTAAACTGATTAACTCCCACAGGTAAGTTTACAATTATTCCATAAGTACCTGTATTCGTTAATGGAAAATCTAAGTAAGACCCCAATATATCTGAGCCTGTTGGCTCAGTTGTACTGTTGTACGTACTGGGTACAATAAAAATATCTATAACCGTTACGCATAAAAATTGCGTTTTTCTTGATGAACAGTTAAGATTAGCATCAAAGGCCCAAATATCAAAACCGGCAAAAATATTAGCTCCGGCAAAGGGCGATGTGATGGTGGGTGTTAAAACATTGGCAGGGTTGTTGCCTCCTACACCAGGGGTAACAATTCCATTTTCAACTAAACAAGATGCATCAGGATTATTGTATTGTTCAATTTTTGCACCTTGAGAAAGAACCCAGCCTGATGGCTTATTACCATTATTAGTGCCAAATGATTCGCATGAAATTAGTGTTTGGGCACGTAAGGTAGCAGATGCAAATAATGCTAAAATAAAGAGTAAAAACTTTTTCATACCTCGTGGTTTTAATTTGAGTAAATAAATTGTCAATGGCCTTCAAGAGGACGGTAGATGTTGAAAAAGTTTTTGAATAAGAATGGTGGATTGGAAAAAACGAGTAAATCCTGGCCGATACCAGGTTTATTAGTTTACAGGGTGAAAAGGGATTAACATCTATCAGTTTTACCGATGATTCAAGATTCGTAGGAAAAGGGGATTGCAGTGGCTATTTTAGTTAACCAAAGGCAAGTATTGGTATAAAGTGCTGAAGATTTTTTAAGGAAGGTTGGAGGACAACAGAATCCATGATGAATTACAATACGAAAATACTCTGTGAAATTTTTAATTCATAATTATTCACAAATAATTTGTGTAATAGGGTTGCAAAGAACTTTATTCCCGGTTTCGCTCTCTCACTATTTCTAATGCTAATGCAAATTGCTCGTCTTCTGTAAGATTTGTGTTATCCAGTACTATGGCATCATCTGCCTTTTTCAAGGGGCTTATCTCTCTATGAGAATCAATATAATCCCTCATCTCAAGGTTGTTTTTTACTTCCTCAATGGTGATGTTGGGATTTTTATTATATAATTCTTTAAATCTTCTTTCTACCCTTACTGCATTATCAGCGGTCATAAATATCTTAAGTTCTGCGTCAGGAAAAACGACGGTACCAATATCTCGTCCATCCATCACAATTCCTTTTTTTTCGCCCATTTTTTTTTGCTGTTCAACTGCAAATTCTCTTACAGGCTTGATAGCCGCTATTTCGCTTACTTTTTCGGCAACTACCAGGTCTCTAATTACATATTCCACATTCTCTCCATTTAAAATTATTTCTGATTTATCACTTAATGGATTGAATTCAAACTCAATAGCAATATCTTCCAAGGCTTCTTTAACCTTTTTTTCATCTGTCCAATCCACATGATTTCGTAAAAAATACAGGGTTATGGCCCGGTACATAGCCCCACTATCAATATATATATACCCTAATTTTTTAGCAAGTTGTTTGGCAAGGGTGCTTTTTCCGCACGATGACCAACCGTCAATTGTAATAATGATATCCTTAGCCATTGGGTTAAAAATTTTTGCAAAAATGCAGAAAAAGATTCTTATAAAACAAAAAGCCATCCGCCTTAAACGGGGATGGCTCTATCAAAACTTTGTTATACTTTATACTTTTGATTTTTCCGTTCCCTTATCTTTTATTTTTTCTTTAAACGAAAAAATAAGCTTTTGGTTATCTTTATCCCTGTCTGCAATTAATACGTCTCCTTCTTTAATATTCATATTTAATATTTCCTCGGCTAATGGGTCCTCCACGTATTTTTGAATTGCCCTATGCAGAGGGCGGGCACCAAATTGTTGGTCATACCCCTTTTCTGATAAAAAGGTCTTTGCATCTTCTGTTAACTCCAGCGAGAAGCCAAGTGTGTTCAGGCGCTTTAGCACACCCTTCATTAATATGTCAATAATTTCAAAAATATGATGCTTCTCCAGTGAATTAAATATCACCACGTCATCTATACGATTTAGAAATTCCGGAGAAAAAGTGCGTTTCAAAGCCTTTTCAATAATTGCCTTATTCGTTTCGTCCTGGTTTTGTACGCGGCTCGATGTTGCAAAACCAACCCCTTCTCCAAAATCTTTTAATTGACGAGCTCCGATATTGGATGTCATGATGATGAGGGTATTTTTAAAATCAACTTTTCTACCAAGTCCGTCCGTCAACTGTCCGTCATCCAATACCTGCAATAAAATATTATAAATATCCGGATGTGCTTTTTCAATTTCGTCTAAAAGAATAACCGAGTATGGTTTACGGCGTACTTTTTCTGTAAGCTGACCACCTTCTTCATAACCCACATAGCCCGGGGGAGCGCCTATTAACCGGCTTACTGTAAATTTTTCCATATACTCACTCATGTCAATCCGTATCAAAGCATCATCACTATCAAACATGTGGCGGGCTAGTGCCCGGGCCAGCTCTGTTTTACCCACACCGGTAGGCCCCAGGAAAATAAAGGTACCAATAGGTTTTTTAGGATCTTTCAATCCAACCCTGTTGCGTTGTATTGCTTTTACTACTTTTCCAATAGCCTCTTCCTGACCTACAACTACGCCTCGCAAATCCTCTGTCATTTTACGAAGTTTATCTGTCTCAGCCTGTACCATTCTTTTTACAGGAATCCCCGTCATCATACTCACTACTTCGGCAATGTCTTCTTCTCCAATAGGATAACGTTTATGTTTTGCTTCTTCCTCCCACTGCGCTTTTGCCTTTTCCAATTCTTCGCCAAGTCGCTTTTCCGTATCTCTCAATGAAGCGGCTTCTTCAAAGCGCTGACTTTTAACTACTTTATTTTTTTCCTGTTTAATATCTTCTATCTTCTTTTCCAGGTCAAGTATATTCTGAGGAACATTAATATTTTTTAAATGTACTCTTGCTCCTACTTCATCCATTACATCAATCGCTTTATCGGGTAATAATCTGTCTGTAACATAACGATCGCTTAGTTTTACGCAGGCATCAATTGCATCATCCGCATAACTCACGTTATGGTATTCTTCGTATTTAGACTTAATGTTGTTTAATATCTGAATAGTTTCTTCAACAGAAGGAGGGTCAATCATTACTTTTTGAAAACGGCGATCCAATGCGCCGTCTTTTTCAATATACATTCTGTATTCATCCAGCGTAGAAGCGCCAATACATTGTAGTTCGCCCCGGGCAAGTGCCGGTTTAAAAATATTTGAAGCATCTAATGATCCACTTGCTCCGCCGGCCCCAACAATAGTGTGTATTTCATCTATAAATAAAATTACATCCCTGTTTTTTTCCAACTCATTCATAATCGCTTTCATTCTCTCTTCAAACTGACCGCGGTATTTTGTGCCGGCAACAAGAGCAGCTAAATCAAGCGACACTACTCTTTTATCGTACAAAACACGACTTACTTTACGCTGAATAATTCGCAAAGCAAGCCCTTCTACAATCGCAGTTTTACCAACTCCCGGTTCGCCGATTAAAATAGGGTTGTTTTTTTTACGACGGGAAAGAATTTGTGATACTCTTTCAATCTCATTTTCACGGCCAACGATAGGATCGAGAGCATTCATTTCTGCCAGCTTGGTTATGTCTCTGCCAAAATTATCCAACACGGGTGTTTTGCTTTTTGCACCGGCTGCTTGCTTTGACTTTGATTGATAACGAGTTTTTTCATCTTCAAAATCTTCTTCACCCGGGTCGTCGTATTCCGCTTTGGGAGGGTTATTGGGGGATTGCAGTACACCTAATTCATTTCGAAAAATATCATAATCCACATCAAATTGATTTAAGATTTGGGTAGCAATGTTTTCTTTATTTTTTAGGATAGAAAGCATAAGATGTTCCGTTTCCACTTGTGGACTTTTAAGCGATTTTGCTTCCAAAACAGTAACTCTTATTACTTTTTCTGCCTGTTTGGTTAACGGAAGGCTATTTATATTGGCAATGTTTTTTCCGGTTTTATCCTTTACGGCCATTTCAATCTCTTTACGCAATTCATATAAATCCACATTAAGCGTTTTAAGAATTTTTATAGCCGTATTTTCTCCTTCCCGAATCAATCCTAATACAAGATGCTCCGTACCTATAAAATCATTCCCCAACCGGAGGGCTTCCTCGCGGCTATAGGAAATAATTTCTTTTACTTGTGCCGAAAAATTGTGATCCATTTAAAAAGTTTTATTGGTTTTTCATTACTTACAATAATAACAAATATTTTTGACTTAGCTTGCCTGATAGTTATCAACCACCTGTTAATTAATTAATTATTTAATAATGAACTTCAAAATTGATACCAAGGAAAAATTTCATATCGTAACCCTTATGGATGACGAACTATCTGCTAATATGACAGCAGAGATAACGACAAGGTTGCTTAACCTGCTTCAAAACCCTGTTAAAAATGTAGTTCTAAACTTAAAGGCTGTAAATTCTGTGGAACCTGCCATTGCTAAAGAATTGATGCAAATTCAACAAACATTTTATGAAAATAATGCATCTTTTGTGATATGCGAGCTGTCTGAGCCAGTAGAAAAAATGCTGGATGAATCAGAATTGCTGGAGGTAATGAATACAACCCCTACAGAAAGTGAAGCATGGGATATGGTACAAATGGAAGAGATAGAAAGAGAATTACTGGATAATATGTAATGAAAAAAGGCTAATTATTTTTTATATATGCAGGGAATAACCATTTTGGGAAATAATTCCGCTTTACCGGCGCATGAAAGACATCCTTCTGCACAGGTATTAACCACATCTGAACATTTATTATTGTTTGATTGTGGTGAAGGAACTCAAATGCAACTATCCCGATATAAAGTACGCCGAAGTAAAATAAACTATATTTTCATTTCTCACATGCACGGTGACCACTACTTTGGGTTGCCGGGATTATTAAACAGCATGGGTTTGCAAGGCAGAACTCAGGAACTACATTTATTCATCCCCGAAAAATTAAAGGAGATACTGGATTTGCAATTTGAAGCAGCTAATGCAGAGCTGCCCTTTAAATTAAACTACCATTTTTTACAAGAAGAGGGAGTAATTGTAGATGAAAAAAGATTTCAGGTAAGTTGTTTTCGGGTACGACATCGAATTGAATGTTGGGGATTTTTATTTAAACAAAAAAAACATCCAAGAAAAATTTTACCCGACAAATGCCACAATTACCAAATACCTTCTTCTTTTTATGAAAGATTACAGGAAGGCGAAGATTATAAAAACAAAGACGGAACTATTGTAAAAAACGATTGGGTAACCTCCGAAGCGACTGCTCCCAAATCTTATGCTTATTGTGGCGATACTATTTATGATGAAGGGTTGATAACAAAAATAAAAAATGTAACTCTTCTTTTTCATGAGGCAACTTATTTGCATGAATGGGAAGAGAAAGCAGCTTCTCGTTTTCATTCCACCAGTAAACAGGCGGCTATGATTGCCAAGCAGGCAAACGTAAAGAAATTGTTAATTGGGCATTTTAGTAGTAAATATGAAACACTGGATGCCTTTGAAAAGGAAGCAAAAGAAATTTTTGAAAATAGTGAGCTTGCCCTGGAAGGAGTAACGTATCTTTTGTAATTACTTTATTTTAGTTTTATTGTTTACTCTTTTATATTTTTCTTCAACCATCCATTGATAAAATTCGGGAAACCACTTACGCCAGGTTGCTTCATTATGTTTACCGTCCGGATCAACTATTTTATAAATAATACTTTGTGTATGCAAACCAATATGTTCGGCTACGCTATCCATTAAACTTACCATAGTTTCACTTTCTTTATCTCCCGCATAAAAGAAAATTTTTGCATTTACTCTTAATGCAGCTTCTTCCAGTGTTTTATTTAATTGAGGGATGATCCAAAAAGAGGGGGAAAATATCCCGGCTCCACCAAATATATCCGGATATTTTATCAAAGCATAAAAAGAAATTAATCCTCCTAACGAACTACCTGCTATGTAAGTGGAGCTTTTATCTTTATTTGTCCGGTAAGTTTTATCAATAAAAGGCTTTAATACTTTAGCTATAAAATCAAGATACTCGTTTCCTTCGGCTTTTATTTGTTGGGTATCATTTATATTAAAATCGTAAGGCGTATATTCATTCAGACGTTTGCTTCCTCCATTATCAATTGCCACTACGATACAAGATTTTGCTCCTTTCTTTATTAAGCTATCCATGGTTTCATCCACATTCCATTCACCTGAAAAAGATGTTGCGGCATCAAAAACATTTTGTCCATCGTGCAAATACAAAACAGGATATCGTTTGTCAGACTGTGCGTAACCGTCAGGTAAATAAATCCATATTCTCCTTGTTCGGTTTAACTGCGGTATTACAAAGGCGGTGTCAATAATTTTTACATGGGGAGATATTGTGTGTTTTACAATGGCTGTTCCAAAAGCATCTTTCCATGCTTCTACTTCATAACTTACACTTGTATCGCCATTTATTTTTAAAAAATGATTATTTACATCTCCGCCGCTTGCACTGCATTCCACTTTAGCCCAAGTGCCGCGGGTAAATTTGAATTCGCAAATACCCGCCGGTCTGTCTTTTATTTGAATGACATATTTTCCATCTTTTTGTTTTTGTAAGATATAATCAGATGATGAGGGATTCCATCCATTAAAACTACCCGCAACAAAAAGAGAATCGCTATCTGAAATTGGCGCTTTTGAAATCAGGGTTATGGTTAGTGAGTATTGACCCTGCACCAACAGGGTAAAAAACAACCCAAACAAACTAAATAATAATTTTTTCATCTATCGGATTTAGAAGTTGCAATCAGTAAGGATGAACTATTTATTTTGAGAGATACGCTTTTACCTGCTGGTGAATGTTATTGCTTAAAGGCACAAGGGGCAAACGCAAATTATTTTGAATAATTCCTAATTCGTACAAAAATGCTTTTACACCGGCAGGATTATTTTCTGCAAACAATAAATCAAATCCTTCAAGCAATTTAAACTGTAGTTTTTGAGCAAAAGCAAAATCTCCTTTTAATGCATGGCGAACCAGGTTACTAAAATCTTTCGGGAAACAATTGGCAGCTACGCTGATAACTCCATCCATACCGCAAGCAATTAAGGGCAACGTGAGATGATCATCTCCGCTTGACACTAAAAAATCCTGGGGACGGTTACGTAAAATATGCATGCATTGCACCATGTTACCGCTCGCCTCTTTTATTCCGGCAATGTTTTCAACCTCATTGGCGAGGCGCAATGTTGTAGCTGCTGAAATATTACTTCCTGTACGTCCAGGCACATTGTATAAAATAATCGGCCTGGGCGTGGCGGCAGCCAGGGCTTTATAATGCTGGTATATTCCTTCTTGTGATGGCTTGTTGTAGTAAGGACTTGCGCTCAATACCGCTATTGCTTTATCTAAGGGGTATGTTTCCAAATCTTTAATGAGAGAGGTAGTATTGTTTCCACCAATACCCACTACTACGGGTACCCGATCATTGGTTATTTTATAAGTAAATGCAATAATAGCTTTCTTCTCTTCCGGTGACAGGGTTACGTTTTCGCCGGTAGTACCCATCGTAACTAAATATTCGGCACCACCGTGAATAACAAAATCAATCAATTTATGCAAGGCATCATAATCTACTTCAAGAGTTTTTGTAAAGGGTGTAACGAGTGCCACTCCTGTACCGCGAAGTGTATCTTTTAAAGACATTTGTTTTTAGATTTTTATAAAATTTAAAATGATGGTTTGTGTTTACAGTTCTTCCCAAAATCCCATTCTGCCAAATTTTTCAATGCGTTTATTTACTCTTTCTTCGGGACTCATTTGTTTTAATTCTTCTAAAACGGGTAATATATATTTTTTTAATAAAGAGCCTGCCTCATCATAATCCCAGTGCGCTCCTCCTAAAGGTTCGGGAATAATTCCATCTACCAACCCAAATTCATACATTTTTTCCGCTGTTAGCTTTAATTCTTCTGCTGCTTTTTCTTTCATATCCCAACTTCTCCATAGTATAGATGAACAACTTTCGGGAGAGATAACTGTGTACCAAGTATTTTCCAGCATAAACACTTTGTCTCCCACGCCAATACCCAATGCGCCTCCACTGGCTCCTTCGCCTATTATTACACAAATAACCGGTACTTTAAGGCGAATCATTTCATATATATTTCGGGCAATGGCCTCCCCCTGCCCTCTTTCTTCTGCTTCAAGGCCGGGGTAAGCTCCCGGGGTATCAATTAAGGTAATGATGGGCTTATTGAATTTCTCAGCAAGTTTCATTAAACGAAGTGCCTTTCGGTAACCTTCCGGGTTGGCCATACCAAAATTCCGCAGCTGGCGCATCTTAGTATTAATGCCTTTTTGCTGACCGATAATCATTACCGTTTGGCCGTCAAGACTGGCAAACCCTCCTACCATTGCTTTATCATCCTTTACCTTACGATCTCCGTACAACTCTACAAAATCGGCACACATTTTTTGTATGTATTTGGATGTGTAGGGTCTGTCTGGATGACGACTTAGCTGTACTTTTTGCCAACTGGTCAGGTGCTCTGTTATTTCTCTCCGTTTCTCAATAACTCTTTCCTGAAGTTCTTTTATACTATTTGATAAGTCTATTTTATTTTTTTCAGCCGTTTCTTGTAACTGAATAATTTGATCGCACAAATCCTTAATTGGCTTTTCAAATTCTAAAAATTGTCTGTTTTGAATAGATGGCATGGCTGGTTGTTATAAGGGCTGTAAAATTAAGGGTTGGAGGGAATTTTTTTTAAAAAGTTTTGCCTCAATTCAGTCATTTTCCCCTTATCTTTGCCATCCTCAAAAACAGGCTTCAATAAAAGGAAACTTGTTTTAAGGATCGGTAGTTCAGTTGGTTAGAATGCCGCCCTGTCACGGCGGAGGTCGCGGGTTCGAGTCCCGTCCGGTCCGCAAAAGCCTCAAAGCAATTTGGGGCTTTTTAATGCCTTATGAACTTCTATGTCTATATCATCCAAAGTACAATAGATGGCTCCTTCTACAAGGGCTTTTCAAAAAATCCTCTTCTCC
>DASSYR010000057.1:0-6986 GCA_035703165.1 Chitinophagaceae bacterium
CTTCAATCAAAAGAATTAGTTAATAAGATTTTGGAAATATACAAGAACATGGTTCCTTTTATCAATTTTTTAAACAGGGCTATTGAGTAGCGGACTTATTAAAAAGTAGTTAAATATTTTATGAAATATTACAAAGGCACAATGATTGTCTGTTTATTTTGAAAAACCTACCGTTATGAAAAAAAATTTATCCTTAAACACCTGGATTTTTATTGTCTCCTACTTCATTTTTATTTCATGTAGCCATAAAAATTATTCTTCCGGCTACTTTGAACAACAAACAGCCGGGCATAAAATTATTGCCATACTGCCTGCCGAAATGATATTTACGGGAATTCAACCCAAAAATATTACTTCCCAACAAATAGATAGTATTGAAGAAAGTGAAAGTAAAATCTTTCAGGCCTCTTTACAAAACAGCATTCTGCATTATGCTAATACCAGAAGGTATTACATGACTGTTAGTATTCAAGATATAAATACTACATTAAATTTGATGGAGCAACACAATGTTTCCTTACGGGATTCCTGGAAAATGAATGCAAAAGATTTGTGCAAAATTTTAAATGTAGATGCTGTGGTTCGTCTTACTATAGTCAAACAACGTTACATGAGTGATTATGCTTCTTACGGAGTAAATGTAGCAGAGAAAATTTTGGGTGGAGTAGGCAGATCCAGGCTCCCTATCCCTTCAAATGCTGGTAAAACCAATGATATTTCCGTTACCTGTAATTTGCTGAGTGAAAACATTACTTTATGGAACGATTATTATAAAGGCATTTCTGACTGGAATACGCCTCCCAATATTGTTATTGGCAATATTACTGACAGATTTGGAGAAAGATTTCCGTATAAAAAAAGAAGATAATTGCAATAGAATTATAAAACTGACTAACTAATTTTTTTTTTAGACGGCTCTATTTTCACCTTGTTAGATATTTTATCGTTTTAAAAATAAAATTTTGGAAAATATTAAAATAGAATTTCAAAGTTTTGATAAATCAAAATAAAATAATTGCTCAAGTTTATTTTCGCCTGTTTTGAACCCATAAAGCCGATTATTCATCTTGTCTATTTTAATATTATAAATATCCTGAACTAATTCAATTTTCTTAAATGGTTGCCCATCTTTTGTAAATATATAAATAGTTTTTGACGCTTTTGAATTTTTCATTTCATTGCCCGAATATAACGTATATAGGTATTTATTATCAGCAGCTAAGGCGATATAAGCCGTTTTTGTTTTTTTTGTATTTAAAAAAATTTGTTGCCCATGTTGATAACCTAATTTATATACAGGCTTAAAGTTATCGGGGCCATGTATTTTAAATTTTAGAACACCTTTCAAATCGTATGCTTCAATTAAGTCAGTATAAAAGTGGGCTAAAAAGATGGTATTTGTGTTATTATCGTAAATACATGATGATCGATACTCCATACAAGTAACAAAACTGATTTGCTTTTTTATTTCGGGTATTTTCCCAATGAAACCGCCTATTTTTTGTGAACTATCAATTGTAAATTTTATCACTTTACCTTTATCACTATTCACAGACGTTGCAATGAGTGTAGAATTTGGTAAAGTATCAAAACTTATCAACCCATGAAGATCTTTAATTAGTTCAATTGGCTTTTCAACTACCCATTTATTAATTTCCCTGTCATACTTAAAAGGATGCAAAATATTCTTTGTAAGATCGTGCACCAAAAATTCATTTTGGGACTTTATAATAATATTTCTTGCGCTTATTAATTTTAGGCTATCGCTTGCCAAAGTTCCAAATTCTGCAATTTTTCGGTATTGTTTATTAATGATAAAAATTCTGTTTTTTGCATCAACAATAATAGTATTGTCTCCTATAAAATCAATAGCTCTAATATCAGTTGTATCTGTAACGCTGTAAAGCGGAATATTGACGGCTTTTATCGAACTTATCGAAAATTGATTATTTGTGAATTGCTTTTCACCATTGTAGAATTCAATTTCCCCTTCTCCTGACTTTTCCTTACATCCAATTACAAGAAACAAAAGCAAAAATAAATTTTTCATTTTTTAAGTTTTTGTGTGTATTTATTTAACATACTTGGATTTGAAAGAGGGTCGCCTGTCTCCAAAATTTGCCAATTATTATTTACCAAAAATGTCTGTGGCTTCCCTTTTTGAATTTTATTTTTAGTGCCGAACAAATAAAAACTATCATTAAAGAGTGGGATATTTGTATCTCCACTTGTTTGAAGTGCATATTCTAACTCAGTCTTTGAAGCATTATGCCCTATAAAAATAATTTTTTTTAGGCTTATACTTAATGAATCACTAATTCTTTTCCAAGCCATTAACGTTTCAAGGCAAACAGAACAGCTTCCATCAAGGACAACAATGGCTCTGTATTTTGCCGGATTAGTATTAATGAAAGCATTGAGAGTTATAGTGGTGTCAGCAACTAAATTAATTCGCAATATGCTATCATTTATTGAGAAGAACGGTTTACTCGTCTCCTCATTTGTAACTATATCTAATTTGCGATGCTGGAGGTAATAATAAAATCCAGTGAACGAGAAAATAAAAATTAGTGTTACAAAATTGAATACATATTTTTTAAAAAAATTTATCATTATACGATTTTTTAAAAGGTATTACTTTCCGTTTTTAATATCGTCGTTATAAATTCTACGACTGTTTTGCCTTATTTCTTTTTTGAGTTTTCCAAATCGATAACTTACCCCAAAAGTAAATTGACGATAATATCTTTGAAAAGTTGATGACTGCACAGAATTGTTATAAACATAATTATTTTTTACATTTCTATACTTATTGAGGAAGTTGCTACAACTAAATGAAATGTTTAATTTTTTATTGATAAATAATCTAGACAGACTTACTGAATAAGTTCCATAACCGCCTGTTTGCCCTTGTAGCAAAAGGATTCCATTATTGTAATTTGAGTTTAGAGATAAGTTCAAATTATTTTTAAATTTTTTACTTATTGACCCAAATAAATTAAACATATTTCCTTGTTGGTTAAATGTTATCTTATTAAGTGTTCCGATTATCCAATATTTTGTATAGTTACAATTAGTACTTATTGACACAGTGGGAGTTATTGAATAATTAATGCTCAAGCTAAAGCCCAAATTATTTTTTTTAGAAGCGTTTTGATAAGTTGTCTGTGTCATTTTTTTTAAAGCGTCGTAGAATGTAATTATTTCGATATTATTTTTTGAAGTAAAATAGTTTGTGCCAATATCAATTGATATTTTGCCATTGTAATTATAGAATATTTCCAAATTATTGCTAGTCGCTATTTTGAGATTTGGGCTACCAGTAGTAGTAGAGTTAGGGTCTTTGGTATTAACGAATGGGTTTAGCTGGGTAATGTCTGGCCTCCATAGTCTGCTTGAATAGCCAAATGTGATCGAATTTTTATCATTAATAACTTTTTGAATTGAAATTGATGGTAATATGTTTATATATTGATTTAAGAAACCATTTGTAAAGCTGTTAGCTCTCGCATTTATACTAGTATACTCTAAACGTATTCCGGTTTTAACTTTTACTTTCTTTAAACTATATGTATAAGAATTATAAATTGAATATACATTTTGTAAATATTTAAATCTGTTACCAATCTTATTCGAAGGGATATTAATTGTGTCTGATTGATAATTGTAGTCGCTGTAATTGTCTCTAAAGATTGCCTTTGAACCTATTTCAATTTTTACCTTTTTAAGTGGTAAAACAAAATCAAATTGCAAGGTGTGTTCATCTCTGCCATTATTGTTTAATTGATAATAATTAATTTTTTCAGTGTAATTATACACTCCACTTATTACGTTGTCATCTTTCTGATTTTCACCGTTGTGAATATAGTTATATGATACTGTGTAAAATCTTGATTTGTCATTTTTTAAATGACGCTCAAAGTTTACATTAGCATCAAAATTTGCACTTACACTATGAAGCAGCCCAGCAAAACTATAGCCTTGACTTGGTACTCCTAAGTCGCTAAATATATCTGTTATTGAATTTCTACTATTATTAACTTTGATTCCGTTGACCCCCGCATTAAAAGTCAGAAGGGTTACAGAATCTAATTCGTAACTTGTTTGTAGTTGAAGAAAATAAAATTTATACTTTGATTTAACATTACCATTTTGCAACAGTTGTGTTACTGCTTTATCAGAATATCTCTCAAAACTAATTTCGGTAGTTGGGTTATTAGTTTGCGATAAACTTGAAAATAGCGATGCCCCAAACTTTTTTTGCAAAAAGTTAAAAGATGCATTAACAGCCGGGCCACCGCTCGGGGTATTGTACCTGAGACCTATTCTGCCATTATATCCTTCACTTGGCTTTTTAATTGTTACAATATTAATAATACCACCAAATCCCTGACCATCAAAATTTGCCGGAGGAGTTGTGATAACTTCAATACGTGCAATATTAATTGCCGGCATACTTTTTAACACTTCAATTGCATTGCTTTCGGATATGGATGATGATCTTCCGTTTAGGTATATTTGATAGCCGCTTAACCCTCTTACTTTTATTTGATTGTCTCCGCTTATTGTTACTAGCGGAACTTTACGAAGTAACTCAAGAGTGGATTGGAAATTACTTTCAGGGTCTGCTTGCGCATTATATATTAAACGATCAATTTCTCTTTTCACTAAAGGTTTTTTTGATGTTACTTCCACATTTTTTAATGTTGTTGATCTTCTTACTATATATATTTTTTGCAACAAAAATTTGGCAGTATCAATTGAAAAATCAACGCTTACGTCTTTCTCTAAATATCCTAATGCAGAAAAGTTAAATAGATATTTTGTGGCATTCAAACTATTAACAGAAAATGTACCATCGGCTTGGCTAATTAATATTATTTGTTTGTTTGAATCTGTGTTCCTGATTCTTATTGTTGCAAATGGTATTATTTCTTTTGAAATTGAATCGAGAATAACCCCTTTTATATCATTATTTTGTTGTTGAGCAAAGCATACTACAGGACAGCTAAAGAAAACAATGAGAATAATTTTAGAAAATTGCATATTTTGAATGTTTAAATATAAAAATCTCCCCATGATAAATGTAGCATAGAGAGGTTTAAGTTAAAAAGTACCTTCTACTTCGCTATTACACACTAATTGCTTGTCAAGGTAGTAATTGCCACCTACACCATATATCCAGCCAACGGCTGGAACGCAATAACAATTTTCTACAGGTACAGCAGAAGCTGATGCTTTTGTTGAAATCAATACTAACCTCTGTGCAAGTATAAGCCCACTGCTAATGCAGCAACTGCTTTTTTTGCTCTTTGACCGATTGTTTGAATCATAGTTAAAAGATAATTTTAAACGAAACGCCCCTAAAAAATATATTTCAGGGGCGTTCTAAATTGAATTTTACTCTACGCCACCCTTGAGGTAAAGCTTATCTTCGTAGTTCGTACCGTTTAAACCACATACGTAGCTTGTGGCTGGAGCGCAAGAACCATTTTCTGGAGGCACAGAAGCTGATGCTTTTGTTGAAATCAATACTAACCCCTGTGCGAGTATCAAGCCTAGTGCTAATGCAGCAACTGCTTTTTTTGCTCTTTGAACGAAACTTTGAGTCATTTTTTTTGGTTTAATTGTTATTAAAATTTGCTTCCCATTTCGGCAGAAGCGTTTAACATTGCCTATCAACATTTCTTTTACAATTGGGTTATGTTGCAAATATCCAATACCTTTTTTGTTTTTTCTTTGGGCCAATTCAGGTTTAATATCCCGCAATCCGTAGCTACTGAATATTTTGTATTTGATTTCAGATTGACGTTTAAAAACATCTACTGCTCTAACGCATCTAAAAAAATTAATTCATTCATGTTCAATACTGATTTATTGCGTATTTTATATTATTGGTCGCGTCAATGCAATTTTTACCTCAGCGCCAACTCCTCTATGTTTTAATTAAATTCTATCCCATTAAAAAAATAGTTTTCAAAATCCCACCTGTTTTTTCCCGGCATAATAAATACCCACTGCAAACAGTATGTTTTTAACAATGTTGTTGATATTGTGAAAACCCCACACTGTCATACCTATTTCATTCGAAAAATTCTTGAATACATAATTGGCTATGATAAACAAAAAGAGATTAAAACTAAAATAAATAAAAACGGCTGTATTAATCCAAAAAGGGGCATACTGCGATACGTTCTGTGCAGGCAGGGTTATTAATAGCTGCCGGTAATAGAGAGCACAATAGGCTAACAGCACTATACTCCCTATTGCACGTAACTCACTTTGAAAATCATTAAAGTGATTGAACTTCAGGATAAAGAAAAAAAATAAAATCGCATAGAGTGCCGTTGCAGTATAAATTAGTTTCCGGTTAAAAAGAAGTTGAGTAAAAATATAACTTACCGAAAAGAATAGAACGATAAAATATGTATTAGACAGGTGAAGACCCCGATAACCATTATATACCATAACCCTACTTACCACATCAAATAGCAAAGAAACAAATGACAGTAAGAATATCATTTTGATAAATCCTTTCCCGCCTTTTTTTAAAAACATGCCCATTGGAATTAAAGCAGAAAACAAAGAAGTGTATCCCAAAGTATATAAAAAGGTATTCATAAAGTCGGTGTTATATTTTATATATGATATTACTGGTTATTGGGGCAATAAGGCGGGCATGGTAAAGAGTCATCCATTGTTTGCAATAACTGCGTACCCGAATCGCCCCCCATTACCATCAGCAGTAACTGCGGTTTACCCCCATCATTTAAAGCGGGTTGTATTTCCACCCTTTTATAAGACTCTATTTTTTGTATGTCTTCAAAAACATGCAAACCAAAAAAGTGGTACCGTATGCTGCCCGGTGCATTAGCTTTTATATAATTATCCGCCCATGCTTTGGCCGTAAAGCTGTTTACCACTTCCCCACTATGCGTATCAATAATAAGCGGAGAATCCCATAAGGCATTGGTACTGGTAACGGT
>DASSYR010000065.1:0-66318 GCA_035703165.1 Chitinophagaceae bacterium
TTTGGCATAAGGCAACTTAGCCCCATCCAATGTTACTTCTTCGTTTATGTTAAATTCAAATGGCCTGGTTAAAATATCCTTACAAATTGCTTCTGCAGTATTCACCCGTTTATTGAACACCTCGTTAATTGCATAAAAAGATTCCAGTGTTTGACCATGTATTTCGTCATCAATCTTTAACTCATATTTTTTTAATATGTCTATATCAGATTGCAGAAAGTAGATTTTATCACCATCTAACTGGTTCAAAAATTTTTTGAAAATATTTTTAGAAAAATCGTCATCAATTTTTTTGGGGTTATAGTGCCCCTGCTCCAGCATTTCTCCCACAGAATGTAAAATTCTTTCATATTTGGTTTGTGGGTCATTGGCAAATCCGGATGACCTTACGGCATAAAAAATTCCACCCCCTAAAACCAGTAACAGGATAATTGGTAAACTTTTTTTACTAAACATATATTTTTTCAATTTTAGCATAAATACAATGAATACAAAAATAGCATAAAAACAAAGCTAGTACTGCAATATGCAAGTAATTCCTTAAAAGTAATCGTTAATTTTTATAAACGGTGGCAAGGAAAAAATACTACGGCCCGAAAAAAAAGCCTAACCTCCTGCGCTGACTGTTTTTTTACAGACCGACAAAATTTTCACTTCGGCACCGAAATACCAACCAAAAAAGTACTTAGTCAATATAAATTTAATTAATGGTGTATATTCTCCATTGTAGCAGGATTGTGTTTATACCTGAATACAATAGGAAAAACCAGCCCCAGAATTAGTGCATACCCGGCGAAAGTAAACCAGATGTTCTGCCAATTTCTGCTAACAACTTCATTTGTAGCAGCATCTACGGTAGTGAAAAAATCAACTACTTTCCCGCTAAAAAACCCACCCAGGTAAGCACCTATACCATTGGTCATCAACATAAATAATCCTTGTGCGCTGGCCCTGATTTTTACATCCGATTCCTTTTCAACAAATAATGAACCAGAAATATTAAAAAAGTCAAAAGCCATTCCATAAACTATCATGGAAAAAACCAACAAAATGAGCCCACCCCCTGGATTACCAAAACCAAATAAGCCAAACCTTAATACCCAGGCAAACATGCTCATCAGCATAACTTTTTTAATGCCAAATTTTCTAAGAAAGAAAGGAATGGTAAGAATAAATAATGTTTCCGATATCTGCGAAATAGAAATTAAAATATTGGGATGCTTTACACCAAAAGCATCGGGATAGGTTGTTTTAAAGCTGTCAAGAAAAGAACTACCAAAAGTATTAGTTATTTGTAACGCTGCTCCGAGTAACATGGCAAATACAAAAAATACAGCCATCCGGGTTCTTTTAAACAGTACAAAAGCATCCAGACCTAATGATGAAATTAAAGAGCCTTTTTGACTTGATTTTGCCGGTGGGCATTTGGGCATAGTAAACGCATAGATGCCCAACAAAAGCCCCGAGCTTGCGCTGATATACAATTGCAAAGGACTGAACGCCCATCCGCTCAAGTCAACCATCCACATAGCTACAATAAACCCTATGGTACCCCATACACGAATGGGTGGGAAATCTTTAACCACATTAAACCCCTTTTGTTCGAGTATATTATAAGAAACGGTATTATTAAGTGCAATGGTAGGCATATAGGCCATTGAGTTGAATAGCATAACCCAATACATCATCTCAGAATCTTTAATAGTGGATGCCCATAATAAAAGACCGGCGCCAATAATATGGCAGGCTGCCAGCACTCTTTCTGCATTTACCCATCTGTCTGCCACTATACCGAGTAAAGCGGGCATAAAAAGAGAAGCCAGTCCCATAGTTCCATAAATACTGCCTACCACTCCCCCTGTAAATTTTAAAGTTACAATCAAGTATCCTCCAAGAGAAATTAGCCAGGAACCCCATACAAAAAATTGCAGGAAATTCATTACAATCAATCGTTGTTTGATATTCATTAGTTATCGTTTTGAATTAAATGATTGTGGAAGATAGGAAAATTAAAAATTCAAGCTTTATTGTTTTTAAAATCTTCATAAGCCAATTGCAAACCCTTGGTTAGGGAAATACGATGTTGCCACCCCATTGTATGTATTTTGGAAACATCCATCAGCTTACGGGGCGTGCCGTCCGGTTTGGAAGTATCAAATTTTATATCACCATTATAGGCAACGATATTTTTTATCTTTTCTGCCAGGTCTTTTATAGTAATATCATCTCCTACTCCAATATTTATATGCCCCGCTTCATTAAAGTGTTGCATAAGGAAATAACAGGCTGCTGCCAAATCATCCACATACAAAAATTCTCTCCTGGGGGAACCGGTTCCCCATATTTCCACAAAAGGTTTGTTTTGCATTTTAGCCTCATGAAACTTACGGATAAGCGCTGGTATTACATGAGAGTTTTGTGGATGGTAATTATCATTTAGCCCATACAAATTAGTAGGCATTGCTGATATAAAATTGCAACCATACTGACTACGGTATGCGTCGCACAACTTAATGCCGGCAATTTTTGCAATAGCATAGGGTTCATTTGTATGTTCCAATAAACCTGTTAACAAATATTCTTCCTTTAAAGGCTGCGGAGCCATTTTGGGATATATGCAGGAACTGCCCAAAAAAAGTAATTTTTTAACACGGGTTTTATAGGCGGCATTAATAATATTAGCCTCAATCATCAGGTTATCATAAATAAATTCTGCCCGATAGGTATTATTAGCCAGTATCCCTCCTACTTTGGCTGCGGCTAAAAAAACATACTCTGGTTTTTCCATTTCGAAAAATTCCGTAACAGCCTGTTGATTTCGTAAATCTAATTGAGATGAGGAATGCAATATAAAATTAAAAAAGCCTTCTTTTACCAGATTACGATATATGGCAGACCCAACCATTCCCTGGTGACCTGCAATAAAAATTTTAGAACCCTTTTCCATTATTCAAATTGATTCAACGTTTTGTATCCAGACTGATGCAGCACTATTCTTCTGCGGAATAATTCAATATCGGAAGCCATCATATCATCTATTAACCCCTGCAAATTATATTTTGGTTTCCAACCAAGTTTCGCTCTGGCTTTACTGGCATCTCCAATTAATATATCAACTTCAGTTGGGCGATAATAATGTTTGTCCACAAATACTACCTCTCTACCTTTCTCTAACTGAAAATCCGGATGGGTGCAATTAATAATATAGCCTACTTCCTTTTCATGCTCTCCTTTAAATCCAATTTCTATTCCGCAATGAGCAAAACTCATCTTTACGAAGTCTCTTACGGTAGTAGTAATGCCTGTGGCTATAACAAAATCTTCCGGCACATCCTGCTGCAGCATCAGATACATAGCTTCTACATAATCTTTAGCATGGCCCCAATCTCTTTTTGCATTCAGGTTACCCAGGAAAAGCTTGTCTTTTAACCCCAATACTATTTCTGAAACACCGCGGGTAATTTTCCTGGTTACAAAAGTTTCTCCCCGTACAGGGCTTTCGTGGTTAAACAAAATACCATTACAGGCAAACATGTTGTAAGCTTCCCGGTAATTTACCGTAATCCAATATGCATACATTTTAGCAACTCCGTATGGTGAACGCGGATAAAAAGGGGTTGTTTCGTTTTGAGGGATTGCTTGTACTTTTCCATACAATTCCGATGTGGATGCCTGGTATATTTTTGTTTTATTAGTTAATCCTAAAATTCTTACTGCTTCCAAAATTCTTAACATTCCCAAAGCATCAGCATTCGCTGTGTATTCAGGGGTTTCAAAACTTACATGTACATGGCTCATCGCTGCCAGGTTGTATATTTCATCGGGTTTTACTTGTTGTATAATCCTGATTAAATTGGTAGAGTCTGTTAAATCTCCATAATGTAAAATAAACCGCAGGTTCTTTTCGTGAGGATCTTGGTACAAATGATCAATTCTGTCTGTGTTAATTAAAGAAGCTCTGCGTTTAATACCATGTACTTCATATCCTTTATTTAACAACAATTCTGAAAGATAGGCGCCATCCTGCCCCGTTACACCGGTTATGAGTGCTTTTTTCATGAATTCA
This sequence comes from Chitinophagaceae bacterium, assembly GCA_035703165.1. Classification (GTDB taxonomy): domain Bacteria; phylum Bacteroidota; class Bacteroidia; order Chitinophagales; family Chitinophagaceae; genus AWTP1-9. The sequence goes on from DASSYR010000065.1 coordinate 4,067, forward strand.
TAATTTTTTTACAAATGTACTGTATGTTTTTTATGTACCACCAGCCTGATCGTTCATTGGTTCAAACAACTATCAGGAATTATCAAGCAAATGCTTTTATCTCGTATCTTTACTCTAAACGTATCAATTATCTTGAAAAACATGCTACAAAAATTTACTCTTTTTTCTGTATCCTGTATTCTTTTTGTCTGCACCTATGGTCAGCAACCTTCTAAGCAGGCTAAATGTGCTACCGATTATATACTCAAAAAAATGTTGGAGAGAAATCCGTCTGTTAAAAAGGCGTATTTACAATCAGAAAAGGTTTTAGCTGAAAAAATGCTTCAATTGATCAAAGCCAAAAACTCGTCTGGCAGAACACTGTTAACAGTTAATGTACCTGTTGTTTTCCATGTAGTGTTGTCCAACCAGTCATTAGTAAGCGATGCTGTTGTTTTACAACAATTAGATGTGCTTAATAAAGATTTCAGTGGTATGAATGCAGATTCTGTAAACATACCGTCGGATTTTAAACCTTTATTTGGTAAATCCGGCATACAATTTTGTTTGGCAAAACAATCACCCGAGGGGGAACCTACCAATGGAATAAACCGGGTTGTATCTTCTACTAAATCTATGTATGGACCAGGTGATCCTGTAAAACATGATTCAAAAGGTGGATCAGACGCTTGGGATCCTGAACAATATCTTAATATTTGGATAACCGATATTAGTGATGGTGGAATACTGGGATATTCCAGCATCGCGGGTACTAACGTATTTCCTCCAGACGAAGATGGAGTTGTTGTCAGCTATAAAACGTTGCCGGGTGGTAGTATAGCTGCCTATAACCTTGGCCGTACGGCCGTGCATGAGGTGGGACACTATTTCAGATTGTTGCATATTTGGGGAGACGATAACGGCGCCTGTTCGGGTACTGATTTCCCGGATATGCCTTCATCAGATGATACTCCTAATCAAACTGATGCGACATTCGGCTGTCCGTCAGGGGTAAAAACGGATTTTTGCTCACCGTCTGCTCCGGGTATTATGTATCAGAATTACATGGACTATACAGACGATGCATGTATGGCAATGTTTAGCAGCGCTCAAGCCTCCCGGATGGAAGCAGCTGTCAATGCCTTCCGACCGGGTCTTTTAACATCGAATGGTTGCAATACTCCGGTTTTACTTAACCGAAATATTATAGCTAAAAAAATCACTTATCCTGTAACCAATATCTGTACAACAAACTTTCAACCAACCGTTGTTATCAAAAATATTGGTACTGCTACCGTTACTTCTTTAAAATTAACTGCCCTTATTGACGGGAATAATGCAGGTACAACTAATTGGACTGGCTCTCTGGCATCTTTAGCACAAACGATTATCACCTTAAACCCTGTTTCAGGAGCGGTAACAGGTAATCATGAGTTAACCATCTATACCTCTATGCCCAATGGCTCAAATGATGAAGATGTAACTAATGATACAACAAAGTCAAACTTTGTTTTCCCAAATATTGTTCAAAGCCCGCTGAAAGAAGGATTTGAAAACAACAGCTTCCCTCCTGCCGGATGGACGTTATCGAATCCTGATAATTATATAACCTGGGAAAGAACTACCGCTGCTTCTAAGTCAGGAGCCGCTTCTGCTTTTATAAATAATTTCGACTATTCCAGTTTTGAGGAAAAAGATTTATTAATCACGCCTTTGTTTCCCGTGCAAAACGTTGACTCAACATTTCTTACTTTTCAATTAGCGGCGGCTACCTATACCGACCCCGGGTCAATTGGCATTCCTCTCGATACCCTGGAAGTGTTAATTACTGCCGATTGCGGCGCCAGCTTTACCAGTGTTTATAAAAAATGGGGGAAAAGTTTAGTTACCCGGGCTGATACTGTGAATGGACTGCAAACTCCATTTATACCTACTGCATCCGAATGGCGGAAAGATTCTGTTTACTTATCCCCTTACTTAAATGGATTAACTAATATCCAGGTAGTTTTTAAAAACACCACCAATTACGAAAACAACATATACATTGATGATGTTAATCTTTATAATATCGTAGTTAATCCAATTTTAAAAAGTAAAGGATTACTCGTAACCCCTAACCCCTTTACCGATAGGCTTATAGTACAGCATTATCCTAATCCATCTACTTTAAAAGCCATCGCCATTTATAATTCTCTTGGTCAACTGGTTTCTCAACGTAATTTTGCTTTGGGATCTGCTTCAACCTATATTGAGTTTAATCTTTCCGGAATGCAGCCGGGGTTATACTTTGTAAAAATTTTCTATACGGACAAGCAGGTGACCGAAAAGATAATTAAGGCAAACTAATAATTATGAGTTTAAAGGAAACTGTTGAAGAAATCATCAAATTGAGTAATTACGATATTCGTTTAAAAGAAATTGGAGAAAAAATCATCCATAATAACCGTATTACTGAGGAAGAGGGATTAATGCTTTTTGAAAAAGGTAGTCTTTCCTTTATAGGTACATTGGCTAACTACGTGAGGGAACAGAAGCATGAAGATGCCGTTTACTTTAATCGTAACTTTCATATAGAGCCTACCAACGTTTGCGTTTTTTCTTGTAAGTTTTGTTCATACTCACGTTTATACTCACATAAGGAAGATGGATGGGAAATGAGCATGCAGCAAATGTTGGATATAGTAAAAAGTTATGATGGCAAACCTGTAACAGAAGTTCATATTGTTGGCGGCGTACATCCTAAGATGGATTTATCCTTTTTTGCCGACGTTCTAAAACAAATAAAAAAACACCGACCTGAATTGCACATAAAAGGGTTTACTGCAGTTGAACTGGACTATATGTTTCGTAAAGCCAAAATGACGATTGAAGAAGGGATGAAGTTTCTTCAAGAAGCAGGACTGGATTCTTTACCCGGAGGGGGGGCAGAAATATTTCACCCGGAAATAAGAAAGCAAATTTGTGAAGATAAAGTAAGCGCTGATGGATGGCTGGCTATACACGAAGCTGCTCACAAACTCGGAATGCAAAGTAATGCTACACTTCTCTACGGACATATTGAAAAATATTGGCACAGAATTGACCACATGAAGAAATTAAGGGATCTACAGGATAAAACCGGTGGATTTAACACGTTTATTCCATTGAAGTTTCGGAACTATGACAACGAGATGAGCCACATACCGGAATGCAGTATAGTAGAGGACATGAAGATGTATGCTGTGTCTCGTTTATTTATGGATAACTTCTCCCATATTAAAGCATATTGGCCTATGCTTGGCCGTCAGAATGCGCAATTAAGCTTATCATTTGGGGTTAATGATATTGACGGTACGATTGATGACTCTACCAAGATTTATTCTATGGCAGGGAGCGAGGAACAAAATCCATCCATGACAACTGAGGAACTGGTAACCTTGATAAAACAGGCAAAAAGAAGACCGGTTGAAAGAGATACCCTCTATAATATCATAAAAGATTATTCTGATGATGGTATGACAAACGTGCCTTTAGAAACCTTCTTAAACTAAATTCTTCTACTTAAGAAATCCTTTCTATTTAAAAAAAGAGCCATCCCCAGGAATGGGGACGGCATATACCTATAAGAGAACCAACAAAAAATTTTGGTATTATTTCTTCTGGTTTACAGGTTTAATAATGTTTGTACAATAAGCCCAACCGGTAATGTTTATCAGCCTAAGGCGATAAAATAATTTTGTTTTTTGCTTTGGAATCTTATCAATAAATTCAAAATAAAATTTGTTATTGTAATTTGGTTTAGCACCTAATATCAATCCAACTGTTTTAAAATGCAAACCATCCTCGCTTCTTTCTATTTCATAATAAACGGCCGATGAATCCTTGTCTGCTTCCCAGCAAACAATATTTTGTTTAAAAGAAGCTTTAACATTAAAAGAAATTATTTTAGGTAAAAATGAATCAATTACGTCAGATGCAGAAGGCATGTTCGCCGCTGAAGTTGTAAAACCATACAGCAGCAAACACACCATCGGAAAAATAAATATGCTATTTATTATTCGCATCTTATTATAATATTCGATAGTTAATCAAAAAAAAGCCACTAGCCATTGCTTTCACAGAAAACGGATAGTGGCATTAATGGTTTTCACTACAAGGAGATGTACGCTTGAGGTAATTACAGAGGATAGAAGAAACAGAGGACACCTAAAACAACTGCTGTTAAATTGCTATTGGAGAGCTTTAGCAGTAAAAAATCGCATTGATAAGATTACATATTATATATTGCAAATATATAAATTTAAGTTTCTATTGCATAAAATTATAGCCTGTTTTTATGAAACAAACGATTATTAGTGTTTTATAAGTTTTGTTTGCTCTATTAATTCTCCGTTAATAATCAATTCGGCAACGTATAAACCTTTATTTAATGAGCCCAGGTTATTTAAAACAATATTATTAAAGCCTTTATTTAAATTGCTCTTTTTATTTGCTACTAACTGGCCGTTTGTATTTATTAACCTTATATCCATTGATCCATTTGCTTCCGACCAATATTTTACCGTAATATTATCTACTATGGGGTTTGGATTAACTTGCACCAAATTTTTCTTTTGATTAAACTTAACCGAACGTACAGGGCTATATGTATTCCTACCATCAATATCCGTTTGTTTAATACGGTAGTAAATTACCTTGCTTAAATCCACATCAGCAACATTGTCTTTATATTCGTAGCTCTGGCGGATTGAAGTTGTTAATGCTCCCAACACCATTGCTACAGGCTTGTAATTTTTATTGTCCTGGCTTCTTTCAATAGTATAATATTCATTGTTTAATTCGCTTTCTGTTACCCAGTTTAATATAACTTTCGAATTATTTTCGGGTCGGGCATTGAAGTAGCTTAATGTAATGGGTAAAACAGAAGTTCGTGTATCTTCCAGAAAACGATAGGGGCCGGCAAAATCTTGTAATGCAGATGTGAATGAAACAGACGATCTGCTTTTAAATAACACCCGGGAAAAAGGAACCGTGTCACTTGTATTCCCAGGTATAAAAGCAGGGTCAATACCTAAGGCTGTTAAATCAACAGCTGCTTCCCCAAACTGGTACTGATCGTAATTAACAGAATAATAATTGGCATTAGCATTACCTATTGCTTTGGAAGTAGTACCCCACACCGGGCTATTAGTGATTGCTGAATTGGCAGAACCCCAGGCGGTAATAGTTCCTGAGCCATTAGAAGAAATTTTCGCATATCCATATTGTGCATTCATACCATCACCGTAAAATTCTTTTTTTACAAAGTCAAAATCTTTTGGATCTATATTGTTATATACATTTTTTGATACCCAGATGTAAATTGAAATATCATCAATGTTAACTCCGAAGTAAGAAAAAGATATAGTCATATCTCCAAATGCCTTAATAGTACCATCGTTATTAAATTCAAATACAGAGTGCCCGCCGGTAGCCGAAGGACCTGAATTACTAAAAGTACCTGAAGATGAATCATAAGAGATTTTTGAATTATAGAATTCAGCCTCATAGTACCTGGAACCATTATTACTTACCGTACTTACAGCTGTAAACATAATTAAATGGCTTGGGGAAGCTCCTGTAGTTGTAGAACCATTTCTTCTTAAATGCACATACGCATCAATAATATCTGCTTTGTCATTAACACTTGAGCCGGCAGGAACAGCTAGCCAACTTGTCGGGTTAGAACCATTTTTTGAACCCGATGAAAAAGTAGTATAGTCTGTTGTATCCGGTGATGTGGAAAAACCAAAATTATCTCTTGAGTAGCGAGTATCTATCATTAAATTTCCATCCACCATTGTAAACACGGGAACGCTCATCCCCCTATCAAAAGTCGGGTTTTTCCCCGCTGCTAATAAAGATGTGTACAGGGAGGCATTAGTAGTATCAATCACACCTATACCAGAGCCGCTGTTACTCCTAAACCAGTCGTGAGTACCAGTTGCAGAAAATGTTCCATTCTGGCGATAATCTGATTTAACATCCCCGTCTATTCCAAAATTAGACGCGACACCAGTAGATAATTGCGCAAAACTTTTTCTACTCAAAAGAATAGCAATAACAAGTAGAAAATAAAAAACGTAAACCTTGAGTTGCGTAAATTTCGTTTTCATGATTTGTACGTTTTGTTGGTTATGAAAAACGATTTACACAGGATTGGAATGTCAGGTATATAAACCCGGGACAATTCTACAGGAATTGGGAAGTAATTTTTTTAATAAAAGTTAATAGAATACTTTTCTAAGGATTGGAAATCTTACAAGTAAAAAATGCTTGTAGGAAAAGCTTTGAAAACGACGTATATAATGGGGGGAAATTAAGATGAATCCTTTTGTTGGTCCTCATTAAATAAGTACGAGATCAAATGCAGAACAAAATTATATTTCGATTTTTGATTGTGCAAGCATTTTACAAATTAAATTTTTATAAGTAATTTTATATATTGATTATCAATGATAAATAACGTCTAATTAGACACTTGAACTTTTATCAATTACAGATAGATTAAAAGGAATTATCAACATAAGTATCACCCAATCCAACTCTGATATTAGATTTTTACTTTTTTCCATTTACCCCTTTTAAACAGAATGATAGCAATAACGGCAAGAAAAGCTTCTGCTATGGCAATGGATACATAAACACCTGTTGGCCCCCAACCCTTCATTTTTGCCAGGAAATAAGCCAATGGTATTTCCAGAGCCCAAAAACTAAACAAATTCAATATAGTGGGTGTCATAGTATCTCCTGCTCCATTAAAAGACTGAGATATAACCATACCATACGCAAAGAATAAATAGCCGACAGATAAAATGTTCAGGCATTCTTTACCCGTGTTAATAACAACGGGATCCATGGTAAAGAAACGCATCAGGTTTTCTCCAAAAAGAAAAAAGATTAGTCCTACTAATAAAAAGAAAATAGCTGTAATAAACGCTGTGCGCCAAACTGATTGTTCTGCTCTCTGCGGCAGGCCGGCGCCCAGGTTTTGGCCAACCAATGTAGCGGCAGCATTGGCCATGCCCCATGCCGGCAATAGAGTAAAAATGCAAATACGAATGGCTGTACCGTATCCATCTACTATTTTACTGTCGCCTGACTCTGCAATAATCTTATTTAGAAATATCCAGCTACAAGAGCCAATAATAAATTGGCCCATGCCACCTGCTGATATCTTAAAAATATGCCGGATAATTTCCCAGTTTGGAGCAAAATGCTTACGATATATTTTTACCAACCCGCCATTTCCTTTTAACAAGAAATATAATTGGTAAACAACACCAACAGATCTTCCAATTGTAGTGGCTACTGCTGCACCATTAACACCCAATTTTGGAAAAGGCCCAATACCTAAAATAAAAAGAGGATCAAGAATAATATTGATGATATTGGCTAACCACAGAACACGCATAGCAATAGCGGCATCGCCTGCTCCGCGAAAAACAGCATTGTTTACAAACAAAAGAACAATTACAACATTTGTTCCCAACATTATCTGCGGAAAATGATAGCCTGTTTCTATTGCCTCGGGCTGCGCTCCCATAAATGAGAGCAATTCTTTTGGAAAAAAGATACCGACAATACTTATAACTAATGAAAAAGCAATGGAAATAAATATTGCCTGGGCAGCGATTTCCCCTGCCGCCTCAAATTTTTTTTCACCTGCTCTGCGTGCCACCATTGCGGTTACTCCCATTGCCAAACCCCAGGCTACAGAATACATAATAGTTAAAACAGATTCCGTAAGAACAACGGTAGCAACAGCATGCTCCCCCACTTTGTTAACAAAATAGATATCTACAACAGCAAATAATGATTCCAACGCCATTTCCATTACCATTGGTACCGCAAGCAGAAAAATAGCCTTGTTTATGCTGCCGGAAGTAAAATCCTTTATATCCCCTTTCACTGCCTGGCGAAAAAGTTTAAACAGATTTATTTTAGTTGATTGTTGATTTAAAGTGGTCATAGAATCAAAAATAACTTACAAAAAATTAGAAATCCCCCCTTTTACTTAAAATGTCAAAATAGTTAAAAATAATACCTGAGTATTACCAGAAACCAAAGAATACCGTGTGACATTTTTAAAATTTTCTTTGCGCTTACTACAAGATTTTCATTTGTTTAAAATTAAAGAGAGACAAATAAAGAAAATGATACTGAAATTTATACAGAACATTATATGAATGGCATTATTTTTACGATTTACCATATATTTGCAACCCTTGAGTTAATTGAAAAATGGTCCGGTAGCTCAGTTGGATACCTGCCTGCCGGCAGGCAGGGAGCATCAGCCGATGATACCAAAGAGATTTAAGAATTGTTTGTAATGATTTATGTTTATATACTAAAAAGTTCAAGGTCCGGTAGCTCAGTTGGATAGAGCATCAGCCTTCTAAGCTGAGGGTCATTGGTTCGAATCCAATCCGGATCACTTATAAGGTAAGGCACATGCCTTACCTTATTTATTTTGCATTAGTTGCTTTTGTATTTTTATATAAAGTATAACCTATGGATGTTAAAATTGAAGAAAGTTGGAAAGGAGCTTTAAAAAATGAATTTGAAAAGCCTTATTTCCAGGGTATAGTTGCTTTTTTGAAAACAGAACGCATGGCAGGAAAAACGATTTATCCCCCAGGAAGCATGATATTTAATGCATTTAATCATACCCCCCTCCCTAAAGTTAAAGTAGTATTGCTTGGACAAGATCCTTACCATGGCGCCGGGCAGGCACATGGCCTTTGTTTTTCGGTACAAGATGGTATCCCTCCTCCTCCATCTCTTATTAATATTTACAAAGAAATTCAAACTGATATTGGCGTAGAAATGAATATAAAAAATGGCAACCTGACCAAGTGGGCTGACCAGGGCGTCTTTTTACTTAACGCCTCATTAACAGTAAGGGCTAATGAACCGATGAGTCATGCCAAAATAGGTTGGGCAGAATTTACAGACGCTGTTATCAAAAAAATATCTGATGGGAAAAAAGGAGTGGTATTTTTATTGTGGGGAAAATTTGCACAGGAAAAACAGGCGTTAATAGATGAAACCAAACATTATGTATTAAAAGCTGCCCATCCGTCTCCTTTTTCCGCCGACAAAGGTTTTTTTGGATGCAAACATTTTTCCAAAACAAATGAGTATTTAACCAAACAAGGGCAAGCGCCTATTGACTGGAAATTGTAAATAAAATTGCCTTTGTCATCATATAATTTATGACTCTTTCTAATAGCATAAATTGCACCTAATACCTGTTAGATGAAATTAGTAAAAGATATTTTAGCCAGGTTTATAGCGCTATGGGGTATAATAAGTTTTATACTTACCTTTTTAATTATATTGATACCCTCGCTGATAACAGCTTTATTTCCCAATCCACAAGGAATGGTTTGGTTTAACTTACTTTCCAGATTATGGATGAACGTGTGGCTAACACTTATAGGGTGCCGGGTTAAGGTTACGGGAACGAAAAATTTTGAACAGGGCAAAAACTACATTGTTACCTGCAACCACAACGCATTAATGGATGTACCTCTATCTGCACCTTTTACCCCAGCTCCCAATAAAACCATTGCAAAAGATAGTTTTACTAAAATACCTCTGTTTGGATGGTATTATAGAAGGGGCTCGGTATTGGTTAACCGAAAAGATGCAGAAAGCCGTAAAAAGAGTTATGAATTAATGAAAGCTGCATTAAGCAAAGGTTTTAATATGTGCATTTACCCGGAAGGATCACGTAACCGGACAAATAATCCTTTAAATAATTTTCATGACGGGGCATTCAGACTTGCTGTGGATACGCGAAAGCCGATCATTCCCACTTTAATATTTGGAACAAAAAAAACAATGCCTGTAAACAAAGTATTTTATTTGTGGCCCCAAACATTAGAAATTCACTTTTTAAAACCCGTTGAACCGGAAAACTTATCCATTACAGAATTAAAAGAAAAAGTTTTTATTATTATGTGGAATTATTACCAGCAGCATGCTAAGGAAACTGGTAAACAATGAATTAAAAATTATAGAAATACCGGGAACGATTAATCTTCAAATCTCTCAAAATTCCCGATTTGGGATTAATGGTAATATTAAAAGATCGAAAATAACCAACGGGTGTAATATTTATTGACATTTGCCAACAATGCATTTCCCTGCTGATATAAGTAGTGAAATACTGGATTTTCTTCGTATTAATATCATATACACCGTTTGATCCTATTTTCCATTTGGGAGTTAAATTAAAATCTCCATTAAAAGATACAGACTGGTTTAATCTTGTTGTGTATCCTGAATAATCCGGCTTTATTTGCTTAGAAAAATTGAGAGAATAAGATAAATTTAATGTCCAGGGAATGTTAAAGTCGGCAAACTCTGCGGGGTTTTGTCGTACCGTTTCCAATTCCCGGTATTGTTCTTCAAGCGATTCATTAATGCGGTTTTCATTAAACTTTTTTTCACTCTCTTTTCTGCCATTTTCTTTATTCTGATCCTTGGCCTTAGAACGTAAGCTGGCAGACATTGCAATATTACCACTTACAAAACGTCCAAGCGAAAATTTATCCTGCCATACAAAACGATTAATCCGGCGACCTGTTTTTAAATCTTCCTCATACGGATCTAATGTAGCTCCGGCCGTAATATTTATTTTCTCAAACAAATTACTCCGGGCATACAAAGTAAAGGGAGACAATTGTAACGAATCTGATAATAAGTTATAACCGGATGATACTCCAAACCCGTCAATCAAACTAATTTTCTTTATAGCATTTTCTCCGGTATCTTTTTTATTTCTTGTTTTAATTTCCAGGTTATTGTCAATTGAAAAAGTAAGCCCCCCAAAACTTCCCTCACTGTAGGCGCCAAAAATGCTTCCGTCGTATTTTGAAAAACGAATTTTTCTTTCGGTAGTGTCCACCTGCACATCATACCAGTCTTTAGCGGCGAGGTCAGGCCTATAGCTTAATCCAATTGATGGTCTTATTACGTGACGTATTGCCTGTATGTGTGCATTTTTGCTGAAGGTTTTTTTACCAAACAATGCAGTACTGGCATTTATCCCAAAACTAATTTGTTCACCGGTATAAAATCCTTTATTAATAACCGTATCCAGTTTTTTATCCGTTTCGTTCCATTTTCTTACAAACTGTTGTGCATACCATCTTTGCTCAAAGTTAACAGAAGGCGAAACCTGTACAGGTCCTAAAGAAGGAAGAGACAATTGTATCGGGAATTGATGAAATGCTCCCCATTGAAATGTGTCAATTAACTGGCGAAAGCTAAATGCCGTGTCATAAAAACTTACTAATGATCTGAAGTTACCATTATAGCCTACACCCAAATTTTGATACCATTTTTTTGTTCCTACGAAATCTTTGGACTGAAACGGATAAATGGTATTTACACTAAACCCAATATCGGGTAAAGAAACATTAATGGTTTTTTGGTTGGTATTCTGGCTGTGATTAGCATTAACGGTTAAATAAAATGGTTTCCCTTCCCATCTTTTGGAATACGATATAGAGGAATTTAACTGGTTATTAAAATTCTGAAAGGGATTATTAGCCACATAACGGTTGAATTTTGTAGTAGCAAAATTTACATTGGCGCTAAAAGTTGTTCCCGGCCTTGCTTTACTATCTACATTATGAAACCAGGTTAAACTAAAATTCTTTTGCTTTTGATAATCCGGATCGCCTTTAAAAGCAATTTTGGTAGTTACTACATTAAGGCTCAAAGAGCCATTAAACCGATAACGTTTCCGGTAGGAAGGGGTAACTACAAATTGCCATCCGCCGTACGAATAAATATTGCTGCGAAGCGTTACGTCAATATAATCATTAAGCACTTTATAATATCCTAAGCCTTCAAGTCCCAATCCAAACTGCTCATTAACGGTAAACTGCGGGGGAAGTAACCCACTATGCCTGCCCTGGGTTAACGGATAAATACCCCAAGGTAACCCGATGGGTATAGGAACACCTTCAAACTCCGGTCTTGTAAACCCACTCACGGCAACCTTTTTAGAAATGAATTTTACCTTTTTGGCAAAAAATGCAAAATGTGGTTCATCATAATTACAAGTAGTAAATACATTGTTTTTACCATAAAAAGCATTTTCTGATATTTTTTTTGACTTTCCAATATGCACAAACATCTCCCCTTGCTGCGTAAAAGAACCGGAAGACACGCCTTTTTGTGTTTTGGCATTATAAACCATACTATCACTGGTCATAACATTATCTCCCTGTTTAAACACGGGTCGTTGAACTTTTTTACCCGCAGTATCTATCAGGTAAGTGGCAACCAATATTTGAGTCTGTTGGTCAAGTTCTGCTTTTCCTGCTTTTAAATCAATGTCCTGATACTTAATACTGGCTTGGTTATACAAATACAATTTTTTCCCGGGAACATCCAATACCATCGAATCTGTAGCTGAGTACTCAATCGGAGCAGATAAAGAATCTTTAGAAACTTTTAAATCAAATGTATCCCGTACTTGTATTTTAATTGTGCTATCAGCGGGCTCTTTTAGCAATGTATCTTTTAATGGCAGGGAATCTTTTTGAACTACTTTTGTTTGTGAACCTGGAAGTGTATCTAATTGTGTTAACAACTTGTAAAAATTATGATTAGGATTAGCAGATCGGGCCAAAGAAGCTAACATAATCAAAATGATTACACAGTAAATTCTGGTAAGAAAGTTTTTATGAGTAAATTTGCGGCGGTTCACCATAAGCTATAGTGGCAAAAATAAGTGATTACCACTTAACGTTATGTGAAGATTAAAAAACTTACTAAACCCAAAAGTTTTGTTTATATGAGGCGATTAATGTTAATGCTTCCTATGGTAACTTTTCTTAGTGTACTTTTTATTTCGTTTGGCAATTTGCCAGATGGCCCTATAAAAGCCTACAAAGTCAAACAAATAAAAACAATAATCGTTGATGCTGGTCATGGACGCGGTATGCGTGGCGAAAACAGTTTGAGTGGGGCCGCCGGGGAATATTCCTACGAAGACGATATTTGTTTAAAAGTATCCAAAAAGCTGGTTGCCGAGTTAAATGAACTACTACCCGACGTTAAAGTTTTAGAAACACGACCCACAGAAGTTTTTATTGATAACAGACAACGTGCTGTTTTTGCAAATCAAAATAACGGAGATTTATTTATTTCCATACATGTGAATTCTGCTCCTAAACTAAGAGAGACCAAAATTATAGGTCGTCACAAAGAAGTTTATTACGCATATAGCGGCAAAGGCAAAAAGAGAAAAAAGATTAAAAAAATTCGTACCGTACCCACTTATAAAGTAACTTATTACCCCAATCCTGCTAACGGCACGGAAACTTTTGTATTTGCTTCGCATAAAACGGATGATAAGACCGAGTTTATTGCTGAAAATGGTGAAAACTTTTTTAACGAAAAAGATGATAGTACCATTACAACGAATATTAACAGCCCCGAATTACAGGCGCAGGCTGCTTTGTGGACAAAAAAATTCTTTTTTAATAGTATAAAACTGGCTTCACTTGTTGAGGATGAATTTAAAGCATCCGGTCGCGAAAGCCGTGGGGTAAAACAGCGTCGCAAAGGTATTTGGGTTTTACAAGCTACCGCCATGCCAAGCATCCTTGTAGAAACAGGCTTTATTTCTCATAGACCCGAAGAAGATTATCTAAACAGCGAAAATGGTCAACAGGAAATAGCGGAAGCCATTGCCCGTGCCGTTAAATCATACAAGGAGCAGTCGGAGAACCCTGCCAAAGTTACCGAACCCCAAAATACTAACCAGTAGTATTCAATTAGACATACAAATTTATAAGTTGATTTAACAACATAAAAAATGTTTGCTTATGGCAAAGAGGAAACATTTACTATTTTTGCCTCCAACCAAATAGACTAACATTGAAAGTATCCAACGAAACAAAAGTAGGGGCTCTTACAGCAATAGCTATTACTTTGCTCATTTTAGGATTCAATTTTCTAAAAGGCAAATCTGTATTGGCAAGGACCAATCGTATATACGCCGTGTTTGATCATGTAGGAGGATTAAAACAATCTAACCCGGTTATGATTAACGGTTTAAAAGTGGGAACGGTATATGATATTTTTGAGCAATCGAAGGATATTAGAAAAATTATTGTTTCTATAAACCTACTTAAAGACGTTAACATACCTTCTAATTCCACAGCTAATATTAAACCCAGTTTTACTGAAGCAACTTCACTTGATATAAATTTAGGAAATGCCACCACCTTTTTGGGTAGTGGCGATACCATTGCCTCCATAACCAAACCAGGGGTTCTTGACCAACTCTCCAATTCCGCTGCTCCTGCTGTTGATAGCGTAAAAAAAGCAGCTGCCATGTTGGGAAAAGTTTTGGAAAATGTAAACTCTATTTTTGACCCCAACACAAAGGGCAATTTACAAACCGTAATTAGCAACATTAAAATATTAACAGAAAGATTAACAGCAACAGCAGCAGATTTGCAAGCTATGATGGATGCACAAACCGGAGCAGTTGCTAAGTCTATGAACAACCTGGAATCCTTTAGCGGGAACCTGGCAAAAAATAATGACAGGTTTGATAGCATCATGAGTAACCTGAATAATGTAACTACCCAACTGTCCCAATCTGAAATAAAAGAAACGATAAATAATCTGAATAAATCTCTTAACGAATTAAAAACAACACTAACAAAAATAAATAATAGCGAAGGGTCTCTGGGTAAATTAATAAATGATCCATCCCTGTATAACAGCCTTATGTCAAACCTGAGAAGTGTAAATACCCTGGTTGATGATTTAAAAGTTCACCCCAAACGATATGTAAGTTTTTCCGTTTTTGGTAAAAAAGAAAAATCACCACCGCTTAATGCTCCTTTATCCGACAGTGCAACAAACCAACAACCAAAGCAGTAATGAAGAGACTGTTTTTATTTGCTTATACTTTTATACTTCTGAACAATATTTTGGCACAGCAGCCTGGGCCTACACGCCCTTTTCCGGAAGATACGATTAAGCGGGTAGATATTATCCATTCCGACAGGTTGGAATACGTATATATTGATAGCCTAAATGAATTTCAAAAACTAGTGGGACATGTAAGACTTCGCCAGGGTAATACCCTGTTTGATGCTGATAGTGTAGTAATTAATCAACGAACAAATATTGCGGAGGCATTTGGCAATATTCACATTAATGATGCGGACAGCGTTCATACTTATTCACAATACCTGAAATATTTTGGCGATACTAAATTGGCCCAATTGAGAAAAAGCGTAAGACTAAGTGATGGCAAAAGTATTTTAACAACCGAAACACTGGATTACGATGTAGGCGCACACATAGGTTTGTTTAAAGATGGAGGAAAAGTGGTAAATGATAAAGCTACGCTCACCAGCGAGGAGGGATATTATTATGCCGACACCAGGGATATTTACTTTAAAAACAAAGTAAAATTAATTGATCCCGAATATCGCCTCGCAACAGACACTCTGCTTTATAATGTAGATACACAAATAGCCACGTTTCTCGCTCCTACTACTATTGATGATGGCACAACCAAAATTTATACACGGGACGGTAACTACAATTTAAAAACAGGCCAGGGTAATTTTGGAAAACGTCCTATTATCCAGGATTCAACGCAAACAATAATTGGCGACGACCTGGCTTTTGAAAAAAAGACTGGGCGATTTGAAGGAAAGGGCAATGTGGTATATAAAGATACCGCTCAGGGTATAGTATTAATTTCAAATCACCTTTTTGGCAACCGTAATAAAAAAAGTGTGTTAGCTACAGAAAAGCCTGTAATGATTATTAAACAAGATAAAGATTCAATTTATGTAGCCGCTGATACCCTATTCTCTGGTCTGATTCGTGATCTGGATAGTCTGCAAAAAATTTACGGCCAACAAAAGGATACATTGGCAACTTTTGATAGCCTTACTACTCAAATTAGAGACAGCAATAATACCATACCACATGTTAAGGATAATATAGCTGATGCCAAAACAGATATTGATACAACTGCAAAAGAAAATACGCAAGTTTTAACAGACAAGGACAAACAAAAAGTAGTGGCAAATAAAGAAGATAAAATCAGTAACGAAATACTTAAGCCTGATCAAAAAGATTCAATTGCCCTATCCGAAAAAAATAGTATAACAAAAGTACAGCAAGACAGCGTTAAAGCCCGGACAGATACTTTACGTTTTATTACGGGTTTTCATCATGTACGCATTTTTTCAGATTCGATGCAGGCTGTGGCCGATAGCATGTATTACTCTTCAGTAGATTCCGTCTTTCGATTGTATTATGATCCTATTTTATGGGCAAAAGAAAGCCAGATTACCGGCGATACCATGTACCTATTTACTAAACACAAAAAGCCGGAGCGGTTGTATGTTTTTGAAAAAGGGCTGGCTATTAATCATATAGAAAAAGATAATTTCAATCAAATAAAAGGTCGTACCATAAACGGGTACTTTAAAGAAGGCAATATTGATAATATTATTGCAAAAGGCAATGCTGAATGCATTTATT
This sequence comes from Chitinophagaceae bacterium, assembly GCA_035703165.1. Lineage (GTDB taxonomy): Bacteria > Bacteroidota > Bacteroidia > Chitinophagales > Chitinophagaceae > AWTP1-9. The sequence goes on from DASSYR010000065.1 coordinate 20,615, forward strand.
TTCTTCAGAATGAGGATAGCAGTTATGTGGGTGTAAACAGAACAACTGCAGATCTTATTGACATGTTTTTTAGTAACAAAGAGCTAAAACGAGTCGTTTTTCGAAGCGAAGTAAAAGGGAAAACCATCCCAATAAGGCAGGCAGAAGCTGAATTCACAAAATTTCCGGAGTTTAAATGGTTAGATAACCGAAGACCTAAAAACAGATTAGAATTATTTCAATAGGCTTTTCAAGGCTACACATGTATAGTAGTAATTCCAAATTCATATATTTCAAGCTTATCTTTACATTAAATCTTTTTAAATGACTTCAGCAATACTACTGGTTTTTATTACCGGTTATTTATTAATAACACTGGAACACATAATTAAAATAAATAAAGTTGCTTTTGCTTTGGTAACCGGAGTAGTTTGCTGGACTATCTACATACTTTCTCCTTCCGGAAAAGAGAACGTCCTTCACCAATTAGCAGAACATTTAGGCGATATCAGTGGTATCCTTTTTTTCTTATTGGGAGCTATGACAATAGTGGAACTCATAGACGCACACAACGGATTTGATTTAGTTACAGAAAAAATTTACGCAACCGATAAAAAAAAGCTTATCTGGATCATTAGTTTTATCAGCTTTTTTTTATCGGCTGTTTTGGATAATCTTACCACAACCATCGTAATGGTATCCTTAATTAAAAAAATAATTGCAGACAAAAACGATCGGTTATTTTTTGCAGGAATGATTGTTATTGCTGCAAATGCAGGCGGCGCGTGGTCTCCCATCGGGGATGTTACTACCACCATGTTATGGATTGGTGGTCAGATAACCGCAGGCAGTATTATGGCAAAACTATTAATCCCAAGTCTCGTTTGTCTATTTACACCTTTACTGGTTATGCACTTTAGCCTAAAAGGTAAAATAACCAAACCTGCACAATCAACAACAAAGCTAACATCAACTAAAGCCCGGGAAAGAAACATTATCTTTTTTTTAGGTCTTGTGTTGCTTATTGCAGTCCCTGTTTTTAAAACAATGACCCATCTCCCCCCCTTCATGGGCATGTTACTTTCTCTTGGTATTATGTGGATTGTAACAGAAATAATACATAGCGGAAAATCAAGTGAGGATAAAGACTTTTTATCAGTTGTTTATGCATTGAGAAAAATAGACACCCCGAGTATTTTATTTTTTCTCGGGATATTATTAAGCGTTGCTGCTCTTCAATCAACAGGACAATTATTACAAGCTTCTGCCTGGCTTTCAAACACACTGAAGAACGAAAGTTTAATTTCTATTACCATTGGGCTCTTTTCAGCCGTAGTAGATAATGTGCCCATCGTTGCCGCTGTTCAGGCAATGTACCCGCTGGAACATTATCCCACCAATCATTACTTATGGGAATTCCTGGCCTATACAACAGGCACAGGTGGTAGTGTACTGATTATTGGTTCGGCTGCCGGTGTTGCTGCCATGGGTATTGAAAAAATAAATTTCTTTTGGTATATAAAAAAAATCTCTTTGTGGGCCTTAATCGGGTATTTTGCAGGAGCAGCGGTGTATATAATACAAAATGCTTTTCTTAGTTAAAAGTTCTTTCATAAAAAGTATCCCCCCCATTCCCTGGCATTTCCCAATAAAGTATTTACAAATATTCCCCATAATATTTGTAAATATGGCATCTTAAACCAGGAACAAAATCATTAATTCATAGTATTTCTTATCTTCATTTCTAATTTTACCATTTACAAGTATTTTTTTTAAAAATTAAATTCTGTTTACTTACAAACTGGACGTACATGAGAAAACTTCTATTTTTAGCTGCATCATTATATGCAGGTGTTTTGTCTGCACAAAACACTACCCTTTTGGAACAACAAATAAAAACAGTTTATCCAAAATTAATTGAATGGAGACGACACATTCACCAAAACCCCGAACTGGGCAACCGGGAGTACAAAACGGCTGAGTATATAGCCAATCATCTAAAATCACTCGGCATCGAAGTTCAAACCGGTGTTGGAAAAACCGGAGTAGTGGGTCTTTTAAAAGGTGGTAAACCCGGTCCTGTTATTGCTTTAAGAGCTGACATGGATGCCTTACCGGTTTTTGAAAGAGTAGATATACCTTTTAAATCAACGGTTAAAGCTGAATATAACGGGCAAACCGTTCCGGTAATGCATGCCTGTGGTCATGACAGCCATGTCAGCATTTTGATGGGCACCGCAGAAGTATTGAGCAAAATGAGAAAAGATTTAGCTGGCACCGTAAAATTTATTTTTCAACCGGCGGAAGAAGGTCCTCCCGGTGATGAGGAAGGTGGAGCACCCTTAATGATTAAAGAAGGGGTGATGGACAATCCTAAAGTAGATGCCATCTTTGGCTTACATATATCATCCGGATTAGAGATTGGAAACCTACGGTATAAAAGTGGCTCTTTTATGGCTTCAAGCGATTGGTTCACTATTAAAATAAAAGGAAAAGGTTCACATGGCTCTACTCCATGGACCTCAAAAGATCCTATTGCTATTGGAACGCAAATAATAACCGGCCTGCAAAATATTGTAAGCCGACAGGAAGATTTAACCAAAGCCCCGGTTGTAATTACGGTAGGAAAATTTCACAGCGGTCTCCGTAGTAACATTATTCCGGAAGAAGCTATTTTGGAAGGCACTATAAGAACCCTGGATCCCGTCATGCAAAAAGATGTGCATGAAAAAATAAAACTTACCGCACAAAAAATTGCCGAAGCTTGGGGAGCAAGCGCAGAAGTATCTATTGACACCAAAACCCTGGTTACTGTAAATAACCCAGAACTGGTAAAAATGATGCTGCCCTCTCTGCAGGCTGCTGCAGGAAAAGATAATGTTATAGAAGGAACGTGGACAACAGGCGCTGAAGATTTTTCTTATTACGGGGAAAAAGCTCCTGCCTTCTTTTTTAATTTAGGTGGCATGCCAAAAGGAACCGATACCAAAAATGCCCCTCCACACCATACTTCCGATTTTTATATTGATGACAGTATGCTGGACGTAGGCGTAAAAGCCTTCTGCAATATTGTTTTAGATTATGCCAGGCTAAAAAATAAATAAATTTAGCATTATGTGTTCAATCAGCTTGCTGTGGGCAGAACAAATACCTGTTTCTGCCCGGCAAACTGGTTATAACCTCAACCAAGCGCCTTCCATTTTAATAAACTACCAAGGTTATTATCGCAATTCCGGTTTACAAAATAGACAGCTTTTTATATCAAACGGCCTAATGATAATTACTGGCTACTAAAAGTTATCTTGCATTCAATGCTTCTCTTAAAGAAAATATCACTTACCCAATTTAAAAATTATGACTCCAGGAGCTTTGAATTTGCTAACCGGGTTGTAGCAATTACAGGGCGCAATGGAACGGGCAAAACCAATTTAATTGATGCTGTTCATTACCTCTGCTTTACAAAAAGTTACTTTACTGGTACAGATGCACAAACAGTTCAATTTAGTACTGATGGCTTTCGTATAGAGGGCATATTCGAAAAACAAGGCGAAGAACAAAAGGTAGTTGACGTATATCGCGGAAATGGCAAAAAAGAAATTTTGTTAAACGAAGTATCGTATGAAAAATTTTCCTCTCATATAGGCAAATTTACTTGCGTAATGGTTGCACCCGATGATGTAGAACTTATTATTGGAGGTAGCGAAGAAAGAAGAAAATTTTTGGATACAATGCTTGCCCAACTTGATGCCGATTATTTACAACAACTTATCAGCTACACCAAAATATTACAGCAAAGGAACAGCTTGCTAAAATCATTTGCCGAAACCGGCAAAACAGATTGGGGGTTACTGGATGTAATAGATTACCAACTTTTGCACCCTTGCTCAACTATTTTTACCAAACGGCGTGATTTTTTAGAAGCTTTTATCCCATTGGTGCAAAAAACTTATGTTGATATTGCTGACAATAATGAAGAAGTTACCATTCAATACGAAAGCCAGTTAAAGCAATATTCCTTTGAATCACTCATTGAACAATATCGTCAAAAAGATTTTGCTTTACAACGTACTCATGCAGGCATACATAAAGATGATTTAAATATAAACCTTAATGGTCAAAATTTTAAAACCACCGCTTCGCAAGGTCAGCGTAAAAGTTTATTATTTGCCCTGAAGCTGGCAGAATTTGAAGTATTAAAAAATAAAAAAGGATTTGCCCCCCTTCTTTTATTAGACGACATCTTTGAAAAATTGGATAATGAGCGTATGAACAACCTGTTAAAAAAAGTGTGCGTAGAAAATGATGTTCAGGTATTTATAACTGACACCCATGAAGAAAGAATAAAAAAATCGCTGGGAATGTTAAACGTTCCTTTTCAAATAGTTCATCTTACATAACAAAACGAGATGGGTTTATACCTTTAATAGCATGCATTACTTAAATTGCATTAAGTTTATTTTTAAATAATAGTCAAAGTTCTATATGTCAGAAGTTTCCATATCACAAGCTATAAAACAGTTTCTTCAAAAAAGTAAGCTCAAACAAAGTATTCAAGCCTTACAAGTAGAAGAAATATGGGAACAACTGATGGGCAAAACCATTGCCAAATACACTGACAAAATAGAAATCATCGGCCATACTCTTTTTATTACCACTAATATGGCGCCTTTAAAACAGGAGCTCCAATTTCAAAAAGAAAAGATTATGGAAAGAGTTAATGAAGCGATGAAAGAAAAAATAATAAAAGAAGTGGTGATCCGGTAAAGTTTTGCTAATTGTTTTCTTCCTGATAAAAATCAGCTTTTTATTTATCAGTTCATATTAAATTGTAAACTGACATTTTAATAACCACTGAAAGCAATTGCAACCATATTACTTCTGTTTGTCTTCTGTGCAGTTTTTACGGAAACTCAAAACCTTTTTCGACTACCGTTACTTATTAAGCATTTTTATAAACACAAACTCCAGGATAAAAACATTTCGGTTCTAAAGTTTATACACATTCATTATACAATTGAGGAAGAAAATGATACCGACGAGGCTGAAGACAATCAACTCCCTTTTAAAACATTTAATAATACGGGTTCTATCGTTTTTCATCTACACTCCTACCCACACAATGTGGTATCGCCCCCCACGCTTATTTTTAAACATTATCTTTTTGTAAAAAATAGTTTCCTAATTCCAGGATTTTACGGTTCCGTATTTCATCCTCCCCGCTTTGCATAAGAAATGCTTTATGCTAAAAGTGAAACAAAATTTATTCCTCATTTTATAAACTTTTAAAAAATTCAAACATGAATCCAGCACAAATTCATCTGGCATTAAATCATGTTCCCATACTATTATCAATAACAGGAGCTACCATATTATTAGTTGGCTCATTAAAAAATAATGATACTATAAAATTAACCGCCGTTTATGTATTGCTTTGCGCAGCCATCTTTGCTGTTCCTGTTTTTCTTACCGGAGAAGGGACAGAAGAAATAGTAGAAAAAATACAGGGCATATCCCAGTCTGATATTGAAAAACATGAGTCGTCGGCAAAAATTTCCCTGATATTAATTATAGCTACGGGCATTGTTGCTTTAGCAAGCGCTATCCTAAAAAGAAAAAAGGCTTCCTTTAAAATAGCTGTAACAACCAGCTTAATTCTTGCCCTTGCATCCTTTGGCTCATTTCTTCAAACAGCACATTCAGGGGGTATAATCAGGCATACAGAACTAAGAAGTAATAGTGCAACACAAAACCAGGATTCGAAAAACCATGAGCAGCCTATTAAAAACGAAAGCGAAAAAGATGAAGAATAAGCTTCCCATCAGGTAACGGTCGGCATAAACCCGGCCTTACCTGGTGAAAATAATCATTTTGATTGGTGATATTACTCATAGGCACACCTAAAGAGAAATGAGAAATTTGGTTAAAAGAAATTTTATGACTTCCGCATCAATATCTCATCTGACTAATGAACATATAGACTGGTTGCGTGCCCTTGATTTTTATGATAAAGAAATCGGTTTTATGCAAACACGACTTGCTGAAATTGCCTCTAAAAATGATGGCGAAGAGGTGATGAAAGGCGTAGAGCACTTCCAAAACCAGTTTATTATACAAAAAAACAACATTGATGAATTGCAGCATGATATAAAAATCAACTTACAACAATTATCACATGAAGCGACGAATGCAATAGGGTATGAAATATTTTCGTTGTACGAACATGAAAGTATGCGAGAAGATTTCATGGGCTTTGAAAAAATTATGCTGGACCTCCGTCATGAATTCAATCATTTTCTAAGTAAATGGATGTAATTGCACTATTAAAACCAGGGGTGACATACAAGTTTTTCTTAGCTCAATCGCACCCTGGGATCCACCACTCCGTATAAAATATCAGCTAATATATTGACCATTATAAAAATAAATGAAGATAAAAGTACCGATCCCATAACAAGAGGGTAATCTAATTTTTCGAGGGCATCAACTGTTATTTTTCCTATACCCTTCCACCCAAAAATAAACTCTACAAAAAAAGCGCCGGCTAATAATTCTGCAAACCATCCTGTAATAGCTGTAATAACCGGGTTTATCGCATTACGCAGCCCGTGCTTCCAAATAACAGTTTTTTTACCCAACCCCTTTGCATAGGCTGTACGAATATAATCCTGGCTTAGCACATCCAACATGGAACTACGAGTTAACTGGGCAATAATAGACAATGGCCGTATGCCAAGTGTTAATGCCGGCAGTAGCAAATTTTTTAATTGTAACGCCCTGCCACCTACTTCATATTCAAACAAACTACCCGTAAGGTGCAATCCCGTATATTGATTAAGAACAAATCCAAATACATAAGCAATTAAAATACCCATAAAAAAAGAAGGCGCTGAAATACCCAACACGCTGGTAAAAATAGCCGCAGTATCCATCCAGGTATTTTGTTTTACCGCTGCCAAAACACCCAGTAATAATCCCGCTATGGTAGCGAAAAACATTGCAGCTGTTGCCAGCAAAATAGTTACTGGTAAAGCCTCCTGTAAAACATCCCAAACTTCTCTTTTGCTCTGATAAGAGGTACGCAAATAGGGAACTTTAAAAGCAAGCTTACGGTTTTGCCCTATAAAAAAACCCTTAAGCTCCTTTCGTTTTATTTCTTCCCGGGTATGAAAACTAACAGGGGAAATATCATTTAAGTATAGAACAAATTGTTTCCATTTTGGTTGATCGAGATACAATTCCTTTTTAATATTAGCGATGGTGGTTGAGTCTCCTGTTTGGCCTAATACCAAACGCGAAGGATCAGCAAACCCCTGGAATACCCAAAATACCAATGATATCACACCCAGTAGTACCAGTAATCCATAATATAATTTCTTTATAATGAATTTAGCCAAGCCAAATGTTTCTGATGTTTATAAATAAGTACAGGCAAATTGCTAAACAAATATTAACCAACTCTCCAGATTTATCAAAATAAACTTCCCAAACTGGCTTTACCCCATTTATTTTCAACAACGGCTCCCCGCATCTTAAATAAACAAGGTTTTGTACGAGCCGCCGTTTTTATTTCTGTCCCGTCGCAAGTTAAAATAGTAATATTAAAATGATTTTTACCAGTATTAAAAAAAGCATTAGCAATATCCCCCTGCGCAGTTATTACATATAATGGGATTTGCTGATCTTTTAATTTTTGCACAATCCTACTAAAGTGAGTAAGCCATTTATCGTTGAGGTGTATCCCTTCAAAATCTTTAATAAACAAAAAATAATACTCGCCTGAATGATTTAAAATATCTTCAGTTGTATCCACATTACTCAGGGTATGCAATTTAAAATCTTTAATCGGTGGCTCATAATTTTTCCCTTCTTTAATAATCTTATCTTTTCTGCTAACAAATCTGTAGGTATCCAGGTCCTCCGGAAAAGTGGAAGTAAAAGTAAATCGCTTACCTCCTTTCTCATAAACAAACTGGGTTTCTATAATTGGCATAACAGCATTTGCCGGCACTTTCATTTCATCAATAATGTTATTCCCCCTTTTATAAGGTAAACAATCCTTTACAGGCAAATACTGCAAGACATACCATTGAAAACCAAAACTAAGTCCGGCTGTAAAAATCAGAAAGCCGAGACTTAGTCTTAAATTAAAAAATGGCTTTATTTTATCTCTATAAACAAAAATCAATAGAATAAACCCTAATAAAATTAAATCTTTGGTAAAAGACTGATTGGGTGTTAAGGGAATGCAATCACCAAAACATCCGCAAGTTTTTATTTTACCCGAAAACAAGGCATAGGCTGTCAAAAAACTAAAGAAAATAATAAGCACCAACAATAACCAACTGAATAAACGCATTGCCCAACCTAACAAAACTGACACTCCTGCTATAATTTCAAAAGCTATCATTAAAATAGAAAACCAAAGCGTATAATCATTTAAAAAATTCCAGCCCCATGCTTCAAAAAACTCCTGCATTTTGTAGCTTAACCCATACGGGTCGTTGGCCTTTATTAAGCCTGAAAAAACAAACAACACGCCAACAATAATTCTTGACATGGTTAAAGAAATTTTCATCTTATTCCCGGGCATTGTAGAGTTATTATTTTTGATTTAGACTTCCTGTTTTGAATCACATACTGAATGCTCCCGCATTAACAAATACGTACTCCCATACTTAATGTTTCCCTTCCCCAATTAATATCAGGGCAAACACTGCATAATTAATAATATCCAGATAGTTGGAGTCAATACCTTCACTCATTTCAGTTTTTCCCTCGTTAGTAATTATCTGGCGAATACGCATCAATTTCATTAATATTAAATCCACAAAGCTTTGCTGGCTCATATCCCGCCAGGCTTCCCCATAATCGTGATTCTTATTCTCCATCAGCATTTTTGCCTCATGAGCCATTTTATTGTACAGTGGCAACACTTGCTCAACCGTTAAATTCTCTTCTTCCTCGCTATGCAATTCTAATTGTATCATCCCAATTAATGCATAGTTAACAATCCCTTTAAACTCAGAAGGAATATCATCTCCGATATTGGCAACACGTCGTATTTTCGTTTCCTGAAGGTTACGAATACGCTGCGCCTTAATAAAAATCTGATCGATAATGGATATAGGCCTCAAAACCCGCCAGGATGTACCGTAGTCTTTTGTTTTTTTTATAAAAATCTCTCTGCAAGCTTGCATTACCGAGTCAAATTGTTGATTAGTCCCATTCATTTGCTTTGTTATTAAGTAAAATTCAGCAACTTTATTGTTTCAAAGCAAATATAAGCCGCTAATGTTTACCCTCAACTGCAAAGGAAAATTGTTGGTTTTAGATAGCCCCCGGGTAATGGGGGTGCTTAATATTACGCCTGATTCTTTTTATAAAGAAAGCCGTTTTACGGATAGTGACGCTATTTTAAGACAGATTGAGAAAATGTTGATGGAAGGCGCTTTTATAATAGATGTGGGGGGACAAAGTACCCGGCCCGGAAGCAAAAGCATTTCTGCTGAGGAAGAAGCGAAAAGAGTAGTTCCCGCAATTGAGATAATTAGCAAAACCTTTCCCGAAATAATCATCTCTATTGATACATATTACAGCAAAGTGGCAAAGCAAGCTATTGAGGCAGGAGCCTCAATAGTAAACGATATAAGTGCCGGTGAAATAGACCCCGCAATGATACCCACTGTAGCAACTTTGCAAACCCCGTATATATGCATGCATATGAAAGGCACACCGGATACCATGCAACAGTACGCAACTTATGAAGATGTAGGAAAAGAAGTGCTGGACTACTTTATACATAAAACAGCACAATGTATAGCTGCAGGTATAAAAGACATTATTATTGACCCCGGATTTGGCTTTTCCAAAACAATTCAGCATAATTTTCAGCTTCTCAAAAAAATTAGTATATTGAAAATAATGAACAAGCCCCTGCTGGTTGGTCTCTCCCGAAAATCAACTATTTATAAAACACTCAATACAACGGCTGATATGGCTCTAAACGGAACAACCGTTTTAAACACAATTGCCTTACTGAACGGCGCTAACATTTTAAGAGTACATGATGTAAAGGAAGCCTTAGAGGCGATAAAATTATATAATGCATACTACGAAGCCTGAGGATTTTTAATCAGTATCATCGTTTCCACAAAGAAGAATAACTGGTAGTAATATCACCTTATTCATTCTTTCAAAAATTAATAAAATACAGCGATCATAAAAAAAGGCTCCCTATTACGAAGGAACCTTTGGGTGGCTAATGGGGCTCGAACCCACGACCCTCAGAACCACAATCTGATGCTCTAACCAACTGAGCTATAGCCACCATTTAGGGGTGCAAAAATAGGCAAAATCATCGCTGATACAAAATGATATTTTGGCAAAGCCTGTAATTTGCCTTTCTTTGCGCACTTTCAGTACCTGGTTTAAAATTAATTTGTTTTTATCATGAATTACTGGCTTATTTTAATCCCTCTTATCTCTGCTTTTATAGGCTGGTTTACCAATTGGATTGCCATTAAAATGCTTTTTCATCCCAGAGACCCTAAAAAGTTTTTGGGTATTACGTTTCATGGAATTTTCCCTAAGCGCCAAAAACAATTTGCCGAAAAACTGGGTCGCCTGGTAAGTCAGGAATTATTATCTTTTACAGATATTGAAAGAAAAATAACCAATCCCGAAAATTTAAAAAAATTAATGCCTTTAGTGGAAGGTCATGTTGATAATTTTTTGCGGGAAAAGCTTAGTCACACCATGCCGCTTATTTCCATGTTTATTGGCGACAAAACCATCAACCAGTTGAAATCAGTTTTCATGCAGGAACTGGAGAACCTGTTTCCGGTAATAATGAAGACCTACATGAATAATTTAAAACAGGAATTGGATTTGGAAAAAATTGTAATAGAAAAGGTGTCTGGCTTTTCTTCTGACAAATTGGAAGAAATACTTAATCAGATCATGAGCAGGGAATTTCGTTTTGTAGAAATTATTGGGGGTGTTCTTGGCTTTGTAATTGGCCTCATGCAAGTGTTAATTACAGTGCTGACTCAAAATTGAATCACTTATCCTTTTTATCTGCCACTTATCATAATTGCAATTATCTTTTTAAACCTACAAACAATTTGCCCTTCTATATTGTTTTAAATACCGTCTGTCAGAAAAATTAAAATTATAATTAAAAGTGATGGAAATTTGCATACTTAAAAAAAAGTGCATGATAAAGAATTACGGCTTTGTTTTAATATATCTGTTTGCTTCCGTTAGTCTTTTTGGGCAGGTTCCAACAGGTGGCCAGGGAAGAGGGGGCGGCAATACAAATATTGGCCGTTTTTACGGTAAAATTGTTAACGCTTCGACTAACAAACCTATTGACGCTGCATCAGTAATGCTAATTCAAAGCAAGTTCGACAGTGTTACCCGTAAAAGAAAAGACGTTGTTATCGGCGGTCAATTAACCAAATCAAACGGGGATTTTAGTATTGAAAATCTTCCGCTTTTTGGAAATTTTAAGTTAAAAATTTCCGCTATCGGGTACACACCTGTTGAAGAAAAAGTTTCTTTTGATTTTAAGGTGGGCGGTAATCAAAACGGTGGTGGAGAAGGTTTAGGATTTGGTCAATTGGCAAGTGGTATAGACAAAGATCTTGGCAATATAAAATTACAAATAGACGCTAAAGTATTAGATGAAGTTGTAGTACAAGGTTCCACACCTACTTTAAAATTGGCTATTGACAGGAAGGTTTTCAATGTAGAAAAAAATATTGTTTCTGCCGGAGGTACAGCTACGGATGTGTTAAGAAATGTGCCTACCGTAAATGTAGATGTGGACGGCAATGTAAGTTTACGCAATAATGCTCCCCAAATTTTTGTTGATGGCAGGCCTACTACCCTGACAGTTGATCAAATCCCGGCCGAAGCTATTCAAAGTGTGGAATTGATTACCAACCCTTCTGCAAAATTTGACGCCAGTGGAGGACAATCGGGTATTATTAATTTTATTTTAAAGAAGAACCGTAAAGCTGGTTATAACGGAAGTATAAGGGCAGGCGTGGACAGGCGCGGAAGAATAAATAGTGGCGGTGATATTAATATCCGTCAAGGTAAAATTAACTTTTTTGCAACCGCCAATTATAATCAACGTAAGACTATTTCTACCGGTGAAACGAGAAGAAATGAATTTGGAAGTACACCTCCTATAGAATCTTTTCAATCAAATAATAATACCGGAACAGGCGTTTTTGCATTTGGCAGATTTGGTATTGATTATTTTATTGATAATCGTAATACCATCACTATAGGGCAAAGTATTGTAAACGGAAATTTTGATTTTGAAGACCGTAATAAATTTTTAATTGACACACTAGGGTCCCCTCTAATTTCGGAATCGCAATACAGAAATACAGATGGTACTAACAAATTTCGCAATTACGGAACCCAATTGAGCTATAAACACCTTTTTACAAAAGCAGGCAAAGAACTAACGGCCGATATTAACTTAAACAGAAGCAGGAGCAATAACGATTCCAGGATATTTTCCCGCTCCTATTACGATGATGCCCAAACCAATCCTAAAACAGGAGAATCTTTGCAGCGTATAGATGGCGGCAGCAAAAACACATTTATTATTTCTCAAGTTGATTATACAAATCCTGTTACCGACAAAACGAAATGGGAAACAGGGCTTCGCTCTCAAATAAGAATATATGAAAGCGAGCAACTCAACTATTTTACCTTCCCGAATAGCTCTACAGAAACCTACAACCCTTTCATCAGTAATAAATACAAATACACGGATTATGTTTACGCAGCTTATGTGACTTTTTCACGCCAACTCAAAAATAACTTAAGCCTTCAATTAGGGCTAAGGGCTGAAAGTTCCCGGTATGATGGCGAGCAGTTGTTCACTAAACAACCATATACTAATTCTTTCCCAATTAGTTTATTCCCAAGCGTATTCTTAACTAAATCATTCAAAAACAAATCAGATATCCAGTTAAATTTTACACGCAGAATAAATCGTCCTAACTTCTTCCAATTGATACCTAATACCGATTTTAGTGATCCTTTTAATTATCAAACCGGTAATCCTAACCTCAAGCCCGAGTTTACCCATTCATTGGAATCGTCTTACCAAAAAACATTTGGTAAAAAGAATAGCACCTTTCTAGCTACTTTGTTTGGCAAATACACTACCAATTTAATTTCCCGCTACCAGCGCAGGGATAAACTGGGACAAACAACTGATTCTGCATTCATTACCACCTGGATTAATGCAACATCTGCCTATGCAGGAGGCCTGGAATTGGTTTTACGAAGCCCGGTAACCAAATGGTGGGAAATTAACTATAATGTAAATATTTATTATTCTAAGATTAATGGAAGCAAAGTAGTTGCCGGATTAGAAAATGAGCGAACCAGTTGGTTTGCCAAAGTAAACAATACGTTTAGAGTAGCAAAAGGATGGAGCATACAATTAAGTGGCGATTACAATGCTCGTTCTATTTTACCAGTTAGCACCAGTAACAGCGGTGGTGGTGGTGGGCGCTTTGGGGGTGGTATGGGCTTTGGCGGTGGTCAGCAATCTACTACCCAAGGCTATATTGATGCGAATTATTATGTTGATCTGGGTTTAAGAAAAGAAATCCCAATCAAGAAAAATACACTAATGGTCTCTGTTAACTGGAGTGATATATTTAAAACAAGAAAAAATGTAGTGCATACCGAATCTCCATACATTATCCAGGAAAGTTGGAGAAGAAGAGATCCTCAACTTGTGAGACTTACTGTAAGCTATCGTTTTGGCAAATTTGATATATCACTCTTTAAACGTAAAAATACAAAAGGAGATGCGGGTGGGCTGCAGGAAGGATTAAATGGAGTACAGCAATAAAAAAAGGATTTAACAACTTTTATTTACGCATTAAACTCAGAACAAAAGCATAAACCGATATAGGGTGGATTAATCAGGAATTATTTCCTGCCTTTCCACCCAACATGGGTACAAAAGAAAAAGAATCAAACAACTCTTCTGATAAAGAGCCATCATTATTTTTCGTAACACGTTTCATTCTTTGATGAGCCCCCTCATCTACCGGTATCACCATTTTACCACCCTGCTTCAATTGCTCAATAAGTTTTGGGGGAATAAAAGGCGCTGCAGCCGTTATTAATACCTTATCAAATGGCGCATAAGTAGGAAGTCCTTCAAAACCATCTCCATAAAAAAATTTTATGCCAGGGTAGTTTTTTAAAAAAGGAAAGGTTTTATTATCATCAAATAATCTTTTTTGTCTTTCAATAGTATAAACCTGCGCCCCCATCTCTGCCAATATCGCTGCCTGGTAAGCACTTCCTGTTCCTATCTCCAGTACTTTTTCAAACGGCGCTATTTCTAACAATTGTGATTGATACGCAACTGTATAAGGCTGAGAAATAGTTTGTCCCTCTCCTATCGGAAAAGCCCGGTCTTCATATGCAATTTTATCAAACGCAGAATCCATAAAAAAATGCCGGGGTATATGCATCATGGCTTGTAAAATTCTTTCATCAGTAATACCCTTCTCCCGAAGAACTTTTACCAATTGCATACGCATGCCTTTATGACGATATGTATCTTCAAACTTTCTCATAAACAAATGCAATATAAAGAACCTCACTTATAGATAGGTAAATAAAAACAAATAAACAGAAATGGTTAATCACGTGGGAGAAAAATAGTGCAAAAAAATTTGTGATATTTAAACCTTCTTTATTGGAAAAATAATGCCAAACAATTAATCCACCTCCACATCTAAAGAAATTATTTTCACTTTAAAAGTGAAATGTTTTTGGGTAAGATAACTAAATACCACCACAATAACGGTAGTAATTATTTGTGAGATTGTTGGATAAATATGACAATATTCCACAAACAATTTGAGAAAAATATAGTTTAACAGAACACAAATCATAACTAAAAGAAAATACCGGAATAACTGAATCCTCCCTCTTAAATTTGACTCCCTCCACACTATATATTTTGACAAAGCAAAGCCTATAGGAAAAGTAACCAGGAAAGAAATTAAAAAAGCAGCAATATGAGGCTTAAAAGCAAAAAAGCCCAAGTGTAGAATTTGCTTTTGCAAAATAAAATTATAACTGATAAAGTAAATAACAATACTCAATACCGTATTACCCCCACCACACACAGCATAATGAAAAGATTTCTTATCCATGAATTTGCTAAATGGAGGATAGAAAAAATCTATACTATTTATTATGCCATTACGAATTGTCATCATAAAAGAGGCCAAAGATAGTTGATGAATTTTAAATAAAAGGGTAAAAACACCTTCAGGAAATTAAAAAGCCCTTCCAAAAAGAAAGGGCATTATATTAATTTATTTAAAATGTTAAAAAGTATATCTGATTGAAAAACCTCCCCAACCCGCATAAAATCCATAATACCTATCAGGTCCATTACCAAAATTAAAAGAGGGCTGCCAATCTAAACTTAAATTAATTGGTGCACCGGTAAATTTATAATCCAAACCCAATACACCATCTACACCAGCATAGGTACCTGAATAAGTTGTACCATACCTATCCTGCCAGCGTGAATTCCAAAAACCTATGTGTGCACCGGGGCCTGCATACCATTTTAATCCTGGTGCGCCCGTAATATTACCGTGAAATTCATACAAACCGGTAAAACTGGTACCATAACGCCAAAAATAAGCCAACCCTTCTAATGCTGCATCCGGCTTTACAAAATGTTTTAAAGTGATAGCACCGCCATCTCCAAATTTTACCCCCAATGCGGTTTTGTAAGTACTTCCTGTGCTTTGAGCTGATAAATTAAATGTTGCTGTTAACAACAATAATACAATGGTAATACGTGTAACTCTCATAATGTTATTTTATTTATTCATATAGTTAAAAACATGCCAAAAATACAAATATTGTTAATTAATTGTTCTGCGTTATAAATTCCTTTATCATAATATTCGGGTAATCGCTAATAATTCCATCCACACCCATATTAACTAAACGTCGGGCATCAGAAATAGAATTAACCGTCCAGGGAATAAGTTTAATGTTATTATCATGACAATAATTAACCAAAGACTCATTTACCAATAAGTAATACGGACTGTATATAGTGGGAATAAAACCCAATTTTTTTATTTCTTTTTCCGGAAAAAAAGAATCACTTCCCTCAACCAGTGCTGCTATTTTTATACCCGGATATTTTTGATGAATTATTTGAAGCGTCCTGAAATCAAAAGACTGGATAATAACTCTGTCTTCAATTTTTTTAGCTTTAATTACAGACATCAAAAGCTCAACAAATTCATCGGGCAAAGGGTGAAAAACAGAATCGCCAATAGGCAAACTTTTCGTTTCAATATTATAATAAACCGGTCTTAACTTTTTTTCCTTCAAGTATTTTTCTACACTATCAATTAATTCACCTAACAGAGGTTTATACACCTTTAGTTTTTGTTGATCCGGAAAACGTGGATGCGGACGGCTACCTACATCCCACTTCCTAACCTCCGCATAACTCATTTGATAAATGTTGAAATTCTTTTCTTCCCCATCGCTTACTAAACTTCCATCCGGCTTTGTGCTTATTTCATGATTAAAAAAAGGTTCGTGAGAAAGAACAACCTGCTTGTCTTTAGTAATAACAACATCCATTTCTAAAGTTGTAACACCAATATCCAAAGCCTTTAACATAGCAGGAATTGTATTTTCGGGCATCAAACCCCGGCATCCCCGATGGCCCTGAATGTCAAATCTTTTTTCTTGTGCCATTGATGAATTATAAGTTAAAACTATAGCACAAACAATAAAATAAGGGTTCTTTATCCACATTTTATAAAATTTTGTTAATCAAAGTAAAATCAAAATCGGTAATTATATGCTTCCCATGTTACATTTGTCAAAAAAAAGCAAGAATGATAGCCACAGCCTGGTTCAAAGATTGGTTTAGCTCTCCTTATTATCATCTTTTATATTTTAAAAGAGACCAAAACGAAGCTTCTGTTTTTATTGATAAATTAATAGAATACCTGAAACCTACTTATGGAAGCAGAATGTTAGATGTAGCCTGCGGAAAAGGAAGACACAGCATACAATTGGCTGAAAAAGGCTTTGATGTAACGGGAATAGATATTTCTTTTGAAAATATAGAAGAAGCAAAAAAATCAGAAAAAGATAACCTGCATTTTTATCAACACGACATGCGATTACCTTTTTGGATTAACTACTTTGATTACGCCTTTAACTTTTTTACCAGTTTCGGCTATTTCGCTACCAAAAGAGAGCATGATAATGCCATTCGCACCATGGCCAATTCGGTAAAAGAAAACGGAATTTTAGTAATTGACTATTTAAATGCACATTATGAAGAAAACCACCTTGTTTATAAATCCGAAAAAGAAATAGAAGGTATAAATTTCTATATTACCAAATGGTTTGATGAAACACATTTTTATAAAAAAATAATAGTTGAAGATGAAGCGCTGACAGAACCACTGGAACATATAGAAAGAGTAGCTAAATTTTCGTTAGGAGATTTTACTGAAATGTTGGCCTTCCAGGATTTTCAGGTACAGGAGGTTTTTGGCAATTATAACCTGGAGCATTACGACGTAATAAATTCACCAAGGATGGTGATAGTGGCAAAAAAAATGAAAAAATAATTATCTATGGTCTTGTAGTCAACACTTTACACTATAAGTATAACCTTAAAAAACCTTTGTTAAATAAAAAATAATGAAAACAGTTATTGTAACCGGCGCCTTGGGTAATTTAGGAAAGGCTGTAACAAAAAAATTTATTGCTGAAGGATATATGGTAATCGGAACAAGCATTCCCGGCGAAGAAGGAATACCTGATTTTTCAACTGACAGATTTGAACAAGCAATAGTGGATTTAATGAACGAAGATACGTCTGCAAGATTTGTAGATACAATTATTAAAAAATATAAAACAATTGATGCGGCTGTATTAACTGTTGGGGGATTTACTATGGGAACGATTGCAGATACAGCTACAAAAGATATATTAAATCAATACAAATTAAATTTTGAAACCGCATACAATGTCGCCCGTCCCGTTTTTGCTCAAATGATGAAACAAAACAATGGAAGGCTTTTTTTTACAGGCGCCAGACCCGGACTGGAAACACAGTATGGAGCAGGAATGACTGCTTACAGCCTTACAAAATCCCTATTGGTACGTTTAACCGAATTGATGAATTTTGAAGCAAAAGGACATAATGTAACAGCAAATTTGGTTGTGCCCAGCATTATTGACACACCACAAAATAGAAAAGCCATGCCTAAAGCTGATTTTAGCAGTTGGGCAAAACCGGAAGATATTGCTAATATAATTTATTATTACTGCACAGAAGCAGCATCAGCAATCAGAGAGCCGATAATTAAAGTGTATAACAATGCCTGATTATTAAAGCACTTAAATGTAATAAAGGTTAATCATTTTTTACTTCATAAGTAAGCATTACCAGGCCATTAGGATATTCCTTGTTGTTCAATAATTTTAATTTAATTCTTTTGTCATAAGGTTGAAACAACGGTTTTCCTGAACCAAGTAAAATAGGGTGTACTGCCAATATCAATTCATCAATAAAGCTGTGCCTTATTAAAAAAGAAACTAAAGTTGCCCCACCAAAAAGCCATATATCTTTTCCCGATTCATTTTTTAATTGTTTTATTGTTTCTTCAACATTAGTGTTTACCAAAGTTCTTTCTCCTTCCAATTTTGTTAAGGTATTTGAAAAAACATATTCTTTTAGCTTAGGAAAACCCGGCATTCCCTGATTACCCATGCTTAACATCACTTCATATGTTTTTCTCCCCATTATTAAGGTATCAACGCGGTTTAAAAAATCCTTCATTCCATAATCGCCATCCGTAAAACACCAATCATAACTTCCCTTTGCATCCTCAATAAAACCATCCAGGCTTACTGCCAGTTGCAGAACAATTTTACGCATATATCCAAATTTTCAAAAAGATAAACAATTATTAATTTTTCATAGAAAAAACATCAGTTCTACAGATTTTCGCTACCATGTTTTTCCTGATTCTTTTTAAATGGGTTGACAGGTTTTAAAATTTCATCCGTAAAGTGTTCTTTATGTTTCGGCCTCGAAAATTTTCTCTTATTATACTCTGCAGATTGTCCCTTGGGTATTGATAAACTCTTCCAGTCTTTACCCGCAAGCATCCTGGCGATATACACAATTTGTCCAATATGATAAGAATAGTGCGCAAGTTGCCGGTTAATTGCTTCCGTTACCGTTTGTCCCATATTACGGATATAAACTATTTTACACAAATCTTCTTCTTTCAACAGCTTTATGGTCTTAAACAAACAACCCCATCCTTCATCCCATTTTTGCATCATTTCCTTACGAGTCCTAATATCATTTTCAAATTCCGCATCTCTTTTTCTCCAATCTTTTTCTCCGTCAGTTGACAAAAAGTCTGTCCACCGGCTCATCATGTTACCCCATACATGCTTTACTATAGTAGCTATGCTATTGCTTTCCTCATTGTACTGGTAAAACAAAGCCTCATCGCTAACCTGGGAAAATGATTTTTCCCCCAATAATTTATAATATTCAAATTGTTTAATAATGCTCTCTAAATAGCCATCATCCCTTTTATACAACTCTTCTTTTTGCAATTCTAAATTTGCTAATAGATCTTTCTCTAAATTGTGCTTCCCCATACCGGGTAAAATTTTTACCAAAGATAAATCTAGTTTTTTCAATCCTCTTTATCGCAAAGGATGAAGCTTTATCACATACTAAAATTGCCAATTTATAAAATCGCATCTATTGTATTTTATAAATCAGTTGATTGAACAAAAGGAAATAAAATATAACGGGGATTTTTTGGTTTAGCAAAACAATCAAACTGCTAAACAGGTCGGCAGGCTTTAGTACATATATTGTCCCAATTTTATTTATCAATGGTTAGTATGCTGTTCCATCCGTTAACTCCATCGGGTTCACGAAGAGGGTTATCAATGTCTTCCATCCACATCTTATCATCAATAAAGAATTTATACTTATACTTTCCTTGCGGAAGCATAGGAATTTCTACCCCCCATATCCCATCTTCATCCAGCTTTGTAAGCTGTAGGCCCTGTGCCCAATGATTAAAAGAGCCTGCCAAAGAAATATGGTTAGCACAACTGTTTTTAACAAAAAACCCAATTGTATTTTTCTTTAAATTAATTTGTGGGGATATGTGTGCTTTCATGATAACCTCCTTTTAGATGTTTCTATAATTATTACTGCAGAATCAATAAAATTTAAACGTTTCGCAGGCACGCAAATGACCGTTAAATAAACCTCAAGAAATTCTTCTTTACTAAATACAAAGGAATCAGTAGGATATTTAAATTTAGCGGGAGTGGATCAACGCTTATAGTACTCAAAATGTACTTACAATAAGTAGAATTTTAATCTCAGGTAACAAAAGCCTGACTACTCTTGATAAGTTACACCATTTATGTGAGAATTGGCCAAACTTAGTGCCAATTTTTCCATAAAAAGATTATTTTGTAACAACTAATTTTTCCGGAAAATAGCAGGGTTAATTACTTAAAAAAATGCTTTTTGAAAAAGAGGCCACTTACTACTAAAATCAGCCAATCTTAATGAATTGAAAAAGAACGTAATAGCAATGGTATTAAAAGTTTTAATCGAATTGAGTTGTTCTCTTTACAAAGATGCGGAAGCAGCTGATAATATCTTCAACGTGTTCCTCTCTTGGGCAAAGGCGATTACTTTAACATCTTTTGCACTCAAATTTGCGGGAACTGTAAGATTAATCTTTCCACTGGTTGGTTCAACTGTTTTAAAATCCCTTACAATGTTTATATGCTTTAATTGTCTACCCTGGTTTTCTCCACGTTTTACGTCAGAATTTGCATTTAATTGCACCAAAGCAAAATTCAATAAGCATTTTTCCTTTCCATTAAATGTATAGTTTACCCATACATTACCTTTCTCCACATTTCCTGTGTTTAATGTGATGTTTGAGTTTGCTGATGTAGAACTTAATTCATTCGCCACCGTTTTGTATAATTGGCTTTTGTCTGAACCTACAAACTCTTCCCTGCCATTTACAACTGCCTGGGGTGTATAAATACTTTGCAGTCCGAATTGCACAGCATACAAACGTTGGCGTTTTGTAAAATCTGCGCTGCTAAACTCATCTTTCCAGCCAATATAATCCCAGTAATCAACATGAAAACCCAGAACAAAAACGTTATCAGGATATTCCTTTTGCAAATCTGCCGCAACCCTGTCTGCCGGAGGACAACTACTACATCCTTCTGAAGTAAATAATTCTATAACAGCAAACCCATTTTTTGTAACGGGTTTTTGAGAAGGAGGAATAGTTTGCTTTTTAAAAGACACAATTGTTAATATACTTAATCCCAAAAATAAATGTAACGCAATGATTAGAAAATATTTCATAACCCAAAATTAATCGTATTAAAGCGGAGTGATGTCATTATGCCGACATGTTCTATACAGTTATGTTAAACTAAATTTAAAAAAAATAATCGTCAACTAAACGACCAATTGCCTATGCAGTAAATAATTATTTTGTGATATAAAAATTAATTAACGTATGAACAAACTAGTGATTTTATTTGTGGCTTTTTTTACAGGCTTAACAACCCTTAAAGCGCAACAATCAGAAATTTATACTACATCTGATGGCGCCATTAAAGGATTTGATGCCGTAGCTTATTTTACTCAAAACAAAGCGGTAAAAGGGAACAAACAATTTGCCGTATCCTATAAAGGCGCTACCTGGTATTTTTCTTCAGTAGAAAATAAAGAAGCATTTAAAAAAGATCCTTCAAAATTTGAACCCCAATACGGCGGCTACTGTGCTTACGGCTGTTCAAGAGGATATAAAGCCAAAACAGAAGGCGAAGCTTTTACAATTGTAGATGGAAAATTGTACTTAAACTACAACCTGGATGTGCGTGAAAGATGGAATAAGGACCAACAGGGATATATAAAAAAGGCAGATGCTAACTGGGGCACAGTAAAAGATACAAAATTTGAAGAATAATATTACCCTACCCTTTTTAATGAAGACGAGCCGGTTTCCAAAATGAAATCGGCTTTTTATTTGAAACAGGAAAATAATCAAAACAAATTTACCAAAAAACTGTCCTGATTGGGTTGTGTACAAATCCTGATACTCACTTAATATGCTATCATATTCTTCTTGCCTTATCAACAGTAAAATTAAAAATGTCCCATCGGTTATAATGACCCGAAGTATCCAGGGTAAGTTTTTCTTTAATGGCTGTATTAAAATTATCAATTGTGCAGTACAAAATTTCTTCCTTATCAAATTGCGGAGTCATTAAATAATTTCCCCTGGGATCAATTACACAACTCCCCCCGGTAAGAATATATTTATCAGGCACATCTTTTAAATAAGCTGGTAAAGTAAGTTGTGAGGGGATATCTTTTACCTGCATTATTTGGCCGGCTGCAACAACAAAGCATCTTCCCTCAAAAGCATAATGCCTGCTGGCTATTTGGTGCATTTCATGTACGGTTGGCCATAAAGCGATGTGAATTATCTCGTTTTCGTTATGAAGTACCTGCCGGCTTAAAGGCATCCAGTGCTCCCAGCAAATTAATCCTCCCACCTTCCCCCATTTGGTATCTACCGTTTTTAAGCCTGCCGCATCACCATTACCATACAATAATTTTTCATTAAAAGTGGGCATCATTTTCCGATGATGATTGCTTATTTCTCCCTTATCATTTACTAAAACAAAAGAATTATAAATCGTACCGTTTCCAATACCGGTATTTACCTTTTCGTTAAACCCTATACAGATATTTACAGACAGCTTGGAAGCAAGGTTGCTTAAAAGGCTTAACTCACTCCCATTCACAGCCATGCTATTCGCATGCATCAAAGCAAAAATTTCTTTTACTGCTTCGTTATTCCATTGAGCTATTTCCGGACAGTGGTCTATCCAGGAAGGATAACCACTCAACCATGTTTCACCAAACACAATCAACTCTGCCCCATTATCAGCTGCTTCGTTAATCAATTCTAACCCTTTTTCCAAACTTTCTTTCAAATTTAAGTGAACCGGTTTATGCTGAATGATAGCGATATTAAGCGAATTCATAGTATAAAATTAATGCTATGCAAGGTATAAGACAACACCCAGTCTTCCTAATAAAAAACTCACCTGTTTTTATAAAAAACATTTCAAACCCTTCGCATTTAACAAGTCTGATGATGTAACTTACGCAGGCTAATTAAAAAAGTAAACTATGCGCATAGAAGCAGATATTAAACTTGGCTTTAAGGACGTGATGATAAGACCTAAACGTTCTACACTCAAATCCCGATCAGAAGTTTCGTTAAACCGTAAATTTAAATTCTTACACGGGGGTAAGGATTGGGAAGGTATTCCTGTAATGGCTGCCAATATGGATACCACGGGTACAATGGAAATGGCCGAAGCATTAGCCTCGCATCAATTATTTACGGCTTTACACAAACATTATACCCCTGCCCAATGGAGTGCCTTCATGAAAAAAAAGGGGAATTCTATTGCAGAATATATTGCCATTAGCACGGGTGCGAACGTCGGTGATGGGGAAAGGCTGGATGTAATTTTAAAAGAATGCAGTCAATTGCGATTTATTTGTATTGATGTAGCGAATGGCTATTCGGAGCACTTTACGGATTTTGTAAAAAATACCCGAAAAAAATACCCGGATAAAGTTATCATAGCAGGCAATGTAGTTACCGGCGAAATGGTTGAAGAATTACTATTGGCCGGGGCCGATATGATAAAAGTGGGCATTGGACCAGGCTCAGTTTGTACAACACGGATAAAAACCGGTGTTGGTTATCCTCAACTATCAGCTATTATCGAATGTGCCGATGCTGCACATGGTTTAGGCGGACAGATAATTTCGGATGGGGGCTGTAAAATGCCCGGAGATGTGGCCAAGGCTTTTGGCGGTGGAGCAGACTTTGTAATGCTGGGAGGAATGCTGGCCGGGCATACTGAAAGCGGGGGTGAATTACTTGAGTATCCCGATGGTAAAAAATATAAACTATTTTATGGCATGAGCTCAGAAACGGCTATGAAAAAATATGCGGGAGGTGTAGCTGAATACCGGGCTTCTGAAGGAAAAACAACCCGGATTCCATATCGCGGATCTGTCTCCAACACTGTATCGGATATTTTGGGAGGCATCCGTTCTACTTGCACTTATGTAGGAGCCAAATCACTAAAAGAACTAACCAAACGAACAACTTTTATACGTGTGCAAGAGCAGCATAACGAGATATTTGAAGATTAATTAATTCAATATTAAAAAAGATTATCAGATAATTTGAACAGATTTTGTGAAAAACTATACAATCAATTTATCCACAATTTTGTATTATTAGCATAGTGTTTGAGGTATTTATATTTCAAAAATCTGCCCTATGTTCACTACTGTAAAAAACATTCATTTTACCAAGTTGGTAAAAGCCGAATCTGGCGTTAAAGAATTCAATTTTAGAAAAATACCCTTAGCCCCTGTTCCTACTTTTCATGTGGATGTAACCGACGAGTGTACGAACCGGATAATTTTTACCATGCAGAAATTAGAAGGTGGTCTGTGGACAATGTCACCGGTAAATCTTCCACAATGGATAATTAATATACAGCATTCCTTACAGGAAATTATTGAAGACAAAAACAGCAGGGTCTAAAAAAAGCAATAATAATTTTTATAACCTGGCGGGTTTGTATTAATTACAACAACCTGTTTGAGTATTCATTTATTATCTTTCCCTCAAGCCATCTTCTTTCCATTGCTTAAAAATATTAATAACGCTATCGGCAAGTTTAGGACGCTTAAAAGGCATATAACCTTTATCTCCGGGGTTAAGAGAAATTCGGCGTATCATCTCATCAATATCAATTCTTACAGCTTCATAAGTATTGAAGGGCTTTTTGTTACCCCCTTTAGCCGGAATATGGCAGGGTACGCAATTTTCATTAATAACCAATGCTAAATTAGCATCGTAAGTAAGCAAAGGCCTTTTAGCCGATGCTCTTTTGGAAGAGCTACAATAAGACAATAAAAATAACATGGCTATAACGGAAACGAAAAACATTAATTTTTTCATAACTAATTTTATTTTAGTTGGCTCAATTACATATAAAGGTCACAAAATAATAAAAAAACAAGTTCCTTTCCTATAAGGGTTATAATTTCTAATATCTATCTTTATTAAAATTTATAATATGGAGTTATTACAATTATTTGAGCAGGCCGTAGCAAATAGCAAAATGCTGACTGAGAAGCCCGATAATCAAACACTTTTAGAGCTATACTCTTTGTATAAACAAAGTACAGAAGGAGATGTAAATATTGAGCCCCCTTCTAATCCATTTGATTTTGTAAGCAAAGCAAAATATGAAGCATGGAACAATTTAAAAGGGAAACCGAAAGAAACAGCCATGCAGGATTACATTAACCTGGTAAATAAATTAAAAGAATAAAAAAAAATCAGTTTCACAAGGTTTTATACCAGTCACTAAATTGTTTCCCAATTTTGTTATAGTTATACATTTCCGATGCAGTTGCTGAAATAGAAGCAGCATCAAATAATTGCTTATTCTGCATAAACCAATTTATTTTTTCAGCAAGATCCTCTGCACTTTCGTTATTTGCAAAAACTCCATTTACTTTTTCATGAACCAGTTCGTGCATCGTAGGAATATTGCTTACAATTACTGGCAATCCACAGGCATTGGCTTCAATTATAACGCATCCAAACGTTTCATATCTTGAAAATAATATTAATGCATCTGATTCCTGCATGGCTTTTGCCAATTCGCTTTGTGTTGTCTCCACTCGGCAATTAACCTTATCCTTTAATTGATAATCAATAGCCAACTGTTCGGCCTTCTTTAGTTCATTACTATAAATGGTAAGAGTAAAATCGGGATTATTTTTATTTACAATAGAAAAGGCTTTAAAAATGGCTTCAGGATTTTTTTGATAGTCCATACGGGAAATATGGATAAACCGAGTTGTTGAACAAAGTCGTTTATCTGAATATTTAAAAATATTTGTATTTACCACATTGGGTATAACAGTATAAGAAACAGGCGCAATGTTTTCACGAATTGTTTTACCTAAATACTCCGAAACAACACTAATAGCAGATGCCCCCTGAATAATTTTTTTCCATAGAGCTTTAAATAAAAAAGGACGTTCATAAAAACTATTCTTTGCTTCTGGCAAAAGGCCTGACCAATGTTCTGTTACAACATATTTTATGGCGAACTTCTTTTTTAACCATAAAGCTATCAATCCTGCATTCATGCCTATATGTATATGTACTATAGATGGATTGCCGTTTTTAGCTAAATAATCGGTAACAACCATTTTAAAGAGTCGTCGGTATTTAACACCAGAAAAAAAGCGATCAAGGAAGTTGATACCGATTAAAATTGATTTATAGTAAAGTATTAGTTCTGTTAAATTACCCTCTTTTTTTTCGACTAATTGATAATCGTTAGTAATAATCCCTTTTTCATCTCTACAAAGATGTAGAACTACAATGTCGTGATACAAACTTACTGCCTGTGCATGACGTTGTATGAAATCCCCGTTTAATGGGGATAACTTAGTAGGATACCAACTTGCAAGCCATAAGATATTCATATCAGTTTTTTACAAACAATTCTTTAACGAGTTGATTTGCTTTTCGCCAATCAGCCTTGGTAAATAAAAAAATATCATTTATCCCCTTACCCGAGCCTTTGGTATAAACTCTTACATAAAAAAGTGCTGCAACCGCATAACCAATGCAACTTGCCAAGGCTGCCCCAACAATTCCATAGGCAGGTATAAGCCATAAATCAAGAAATAAAATGATTAAAAAACAAAGAACAGAAGCTACTAAATTTACCTTCAACTGATTTTTTCCTGCAAAAAATGCCGCCAATATGGTGGCGATGCAAAACAAAATGACTCCGGGTAATAATAAAAAATATGGATACAAAAGATTTCTATACTCTTCACCAAAGAAAAATGAAATTAGCCACGATGCTGAAGCACAGGCTGCTATCGCCATAACCAAATTAAATACATTCATACTCCTTATTAAAAAAAGCATTTTATCCTCGTTATAATTTATTTTATCCTTTGCTACCAAAGGAAAAATAATGCTGGCAAAAAGCACAGGCATAACCCAAAAAAGCTGTGAAAGTTTTACTGATAACACATAAATCCCTAATTGTTCTTTGCCTCGATAATAATCAACAAACCAGTAATCAATCCGGTAGGCCAAAAACTGAATACCATTTGTTATAAAGGCTATAATTGAGTATGAAAAAAAAAGCTTTAAATCATTAGCCCCTACAATCGAAAACCCGGGCTTTTGATTAGTAATAATATAAAACAAAATAACGGGAAGTAAAGTTTGTACCAAACAAAGCCCTATGTACACTTTAATATAAAACACGAGCTCCTTGATTTCCACACCAAAATACAGCCATAAAAAAAAAGCTAATACCGCAAGATTGCTAAAGAAAAATATCTTATTAATAGTAACATTAAGATGGTGCCCATAGTAAAGGGCTGAATATTTTTCCTGTACGGAAACAACAAAAAAGTAAATCAGGCCAACCCACAAATATTGATTATATAACCAATAATGACCAGTAATATAATGAACCACTGTTTCTACTATCAATACAAACACTAATTGTAATAAAAGAACAGAAAAAATAATGGTATTAATTTTCCCCAATAATAATTGGCCGGAAGCCAGTTGATAAGTGATCCCTGAATCAGAGCCAAAACCGGTAAATAAATTAAGTATCGTAACATTAGCAATAAGCAGAGACAAAATACCAAATCCTTCTGCTTTTAAAATACGAGCCAATAAAACAGTAATAGCAAAGCTTACTGCAATATTCAGTACCCGATAAAATGAGTTAAAAACGATTGCTTTGTTTAACTTCATTAAGTTGTGTATTTCGAAAAATAAATTTACGTTTGCCTTTCTTCAAAAATATAATCTGCTTTTTCTATTTTATTATATTATTAATTGGTACGCCAAACGCTTCCCATTCCCACATAAGGGCGAAAAATACATATTACACCTTCTTAGATGGTTGAAATTAGATAAAAAAACATATCAAAAGAAAATAGCGAGGAGTTTGTATATAAATGTGAATATAGTTGACCATATTCAAAGACAATTATTCTGGTACGGTTATTATGAAAAAAGCCTCTCATCCATTTGGGAAAAACTTATTAATAAAAATGACACCATAATAGACATTGGTGCTAATATTGGCTATTTTTCAATATTAGCGGCTAACAAAGCTACACTTGGAAAAACATACTGTTTTGAACCTATTTCATTTCACTTTAGCCAGTTACAAAAAAATATATCACTCAACGGGTTGACAAATATCTATCCTTATCCCCAAGCTATAAGTGATAAAACGGAAAATACTGTAATTTTTATATCTAACCCAGATAATTCGGGTATGAGCAGCCTATCAATGCCGGAAAATTTTTCAGGAAAAAGCGAAAAAACAGCAACCATAACAATAGATAAATTCATTTCTGATCACCAGATTTTAAACGTTAACCTCATAAAAATTGATGTTGAAGGTGCAGAATTAAAAGTAATTCAGGGAATGTTAGAAACCTTAAATAAATGCAAGCCCCTGGTTATAATTGAAGTTATTGAAAAGTATCTTAACCGGTTTAACAATACTTCACCAGAGCTATTTAACCTGTTATATGACTATGGATATAACAGTTATGAAATAAAAGATTTTTCCACTTTACAACAAATTAATGAGCCCATTGATAGTTATGCCATATTATTTGCCCCTGAAAACTATTGTTTCCCTGATACGATTCAACTAAGGTAATTTGTTAATTTTGGCTTTATGGCGATATTTAAACGGTTTATTAACATAAAAGCACAAACTGTTGAAGACACAGGGTTTGGCACCAATAGTAATTTTTATGGTGGCCGTTTAATTAATAAAGACGGTTCTCCCAATATACGCAAAAGAGGATTGAGATTTTTAGAGGCCACCAGTTGGTTTCATACTATGCTACTTATGCCTTGGTGGAAGTTTTTAGCAACTATTTTTTTATTTTTTGTTTCCATTAATTTTCTATTTGCTCTGATTTATTTTGGCATTGGAACGGAGTACCTGGGAGGCATAACATCAAATAATACCCTTGAAAAATTTGCCCAGACTTTCTTTTTCAGTGTACAAACGTTTACTACTGTTGGTTATGGTCACATTAACCCACAAGGAATAGTCATCAGTGCTGTAGCAGCCATAGAAGCTTTACTCGGGCTAATGGGGTTTGCACTAGCAACCGGCCTGTTATATGGAAGATTTTCACTACCACAATCTTTTTTACGCTTTAGTAAAAATGCTTTAATTGCCCCCTATAAAGATGGTGTAGGATTAATGATAAGAATGGCCCCATTTAAAAATAACTATTTAACAGACGCTGAAGTTAAAATTACCATTGGAATGTCAATTGAAGAAAACGGAAAATGGATAAACAAATTTTACGATTTACCATTGGAACTATCAAAAATAAACGCATTAACGCTTAGTTGGACAATTGTTCATCCAATTAATGAAACCAGCCCTGTCTATCGGTTTACCATAGATGATTTTAAAAATGCTAAGGCCGAAATTCTGGTATTTGTAAAGGCATTTGATGAGGCATTTTCCAATTCCGTAGTAGCCAGAACATCTTACACCCCTGATGAAATAATAGTCGGAGCCAAATTCTTGCCGATGTACCATCGTTCGGGAGACGGGAGAACTACTGTTTTAGAGCTTGATAAACTTAATTCCTACGCAGAAGCTGATATTAGTTTTGCTTTTCAGCAATCGCAACCCAGTGTATAATATGATAATATGGAGACAAGAATTGGTACCGATATAAATTATGCAAAGAAATTACTGGAAGCAGGAGACCTGGTAGCCATTCCAACCGAAACAGTTTACGGATTGGCAGGTAATGCTCTTAATGAAGATGCTGTTGTTAAAATATATGCAGTAAAAAACAGGCCTCATTTTAATCCCCTTATCATTCACGTACCTTCCTTTTCTTCATTAAGCCAATATGTTTTACATGTACCTGCCAAAGCAAAATTATTGGCTGATGCTTTTTTACCCGGACCTATTACTTTTTTATTACCCAAGAAAAATAGCATCCCAGATATAGTAACAGCGGGGAGTGATAAAGTAGCAATAAGAATTCCGAAGCACCCGCTAACGTTAGAATTACTAAATCAAATCAATTTTCCATTAGCCGCACCAAGTGCAAATCCGTTTGGATATGTAAGTCCTACTTCAGCAGGTCATGTATTTGATAATTTGCATGGCAAAATTCCTTACATACTTGATGGTGGCGAGTGCAAGGTAGGCGTTGAATCCACAATTATTGGTTTTGATAAGAATGATAAAATAATTGTTCACCGGGTTGGCGGAATTACCGTAGAAGAAATTGAAAAAATTACCGGCGAAAAAGTTACTTTTCAAGTTAATACGGAAGCAGGTCCGGATTCACCAGGTCAATTACAAAGTCATTATGCCACTCATACTCCATTGTTATTGGGGAATATTGATACGCTAATTCATCAAAATAAAAATAAAAAAATTGCAATTATCAGTTTTAACAGACTTTATCCCGAAGTACCGGGTGAAAATCAATTTATCCTCTCCCCTACGGGTAATGTAGAAGAAGCTGCAAAAAACTTATTTAAAGCATTAAGACAACTGGACACAATAAAGGCCGATATTATTTTAGCTGAATATTTACCTGATAAAGGATTGGGCAGAGCTATTAATGACCGGTTAAAAAGGGCCCAATATATTTATAAATAATTTATCTAAATACTTATGCCCCCTTGTCAAGTTTATTCTCATCTCTTTACATAGGATGCAACTGAATAAAATCATGACGGTTGATATAATAAACGTAAATAAGATATCCTAAAGGAAAAAAACTTAACAGTTGTAATACCACAATTCCCGTAAAAAAGCCAAGAACAAATAAAAATAACATAAAAAAAACTCCGTAAAATAATTGAACATTACTCAAAACACAATCCACATGCAAATAATAGGTGTGAATGTGATGGAATACCAATTCAAGCGGCTTTGAAATATGGAATCCGTCTGTTACTACAAGATGAATATTATTCTGCTGTGAATGAATTATTGTCTCCTTCCCCTCCTCCAAAGGATATATTTCCTTCCCTTCTATTACAACTTTTACGTTGGCCAGGCGGAGCAAAATGTGTTTACGACGTTTAAGTACTATAGTGTACACATGTTTATTTTAATGCGTGTATTATGGCAATAAATTCACTGGCTAAAAGGGAAGCCCCACCTACCAATCCTCCATCCACATCTGGCATAGAAAAAATTTCTTTTGCATTTGCCGCTTTTACACTACCACCATACAAAATTGAAATTTTATTTGCTATAGCCTCGTTATATTGTGCAGCTAATACAGAACGCAAGTATGCATGCATATCCTGTGCCTGCTGCGAGGTTGCCGTTTTACCAGTACCAATAGCCCAAATGGGCTCATAAGCAATAACTATTTGCTGTAATTGCTCTGCTGATAAATGAAACAAGCTCTCTTGTAATTGGGTTTTTACGTATTCATTCTGAGTTCCGGCTTCTCGTATCGTTAAAGACTCTCCACAACAAAAAATAGGTTTCAATCCAAATTCTAATGCCAGGTCTATTTTCTCTGCAAGCATTTGATTGGTCTCATTAAAATACTCTCTTCGTTCTGAATGTCCTAATATAACATATTGTACGCCTATGGAAAAAAGCATCTCTGCCGACGTTTCGCCGGTGTAAGCTCCAGATTTCTTATTGCTGCTATTTTGTGCAGCCACATAAAATCCATCAATGTCTTTCGTCTTTTCAAAGGCCATTGTTAAATAGGGAAAGGGAACACCTAACACTACTTCCTGGCTGTCCTTTAAATGATGGGGCACGGCTAAAATTTCATTTATTAATTTTTCGCCCTGCTTATAAGTTAAATTCATCTTCCAATTAGCCGCAGCTATTTGTTTACGCATATAAATTTTATTTACAAATGTTGATAGATATGTCTTAAAATAATCCTTTCAGCTTCTGTTAACGAGTGTTTTTTTAATTGTTTCCAGTTGTGTATATCGCTAAATGCTTTATTTAAATCATAGTTTTTATTTTCTTTAGAACCCCAGCAAAAATCCGGAATAAATTTTGGCATAAGTCCTTCTCCAAAAATATTACAGCATATACCCGCAATTGTTCCGGTATTAAAAGAGGTATTGATAGCGCTACGGCTGTAATCACCCATTATCAATCCGCATTTTAAACCTATTGATAAAAATTCTTCTGTGGTTTTGTCCCAAACTTTTACTTCGCCAGCATTATTTTTTAAATTAGAATTCGATGTACCTGCTCCCAGGTTACACCACTCTCCCAAAACAGAATCTCCCAGGTAACCATCATGCGCTTTATTGGTGTAACCAAAAAGAACGCTGTTTTTAATTTCCCCCCCTGCAACGCAACCCGGTCCTATTGTGGTGGCTCCGTACACTTTAGACCCCATCTTCAAAATGCTCCCATCCAACATTGCAAAAGGGCCTCTTATCAAGCAACCTTCCATAACCTCACAGTTTTTACCAATATAAACAGGTCCCGTACTGGCATTAATAACGGAATTATATATGTTAGCCCCCTCCTCAACAAAAATATTTTCCCGTTTATTGTATTGATTGGTAGATGAAATATCTACAGATCTTCTATCTTTTGTAATTATGGTAAAATCATTTCGTATAGCATAATCATTCCACTGAAATATTTGCCAGGGGTAAGTAAGAAAATTTAATGAAACAGAAAGCTTTTTATAAACTGAAAAACGTGTGCTATTCACCTCGTGCATCTTCCATTTATCAAAAGTGTTGGTTTTGCCAGCCAGGATTATGTCATCCTGAATTAAAGCTTCTCCGTTTTTCAGCTCAAAAATCTGGCGCAAAAATTCTTCTGTAGGCATAAGGGATGCATTAATTAACAATACATCATTTTTTGAAGTAGAAGGAAATTTGTGCTGAAGGTAATCTTCGGTAATTGTGTAACTATCCGTTTGAAAATATTGTTCCCAAAATTCCCGGATGGTGTAGATTCCTAACCGAATATCTGCCACCGGGCGGGTAAGTGTAAACGGATATAAGAGGCCCCTGCTAATTGTATCAAAAAGTACAATATCCATTATGTAAATCTAATGTAAAGCTCAGTGAAAAGTAAAAATCCCTCCGAATATCCGGAGGGATTTAAAAATATCATAATGAAAAACAATAAATATTTAAAATTATTTTTTCTTCTCGTACTTCTTCTTGAATTTATCAATACGTCCAGCCGTATCAACCAGCACTTTTTGACCGGTAAAGAAGGGATGGGATGTATTGGAAATTTCCAGTTTAATTAACGGGTATTCGTTTCCATCTTCCCATTTAACGGTTTCTTTTGATTGAGCTGTAGAGCGGCTTAAGAAAGAATGTCCATTACTCATATCCTTAAATACCACAAAACGATAATTTGCCGGATGAATACCTTTTCTCATACTTATTTGATTTTTAGAGTAATACGGATTTTGCCGTACTATTTAATTTTAAAAAATGAACGCAAAATTAGTCTATTAATTCATTTAATCAAAATGAATTTTTGAATGAAAAAATTTCATTAGTCAAATTTTTAGAGTAATTTTCGATCGGGATAACTAAGTATTAATCTTTATCAGGCAGTTACCCTACCTCTGAAGTCTGCCACAAAGTAACCTTAATACTAAAATCGTTACCCATGGTTCAACACGTTGTAATTATTGTATTGTTCTTGGTTTTTGTTGTAGCTATACAGTGGATTATGAAGAAGAAAAATACCGGCACAATAGAGAAATCTGTTTCAGAAAAAGCTGCTATGAAGGAAGCCGTTTAACTATTTTGCAAACATGGGAGACCCTGCTTTGCTAGCTTCTCATATTTTCATACTGGAGAGGCAAGCCTAAATTTGCCCCTCGACATAATTGGATAATTTCCTGCAAATCATCTATTTTTTTACCTGTTACCCGAACAAAATCATCATTAATCTGTGCCTGAACTTTTAGTCCGCTATCCTTAATAAGCTTTACAATTATTTTAGCATCCTCTTGCTTCAATCCATTTCTAACCGTAATTTCTTTTTTATATGTTTTGCCACTTTGGAAGGCTTCTTTTGAAAAATCAAAAGCTTCAGGAGCAATGCCTTGTTTGTGAGCTCTGTTTATCAACACATCTATTAACTGACGCATTTTCATTTCATCTTCCACCTCTATATTTAGCTTAAATTCTTTTTTATTTAAATCAATCACAACGTGGGATCCTTTAAAATCAAACCGGTTGGTAATTTCTTTTCTAACCACATTAACTGCATTGTCTAAAGCCTGGGCATCTACTTTACTTACAATATCAAAAGATGGCATAAAAAATTGTTTAAAACAAATGTACCAAAGATTGCAGGTGAAAAAAAATCTCCCTGTAAAAACAGGGAGATTATACATGAGAATTCTAAGATGGCCAATGCCTGGTCCTTAGAAAATTTTACAACAATCTTTCTTATAAAATTTATTAATTGTTTAAGGATTTTATACGTTCTTTCTCGTCATCTGCCCCACCCGTTTTTCTTCTGGGCGTATTAATTTTTCCTTTTCCAAAGCGGTAAACAAATCCAACATTCAGCACCCTGTTGTCATTTACCTGTTGAAAAGCCGCATCAATATCGCCATAAACAGCAGAGCCATTTATTTTTTGCGTTCTTAAAACATCACGTACATTTAAACGTATAGAGCCTTTACCCTTGAAAATTTGTTTGCTTACCCCTGTATTTATTAATCCAAAACCATTGATTACAAATACACCTTCTACAAATTTTGTTCTGTAAAAACCGCTTAGCTCAACTGCCCATCCCTTCTTAAATTTAAACTGGTTACTTAAATTAAACTGGCCTGTGGTAGTGCCTATCTCTACGTAGTCTCCATTGATAATGCCCTTATATTTATTGTTATATCCATTGCCATAAAAATTCATGCTCCACCATTTTTTTACAGCGAAGCCAGCAGCTACGGAGATGCTGTACTGACGCAAAGAGGCTACGTTTGACTGCTTAACAAAAGTTTCATTAGCATCAGTATTTTGCTCTAACACCTGCGTAATAATATCGGTAGTTTTAAAATAACTTAACGTAGTAGTTAAAAAGCCTTTGTAAGTATGACTTAATTCTATATTGTGACTAAACTGTGGTTTTAAATTGGGGTTGCCCTGCTCAAATGTATAGCGATCCAAAAAGTAAATAAACGGGTTCAAATCTTCATAATTAGGTCTGTTTAAACGGCGACCATAATTAATACCCCATGTATTTTTTTCATCAGCTGTATATTGCAGGAATACAGTTGGGAATAATTGAGTATAATGTCTTTTGAAAGTGGTATCAAAATTAACCCAGTTGTTGCCTCTGAAAACCCAACCTATTGAATGTCCGTCTGAATTTGTGTTTTCCACCCTCAATCCAAATTGTCCGCTCCATTTCTTATTAAACTGCTTGGTAAGATTTATATACGCCGCATTTATATTTTCGTTATAAATAAAATGATTGCTTCTCCCGCTATCAAGAATAAGAGTATTATTAATCAAATTATCATACAGAGCATTATTATCTGTTTTCACATAACTGGTTTTTACACCTGCTTCTATCTTTGCCCCTTTTTTAAGAGGATGCACATAGTCAATTTTAGCTGTGTATATCTTAATATCCTGAGGCAAATCACCGAGTAATGTATCCGGCTTACCACTTGGTGAACCATCAGGATTGTAATAATAGTTAAACAGATCCTGAACATTTGTACTACTATATCCGAGATAATCAACATCTGCTGTAATTTCTTTACCGGTTGAATCGAATACATGACGGAAATTAATGTTGCTGCTAAAATTTTTCCACCTTCTATTATTTGAAGTGTTGGCAAGCGTAATATCTGTGAGTACCAGTGAAGGATCGAGAATGGATACGTCACTAAAATTATATTCCTTCGATGGATTACTGAATCCACTCAGTGAAAATCCATAAGTCGTTTTCTTTGAAGCAAAATAATCTAATCCAACCCTTGCATTAAATGACTCACTTTTTGAATTAATTCTGGACCCCTGATCAAAATTCGATTTTACTATCTTAGTACTCTTTTCAATAAACTTACGTTGAATATCCAATTCCTGTTCAGATTTACGCCTGTTATAACCAACATTTGCAAATACGTTTACTTTGTTCTTCCGATAATTAAAGTTTGCTGATTCATTTAGCCTGGGGTATATTCCTTGTCCATAGCCTAAATTAATAGATCCATTGTACCCAACAAGATTGTTCCTTTTAGTTTTAATATTAATAACTCCGCTATTACCCGCAGCATCATACCTGGCTGGTGGATTGGTCATAATTTCAATTGCTTCTAATTGATTACTGCTCATGCTACGTAATAAATTAGCCAGGTCGCCTCCTGATAAATAAGAAGGCTTACCGTCAATATACACTTGTACTCCCTGCTTACCTTTTAAGCTGATATTTCCGTCTTTGTCAACCGAAATACCGGGTGATTTTTCCAACACTTCTAAGGCAGATGCACCTACGTTGGTTACAGCAGCATCTACATTTACGATTGTTCTGTCAATTTTTTGTTCAATTAAAGGTTTCCGCGAAACAACGGTAACCGTACTTAATGATTTAGCTAAAGGCACCAATTCCACTGCTTTTAACTGTACTTCCAGGTTGCTTTCGTTAATATCAAATACTTCACTATAAGCTTTTGTATGCCCCACAGCAGATACAGAAACTAAATACTTTCCGTTAGCAATTCCTTCTATAATAAACTTTCCGGTTTTATCTGCAATTCCAATTTTTACAATTCCGGAATCCTTGGCCCTTAATAGGGATATGGTGGCCGATTCAACAATTTTTGCACTGCCATCAATAACCTGTCCTGTAACTTTTCCTTTATTAGCCTGGGCAAATACCATTGTGTTTAAAGTCGTCAATAGAAGCAGTAGAGTGGTTAACTTTTTCATATATCTTGTTTTAGTCATTTATTGTTTCACAATTTTCAGGTCAAAATTAAGTACCATGTAATACAAGGTATATAGTTTTACATTGAACGGCAAAATTCAATGATAACTGGTAATACAAAGTAGTTTAGGCTCACTTAAAAATTCCTTTTTTAACTCAAAATTTAAAATAAGACGGCCAAAACTACCTTTTGTTACACCAGATATCAAGCAAAAACCGACAAAACAGCATAGAAAAAGGGTTAGGAAACATTTAAAGCGGGTAAATAATCCCTACATAGTGATGCAGATTGTAGAGAGAGAATTTATAATAATGCCTGTTTTAAAACAAGGCATATTAAAAAATATTAATATATTATTGCACCCCGATAAGAATTGCTACATAGTAGCCGTTTTTGGGGGCGATGGCTTTTGAATGGTATATAAAGACCACATAATAACTCCTGCTATAATTAAACCTGTTGAAATTAACTCCGCCTGCGTTGGCTCAAACGGAAGGCTATGATATTTAGTATTAACTCTTATTTTTTCGATTAAAAAACGTTCAAGTCCATTTAAAATGAGATAAAAGGCAAACAAAACACCAGGAATTTTAATTCTTTTTCTTGTTAACCAGATTATTATAAAAAAGATAAAACAAACTACCGTCTCATAGAAAGGTGTTGGAAAAACCGGTAAGGGCAGATAACTACAATGCTCTTGTTCTTCGCAATTAGCCAACCTGAGACCCTGGCTATTTACATTATGGGGATAAGTGTAGGCTACCATCCATACAGGTAAAAAAGAAGGGGCTTTATAGCTTTTCATGGGTACCTTGGTGAGGTCGCCAAATTCTCTTTCATAATATGCTTTATTAAAGTCAATTACCTGGTTTGCCTCGCCTGGTTTTGCTAATTTTATCTTGGCTGAAGAATCAGCTACATAAGCGCTGTTAATTATTCCCCAATCACCATCGCCAGCCACCTGGCAACCAATACGTCCAATGGCGTATGCCAACATTAGTCCGGGTGCTGCCGCATCTATTAAGTATCTAAACCCAATTCCTCTCTTCATGCAATACCGAGAAACACCAATTGCAGCTACAATCAATCCGCCATAAAAAGTTAAACCACTAAAAGAAAATAAAGAGCCCCAGGGATCACGAACAAATTCATCCCAGTTTTCCAGATTATGAAAAATTTTAGCCCCTAAAAAGCCAAATAATGCTGCTACTATGGTAATATCACCTACCCTGTCGTGAGGCCATATTCGCAACTTCCTTTTCTCTGGCTTAACAGTTTTCTGTTTGTTTTTTTCCCACCATTTAATGCCGGCCATTATGCCCCCAACAATAATTCCCCATAACAAGCTTCCCTGAGATGAGAAAATATAACTCTGAGGATCTTTTAAGGCTTCGCCGGCAGTTAATGCCCCAAGAATTTTAAAGCCAAAAACAAATCCTAATGCAAAATTTATGATTAATTCAGCTGGGGATACCGTCTTTCCAACCTCTATTTCTTCTTCTGTAAAAACAAGAAAACCCTGTTTTTCTTTGCGTTTAAACTCCAAAAAAAGTGTATATGCAGCAGCAATAAATGCTAAAGCAACAAACAATCCAAAAGAATTAATAATTCTCGCCCACTCCCATTCCACACCAAATATGTCTTTTAAAAAATAATATAAATTAGGATACATTGGCTGGTGAATTAAGTTGCAATGATAAAATAAAAAACGATGGCAGCATAAAATTAAAAAAGCAACTGCTGTTTAACAGTTGCTGATATTAAAATATACTGTAAAGTAATCAATTGTCTTTTTTTACTGCTTTTGTATTTTTCAACACCTTGTTTTCCGGTCTGTCTTCGGGCTTTTTACAAGCAGTCGGTAGTTTATTATAAGATTCCGGATTGGCTTTTATATCGTCTGCATCAAAGCCCTGGTTGGCTATAGCGGTTTTTAAATTTTCGATATTCGTTCTTTCGGTATGATATGTAATGGTGGTTATTTTTTTGCGAAAATCAACTATAACCCTGGCTACACCTTCTTCATATTTTAAAAACTGCTCCAGTCGTTCTTTGCAGGGCTGACCCTGAACAGTTGGGGTATTAATTTTCACAGTTACCACCTGCTTCTGTTGTGCATGAATACCCGATGTAAGTACGAGAAAAAGAAATAGGGAGAATACATTTTTCATAGAAACTCTTTTTTCAAAATTATTAATTTACGCTCCAGTTAGCCGGATCTTTCCGCCACTTTAACAAAATATTTTCTTCATCTGCAGAGATAATTCTCTTTTCTAGTGCAAGGTTAATTAACGTTTCGTAATCAGTAAGCGAAGTAAAAGTAAGTTCAGCTTTTTTAAAGGCATTTTTAGCAGTATCAAATCCATAATTAAAAATAGACACTACCCCCATTACCTTGAGCCCATTTGCCTGCAATACTTCGCAAATTTCCAAACTTGATTTACCGGTTGAAATCAAATCTTCGATCACCACTATTTTTTGTCCGGTTTTAAAATATCCTTCAATCTGGTTTCCCATTCCATGTTCTTTGGGTTTGGATCGAACATAGATGAATGGCAATTTTAACTGGTCTGCCGCCATTGCGCCCCAGGCAATACCGGCTGTTGCAACACCGGCTAAAACATCTGCATCGGGATACTTTTCAAATACAACATTACAAATTTCACTTTTTAGAAAATCCCGAATAAAGGGAAATGATAATACTTTACGGTTATCACAATAAATAGGGCTTTTCCAGCCACTGGCCCAGGTAAAAGGTTCTTTGGGATTTAATTTAATCGCATTAATTTGTAACAGCTTTTCGGCTACCGCTTTTTCATTTGTCATGTGGCGAAGATAATAATTGTAAAGAATGTGTAATTAGGTATTGGAAATAAAAATCATTATCAGAAACTTATACTATGTATATTAAAATTTATTTTGGCAGCAAACCTCTTTACCTGTGCGATAATATTGAAGATGAACTTCAGGAATGGATTCATCACGACGATTCGGTGTTTATTGACGAATTATCGGGCCCTGCAGTAAAATCCATGCTACACGAAATGAAAAAGGCTAATGTACATACCGGTATCTATTATCATGAGGATTTAAGCAAATTGAAAAAAGAATTTTGGAAGCACTTTACGCTGCTTATAGCTGCGGGAGGGTTGGTTGAAAATGAGAAAAAACAATTATTATTAATATTTCGCAGAGGAAAATGGGATTTACCAAAAGGAAAAATGGATAAAGGCGAAACTCCTGAAGCCTGTGCAATACGGGAAGTACAGGAGGAAACGGGATTACAAAAAATTCAGATTAAGAAAAAA
Organism: Chitinophagaceae bacterium; assembly: GCA_035703165.1. Classification (GTDB taxonomy): domain Bacteria; phylum Bacteroidota; class Bacteroidia; order Chitinophagales; family Chitinophagaceae; genus AWTP1-9. The sequence continues at coordinate 61,154 of DASSYR010000065.1, forward strand.
ATCACCGTTACGTATCATACGTACGAAGAATTTGGTAAGCATATATTAAAGGAAAATCATTGGTATAAAATGAAGGCATCATCAAGCGAAAAATTTATACCTCAAACGGAAGAAGATATCGGGGAAATTCACTGGGTTGAAAAGGATAAAATTGACGAGTATTTAAAAAATACTTATCCTTCTATTTTGGATGTTTTTAAAATGGCTTAGGGTTGTTTCTTTAAAATTGCCACTGTCAGCCGGCTTATGCAAACCAACCTATCTTTTTCGTCATAAATTTTAATATCCCACACATGGGTAGAATATCCTAAGTGCAAGGGCGTACAAATGCCAGTAACGAATCCTTCTTTTACGCTTCGTACATGATTGGCATTAATTTCCAGACCTACGCAGATAAAGCTGGATTGATCAATTACCAAAGCGGAGGCAACACTACCTAACGTTTCGGCTAATGTACAAGAGGCCCCACCATGCAGGAGACCGTAAGGCTGCCTGGTGCGATGATCAACAGGCATTTTGGCCTTTAGAAAATTTTCACCTACCTCTGTCCATTCTATACCTATGTACTCTCCCATGGTGTTAGGCCCAAGAGATTGCAAACTATTTGTATTTAGTTCTTTATTAAACCAAATGGAGGGCATGATTTTGATAAAGGATTTATTTTTTTAGTGATTTTACTACTACTTCGGGCAAGAACTGGGTAGCATCTCCGCCATTACGCATCACGTCTCTTACCAAGGTAGAAGCTACAGATGTATATTGTGGAAGACAGGTTAAAAATATGGTTTCGATATTACCATCCAGACTTCGGTTCATGTCTGCAATCGCTTTTTCATATTCAAAATCGTTAACATAACGGATACCACGCAAAATATAATTAGCCCCTACTCGTTTACAACAATCAACAGTCAACCCATCATAAACCACTGAACTTACCCTGGGCTCATTTTTATAAATCTCTTTAATCCACCCGAGTCTCTGATCCTCACTAAACATTGCCACTTTATTTACATTTCTACCGATACCGATTACTACTTTATCAAACAGGTTCAGGGATCGGTTAATAATATCCAAATGACCGATGGTGATAGGATCAAATGTTCCCGGAAAAAGGCAAATACGCTGCGCCATGTAGCATTTATTTGATTTCTCTACACAAAATAAGCATTATAGCATTAGCCTCATAAAAAAATCCGGCATACTGCCAGACTTTTTTAGGGCGACTTATACTGCTAAATGCGATAGTAATTTTAAAAATATTTATACTCTTGTTGTGTATGCGCTTTTGTTAATTTAAACTTCTAAAATCTACGGGCACTAACTTACTCACCCCCGCTTCCTGCATGGTTACACCATAAATAACATCCACACTTCCCATGGTTTGTTTATTGTGTGTAACAATAATGAACTGGGAGTTTTCACTAAACTTACGGATCATATTGGTAAACTTGCCTACGTTAGCATCATCTAAAGGAGCATCTACTTCATCTAAAATACAAAAAGGGGCAGGCTTTATCAGGTAAATGGCGAACAGTAATGCTGTTGCCGTTAAAGTTTTTTCTCCTCCACTCAATTGTGTTATGGATGATGGACGTTTGCCCTTTGGTTTGGCTACAATATCAATTCCTGTTTCAGCGAGATTTTCCGGGCTTTCCAAAATTAAATCAGCAGTATCTTCTTCTGTAAATAAGGCCTTAAATACTTTTTGGAAATTTTCTCTAACCTTATTAAAAGTGTCCAGGAACTGTTGGTTGGCAGTAGCCTCTACTTCCTGAATGGTTTGTAATAAACTTTCTTTAGCAGTTACGAGGTCATCTTTTTGTTCTACAATAAATTCGTAACGCTTCTTCATTTCGGTAAAAGCCTCAATAGCCATAGGGTTAACTTCACCCATGTTCTCCAGTCGTTTCTTCATACGATCAACTGATGCCTGCAGTTCTTCCTGGGGAGTATCTGTTGTCCGTGGTTCGTCTAATACCTGTTCTAAATCTACTTTAAACTCTACACTCAGCCTTTCCTTCATCCCGGCCAGATGAAGCTTTAGTTCATTGAGTTTATCTTTTATTTCACCCAATAAATGCTCTACCATTTCCTTATCCTTTACTAAATGCCGTAGTTCACTTTCCTTCTCACCCAATGCATTACGCATGTTGTAATATGCCTGGTCAGCCTCATTTAATTTCTTTTCCTCAGTGTCTTTATTCTGTAATAAACCAATTAAAAAAGATTCAAGCTCTCCGAGCAAATTTTGTGATTCAATAATGTTAGAAGCCGTTTCGTTTAATTGCACGGAATTGTTATCAATTTGAGTTTTTAAATCATTTAACTGGTTTGATTTAAATTCATACTCTTGTTTAAGTGATGTTAATTTACTTTGCTGGCGTGTGTAACTTAAATTATTCTCGTTAAAAGCTGCATTGGCAAAGTTATATTCCTGTTCGGCAGTCGTATAATCCTGTTCAATTACATCTAATTTTTCGCCTAATTCCAATAGTTGGGTATTAAGCTTATCTAACTCAACTCTTTGAGAAGAAATTGCATCGTGATTTTGTTGTAATTGGCCTTCTAAATCTTCTATACGATGAACGGCATTCTGCTCCATTGCATTCAAACTCTCCATCTTATTTTGTAAACCAAATACCTGGTTGGTAAGTTGATTTATTTCCTGTTCTGTTTGACGGATGGCATTTTCTTTCAATTGTTCATTATAGCCAATAACTTCGTTATGACGGATTTGAATAGTTGATTTCAGATCAAGTACTACTTTTTCCTGGTTGAGGATTTCTTCTTCTAGCTTTTCCATGTTTTTAACCCGGCCTAATTTTTTCCCTTCAAATAAGCCAACACTACCGCCGGTTAAGGAATATTTCCCTTTAAAAAACTTACCACTTTTTTCAACAATAATCGCATCTGTATCGGTTTGCAATGCGTTTTCATTTTCTGCAATAAATACATTGCCCAACAAATATTTAGCTAAACTTCGATAGCGTGGGTCAATTTCTACCACTTCTAAAGCAGGAATAGCATTAGGAATTTGCAAAGAAGTTAAGTCGCTTTCGGCTGTAAACCCTTCAAACTTATCCAGCAAAAAGAAATTAGCTTTACCTTTTTGACTTTCGTGTAATAATTGAACAGCTTGCAGACCTTCTCTTAAATTCTCTACCACGTAATAATTTAAGTATTGCTCCAGCAAATTTTCAATGGCGGTTCTGTATTCCTCTTTACAGTAAATAATATCGGATAAAATGGGAGCTGTATGATTCCAGTTGCTATTGTTATGCAAAAATTTCACACTTTCCGGGTAACCTTCCATGGAATCAATCAGGCTTTTAAGCAAAGCGTGTTCATTCTTCTTGGCATCCAACTTACGATTTTCTTCTGCCAGTTGATTCCGCAAGCTTTCCATTATTTGTTGAGTTTGCAAAATTTGCTCTTTTGTAAACTCATGTTGTTGCTGCAAATTGGATAGCTCAACTTTTTTGTTGCCCAGTTCGTGCTCTTTTTGTTGTTTTTCCGTTTCTAACTGGCGTAGCTGTTCATGGCGATGCTGTTGTTCCTCTTTTAATTGGTAAATAGTGCGTTCCAGGTTTGCAATCGAGGTATCTGCAACGGCTACTCGTTTTTCTACTTCAAACTGGTTGCGTTGAATGGCCTGATTTTCTCTTCGTAATTCATCAATATGGGCCCGCTTTTCATCAAAAACTTTTCTTTTATCATCAGCTGCAATTTTCAATTCATCCAGTTTGCCCTGTAAATCGCTCAGCACAACTTCTTCTTCTTGTATATGTGTAGCGGTAAAAGCTATCCCCTCTTCTATTCCTTTTAGTTGTCCTTCAGCCTTTTGGAGAAATTCTCTGATTCCCTGTTCCTTTTCCTTAAGATATTCAAGGCGCTGTTGTGCCAATCCCTTTTCACTTTCTTTGGTACGAAGCTCATTCAACAAATCATTAAATGCATGTTGTAAAGATTGTAGTTCTCTCTCCTTCTCAATAAATCCAACTTTTTCACCTTCTAATCCCGCCTCCATTTGTGCTATCCTCGCTTCTAACTCAATCCTCTTATCCGTCTCCGCTTCCGTCTGCTCGGTGAGATCTTTATACGTTAAGTTAAATCCTTCCAGGGCAGCCTTAGCCAACTCAACAGAAACTTCCTTGTATTCCTTTTTTATTTCAAAATATTTTTCAGCCTTTTTAGCTTGGCTCTCCAGGGTTTTTAACTGATTATTTAACTCAAAAAGCAAGTCCTCTATGCGAGCCAGATCCTGTTCAGTAGCGTCTAATTTTAGTTTGGCCTCTTTTTTACGGGTTTTATAAATAGAAATTCCCGCAGCTTGTTCCAACATTTTCCGTCGGCTATTCTCTTTGTCCTTAATAATATCATCCACCATCGCCAGTTCAATAATAGCATAGCTGTCATTGCTTACACCGGTGTCAAGAAAAAGATTGTGAATGTCCTTTAAACGGCATGAGACATCATTCAAACGATACTCGCTCTCACCACTTTTGTAATATTTACGACTAATAGTAACCGTATTAAATTCCGTAGGCAATAAATTTTTGGTATTCTCAAAAGTGAGGCTCACTTCTGCTAAACCCGAAGCGCTGCGGCTTTTGGACCCATTAAACACAAGGCTCTCCAGGTTCTCACTACGAAGGTTACTTATTTTATGCTCCCCAATCACCCATCGGATAGAATCAATAATATTGCTCTTTCCACATCCATTCGGGCCAATAATACCGGTTACCCCCTCATCAAAATTGATGACTGTTTTATCCGCAAAACTCTTAAATCCTTTGATTTCTAAACTCTTTAAACGCACATTTCAAATTTTTGATAAGCAACAAATATATTTGATTACCGCACAAAAAAAATTTGATTATTTGATACTTCCTCCTTTAGTTATACACTTTGTGTTAATAAAGCAAAGGGTGTCAGACAACGTCTAAATTGCCAAAAAAGCCATATCAAAAAATAATTCTACAATTTATAAGTCACTCACTTTAAAAGAATTAAAAGCAAAAAAAATATATAAATTTTAATTTAAAATTATTAAAAATATTTTAATTAATATAAATATTTATTATTAAAATATTTAATAGAAAAAAAAATATATAAAAGTAATTTAAAAAAATATATATAAATATTATATTTTTAACGTAATAAAT
>DASSYR010000071.1:0-44623 GCA_035703165.1 Chitinophagaceae bacterium
TGCTATTGATTTTGGCCTTTCCAAATTTTGTTTTTGATACAGTCATTTTGTTTGTTGTCAATATTACGATTAACGGATTGCCGCTTGGCGATGTGGCGGTTTAGAAGCACTAAACTATTAATCTGCACAGATGCCTGATAAAGGCACTGCACATGATCTAACCACGTCATCAGCCATTACGCCAAACGCCTGTTGGCGGCCGGTGTTCTTCCTCCGCTTTTTTTGTTTAATCTCATTTCTGGCTTTCTAATGTATTCTTTCCAACATTGTAGGCGTAAACGGCTGCTGGTAAGTATTGAATTTGTATGTGATTGTATTCCTTTATTCCTGATTTGTCAATTGAAGTTACCATTGCCTGCTTAAGTTTATTTTCTTCACAAAAAGAAGTAAGACTCTTTAATTCATTTGGTGCTTCAAAAAATCTGTTACTCCATTTTATTTCTACTGCCCAATCAGGCCGGTTTGTTTTTCTACTAATATTTACCAAGTCAACTTCGCCATTTTTCCATCGTGCATAATAAGGAATGAACGAAGTTCGTTGCATCCATTGACTAAATATTGCAGTTTCAACAATTGCTCCCATACCGTCAGATTCTGCCGTCAGTGGCGCAAACAATGCACTCCTTAAGCTTGGGTTGGTAAGATAAATTTTAAAGAAATTTTCTCGCTGGAAGCGTCCTGCCTTTTGGTCAACGCGTTTTACAATATGGACTAAAAACGCAGCTTCTAGGTAAGACAAATACTGTCTTAGTGTAGTTTTTTTAACGCCACTACTTTTGCTTAATTCATCAATACTACATTCTTGTCCGCTGTTCCAAGCTATTGTTGTAAAAAGAGAATTTAATTCCTGAACATCTTGAATTCCATATAAACCTGGCAAATCTCTAAGCAATACTTTGTCAATGATGTCAGCTCTCATAAATCTGCCCGGATTACTTTGTATTTCCTGGTTAAATATTACTTCAGGATAACCACCAAAATTTACATAATTAATAAAGTGCTTATTTAATTCAATAATGTTAGTTGTTGAAGAGAAAATAGCAATGTTTCCTTTCCAATTGATTGTGTCTGCCTTAATTAATGCACCTAAATTTTTAAGATGAATAAACTCGTAGAAAGTCAAAGGCGGAAGCATAAAGTCGGTAAATCGTCCTGCGCCACTTTCAGTACTTTTTAATTTTAATGCAGCAGCAGCCGAACCGCTTGCTATAAATTTTGTATTATGATAAACATCAACTAATGTTTTTAGGTGAACTTCCCATTCTTTTAGATATTGAATTTCATCAAAAAATATATACCAGTCATTTGAGTCTGTGTCTCCGGTAGCTTTTTTTGCCATTGTAAAAAGCTCGTCAAGTGGTATATTGTTATAAATCGGTGTTTCGATTGATGCGTATAAGATTTTCTGTGGAGATACTCCTTCTGAAATTAATTGTTGAATTGTGTGATAAAGCATAACAGTCTTTCCAACACGTCTTGGCCCCATTAAAACACTCGCCCTGTGAACTGTTTTGTTTTTTACCAAAGGGTAAAACAGATTGAAATACAGTCGTGGCTTAAACGACTGGTAATATCCGTCTAAGTTACCCGTTACCCACCAAGGATTTTCAAATTGGAGCCTTGCTATTATTTGTTCTTCAGAAAAAGGGCTTAGTGCCATAATGGAGGTAAATATACAAAATAAGGTTAAAATAAAAACCTTATTTTACAAAATAATGGCATTTAAGATATTTTTTAAGTTTTTAGGTACTTTAAAAGTCATTTTGTAGTCTGTGGGTTGCCCTGATATTTTTCATGTACTTGGTTACACTTGCTTTCAACGGCCAACATTGCTGCAGTTGGGGGGATTAAAATTCCGTCAGCCTGGTAGTTATTCAGACTTATTACAAAACTAATGCAGCCCGTAAAATTTTTTGCATCAATTACTGTGCAGTATAAAAAATTAAAAATTACCAGTGTAAAAAAGGTTCAGAATACCCGTAAGAAAAAGCTACAGGTGAGAATTTTGAAAATATTGTTATGCAACAATGACCTTTTGTTGTGCGTTCGTGCTTTTGTTATTAAAAAACTGGTAATATCATCCCTGATTTTATTCTCATATTTATTCTGCCCGTATTTTTAAAATCCTTTATCGGATTGCCGTTAAGAACAAGAAAACTGGCTTCATATCCATCTTTTAAATAGCCGACCTTTCGTTTAGGGAAAATTGCCCTTACAGTAGTTTCGCACCACATTTTAAGTAGAGTGACATTATCAAATATATTCAACCGGGCAATGTTTTCAATTTCATATCGTGAATTTTCCCGGTATTTATCCGAGCCTATGGCCAACTGCACTTTATTTTTTGTTAGCACATTAAAATTATAAATTACCATCTCTTTCTTTTCTTTCGAAGCCGGCACAGTATCTATTGTATTAAAAATATTACGTATCATATTTCCCATTGTTGCAACCACTATTGTTTTATTCTTAGCTGCGAGCTTCGCATCTGCGTCTGAAATTTTGTACATATCCATTCCATAACCTTCAACAGTTCTGAATCCAGGCATATGATTTATCTCATCAACACCGGCAACCAGCGCATTATGAAAATCTACTGCTGTTTCCACATGTGTTGAAATTCTGTAGCCATCCTTATGAATTTTTTCAGCCATCACTTTTAAAACAGAAGGATGTAATCCTTTCCAGCCAAAATAATTACTGTCATTTTTTCTTTTCTCAAATTCTTCTGAATACAACAGGTAAGTTTTAACAAAATCAGGATTTGTTTTTTTAAGCGACTCCCACTTATCGGTGAAATCTTCAGGTTTATTAATGGTATAATAGAAACCGCCTTCTCCATCTGCTGTTGTCCATACATTTTGGTCCTGATTTCTTTTGACAATTTCTATCGGATGCCCGTCGGTGGCGGTAAAGCTTCCATTGGAAAAAATAACATCAATGCTTTCCGGGATATTGATCTGGTTCTTTATAGGTGCTGTAGTCCGGGGTAAACTATTCGGATTTTTTACATAATAAATACCGTCTTTTAAATACTTGTCCTTAAGTGCAAGAAATCTTTTTTCATCAAAACCATCAACGTTATGGTTATGCGCTTCAACGTTATGGTTATGCGCTTCGCCGAATGGAGGAACAATATATTTTCCTGTAAGGTCTATTATGCTGTCTATATGATGAGGTTTTGTTGATATAAGAATTCCGTTTTGAGTGTAAAACGTTTTCTTAATAAACGATTTGCCATCAAACCAATTTCCATTTACAAATGCATAGACCTTGCTTCTATGTCTGCTAATATCGTGTGGCTGTGCTTTCGTGTAAGAGGCAAAATAATTTGTACATAGTAGCGTGAGTGAAATCACAATGCAGCGAACCATCATAGGAGTATTTTAATTTTTAAATTCGAAGGTGTTTATAGCATAATGCACAACGACTTGCAGCTCGGCTAAGTGGGGTTGAGTTATGCTTAACTCTTTTCGCCTGTTTCTTATTTTTTCCCCAAGACTTTTAACTAACATTATACTGTGATTTTTGTGTTAAAAGTAAGCTTTATTTTTCAATTACACGAACAATATCACATTATACTGTGATTTTAATGCTTAATTACTTTGTTGGGAAAGGGAAAATTGGTTGAATCATATTTTAGTGTGATCTTAAGCTATTGTAACGTAAAATTTTGCTATCCTAAAGCTTATAGTCAGCTAACTTGCTTAATGGTTGCACTGTTCTGATAGTATGGCAACTAACGTTTTGCGGTTTGACGTAGTAACGGATTTTTAGCACAAAAGCTCAATAGAATTACTCCCTTTGAACCTTGCAAAAAGGTTTCATAGAAGTACTTCAGCCGCCATATTGCCGAACCGATGTTAGCAGTAGGCCTTATGTCCACTGTCCTTGCAAACCATTGTCAGTATTGAGTTTCTGTGTCATTGTGGTGTCGGCTAAGCGTGGCGTTTTTTATTTTTTTTGCAGGGCAGGGGATTTTTTAAAACCAATTTTTTCTTGGGTCGGCTTTGCAAGCTCTTTTAAAAGCTTTGGTTTAGCGTTGGCTTGTGTGGTTTTTAAATGTGCTTTCAAATTGGGTTGACTTCCTGCAATCTTCTTTAATTTCAATTCCATTTTTTCATAGTCACCTAAGTAAGCTGACATTAAACTCTTCCATAGTTTTCCGTGATTAGGAACATTGAAATGTAGCAGTTCATGAACAATTACATATTCTCCCAATTCTTTGTCAATGTCGAGTAGTTCTTTATTAAAGTTTAGATTTCCGTCTGTCGAGCATGAAGCCCATTTGTTTGCCATAGGGCGTAATGCCAATGACCTTACCTTAACTTTCATCTTGTCGGCATAGTCGTAAACTGCTCGTTTAAATTCCGCTTTGTCTGTCCACTTTGCCATAACTACAATTTGAAAGCAATAAATAAATGGTTAAACAATTCGTCAATTAGATTGGCGGCTTTATCAATGTCGTCTTCTTCTGCAAGCAATGCAAAATAAACCGCTTGTCTTAATTCTCTTAAATCCTTTTCGCTGGATTTCCAGTTAGGGTGATTTACAAATTCTCCTTTAATCTGTTTTGTTAATTCTTCAGCATTATTGATTTTGCTTTCGAGCAATTTCTTGTAAATGAAGAATGTCAAATCATCAAACCCTTTTTCGGCTTGCTCCTTTTTTCGTTTGGACTCTTCTTCATAAAGTTTACGGATTTCCTCTAGTGCCTCTTGTGTGCTTAATTGCCTGCTTTCGTAGTTTTCTTCAACTGCCTCGGCTCTTTCCTTCATACCTATCAAAAATGGGTCGTCTGAATTTTCCTCGGCAATCTTTTCTATACTCTTGATAAGGTTAATTACTTTTGTGTTGTCATTTCCGTTTTTCTTTTTAATGTATTCAATCGCATCTTCATTAACTTCAAAATATTGGTTATCAAATTCCGGGTAAGTTCCGGCAACTTTGCTCTGCACCAATTCATTGGTCTTACGCTGAAATTCTCTGTCTACCTGAACTCTTTTAGCATAGGCATTGCGGACAACCTGATAGATAGCTGAAAGTGTTGCATAGGTATCGATGTATGGGCGCAGGAACTTGTCGGGTGAAATAATTTCATACAACATCTCTATTTCCTTAAAGAGTTTGAAAAACTCTTTGCGTTTAGATTTGTCACGGAAGTAGGATATTAAATTGTCGGTGTCTTTGTCATTGAAACCGTGTTTAATCAATTCCAAATAGGGTGGAACATCTTTCTCAATTTTTGATTGAAAAAGGTATTTCAATAATTGAATGTCTTTTACAATGGCGTTGATTTCATCGCTGTCAAATGCCAATGCTTTTTCAAGATTTTCAAAAATACCAACAAAGTCCAACACAAAACCATGAGGTTTTACCATCTCTAATTCTTCATTCTCATACGGTCGGTTTACTCTTGCAATAGCTTGTAAAAGCGTATGGTCTCGCATGGGTTTATCCAAATACATGGCATATAAAATCGGAGCATCAAATCCCGTCAATAATTTCTCCGTAACGATTAATATTTTTGGTTGCTCATCGAGTTTGGTAAACTTCTTTCTGATTTCTTTTTCCCGTTTTGCATCGTTGTGATATGCCTTTAAATCTTCTGTGTCGTTATTGTTACCAGTGTAAACAACTTCTGAATATTCGGTTGGCAAATATTTGTCTAATGCCTTTTTAAACATAGCACAGGCAGGACGGTCAACACCCACCAAAAATGCTTTGTAGCCCAACGGTTCAACATTCTCCTTGTAATGTTTGGCAACATATTCAGCCACTTTATCAACTCTTTCTTTTCCCTTTAAAAAGTTCTTGGTGTTTACGGCACGTTCCAGAATTTTATTCAATTCTTCAATGTCATTTACTCCGTATGCTTCTGCCAAATTCAAAAACTCTTTTTCCAAAATTTCTTTTGGCACTAACAAATCATTTGGGGCCATGCCGTAGAAAAGCGGAAGCGTTGTTCCATCTTCAATACTGTCGGAAATGGAATATTTGTGTAAATACCCTTGGTTGTCATCAGTGCCAAAGGTTTTAAAAGTTCCCTTTCCGTAAACTGTTTTGTCAACTGGTGTTCCTGTAAACCCTATGAATGTTGCATTAGGAACGGCTGCCATCAAAAAGTTACCAAGGTCTCCGCCTGTGGTGCGATGTGCTTCATCAATTAGCACATAAATGTTTTTACGCAAACTTACATCGGCTGGCATATCTCTAAACTTGTGAACCATGCTCACAATGATGCCACGATATTCTTTTTTTAGTAGTTTTTGTAAATCTTGAATGCTTTCGGCTTGTTCTACATTATTAACGCCAATAGAACCAAGATTTTTCAGCATCTGGTCTTCCAACTCATTTCTGTCAATCATTAACATAATGGTTGGCTTTTCGGCTTGCGGAGTTTTAAACAGCAACTCGGCTGTTTTAATCATGGTGTAGGTTTTGCCGCTTCCTTGCGTATGCCAAACCAACCCTCTTGTTTTAGTTGGGTCTAATGCCCGTTCAACCACTTTGTCAACGGCTGTTTTTTGATGTTGTCGTAAAATGAATTTATTGAGTTCTTCATTCTGTTCGGCAAACAGAATAAACTTTTTCAGCAGGTCGAGAATGTGCTGACGGTCGCAAAACGATTTTACTTTAGCTTCAAGGTTTCCTATTTCTTCGCTTTTCCAATTAAAAATATTTCTGCGTATGGTATTCCATGTTACGCCATAAGAAAAGCCGATGCTTTCTGTTGCAGTAAACAATTGTTGCGGAACCATCAATTCAGGAGTTTCTCGGTGGTATCTTCTCAGTTGGTCAACACCAATTGCAATAGCTTCATCTTTGGTAGCGTTTTTACATTCAATTACAACTACCGGAATACCATTGATTAAAAACACAACATCTTCACGATTGGCATACTGACCATTGAACAGATAATACTCTTCTGTTACTTCAAAAATATTGTTGGTCGGGTTTTCATAATCAATCAATATCAGGTTAAACTCACGGTTTTCTTCTTTGCTGAAAAATGTTTTTTCGCCTTGTAGATAAAAGAGAAAATCACGGTTGCCTTGAATGGTAGGCAAGGGCAAATCAAGAACACGCAATAAATCTGATTTGCTTTCTTTGAATTTAGGATTGAACTCTTTTACTTTTTCAAAAAGTGTGTCGGTAAAAAGACGACTGGCATTTTTTGCTTTCTCCCTTGGCGATGCAGCCGAAGCAAAACCTGCACTGAGCGAAGTCGAAGTAAAACCTCTGCGACTTTCTGCTTCACCTTGCGAAACAATAGTCCAGCCGATTTCATTCGCATATTTGAGAATGCGAGCCTGAACGCTTTTATGTTCGGTTGGTTTAGCCATTTATTTGGTTTCAAATTTCAATTTATTCATAGAACTGTCGAATGTTTTTAAAACATCATCTAATTGATTTGCCAATTCTTTCATTGTTTCGCTATTAGGAACTGGAATCATTATTGTCACGAAGTCTGTTTCACTAACAATTCGTCTTCTTTTTACGCCACCAGAAGCCAATCGTCTATAATAGTCCATTACTTGAGGTGTCCTAAGGATATAATCTAAGTAACGATAATCAATACCTTTTTTCGGAATCCATACTCGATACGCTGGACTAACTATGCCTATTTCTTCATTTTTTAATACATGAATTGCACCCTCCCAAATCACCATTGGATTGTAAGCCAACCAGCCTTTTTTAACTACTTTGTATGAAGTTGTATCTTCAATAGCAACACTATGTCCAAATCTTGTGCTTTGTAATACTAATCCGAAGTCTTTTGTTAATGATAGGACAGGTGCTTTATCAAATTTAATATCTGCATGAGTTAATAACGATTGGTCTAATACTTCTGAAAGAGGTTTTGCCGACCAGCCTGATATTTTTCCTGCCAACTCAATGTCTGATTCAACTTTTAAATTTTCTTTTTTTGCTTTGAAATAAGTTGCAAAGAAATTAGCTATTAAAATGTCTTTAAAAGCTTCTCTATCTGCGATGAATTTATTCTGAATATCTACTTCCCAGTTTTTATTTATTTCATTGTCAACATAGCGGCTTGGCAGCAATACATAATCGTTTTCTATTATTGTTTCCGTGCTCGTTACTGTCGCAACGCTAATTACATTTTTCCAATTCTTTATAATATCAAGTGCAACTGTTAAACCGTCTTTGGAAAGGAAGTTCTTAGGCCGAGATTTTTCATAAAATTCGGTTAAGTCCATCATCATTATACCTTCCTTCTTTTTCTTTTTATTGATTACAATGATAATACTTGCATTTTGAGTGTTGTAGAAGATGTTTTCAGGTAACAGAATTATCGTTTCAATCAAATCATTATCAACAAAGTATTTTCTAATTTCTTTTTCCTTGCTGTTGTTTTCATTTCCACTTCCTCTTGTTCCAGCACCTGTATCTAAAATGACTGCTGCTTTGCCATTTTCATTTAAAGCAGAACAGATTAATTGCATCCAAGCCCAATCAGCATTACCTCCCGCAGAACCAGCAGGAAATCTATTGTATTCGTCATTGATAAAAAAGTCGTCTGAAATATAAGGAAGACTGTCTTTCCCTTGATTCCACATCGGGTTAGCTATAACCCTATCGTATATTTTAAGACCAGATTTAGACTTAAACTTTGGAGTTTTCATTGAATCTCCAATTTCAATATCTCCTTCCATGTCATGTATTACCATGTTCATTTTGCTCATTGCCCAAGTTGCTGGGGTAAATTCTTGGCCAAAAAGTTTAAGCGGTGCATATTTGGTTTTGGATTTTAATTTCATTTTTTCCTCCATTACCAATTCACACTTAATTAGAAGTCCACCACTTCCACAACATGGGTCGTATATTTCCATGCCTGGTTCAGCATCCATGATTTCAGCCATTAAAACACCGACTTCTGCTGGAGTGTAAAACTCCCCAGCACTTTGTCCGCTACCTTCCGCAAACTTGCGTATCAAATATTCATAACTTCTCCCAATGATGTCGGGTTCTACATCTTTTAAACCCAAACGCTTCTCGGCAATTTTCTCAATGAGTTTACTCAAACGGTCATCATCAATATCTCGTTGTCCGTGAGTGGTGGCGTTAAAATCAATGCGGTCAATTATTCCTTGTAGGCTGGTGTTCTCTTTAGCCACAGAACGCAAAATGTCAGTGAGTTGCTGACCTATTTTATCACTCAATGTTCTGATAACATCCCAAGTCGTTTCCTTTTCAGGGTCTTTAGGTCGGATAGGCATATAAAACCGCACCAGCGATTTATCCCTTTCCACCAATTGCAAAGCCTTGGTTCTTGTTTTTACTTTTTCGGCAATGCGGTCTATTTCATCATCAAAAACATCACTCAACCTTTTTACGAATATGAGTGGTAAAATGTAGTCCTTGTATTTTGCAGCATCAGCAGCTCCTCTTATGCTGCAAGCAGCATCCCAAATCCATGCTTCCATGGATTTTACTTTCTCTCCATTTCCGTTTTGTTTTGCCATTTATGGATTGTAAACTTTAAATTTATAATTCTTTTTTATGTCGGTAAAGATACTTTTAATATAATCGAAATCGTCATTAGTGCGTGGGCAAAAAATGGCTATTTTGGTTTTGCGAAGTGTCGGTTCCGATAACTATCGGGATGTCGGGGCAAAACCAAAATAGCCATTTGCGGGTCGGCAATAAAATTGGTTTTAAAAAATGTGCGGTGGGAAAAAAATAAAAAATACAGGGTCGGCAATGAGTTCCCGATAGCTATCGGGAGGCTTACTCGTTGTCTGTTTGAAATATGGTCTGTATGTTGTCCAACCGTCAAAATGGTTTGTCCTTGTGTTAATGTTCAATTTTTAGTCGTCTGTTTATGGTTGCGTTGTCGTCTTTTTGGATTGCAGCTAACAACCATATTAACGCATTCCTCTACTATCTATTATACCCACACAATTTTTCCCCGCTAAAACATCAAAGCGCCTCCTGCTTTTTCCCCGCATAATAAATACCCACGGCAACCAGTATGTTTTTAACAATATTATTGACATTGTGAAAACCCCACACTGTCATGGCATTCTTAATAGGTAAATTTTTAAACACATCGTTTCCCATAATAAACAGAAAAAGGTTAGAACCAAAATAAAAGAAAACCGCCGTGGTAATCCAAAAGGGTGAATATTGCCATATATTTTCTGCGGGCAGGGTTTCCATTAGCTGCCGGTAATAAAGAACGCAGTAGGTTAAAATTACTATATCTTCTATGGTACGTAACCCGCTTTGAAAATTATTAACGTGTTCAAGCTCCAGTATAAAGAGAAGATATACAATTAAATAAAGTGCCGTTATAACATAAATTAATTTTCGGCTGGAGAGAAGCAAGGAAAAAATATAGCTTAATAATAAAAATTGGGCGATAAAATAGATATTTACTACAGGCATACTCGATTTATGCCTTTGAATTAAAATATAGCTTATTAAATCGCTGCAAGCCGCTACAAAAATTAAAATACTTAATAACGCTATTATTGGCTCTTTAAGCTTTCTAAAGTGGGATAATATCAAAAATAACGGGATGCAAGCAGAAAAATAAGATATATAAATAAGGGTGTGTAAACTCTGCATGACGTTTATTTTTAGTTTAAGTCCGGGCAAACAGGAGCACAAGGAGAAGACTCATCCATCGTTTGTAATAACTGCGTACCGGAATCGCCTCCCATTTATTTAAAGTTTAGGGTTAAGAAATTTAATGAGTACGGTATTCCTGACACAGCAGGAACCCCTTTCGGAGGAGGATTTCCTACAAAGCAGGATCTCCTGCCGAGGCAGGAAATTGCTTTACCAATTTTTGTAAATCCAACAATTGAGAGATGAAACTTGTGCAACGACTGTTTAAAAAAGGAATAACGGGGAAATAACACGGAGTGTAAACAGGCTGTGTAAAGCCTGCCAGGGTGAATAAGGTAAACAGGGCACATGATAAATGATTAAAATACGATAAATAGGTCTGTATTACTTAAATAAATCTGTTGCAAGTAGATAAAATTATTTGGAGCACCCAAATTAAAAAAGGGTGATTTTTTGCTCCGGACAGATTATTAAAATTGGCTGCTCGTAAACATATATATATTTATTTTATATGTATTGTAAATGAGATAAACATATTATTATTTTTTACAATAAATAACCCACAATACATATATGTTTTTTTAATATTTAGTGATTTGATTATAAAAATTATTTTATTCGGGTGCAATGTTATTATTACAACAAACCGTTAGTCTTTAAATATTCTGCTATTTGCACGGCATTGGTAGCGGCTCCTTTACGCAGATTATCGCTAACAATCCACATATTTAACGTACGGGGTTGTGTTTCGTCTCTTCTCAATCTGCCTACAAATACTTCGTCTTTTTCATGCGCATCCATCGGCATAGGATATTGCTGACTTGAGGGGTCGTCAACCAAAACAACACCGGGTGCGCCACTCAATAATTCTTTTATTTCGTTAAGGTCAAAATCATTACTAAATTCTACGTTTACACTTTCACTGTGTCCACCCATTACCGGTATGCGTACAGTAGTTGCCGTTACCCGTATAGAAGCATCTCTCATTATCTTTTTAGTCTCGTTCACCATCTTCATTTCTTCTTTGGTGTAGCCATTTTCCAAAAACACATCAATTTGAGGAATAACATTCAAATCAATTGGATATTTATATGCCATGGGGTATTCACTGTTTATTCCTTTAACAGCTTTATTTCTTTCACCCATTAATTGATCAACAGCTTTAACCCCGGTTCCGGTAACACTTTGATAAGTACTTACTACAATTCTTTCAATTTTATATTTTTTATGCAGTGGATTTAACGCCACTACCATTTGAATGGTAGAACAATTAGGATTGGCAATAATTTTATCCTCCCTGGTTAATACATCAGCATTTACTTCAGGTACAACCAACTTTTTGGCAGGGTCCATCCGCCAGGCGCTGGAATTATCAATTACCGTTATCCCCGCCTCTGCAAACATAGGCGCCCATTGCAAAGAAGTGCTCCCCCCTGCAGAAAATAATGCTATCGCTGGTTTTAATGAAATTGCTTCGGTTACACTTACTACCTTATATTTTTTACCTTTAAAAATTATTTCCTTACCTATGGATTTTTCTGATGCAACAGGAATTAGTTCCTCTACAGGAAAATTTCTTTCCGCTAATACTTGTAACATTTTAGTTCCTACAAGACCGGTAGCTCCTACTACTGCAATTTTCATTTTTTTTACTTTTACTGTTTTAAACGGCTAAACAAAAAGCCCTCCGTTGCGGAAGGCTTGTCAGGCTTTTATATTTTATTGTGTACAAAACGCTGCAAACCTTCCGTTAGGAACGTTTTTTTATGCATTTTGTATGTTTATTCATTTTCATTTGAGGGCCGAAGATAATTATAAAAAGTGTTTACGCCAAAAACCGGTGGTTTATGATATTATTAATTGAATAGCTAGATCTGTCGAAAAAGAGTATTTTACTATCTTTAACCACTTATGAAAATATTTTTGCCTTATCTAACCGGGGTACTTTTTTTTCTTATCACAAGCTTAACTGCAAGCTCCCAGGTTTTGGAAAACTTTAACGATGGTGATTATAGTAATAATCCAACGTGGTCATCATCTGCCATCGGGGATTGGGTGGTTAATTCATCCGGGCAACTGCAAAGTAATAATCAGGTAGCTAATTCTACTTTCTACATCAGCACTCCTGGCACATTAAGCCTTTCTGCACAATGGGAGTTTTATTCCCAGTTATCATTTAATACTTCGTCGGCTAACTATGTTGATGTTTTTTTAACAGCTTCCGCCAGTAATATCACATTGTCCTCAACCACTGGTTATTTTTTAAGAATGGGGAGTTCTACGGATGA
Organism: Chitinophagaceae bacterium; assembly: GCA_035703165.1. Classification (GTDB taxonomy): domain Bacteria; phylum Bacteroidota; class Bacteroidia; order Chitinophagales; family Chitinophagaceae; genus AWTP1-9. Next base: position 12,888 of record DASSYR010000071.1, read on the forward strand.
AGTTTCATTATACAGAAAAGATTCAGGAGGAGCTATTATTAAAATTATTGATGGTGTAGATGGAACATTAAATACAAGTAATAATACAATAAAGATTAAAGTAATTCGCGACGGCTCGGGTAAGTGGACGCTTTTTCGGGATTTAAGTGGAACGGGAACAAATTATGCCAGCGAAGGTTTTGTTACGGATAACACGTATTCCACCTCTTCTTTTTTTGGTATATTAATTAAGCAAAGCACGTCCTCTTTCTTTCAGCGACATTTTTTTGATGATATAATCATTAGCACATACACACCTGATGTAACGCCTCCCGTTATCGTTTCAGCAAATGCAGTTTCATCAACAACGATTGATTTACTATTTAGCGAGCCCTTAGAGGAAATGTCTTCCCAAACCATTACAAATTACACAGCAAGTAATGGGTTAGGCAATCCTATAGCTGTTATCAGAGATGCTGCAAATACCTCTCTGGTGCATATAACCTTTGCCAATACCTTTCCTAACGGAATTAATTGCACCCTGTCGGTATCCGGCATCAAGGATTTATCGGGTAATGTAATTCTTAATAGTTCTGTTGTTTTTAATTTTTATTCTGCACAACGATATGATGTAGTTATTGATGAGCTAATGGTTGATCCTACTCCACAAGTTGGTTTACCCAATGCCGAGTGGATTGAATTAAAAAATACCACTGCCTTCCCCATTAACCTGCAAGGATGGAAAATAGGAAATGGGGGAAATATTAGCGGCTCCATGCCAAACTTCATCTTAAAGCCAGACAGTTTTGTAATTGTTTGCTCCGCAAATACTGTTTCCCTTTTGTCTGTTTATGGAAAAGCCATTTCTGTAAGCAATTTCCCTTCCCTGGATAATGACGGGGAAATATTATCCTTATTAACGGCCAACGATTTATTAATGCATGCCGTAGCCTATTCAATAAACTGGTATCAAAATCCGGCTAAGAGCAATGGTGGGTGGACTTTGGAAATGATAGATACCCGAAACCCTTGCTCCGGTATTAGCAACTGGGGGGCAAGTACAGACTTAAGCGGAGGCACTCCCGGAAAAACGAACGCTGTTGATGGACATAATAAAGATTTAACAGGGCCAAATATTGTAAGGGCAGTTGCTATTGATGCATTCACATTAGAATTAACGTTTGACGAAACTTTAGACAGTGCAAAGGCATCTGTTAAAAACAATTATTTTATCAGCGATGGTATTGGAAACCCCATAAGCGCAAAGCCACTAGGTCCGCTTTATCACAAGGTAATTGCCACTATTAATATTCCTTTAGTGGTTAATAAAATTTATACTATTACCATTAATAGTATTACTGATTGCAGCAATAACCAAATAGAATCAAAAAATGCAACACAAATTGGGTTAGCTTCCAATACAGACAGTTTAGATATCGTAATAAATGAAATTTTATTTAACCCTAAAAATAACGGGTATGATTATGTGGAACTATATAACCGAAGTAATAAGATTCTCGACTTTAAACAATTGTACCTGGCTAACCAAAATTCAAACGGACAAATAGCCAACTTGAAACAACTAAGTGATGAAACGATACATTTTTACCCGGGCGAATATATCGTTATTACCGAGAACAGAGAGTGGGTAAAAAATAATTACCTCGTAAAAAATGCCGATAGGTTTATTGAACTAATATCTATGCCGACATACAGCAATGATACAGGTCAGGTAATATTATACAATATCAATGGGAAAATTATAGATGAAGTTGATTATAGCGATCGTTGGCATTTTTCGTTAATTGAAAACCCGGAAGGTGTTTCTTTAGAAAGAATTGATTACAACGGAACAACGCAAACAAAAGAAAATTGGCATTCAGCCGCAGCCAGTGCAGGATATGGCACCCCAACTTATCAAAACTCGCAGTTTCGGATTGACCAACAGGTGCAGGGCGAAATTAAATTAACACCGGATGTTTTTTCTCCTGACAATGATGGCTTTGATGACTTTTTAACTATAAACTATCAGTTTCCTGAAAGGGGCTATGTGGCTAACATAACTGTTTTTGATGCAAATGGAAGAGTAGTTCGTGCACTTCAAAAAAATGCTTTATGCGCAGCCAGCGGTTATTTTCGTTGGGATGGATTGGATGATAAACAAGGAAGAATTCCGGCAGGTATATATATTATTTATACCGAGATTTTTAATCTCAAAGGAAAAACAAAAAAATTTAAAAATGCCACAGTGCTGGCTAAAAAGTTTTAGTTAAAAAATAAACCCCGACATCGCCGGGGTTTATTTCTTTATTAATTTTTTCTTACCAAATTTTTATTCTGTCTTTTTCACTACGATGCATTTTATCTCCTTCTTTAATATTAAAAGCGGCATAAAAAGGTTCAAAATTCATTAAAGGCCCGTTTACACGCCAGATAGCCGGTGAATGTGGGTCGGTAGCAATACGCTGACGTATAGCCTCATCTTTAAGTTTATTTTTCCATATTTGCGCTATGGAAAGAAAAAACCGTTGATCAGGGGTAAAACCATCAATTTTTTCGTTGCTTTTACCTTGCGCAGTTAGCTTAAATGCATCGTAGGCAATAGCAATACCTCCAAAATCTGCCATGTTTTCACCAGTAGTTAAGTCACCATTTACGTGCAATGAATCCAATACGGTAAATGTGCTATAAAGTGCAGATACTGCTTTTGTTTTTTCTTTAAATTTTTCCTCATCCTCTTTAGCCCACCAATTTTTTAAATTGCCATCTTTATCGTATTGTGCACCCTGGTCATCAAAACCGTGCGTAATTTCATGGCCGATAACCATTCCTATTCCTCCATAATTAACAGCATCATCTGCATTGGCATCAAAAAAAGGAAATTGTAAAATACCAGCCGGGAAAACAATTTCGTTAAACGTTGGATTATAGTAAGCATTAATAGTAGGGGGAGTCATCTGCCATTCTGTTTTATCCACTTCATTTCCTACTTTTTTAACCTGAAAACTATACTCATTTTTACGGCAGGCAATTAAATTTTCAAAAAACTTATCTTTATTTATTGTTACCGTACTGTAATCCTTCCATTTATCAGGAAACCCGATTTTGCGTAAAAAAGTTCCCAGTTTAGCTAATGCTTTTTGTTTTGTATCATCACTCATCCAGTCAAGTTTTTTAATTCTTGCTTCAAAAGCAATAGTAAGGTTATTTACCAGTTCCTGCATTCTTTTTTTACTTTCCTCAGTGAAGTATTTTTTAACGTAAACTTGTCCCAAAGCTTCTCCTAAATTTTGATCAGTCATTGTAACCATTCTTTGCCATCTGGCTTTCAGTTGCTTTTGTCCGGCTAATGCTTTTCCGGTGTAATCAAAATGAGCGTTTACAAAATTGCTACTTAAGACCGGAGCTGCCGTGCTTAAAAGATGTGCTTTTAAATACAATTTCCAGGTATCAACAGGTACGGATGCCAGTAATTTATTAATATGCATAAAATAACCGGGTTGCCCCACGTTGATAGAATCTGTTTTTATGTTCATGCCGGATAGCAAATCGTTCCATCCAAAATTGGGCGTCTGTGCCTGTAAAGCAGAAACGGATAATTTATTGTAATTGGTTTTCGGGTCGCGAAGTTCAACATTGGTACGATGTGCCGAAGCTAATTGTTTTTCTAAATCATAAACTATTTTAGTATTAGCAGCAGCTTTTGTTGAATCATCTCCGGTTAAAGAAAATAATTTATTAAGATAGGTTTGATAGGCCGTTACTACGTTCAGTGTTGCTGCATCTGTTTTAAAATAATAATCCCTGTCTGGCAAACCCAGACCCCCCTGGTAAAAAATAGTAATATTTTTTATGCTGTTTTTTTCATCCGCACCAAAAACAGTTTGAAACAAAAGTGGTATTAATGAAGTTTGTTGTTCTGCCACAAAGGCCATTACCTCTTTATTGGTTTTAATTGCCTCAATTTTTTGCAACCATGGTTTTATGGGTTCGTGACCCAGATTCTCAATTGTTACGCTATCCATTGCAGATGCGTAAAAATCGCCCACTTTTTGCTCTAATGAGCCGGTTGGATTAGCGGCTTTTGCCAATTCTTCCAAAATGGCATGAAGATTTTCAGAAGTACTTTTTCGAAGATCAGAAAAACCACCAACACTGGATTCTGTGGCCGGGATAACTGCTTTTTTCAACCAGGCTCCATTAGCCCATAAGAAAAAATTATCTCCGGGTTTTATAGTAGAATCAATATTAGCCGCATCAATAAATTTTTTTGTAGTGCCGCCTTTAGGTTGATTGTTACAACTGGTTGCAACATATAGTGCCAAAAAAGTAATCATCATTGGCAGCAGAAATTTTTGTTTCATATTGTAATGTTTGTTTAAGAGCTATTGAAATTAGTAAAGTTCTTTAAAAAATTTTGTTGATATATAAGGATAACAGATTTATATAAGGTCAATTTCAAAATTTACTAATTGAACAAATTTTTGAATTCGTTCATCTATATCTGCCTTTGTGATTTCTTTCAACCGGGTAGGGCCAAATTTTTCTACACAAAAACTTGCCATAGCAGAGCCTACAATAATAGCTGTTTTCATATTAGCAAAGCTGATGTCTTTTGTTCTGGCAAGATGACCAATAAAACCTCCCGCAAAAGTGTCACCGGCCCCCGTTGGGTCAAACACCTCCTCTAAAGGAAGAGCAGGGGCAACAAACACTTCATTACCATGAAACAATAAAGCGCCATGTTCTCCTTTCTTTATCACCAGGTACCGCGGCCCCATTTGCATAATTTCCTTTGCAGCTTTAACCAGCGAGAACTGAGCGCTTAACTGGCGAGCCTCACTATCATTTATCATGAGCACATCTACCATTTTCAATACCTTTTCCAGGTCTTCCATGGCCGAATCCATCCAAAAATTCATTGTGTCCATCACAATAAGTTTTGGACGTTTTTTCATTTGCTCAATTACATTTATCTGTATTTGTGGTGCAAGATTTCCCAGCATCAAAAATTCTGAACCCTGAAAACTTTCGGGCACCTTTGGCTTAAAATCAGCAAGTACATTTAAATCTGTAACCAATGTGTCTCTCCCGTTCATATCCAAGTGATATCGGCCACTCCAGAAAAAGGATTTTTTATTGGGAACTATCTCAACGCCATCCAGCATCACATTCCGGCTTCTCAATTCCTGCATTTCCTCTTCCGGAAAATCATATCCAACAATAGAAATTTGTTGTACAGGGGTTACAAAATTGCTGGCTGAATAAGCAACATAAGTAGCCGACCCTCCAACTATTTTATCAGATTTCCCAAAAGGTGTTTCTATAGTATCAAAAGCCATTGTGCCAACCGAAATAAGGGACATACGTTTGTATTTTTTATAAATGCAGCAAAGGTAAGGGAATTAGCTATTGACGTTTTATGTAAATAAGTTTTAAAAACTAAGTATAAATATTAGTTTTGCTTATATGGCAAAAATTAAATCAGGTACAAATATTACCAAGAAAGATACAATAGTATCAGTGGCAGCTACCCTTTTTCGTGAAAAAGGGTACACGGCTTCTTCTATGCGGGATTTGGCTGATAAAGTTGGTGTAGAAGCCGCTAGTTTATACAATCACATTAAATCAAAAAGCGAAATATTGCAGGAGATTTGTTTTTCGGTGGCCCACCGGTTTATGAAACACCTGGAACAAGTGGAAAGCAGCGGGGCAGGTGCTATTGAAAAAATAGAAACGATTCTTCGCTTTCATATTCATCAAATGATACATAGCTATGAAGAGGTTTATGCAAGCGACCGGGAATGGAAGCATCTTGAAGAGCCATATCTTTCAGATTTTCATGCTTTACGTCGCACCTACCGTAAACGCTTTGCCGCAATAATAGAGGAAGGAAAGAAAAATAAAGAATTAAAAAATATTGATGCTCCCACTGCTGTATTAATTATGCTGCATGCTGTTTCGGGCATTGAGAGCTGGCACAGAAGTGTTCAAAAAATTGATGCGGACGAATTAGAAAAAAACATGGTTTTAATTATGATTGAAGGATTGAAGAAGTAATATTTTATGTCTATTCACTTTCACCCACTTACTGTTAAAGAAGTTAAAAAAGAAACTTCCGAATGTGTATCTGTTTTATTTGATGTTCCGGAAGCATTAAAAAAAAGTTTTTCCTTTACACATGGGCAAAGCCTTACCATGCGTGTAAATATTAATGGTACAGAAGTACGGCGAACCTACTCCATTTGTAGTTCTCCTTTTGAAAAGGAATTAAGAATTGCGATTAAAAAAGTAGGTGGTGGCTTATTTTCAACTTATGCTAATGAGCAATTAAAAAAGGGTGATGTTTTAGACGTAATGGAGCCGGTAGGTAAGTTTAATACACCGCTTTTCCCTTCTCAAAAGAAAAAATATGTTGCTTTTGCAGCCGGTAGTGGTATAACTCCTGTATTATCCATAATTAAGACCACTTTACAAACAGAACCGGAAAGTATTTTTACCTTAGTTTACGGAAATCAAAGTCGGGGCTCCGTAATTTTTTTTGAGGAGTTGGAAGGAATAAAAAATAAATATATAGATCGCTTTAATCTTATTCATATTTTTAGTAGAGAAAAAACAGATACCGAATTAAATTTTGGAAGAATTTCGGAAAATAAATTGAAAGAACTAAAAAAACTTGTTGAATATAAAACTATAGACGAATTTTTTTTATGTGGCCCCGAAGAAATGATTTTTTGTGTAAAGAATTTTTTAGAAACCGGTGGCATTGATAAAGAAAAAATTCATTTTGAATTATTTGCTTCGTCAGGTCAAAAAACAATATTAAATAAAAAACAGGTAGTTGAAACAAGTTCAGTTCAAAGTAATATTACCATTAAATTAGATGGCCGTACCTTACATTTTAATCTTCCCCTTAATAGTAAAACTACCATACTTGATGGTGCTCTAAAACAAGGAGCCGATTTACCCTATGCTTGTAAAGGTGGTATGTGTTGTACGTGTAAAGCCAAGCTGCTGGAAGGCAAAGTATCAATGGATGTGCATTGGGGGTTAGAAGATGATGAAGTAAAAAAAGGATATATACTTACTTGCCAATCTCATCCCCAAACAGAAACAGTGGTAGTAGATTTTGATTTACGCTAATGGTTTACACGTTGTTAGATGAAACGGCGTAAATTTTTTTTATGAATATTCCCCGAGAAAAATGGGTTACATTACCCGGCCATAAAACAAGGTATGGCGAACGGTATGCTATTAGCAATTATGGACGCCTGGTAAAGTATAAAAAAAAGCCCCAAGATGGCTCCGTTTTAAAATGCAGCAGGCAGGAAGGTTATCCTATCTGGCGCACAAGAAAAAAAGGAGAGTATTTTGCTTTTTTAATACATCGCCTGGTAGCAAAATATTTTTTACCTAAGCCCCTGCGAAATGAAAAAGTTGTAATTCATCACAACTACGTAAAAACGGATAATAATTACCGCAATCTTGCCTGGGCTACTTTAGCGGAAGCCGCAGCACATGCGCAAGGCAATCCGCGGGTAATAAAAGCCAGAAAATTAAGAAAGCAGGAAGAAGGCATTGGCAATTATAAACTTACCGGCAAAAAAGTAAAACTTATTAAAATATTGCTAAAACAAGGGAAGACTTTAAAAGAAATTGCTCAAAAATTTGGCGTAAGTGATATGCAAATTTACCGTATTAAAACAGGAGAAAATTGGGGGCACATAAAGCCTTAGGTCATTTAAAAAATAAACTAACAATTAGCAGGTTTCCATAATTTTGTAGTTCAATTTTTACATAATGGCCATTTACGATTTGGAAAAATTTTTTTACGAAAAAATTGATGCAGAGGTTAAAATTGAACCCAGAGATTGGATGCCGGATGCATACCGTAAAACAAATATTCGTCAAATTAGTCAACATGCACATAGCGAGGTTGTTGGCATGCTCCCGGAAGGCAATTGGATTTCAAGAGCCCCGTCATTAAAAAGAAAAGCCATTCTTATTGCAAAGGTTCAGGATGAAGGAGGGCATGGTTTGTATTTATATTCTGCTTGTGAAACATTAGGAGTATCAAGGGAAGAAACGATTAATGATTTGCATAGTGGAAAAGCTAAGTATTCTTCCATTTTTAATTATCCTGCATTAACATGGGCCGATATTGGTGCCATTGGCTGGCTTGTGGATGGTGCGGCTATTATGAACCAGGTTATGCTTACAAGAACTTCGTATGGGCCTTATGCACGAGCCATGGTAAGAATCTGTAAGGAAGAAAGTTTCCATCAGCGGCAGGGTTTTGAATCCTTATTGGTATTAAGTAAGGGAACTAAAGAGCAAAAGGAAATGTGCCAGGATGCCATTAATCGTTGGTGGTGGCCTGCATTAATGATGTTTGGCCCCCATGATAGTGAATCGCAACACAGCGAGCAGAGTATGAAATGGAAAATTAAAAGAAAAAGTAACGATGAGCTTAGGCAAAATTTTGTGGATATGATTGCCGGGCAAATAAAAATATTGGGTATGAAATTGCCCGATGACAAATTAAAATGGAATGAGAAAAGAGGACATTATGATTTTGGTGAAATAGACTGGAATGAGTTTTGGAATGTAGTAAAAGGAAATGGGCCTTGCAATAAACAACGTTTACAAGCCAGAAAAGATGCATGGGAAAAGGGCGCATGGGTAAGAGAAGCTGCAATTGCCTACGCCGAAAAGAAAAAAGAAAAAAATAAAGCTGCTTAACATTAATAAAGAATTAATAATGAATAGTTACATAAGAAAGTTTTATTATGGTGATATTCCGGATGAAAAGGGAGGTACGCACAATAATTATGTGAGTAGCGAATCAAAAAACGATTGGCCATTATGGGAAGTATTCATCCGCAGTAAACAGGGACTGGAACACAAGCATGCAGGTAGCTTGCATGCTGCTGATGCACAGATGGCTATAGAAAATGCCCGCGATGTTTACACCAGGAGAATGGAAGGAGTAAGTATTTGGGTGGTAGAAAGTAAGTACATTCATGCCAGTAATCCCGATGAGGCGGATAGTTTTTATGAACCTGCAGAGGATAAAATTTATCGCCACCCTACTTTTTACAAACTTCCGGATGAAGTTAACCACATGTAAAATATTCAATCTGTATTATTCAGTTAAATAAAATAATAAGAGTTAATATTAGAAATTGATTGTAGAATATTTAATTGCTAAACATTGAGTAAACAGGATTTAATAGATTACGTACTTCATCTTGCCGACAATAATTTAATACTTGGGCAAAGAAATGCTGAGTGGTGTGGGCACGGGCCTGTTTTAGAACAGGATATTGCCATTACCAACATCACTCTTGACTTAGTTGGGCAGGCCAGAAACTTTTATCAATATGCCTCACAATTAAAAGCAGACGGATCTACCGAAGATTCTTTAGCCTACTTAAGAACGGAGAGAGAATATAAAAATCACCTGTTGCTTGAACTACCTAATGGTGATTGGGGACAAACCATATTAAAGCAGTTTTTATTTAGTCAGTACCAGTATTTATTATACCATCAATTGAAAGATTCTGCTGATGAGGTGTTAGCTGCCATTGCCATAAAATCGTTAAAAGAAATTACATATCATTTACGATGGAGTAGCGAATGGGTTATCCGGCTGGGAGATGGTACAAAAGAAAGCCATCAACGAATGTTAAACGCCATTGATGAACTATGGAGTTATACCGGAGAGTTTTTTGAACCTGTTAGCTATGAATTAGAAGCGGAAAATGCAAAACTTAATGTGGATGTTTTAAAATTAAAAGAACCCTGGCTTAATAAAGTGAAAGAAGTTTTTGCGGAAGCAACATTACCCATGCCCGATAAAACATTTATGCATACAGGAGGTAAAAATGGAGTACACACCGAACATTTAGGTTATATTCTTACCGAACTTCAGTATATGCAAAGAGCTTACCCTGGCTGCGAATGGTAAAAATAATTCAGCCAAATTTTATGACAGCCCATATCATTGATACAAATAATATTCTCAAACAATTGGAGGAAATTAAGGATCCGGAGATTCCGGTTCTCAGTATTGTTGATTTGGGAATAGTGAGAGATGTAAAAATAAGCGACGACGAAATTGAAGTAGTTATTACCCCTACCTATACAGGTTGTCCGGCAATGGATATGATTGTAGCCGACATTCGTATGTTATTATCAACACTTGGATTTAAAAAATATAAGGTAACCCGGGTATTATCTCCCGCATGGACAACGGATTGGATGAGTGATGAAGGAAAAAAGAAACTTCAGGAATATGGTATTGCTCCGCCGAATAAAAAAATAAAGATTCCGCAAGATGGCGTTGAATGTCCTCTTTGCCATTCATCCAACACAAAATTGATAAGTGAATTTGGCAGTACTGCCTGTAAGGCGTTATATCAATGCAATGATTGCATGGAGCCGTTTGATTATTTTAAGTGCCACTAAATACATTATACATTTCCGATTTTAGATTTTAGATTTGTATTCAAATAGTTAACTCCCTTATATTAAACCATAAACAAAATATGCAGCCCGTTTTATTTGAAATAAAAGATAACATCGGTTATATAACGCTTAACCGACCGGATAAGTTAAATTCATTTAACCGCGAAATGGCATTGCTCATGCAAAGTAAGTTGGATGAATGTGCTTCTGTAAAGGATGTACGATGTGTATATATAACCGGCGCCGGAAAAGGATTTAGCGCCGGGCAGGATTTAGCCGAATTAACCAGCGATAATCCGCCTTCTATGACACAAATTTTAAGTGAACATTACAATCCTATTATTGACCGGATTAGAAAAATACCTAAACCGGTAGTAGCTGTTGTAAATGGAGTAGCTGCAGGCGCTGGTGCTAACATTGCCTTGTGTTGTGATATTGTTATTGCAACTCAATCTGCTTCATTTATCCAGGCTTTTTCAAAAATCGGGCTAATACCTGATAGTGGGGGAACCTATTTTCTGCCCCGGCTAATTGGTTGGCAAAAAGCAAGCGCAATAGCCATGCTGGGCGATAAAATAGGTGCAGATGAGGCGGAGCGTTTAGGAATGATATATAAAGTTTTTCGTGACGAAGAATTTATTGAAAAAGCGACCAAACTGGCTATTCAGTTGGCTCAAATGCCTACCAAAGGGTTGGCTCTTACCAAACATGCCCTCAATTATTCCATGACAAATAATTATGAACAGCAGTTAAACCTGGAAGATAAATTTCAGCAGGAAGCAGCATTAAGTTATGACTATAGAGAAGGCGTTGAAGCATTTCTACAAAAAAGAGCGCCTGTATTTAAAGGAGAATAATTTTTTTAATAATTATACTACTAAAACAATTTTTAAAAATGAATAACAACATATTAGCTGATAATGTTGTAAAACATATGATGGAAAACGATGCCTTTAGTCAGTGGATGGGTATAGAAGTATTGGAAATAAAGGAAGGATATAGTAAAATAAAAATGAGTATTAGAAATGAAATGGTAAATGGATTTGGTATTGTGCACGGTGGCATTCCCTTTTCATTAGCCGATAGCGCTTTTGCTTTTGCCTGTAACAACCGCAACAACTTATCCGTTGCTCTGGATACATCCATTACTTTTACGAAGGCAATTCATCCGGGAGATGTATTGACTGCCGAAGCACAAGAAATTCATAATGGTCGTAGTACAGGTGTTTATCTTATTACGATTATTAACCAGGATAGCCAACAGGTGGCTATGTTTAAAGGCACTTGTTTTCGCACTGGTAAAAATTTAATTTCATCAGATTCACCTTGTTAACTCTGCAAAATGGTTTACGAATTTAAAGGGTTTAAGCCGGTAATTCATGAATCCTCTTTTATACATCCTCTGGCAGCAATAACAGGAAATGTTATCATTGGCAAACAATGTTATGTTGGACCAGGCGCTGCTATCAGAGGGGATTGGGGCCAGATTATTATTGAAGACGGTTGTAATATCCAGGAAAATTGTACGATTCATATGTTTCCCGGAATAACAGTATTGCTAAAAGAAGGCTCTCACATTGGTCATGGGGCAATAATACATGGAGCTACTATTGGAAGAAACTGTTTGGTTGGGATGAATAGTGTAATAATGGATAATGTAGTACTGGGTGATGAGTGTATCGTTGGCGCTTTAAGTTTTATAAAAGCAGATGAACAATTTGATAGAAGAAGTCTGATTGTTGGAAACCCTGCCAAAAAAATAAAAGGCGTAAGTGATGAAATGATAAACTGGAAAACAGATGGTACCCTGTTATATCAACAACTGCCAAAGGAAATGTTTGAAAGTTGGAAAGTATGCGAGCCATTAAGGGAATTAGATACTAACCGACCTGCACAGGAAAAATTATATAGCACCTGGAATAAAATAAAAGGTGAGTAACAGTACTTTAGTACAAGTGTGCGACGCCAATGTAGCACAACAGAATTCCTACGGCTCACCCAATAATCAATTACATTTGCAGCGCTAATGGAAAAATCAAATTTTGTTGATCAGATAAGAATTTTCTGCCGAAGTGGTCATGGCGGTTCCGGATGCAAACACTTCATGCGTACAAAATTTAACGCTATGGCTGGTCCCGACGGAGGTGACGGCGGTCGTGGTGGTCATATTATTTTAAGAGGGAACTCTAATTTGTGGACACTGCTTCATCTTCGTTACTATAAAAATGTATTAGCTGAAAATGGTGAAAGCGGCAGTGGTAATAAGTGTACAGGACGTTTTGGAAAAGATATTATTATTGAAGTTCCGTTAGGTACCATTGCCAGGGATGAGGCAACCGGAGTTAAAGAAGTAGAAATATTGGAACATGGGCAAGAGGTAATTTGGTTAAAAGGCGGTCGTGGTGGTTTAGGCAATGCACACTTTGCCACGCCAACTAACCAGGCTCCGGAACACGCACAACCGGGTGAACCGGGAGTGGAAGGTTGGAAAATACTGGAGTTAAAAGTACTAGCCGATGTTGGTTTAGTAGGATTTCCAAATGCCGGTAAATCAACACTGCTATCGGTAATTACAGCCGCAAAGCCAAAAATTGCCGATTATGCTTTTACTACATTGGTTCCACAATTGGGTATGGTCGAATATCGGAATGGAAAAAGCTTTTGTATTGCTGATTTACCCGGAATTATTGAGGGGGCGGCAGAAGGAAAAGGGTTGGGTCATCGTTTTTTACGACACATAGAACGAAACCCCGTGCTGTTGTTTTTAATTCCGGCAGATAGTAATAACCATAAAAGAGAATTTGAAATTCTTGTTAAGGAATTAAAAGAATACAATCCTGAACTTTTACATAAAAAATTTATAATTGTTATTAGCAAAAGTGATATGTTAGACGAAGAATTAAAAACGGCTATAGAAAAAGAACTTCCTCAAAATATACCCCATCTGTTTATTTCATCAGTAACACAAAAAGGATTACAAGAACTTAAAGATTTACTTTGGAAAACATTAAATGATGAATAATTGTGTTTTCCATTTGTTTTAAAAAAACCTACATTCATAGTACAAATTATGTGCAATGAATGAAAACAATAAACCTTCAGGTATTACTATTGCATTTATACTAAGAAACCTTTTTCGCTCGGTTTGGCTTTTTTTTCCAGGGATATTTTTCTTATTTCTCACTTTTTTTTGTTTTGGTTTTTTACCCCAAGGCCAAGACCTGATGATATTATCATCTGAACATAGTGGTAATTTCAGTTTTTTCCTATGCGCCCTTTGCTTTATAGCTGTAATTGCCTGGTTGGGCGCCAGAGAGATAGCGAATTTAAAAAGAAGCAGGTACAATGATTTTATTACTCCTTTTTTATTTAAGCATATCCCCAGATTTATTGGTTTTAGCTTTTTTACGGTTTTGATAGCATGTTACATAAAAACTCCTTTATTTAGTCAGGCCAATACAACAAATAAAATACCGGGTTCTGTTCAATGGCTTATACTTTTTGTTTCCCCTTTGTATTACTGGGTGAGCACTTGGTACATGGAAAGACGTATTAAGAAAATAACTTTTAATTGGCTTTTCTTTGTCGTTCTGTTTTCATTTTTTGCTATTACTGCAATACTCTGTACCAACCTTAAGGCAGATACCTATTGGCTTATCTTTATTATTCTTTTATTGTCACAATGGGCTTATTTAGTTTTAGTTATTACAAGGCGTAAAATAATAGATACGAAAAGTGACCATTTATTAGCTCAAAATATAGCCAAAAAGCTTTTTTACTTTCTTCTTTTTATTGCCTTGGCAGTTTATATAAGTTGTGCAATATCAGTTAGCATAGCAGTCAGGGTTACCTCTTTTCCCTTTGTATTACTGGCTTTTTCTTTATTTATGTGTGTAGGATATTTGTTGAGTTACTTTTCAATAAAAAAAGAGCTGAATATTCATATTGTTATTTTGTTTTTTGTTTTTCTTTTTGGACTATGGAGCGAAAGGCATTTTGTATATCTTAAAAAAAATTCAAATGCTGATTTTAAAAAAAGGGCGGACTTAGAACAGTATTTTAAAAAATGGATTGAATCACGAAAGGATTCAATTGATAAATATAATGATGGCACCTATCCGGTTTATTTTGTTTTAAGTGATGGAGGTGCTTCCCGTTCCGGCTATTGGGTAGCCTCAGTACTTAGTTATTTACAAGATAACAGCAAAGGCGAATTTGGGAAAAAATTATTTTGTTTATCCGGGGCTTCCGGTGGTAGTTTAGGTAATGCGGCCTTTTATATGTTATTAAGAAAGATGGCCAATGAAAATCCCCCTTTAAATAACAATCTGTACCTTACCCGTTCTACGGAATACTTGAAGTCTGACTTTCTCACCTATACACTAAGTCGTATGTTAGGGTACGATTTTTTTATTCAACTGTACCCCTGGCATTCATCAGGCGATAGAGGAGAGGCTCTGGCCGAAGCGCTTGAATCAGCCCCGGATGATTCAGTATTTCTGAAAAAAACATTGGATGTATCTTTTTCCGAGTTGTCAATTACTGAAAAAAATATTAACGACAGCTTTCCTATTATTTGCATTAATACAACCCGCATGCAGGATGGCCATCCATCAGTCATTAGTAATATTAATATATCCAAAAATGAAAAAGACTTTAATTATCGTATTGATGTGTTGGATATTTTACAGCCTGAAAAAGACATTAAACTTAGCACAGCAATTGTATTAGGAGCCAGCTTTCCATATATAAGCCCGGCCGGGAGAATTGATAAAATAAGTAAAAGCCCAATGGATAAAGACAGTATTCGTGAAAATTATTTTGTTGATGGTGGCTACATTGATAATTCCGGGGCAGGTATAGTACATGAAATGATTTTGCAGCTTAATAAAATTATAGAAACAACAACAGATAGTGTTCTTAAAAAAAGAATGAAAAAGCTTGCTTTTACTGTTATTCATATTACCAATGGTCTTAAGGGGGATATAATGGCTCAGAAAGTTAACCCACTTATTAACGATTTAGCAGCGCCTTTAAAAACACTCATTGGAACGTTTAGTGTACAAACAACAGTAAATGATAATCGCTTGAAAAATTATATGGAAAGTTTTAGTAAGGACCGTAAAAGTTACTTAGATATTAATTTATACGAAAATGACAACCATAATTATTATCCTATAAACTGGGTCATATCTCAGCATATTTTAAAAAAAATGGATGATCGCCTGAAAAGTAATAAGGAATTAAAATATTTACTTGACATGATAAATGGCCCGCAAAATCAATAATGATAATGCCGGTTTAAATTTTTCTAATAACCAATATTGAAAACAATTTATAAATATTTCTTCAATTTTTTTACAACGCTTAACTATTGGTATTTTATTTCTGTTATATCCATTACGGCAGTATTAATTTTTTTTAATTACGGTTATGGGTTGGAAAAAAAAATTATTGATACCGGAACGTGGGTTGAAAAATTTGGCAAGTATTTTTGTTTATTCTTTTTTGCTTATGCCAGTTCTTTTTTTTTGCAATTGCTTTTTAATAGGCAAAGTAATTGGCGTCGTCAAAAATGGTTTTGGTTTATTTTATTTATCGGGCCATTTTTATTTTCATTGAAGGTAAATTTTACTTTTCTAAACCCGGCAATTAAATCCATTTGGAGCTTTCCCTATTTTGATGTATTTAAGTATAGTATTAATTGGATTGTACGGGCAATGGTAATAATGCTTTCTGTTTTTTTAATTTGGATGATAAGAGATAGAAAAGAACAACCATTTTATGGGATTGCCAGGATAAAAAAAATAAAACCTTATTTAATTACAATTGCCTTGTTGTTCCCATTAATTATAGCGGCATCTACGCAGCCTGATTTTTTGAAAGTGTATCCCAAAGCAAAAAACATTAATGAAATACCCCTCTGTTCTATAAAAGATTACGGATACTATTTTTTGTTTGAACTTTGTTATGGCTTTGATTTTGTGAGCATTGAATTTTTTTTTCGGGGATTTCTTATTTTAACACTCATCAAAATTTGCGGAAAAGATGCTATTATTCCTATGGCCGCTTTCTATTGTACCATTCATTTTGGCAAACCTCTTGGTGAAGCTGTTAGTAGTTTTTTTGGCGGGCTGTTACTGGGCATTGTTTCCTATAACACCCGTTCGGTTTGGGGAGGGTTACTGGTACATTTAGGCATTGCCTGGCTAATGGAAATTGGCGGATGGATTGGCGCTATTGTTAGTTAAGCTTGGTAATATCATTTTTTTAATATTAGGAATGCTTATTTTTTATTCTCTATTGATTAAAGGCGAACAATAAGATAAAATTTGTTACTTTTTTTGATGACATTGTTTAAATCCTTTTTACAGTATTGATATCGTGAGTGCGACACCTTCCGCTGTTTATAAGTAATCAATTAGAAAAAAGGAAAGGATTTTAATAGATTTGTCATAGACGTAAGGGTATAAAATTTTAATTTTCAATCACTAATACTTTTTGAAACAAAAATTAAAATAATTATTTAAGAATGAAGATAAGCCAAATAGAAATTTATCAATTACGTATTCCGCTAATTGAGCCTTTTGTTATTTCATTAGGCCCGCAGTTTAATGCAGATAATATTTTAATAATAATTCGGACAGATGAGGGAATTAGTGGGTACGGAGAATGTGCTCCCTACATGAGTATTAACGGAGAAAGTATAGAAACCTGTTATATAGTTGGTCAATACATAGCTCGTGATTTAAAGGGGAGAAATCCTTTACATATAGAAGAGTGTATTGTGAGCATGGATAAAGTGATTTATGGAAACAATAGCATTAAAAGCGGCTTTGATATGGCATTATATGATATTGCTGCGCAGCATTCCGGAGAGCCGTTATATAAATTTCTTGGTGGACGGAAGGATAAAATAATTTTTACAGACATGACGGTAGGACTAGGAGAGCCTTCGGCGATGGCTGCATCCGCATTAAAATTTAAACATCAGGGATTTCCGGCTATAAAAATTAAACTGGGACAGTCAAAAGAAAAAGATGTGGCAAGAGTAAAAGCTATTCGGGAAGCAATAGGTTACGATATTCCGCTTCGGGTAGATGCTAACCAGGGGTGGGATGTACCAACTGCCGTTAACACGCTGAAAGCTTTGGCTGAATTTGATATTGAACATTGCGAAGAACCAATTGCAAGGTGGAATTATATGTCTTTACCCGAAGTGAGAAAGCAAAGTCCTATAAAAATAATGGCTGATGAGAGTTGTTTTGATCATCATGATGCTGAAAGATTAGCTTCTATTAACGCTTGTGATTACTTTAATATTAAACTGGGAAAAAGCGGGGGTATATTTAATGCACTAAAAATTATTGAAATAGCGCAAAAGAATAATCTTAAGTTACAAGTGGGAAGCTTTATGGAATCCAGGTTAGCTACTACTGCTTTTGTGCATTTTGCTTATGCCTGCGATTTAATTGTTCATTTTGATTTTGATACGCCGCTAATGCTTTCGCAAGACCCGGTTATTGGTGGCGTCCAATATCATGATAAGGGAATGATGACCATAAACGATGATCCGGGTTTGGGGGCAAGGATTGATGATTTATTTTTGAACGAATTGAAGAAGAAATCTATATAGGCCTTAATGGGTTATTTTTCTTCCATCCATTTTAAAAAAGCGCCTGCTTTTTCTCTGCTAATTATTATTTCGTCGTTGTAATTTGTTTTTAAATTAATTAAAAGTTTTCGGTTATAATAAAACTCAACGGACTTAATGTACTTACGCGATACAAGATATTGTCTGTTTACTCGAAAAAATATATCGGGATCAACCTCTTTTTCTAATTGATCCAAGGTTTTGGGCAATGGGAAAAAATTAGCTTCGTTAGTAAAAATTTCAGCGGTGGTTTGCGCTGTTTTAAAAAATGCGATACTATCAACTGAAACCGGTATTAACTGATCTCGGAATGAAACAAGAAATCCGGATCTGTATTTTTTTTCTTTTATTTTCAATTGCGCTATCAAATCCAGATAAATATTTTCGTCTTCACGCAAATTGCCTTTCAATTTTAAAACTTTGGCAATACTTTTTTCAAGTTCGGATTTTGTAATTGGTTTTAACAGGTATGCAATCCCATTTGCCTGAAATGCCTGTAGAGCGTATTGATCATAGGCGGTGCAAAAAATAACCGGACAATTAAGTTTTGAATTTTTAAAAAAATCAAAGGTTATGCCATCGCCCAGTTGAATATCCGCAATAATTAAATCCGGCTCTGAATTTTTTGAAAACCATTCGTTTGTTTCTTCAAGACTTCCTAGAATGGTTATTAAATGATGATCTCCTTGCAGATCAATTAACTGTTGTTTCAAGTCTAATGCGACTTTAGGCTCATCTTCAATAATAACTATATTCATCGTCGTTGGAATCAAATAATCGGTAACATAACGCTAAAATAGTCTTTATGGTTTTGAATTTTAATTTGTTTTTTTGCCAATATCTTATATCGTTGCCCGAGATTAATAAGCCCGGAATAACTTGAATTGATGATTTCTTTTTTTTGCAAATTGTTTTTCACCTCAATAAAATTCTTGTTTTTACTGATAATTTCAATTTTCAAAGGTTTAGTCGGAGTGGCAATATTGTGTTTTACTGCATTTTCGAGTAGTAATTGTAAAGCTAATGGAGGAATTAAGCCGTTAAAAACGGAGGCATCAACTTTTATGATTATTTGCACCGCTTTTTCAAAACGAATTTCGAGCAAATAGGCGTAAGATTTTATAAATTCTAACTCATCAACAATTTTTACTAATTTGTTTTCGTGATGCGTTAACAGGTATCTGTAAACTTTTGATAATTGAATTACATAATCCCCAACCTTTTGGGGATTATTTGCGGAAAGAGTTTTTAAAAGATTTAGGGAATTGAAAAGAAAATGCGGATTTAATTGTTGTTTTAAAGCCTCATATTGAGCGGAGAGATGCTCTTGTTTTATTATTTCTTTTTCTATTTCAACTCTTCTTTTTTCATTAAGCAATTCTTGCGAGTATAATAAAAAGAGGATAATGCTATTAATAAAAAGGTATCTAATTTGCATAAAAGACATATAATAAGAAATGGTAAATAAACGCGGTAAACGCGTATTAAAGTCCAGTTGCGGAGAAATGGTAACTGCCCATTTATGCAGAATATATTGGATAAAGCAAAGCAAAACGCCGGCTCCGTAAAAAATAATAAACTTCAAATACGCTTCTTTAGCAAATTTTATCCTTTTTAATACGGGATAAAACATCCACATCGTAAATGTATAGGTAATCGTAATCAGGAAAGGGAGAACAAATTCATGCCATCCTGTAAAATTTATGCCCGTAAGTATATTGGGTAAATAAAAAAACAGGCCAATTAAAATGGAGAAAAGGAGGCCTGTTTTTTTATGATTACTGAATTTAAGCATTATCGCTTACGCAGTTTAATCTTGTTGATATATACTTTATTTAACTTTATTGTAAGCCAGTTTTTACGAAATAGATTTTAATTTTAAATAGGATTTATATCCTCCAAAGATACCAATGAAAAACCCTAAAATCAATAACAAATAAACGGGAGTTATTCCGGTTTCAGAAACCTGAAGGGTAATAACGTCTTTTCCAAAAATCCGAAAAGTGGAAAAAACCATGAAATCAAAAAGAAAATGCAGGATAATGGAAGGTAGCAGCGAGCGGGTATAAACAGCCACAAGACCTAGCATACAAGAATAGGAAAAATATACCGGCACAAATAAATTAAATTCGGCGTGTTTGATATGAGCTACAGTAAAAAGTACGGATGTAATAAGTATTGCCGCAGTTTTACCTAAGTTATCCTCAATTGGTTTTTGCATATAACCTCTAAAACCCACTTCTTCGCTAATACCCGCTACGGCGGTTATAGTAAGTATGGTAAAAAGAACAAGATAAAAAGGCACTCCTTTGGTGGGTAGAAGAGTCATAGAAGTGGTAAATGACTTAAGTAATAAAAATAAAAGACAGTAGATGCTTAAGGCAAAAAAACCTCCGGTTATTAAACCCCAATTGAACTGCTTTTTTTCGGGAACAACGTTTCTAAAATTGTAACTTCTAAATTGGGAACCTCCTTTAATCCACCTTCCGCTTACAATTTTTAACCAGATAAAAATATAAATAGCTACTACAAAAAAGGACCATGGAATAAGCGGGTAGAGTTTATAATTTAAACGGGTAAGATAATCTTGAGGAAGTATTGCAGTATAAGCCACAACTAAACCTAGTAATATTGACCGTATTACAATAAAAATTTTGGACAATGTTTTATTAGCCATAGTAATTATTTTTAAGCCATAAATTTCCATCAATATTGACTATTATTTCTTCAGTTAAGGGCCTGAAAAGGCTGTTTCGGCAGTTAAATTGGCGGCTTAATCCCGTTGCAGATAATTGGCGTAAATGGAGTTCTTTAAAAATTATACCAGCGAAGGATTTTTGTGCTTGACAATATTTTTATTAAGTAAAATGCAGGCTCCGTAAAAAATAATAAATTTCAAATACGTTTTTTTAGCAAATTTTATTAGACTTCTTTCATAATTCAGTATTCACATCTGTGGAAAAAGATGTTTAGATAATGCTGATATTATTGTTGTCCATTTGTGATGTAATGGAAAGAAGTCAACAGGCTGTCAGACAGCCAGTTTCAAAGATTAGTAGGTGTAAAGCGAAGCACCTTTAGCAGAATGATTAAAACAATATTGCTTCAAAACATGCAAAGGATAAGTAATAGGGGACGGCCCAGCAGTGTATCAAAAGAAAATCAGTTACTGATAATGCTGATGTTTTACCGGGGGTGCCGCAGCTTTTTTCATATCAGCGTTACTTATGGTATCAGCAAAGCCCAATGCTGGCGGATTGTGCGTAAGATGGAAGACATTTTGATAAAAAGCAACCTGTTTCACTTGCCGGGCAAAAAACAACTGGTACAAACAGGTACAAGCTGAAAAGTAGTAGTGATAGATGTGGGAGAAAATCCGATAGAACGGCCTAAAAAAAACGTTGTTATTACTCCGGTAAAAAGAAACGGCACACGCTGAAGACACAAATTGTGGTAAATAAAAAGACGAAGAAAATAATATGTACAGCACAGGCAAAAGGAAGGATACGTAATTTCAGGTTGTTTAAAGAGAGCAGAACAGCTATCCACCCTTGTATTCAAAGTCTTACTGACAGCGGTTATCAGGGCATTCAAAAAATTTACAGCAACTGTATAAAGCCGGTAAAGGGAAGCAAAAAGAAACCATTGTCAGCGGCAGATAAAAAACATAATCATACCGTTGGTTCACAAAGAGTAATTGTTGAACACATAATCAGGAAACTCAAAATTTTTAAAATAGTTGCTGCTTCATACCGCAACAGAAGAAAAAGATTTGGACTTAGAATGAATTTAATAGCAGCTATTTACAACTTTGAATTATGAAAAAGGTCTATTATTAAATTCATAAAAGAACATAAAATATTTGTTCTTAGTTTGGAAACAATGTTTTATCAATCCCCGGAATTATACGGATGGCGTTTTTGTAATATACTTTCTTAAGAATATCATCAGACAGGCCAATGCCGTACATTTTCCAAAACGCATGATATTTTTTGTGGTAGGGAAAATATTCATCTTCTGTTTCCAGTACGCGGAAATAGGTGGCATATTCCTCAGGTACCCAACTATCTTTGCCAAACAAAATACGGTCTTGGTATTGAGTAAAAAATTGTTTAGCCATTCGGGGCTGGCGTCCTAATTCGGCGATTACAGCGCCAAATTCTACTAACACGTTTGGCAATTCATCCAGCAGTTGTCCCAGCTTTTTTAAATCATTAGCATACCAGCCAAAATGTGCGGCAATAAAAGTAGTTTGCGGATTATTTTTAAATAACCGGTGCTGCTCTTCAATTAATGTTTCCCACGGTTCAGGATTGTCAGCTCCTTTTTTTCTTTCCGGGTGAGTTTCCAGTTCGAGCCATCGTTCATTATGTTCATCTTTTTCATCCCAAAAAGGTTTGGGGTCTGCAGTATGAATCAGTACAGGTATTTTTAATTCCCCTGCTTTTTTCCAAATAGGATTTAATCTTGGATCATCAACAGCAACTCTTTTCCCATTTACATCTTTTACCGTAAAACCTAGATTTTTATAAATCTTTAGTCCGTTAGCTCCGGCTTTTACATCATCTTCCAACTGCCTGGCAGCTTTCTCAGCCCATCCTTCAGAGCCTACTCCATTAAAATCTACGTTTGCAAAAACAATAAATCTTTGAGGATAATTATCTTTTACGTTTGTAAGGGATTTTGCCAATTCTTTACCGCTTCTGCCACTGAGATTTACCATAACAGCCATGTTTAACTTATCCATCTCAGTTATTAACGTACGTAAATTTTGTGTAGGCATTTGAAACTGATGATTGTGTACATCAATAAACGGAAATTTGGCTCTCGTAACGCCGTGTTCAGGAACAACCAGGGTAGAAACCGGGTCATATTTTTCAAAATCCATTTTTGCTTGCTGGGCGCCACTCTTTGTAAAAGATATAAGACCCACAATAAAAATAATTGTTCTCATTTTTAAATATTAAGCGTTAAAGTAAATGTATCCTGCATTAATAAAAAACCCACCGATAACTATTAACAAGGTTTTGACAAAACACCTGCTATAAAAATACAAAGAGCAACCACTTTAGCACTAATATAAAAGAAAATTACATTAGCTTAATGTAAAAGCTTTTCCTTTTATTATAACTTCGCTTTTCAATTAAGCTGATTGTTATATGTACAAACTGGAAAATTATATTGCCGGTAACTGGATAACCGGCGATGGAGATGGGCAGGTATTGTTTAACGCTGTAACAGGCGAACCTGTTGCTACGGCTTCCACAAAAGGGATAGACTTTAAATTGCTTACTGAACATGCCCGTACGGTGGGAAATCCGGCTTTGCGTAAAATGACTTTTCATCAGCGGGGAAATATGCTGAAAGCCTTGGCGCTTCATTTAAGAAAGCATCTTCCCAAATTTTACGAAATAAGTTATAAAACCGGCGCTACCAAGGCCGATAGCTGGGTGGATATTGAAGGAGGTATTGGTAATTTATTTGCCAATGCATCACTACGTCGGAAGTTTCCGGATGATGTGATATGTGTAGATGGAGAAAGCCATAACCTGAGTAAGAACAATACCTTTATGGGCACACATATTCTTTGTCCAAAGGAAGGTGTGGCCATTCACATTAATGCCTTCAATTTTCCGGTGTGGGGGATGCTGGAAAAAATTTCCGTGAATTTATTAGCAGGCATGCCGGCAATTGTAAAACCGGCTACCGTTACTTCTTATTTAACCGAAGCCGTAGTGAAAGAAATAATTACCAGTAAGATTTTACCCGAAGGAAGTTTGCAATTGATATGTGGTTCCGCTGGTGATTTATTAAATCATGTTACCAGCCAGGATGTGGTAACGTTTACCGGCAGCGCCTCCACTGGTTTAATGTTGAAGAAAACTCCAGCCGTATTAAATGAAAATGTTCCTTTTAATATGGAAGCAGATTCGCTAAACTGTATTGTATTGGGAGAAGATGTTACACCCGATAAACCAGAGTGGGAAATTTTTGTAAAAGAAGTAAGAAAAGAGATGACGTTGAAAGCCGGGCAACGTTGTACCGGCATACGCAGAATATTTGTTCCCGAAAACCGGATGGAAGATATGTGGAAAGCGATTGCATCTTCTTTATCACAAACTGTTATTGGCAACCCGTTAAATGAAAAAGTAAGAATGGGTTCGCTGGCAGGAGAAACACAACGAAAAGAAGTAATAGAGCAGGTGCAGAAATTACTGGCCTCATCGCAAATTATTTACGGTTCGTTGGACAGTGTGGATGTAGTGGATGCGGATGCAAAAAAAGGAGCCTTTATGTCGCCGGTATTATTAATGAATCAAAAACCTTTTGAAGCAAAAGAGGCCCATGAAGTAGAAGCTTTTGGTCCGGTAAGCACCATTATGCCATATAAAACATTTGATGAAGCTATAACATTAAGTAAACTTGGCAGAGGAAGTCTGGTAAGCACCATTGTTACGGCTGATTATAAACAGGCAAGACGGTATGTGATTGACGCTTCTACACACCATGGAAGAATTTTAGTATTGAATAATGAATGTGCAAAAGAAAATACCGGTCATGGATCACCGTTACCATTGTTGGTTCATGGTGGCCCTGGTCGGGCCGGTGGTGGTGAAGAAATGGGCGGCATCCGTGGCGTAAAACATTATTTGCAAAGAACCGCGATACAAGGTTCTCCTACAACTTTAACGGAAGTAACCAATGTATATCAGCAGAACGCAGTTGGAAAGAAAGGGGATAAACATCCATTCAAAAAATATTTTGAAGAGTTACAGATAGGTGAACAGATTATTACGGATAAAAGAGTGATTACTTCAGAAGATATTGACCGCTTTGCTGATTTAAGCGGCGATCATTTTTATGCGCATATCAAAACTACCGACTTCTCAGGCACCATGTTTGAAAAACAGGTAGCACACGGTTATTTTATTATGAGTATTGCGGCCGGCTTGTTTGTGGACAGCTACGAAAAAAATCCCGTGTTGCTCAACTATGGCATAGATGAGTTACGGTTTACCAAACCTGTTTATCCCGGTGCGGAGATTCACATCCGGTTTACCTGCAAAGAAAAATTACCCAACGATAAAAAAGTAGTGGAAAACCCGGTCCCGATAGCTATCGGGATTAAAAGAGGAGATGATATTGAAAAAGGCATTGTAAAATGGCTGGTGGAAATGATTGATGAAACGGGTGAAATAACAGGTGTGGCAACAATTTTGACGATGGTGGCGAGGAGGGGGTAAATCTAAGACAAAGGAAAAAACTTGTTCCGAGTAATTATATGTAATGGTGAAGGTTTCATTTTCAAAAGCGCCTCAAAATGCAAATGAAAAACATTTCATTTGCAAATAAAAACCAATTTGGTTTTCAAATAGTAACTATAATATTCCCTTATAGATAACTAGTAGAAATAATCTAAGAGGTTGAACGAGATTATGGGTCGTGCTACTTTATTATACTGTGCATTAAGCTGTTATGAAAAATTACAGGCATAAAAGGTCATTTTTTTGGTTATTTTAAGGGTAAACAACCAAAAATATCTATTTATTTGGTTATATTTGACACAAGTAGCTAATTTTTATGGATTTATTGCCACTTAAAATAGAGCTTGAATCAAAAAAAGTATTGAAGATACTTGTTTCAGCAAGGGCCGCTTTGGCCGAATTAAAAGGCATTATTAAGGCAATCCCCAACCAGAATATTTTAATTGATACACTTACGCTGCGGGAGGCAAGGGAAAGTAGCGCCATTGAAAATATTATCAGTACAATGGATGAGGTGTTTCAAAGTAATATGCAGACCCATCAGTTTGTATCTGCCAATGCAAAAGAAGTACATCAGTATGCAGAAGCATTAAAAAAAGGATTCGCGTTGGTAAAAGAAAAGGAATTGCTTACAAATAATATTATTTTAAACATTCAGCAAATTGTTGAGCAAAATAATGCAGGATTCAGAAAGCTATCCGGTACCAAATTATTAAACGACAAAACAGGAGAGGTGGTTTATACTCCTCCGCAAGATGAATTAAGCATACTGCAATTAATGAATAACCTGGAAGCTTATATAAATACTGATGAGAGCGATGATACAGACCCACTGATAAAAATGGCCATCATTCATCACCGCTTTGAAAGTATCCATCCTTTTTACGATGGCAATGGACGTACAGGGAGGATTATTAATATTCTTTATTTGGTATTAAAGGGTTTACTCGACCTGCCTGTATTATATTTAAGTAACTATATAATCCATTCTAAAAGTGATTACTACCGTTTGCTGCAACAGGTAAGGGTAACAAATGAATGGGAGGATTGGATTTTGTATATGATAAAAGGTGTGGAAATAACCGCCAAAGAAAGCATCAGGGCAATAAGCAGTATAAGACAACAAATGCAAGAGTATAAAAATATTTTGAAAAAAGAACTGCCGAAAATTTACAGCCAGGAATTGTTGAATAATCTTTTTCAATATCCCTATACAAAAATTGAGCTTATTGAAAAAGACCTTGCTGTTACCAGGAATACTGCTATCAAGTATTTAAATGACCTTGAGAAAAAAGGGCTGGTTAAAAAAATAAAAAAAGGAAGAACAAATTTTTATATCAACGAGTCCTTATTCAGGATACTATCAGGAAATACTACATAAAGGGTTTTACTAAAGCGGTAAATAAAAATCAAACCTACCTTTACAAAAAATGTTTACCATGACTCAGGGATATGTAAAATCAGAAACACATAAAGGAATTACAACAATTGAATTTTTTCATCCACAAAGCAATTCATTACCATCTTCTTTGTTACATGATCTGGCAGTTGCGGTAATACATGCAGGAGATGATCCGAATACTATAGTTATTGTACTTCGTTCTGCCGGAGAAAAAGCTTTTTGTGCAGGAGCATCGTTTGATGAATTGATAGCTATCACCAACGAAAAGGAAGGTTTAAAATTTTTTAGTGGTTTTGCTCACGTCATCAATGCTATGCGTAAGTGCCCCAAGTTTATCATTGGTCGTATTCATGGCAAATGTGTAGGTGGCGGAGTTGGATTAGCAGCTTCCGTGGATTATGCTATTGCCATGGAAACAGCAGAGGTGAAGTTAAGTGAACTGGCGGTTGGTATTGGCCCGTTTGTAGTAGGGCCAGTAGTGGAAAGAAAAATTGGGAAAGCGGGTTATGCACATTTAACTATTGATGCTACTATGTGGCGCAATAGTGATTGGGCCAGGAAAAAAGGATTGTATGCAGAGGTACATAATACTTTTGAAACGCTTGATGAAGCTGTATCGAGATTAGCCGATACGTTATCTCATTCCAGCCCGGAAGCGATGAAAGAGATGAAAAAAATTTTCTGGCAGGGGACAGAAGACTGGGATACGTTACTAATTGAAAGGGCAAAAATCAGCGGAAGATTGGTGCTGAGTGAGTTTACAAGAAATGCTATTAATAAATTTAAGGCGAAAAACTAAGGGAGTAAAGAAAGAAAAGAGAAATATTCCTTTGTTCTCTTAGCAAAAAACTTCCTCTAATTTTAACGGATGATAGCCACATTTAATGAAGATAACTTCCAAACCCTCTGCAATCAATTAGCTAGAAGAGATAAAGATTTAAAGTCAATCATCAGCACACACGGTCATCCACCCATGTGGACAAGGCCGGCTACTTTTCAAACTCTCATCTTATTTATATTGGAGCAACAGGTATCATTAGCTGCTGCTTATGCTGCTTTTAAGAAACTGAGAAATAGAATCGGGGTGGTTACTCCGCCTAAAATTCTTTCTTTAACCGATGAAGAACTAAGAGCGTGTTATTTTACACGGCAAAAGATAGTTTATGCAAGGGAGCTTGCAAATGCTATTCAGTCTAAACAATTGCAACTAAAAAAACTTACTACTGCAACAGATGAGGAAGTACGGCATGAATTAAAAAAAATAAAGGGTATTGGCGACTGGACAGCGGAGGTATATTTAATGCATGCTTTACAACGAGCTGATTTATTTCCGCTGGGGGATATTGCATTAGTCAACAGTTTAAAAGAAACCAAACAACTGCACCCGCATGTCAGCAAAGAAAAAATGCTGACCATAGCAGAACCATGGCGACCATACCGCACAATTGCTACCATGATTTTGTGGCATGCTTATATCAGAAGAAAAAATATAAAATTACAGGAATAAAAAGGCGATCAATAAGATCACCTTTTTATTCTTAAAGATTGTCGTATTCGTAAAGAGCATCTATATGTGTACCGGCTTTCATTTCATAAACCGGTTTTATTATTCCATCTTTTAATCCATAAACCCAACCGTGTAAATCCGGTCTTTGTTCATGTTTCCATGCTCGTTGTATAATAGAGGTTTTTGCAAGATTAAAAACCTGTTCTTTCACATTCAACTCCACTAATCTGTCGGTTTTTGTTTCATTATCTTTTATAGCCTCCAATTCATCGCGATGAATGCGACATACATCTTTTATATTTCGCAACCACATATTAAGTACCGGCTTATAATCATGATTATTTAATGCTGCTTTAATGCCACCACAGCCATAATGGCCGCATACAATTACATGTTTTACTTTTAAATGGTTAACAGCAAAATCAAGTACACTCAGCAGGTTTACGTCTGTGTTAACTACCAAATTAGCAATGTTTCGATGGACAAAAATTTCACCGGGTTGTGTACCGGTAATTTTATCAGCCGGAACCCGGCTGTCGCTACAACCAATCCATAAAAAATCTGGCGTTTGTATTTCTGAAAGACGGTTAAAAAAATCCGGATCATCCTGCTGCATTTCGGCAGCCCAGGCTTTATTTTCCAGTAAAAGCTTTTCGTATGTTTTCATTTTAATAAATTAAAGTTAATAGATTTTGGTTTTACTTACAATGACAGGTTGTAGAAAAAGCTGATGCATGGGTTTGTGCAGACTTTTCTTTATTTCTATATTGATGTTTTTTAAATGGGCATGACTGATGAATTCGTTTACTGTATCAATAATATCCTGGTCAATAAAATCAGCCCGGGAAGCATCTATTATTACAAATGAATTGGCTGGAACAGATTCCAACTTATATTTTATAATGGGTTTGTTAAGAAATGAAACATCTTTACGTAAGCGAAACAAATAATTATTGTTATCATTTACAACAAACACGCTTGAACGGAAGTTGCTTCTTACCATGAAAAATAAACCAACTCCTATTCCAATTAAAATTCCAATTAAAAGATCCGTCATCAATATGGCAATAATAGTAATGCAAAAAGGAATAAACTGATCCCATCCTTTGGTATAGAATTCCTTAAACAAAGTAATTTTTGCCAGCTTGTATCCCGTATAGATTAATACAGCGGCTAATGCTGCCAAAGGAATTTTATTAAGTACAGTAGGAATGAACATTACACATAAAAGCATTAACACGCCATGCAAAATGGCCGATAATTTTGATTTAGCCCCTGAATTAACATTTGCTGAACTGCGTACAATAACAGAAGTTAATGGCAGGCCGCCTAGTAATCCCGAAATGATATTGCCTATACCTTGGGCTTTTAACTCGCGGTTAGGTGGAGTTACTCTTTTAAATGTGTCCAACTTATCAACAGCCTCAATACTTAATAATGTTTCCAGGCTGGCTACTATTGCCAGCGTCAGGGCAGACGTCCATACATCAGGATTGTTTAAATACTGTAATTTGGGTGATGTAAAAAATGAAAAAAATGTTTGTATATCGGCCGCTACGGGTAATTGAACAAGGTGTTTTGATTCCAATGCAATAGTTGGCTGAAATTGCATTAAATATTCATTTATCAAAATGCCCGCTACTACAACCATCAATGGCGCAGGAATTAATTGAAATATTTTTTTTGATTTGATAAACTTTTGTTCCCAGATTATTAAAATAGATATCGCAACAACTCCAATTATAACTGCTGCAGGTGTGATATAGCTAATAGAATGAAAAATGCCAGAGAAAGTATTTTCTCCTTCTCCATAAAAAGATTCATCTCCCTCAAAATTTTTATCATAACCAACAAGGTGAGGAAATTGCTTTAAGATAAGGATAATACCAATAGCCGCCAACATCCCTTTAATAACAGCATTAGGAACATAGTCTCCAATAATTCCTGCTTTTAAAAAACCAAGTAATAATTGAATAAAACCTGCAATAACTATGGCTAATAAGAAAGCCTCAAATACTTGCAGTTTTCCAATAGCGGTTGCCACAATAACGGTTAAGCCAGCCGCTGGTCCGCTTACACTTAACTGCGACCCGCTTAATAAACCAATTACAATACCGCCAATAATACCGGCAATAATTCCTGAAAATAAGGGGGCACCAGAACCTAAAGCGATGCCTAAGCATAAAGGCAATGCTACTAATAATACAACAATAGATGCAGGAATGTCAGAAACTGCATTCTGAAATAATTTTTTCATAATGTTTAAATTGTTAAATAAAAAGATACTCCTTAAAGAATATTAAATGCTGCTTTAACAATTAGGGGGAGGTGTTTGCACTTCAGCAAAATATTGAGTAAAAATATTTTCTGTTTCGTGGATATGGTTAGTGATGATTTGAGATTGCAGTTTTAACCCAAACACTTCCATTTCGTGCCAGTATGCTTTATGCACTTCTTCTTCAAAAGCGTTGGGGGCGGGAACAGAATTATTGCTATAAGGAATTTCTTCAGTAAGCTGGTTTTGGTACAACATTTTTCCAATTTGTAAAACAGGAAGTATCTGTGCACTGAATACAACTAACAGGAGAATACTAATAACTTTTTTCCTATTCATAAACGATGCAAAAATATAGCGGCATTTCTTAAAAAACAGTAAAAAATAGTTTTTTTAAAATATAATTTTCTGTTTTTAAGGCAAAAAAAGCTCTGCTGTTGCAGAGCTCATAATTACTTGGTATTCAGGAATTAAATATTCAATCCTCCGCACACACTAATAGTTTGTCCTGTAATATAACTCGCCCAATCGCTGGCGAGAAATAAACAGGTATTGGCAATATCTTCACCACTCGCAAATTTACCCAGAGGGATTCCGGCTTTGTACTTTTCTCCTGCATCACCCTCTTTTAAATAAGCGGTCATATCTGTTTCCACAAAACCGGGGGCTATGGCATTGCAGCGAATGTTGCGGCTTCCTAATTCCTTGGCCACTGATTTGGTAAAACCAATGATACCTGCTTTAGAGGCCGCATAACTGCTTTGCCCCGCATTACCCATTTCGCCAATAACACTGCTCATATTGATAATAACACCGTTTTTAGCTTTCATCATCGGTCTTATCACCTGCTTGGTCATGTTAAATACACTATTGAGATTGATATTAATAACATCGTTCCATTGCTCAACGCTCATGCGTAGCAGTAAATTATCTTTTGATATACCGGCATTGTTTACACAAATATCCACGGTACCAAACTCTTTTATAACATCATTCACCAACGCTTCGCATTGTGCATAATCACCAGCGTTACTTTTATATGCCTTTGCTTTTACTCCTAAGGCGCTCAACTTAGCTTCCAATGCAGTTGCTTTTTCTGCACTGCTGTCGCTCACATAGGTAAATGCTACATTGGCTCCATGTTCAGCAAATTTTAAAGCGATGGCTTCTCCAATGCCGCGGGC
>DASSYR010000075.1:0-55926 GCA_035703165.1 Chitinophagaceae bacterium
GTACGGCCCCTGATTTCCTTCTAATCCCTGAAAAATATTACGGGTAAATTTTCCTTTGGCAATGGCCCCGCTTATAACAGACTTGTTGCTACCCTTAGCAAATACGGGTACCTCATTTTGAAAAGAGATACCTTGTAAACGCTTGTAAAAGTTAAGAAAATAAGAATTGTCCTGGCGCAAATCAATATCTCCCAGATTTAACTGCCATTTTTTCCTTTTAAGCTGAATTAGTACCTTATCAAATTCATTTAGTTGTTGCGTATTGCCATCTGGTTGTATAGGAATATTGTTATCCGTGATAGCCGCAGCCAATTCCATACTATCGCCAATTAATCCATTAATTTGCAGATTGAGAGAAGAGTTTAAAACAGGGTCTTGATTATTTCCAAACGAAATTCCCCTGCCAAAACTACCGTTGTAATTAATATTGCCAAAATCAAAAACTTTATCACCTCGATTTGTATAAGGGTTTAAAAAAATAGGCGGTGTATAAGAAAATTTTACAATAGAATCAAGATCAAATCTTTTTGTGAGGATGGACAAATTAAAAGGGAAAACACGATATGAAACCATAACACTGTCAAACATTAATGCGGATAACCATTTAAGAGTAGCTGAAGCATAATCTACACTGTACAAACTATCTGGTATATTTTTTATAGCAAGAGTGCCCGGAACTATACTGAGAGTATCTAGTTTAATTAGTGTATCTGTAATAACAATTTTTTTTTGGCGTAGATTAGAATAAACAGGAGTTTGCTGTGCAACTGTAAATATTACACATACGAGTAAACAAAAAGTAACCGATATTTTTTGTACAGTCAATTTTGGCTGCTTTATCTTATTAATGTCAAAAGTGAGAATTTATTTTGTAGTAAGCTTAGTTTTCATAAAACTCACAGTAATATTAAATAAAGTAGGCATAATTACTGAAAGAATGAATAATTTTGTATTATAAAATAATTTTCCCTTGAAGAGAACATTTATTACAATATGCCTTCTTATAGTGGTATTAGGTGTATCTTCCCAAAGAGTAAAAGCTCCGGCTTCTAAAATGAAATTTGATATCGGGCCCCAGTTTTCGTATGCTATTAATACCTCATTCAACAAAACACATTCTATGGGATTAGGTGCCACCACACGAGCCGCCTACTATTTTACACCGGAAATATCTACAGGAATTCGTGTAAATTATGATTATTTTTTGGGTAGAAAATATACCGTTAACAATGTAAATGACCGATATTTTAACTTAACCTGGACATCGTTTCTTGCCAATTTTCAATATGATTTTGATAAAAATATTTTCATTGGTGGTGATGGGGGGCTTGGAATTTTGAGCATAAAAGGAGATGCGACTTCCATGTTTAACAGTTCACTCTATATTGGTAAAGCTGTAAAATTTAGCAAAAGTTCGATGGGCATTTCTTTTTTCTGGACACAGGCAAGAGAAGCAGGTAGTCGTGATGAAACGATTGGGTTAAGAGCTCATTACCGATTTAATTAAGGATTGGTCTCATTAAGTAAATCCTGCAGGTTTAAATGATCAGTTACCATCATTAGATTCCCATCTTCATTCAAAGGCCATTGTTCTTTAGGTTTATCCCAATACAATTCAACACCATTGCCATCCGGGTCATCTAAATAAATTGCCTCGCTTACTCCATGATCGGACGCACCGGTTAAGGGATATTTTGCATCAATTAAACGTTTTACAGCAATAGCCAAATCCTTACGAGTGGGGTATAAAATAGCTGTGTGAAATAAACCGGTTGCATTATTCGGGGCTGCCTTACCATTTTTGCTGTACCAGGTATTTAATCCAATGTGGTGGTGATAGCCTCCGGCAGAAATAAATACGGCCTGTGTGCCATAACGCTGTGTTATTTCAAAACCAAGCAAATCTTTATAAAAAGAGAGTGCTTTATCTAAATCAGAAACTTTTAAATGAATGTGACCGATTTTAGTTGTGGCTGGTATTTTGTAATCCATAATTTTAAAATTTTGCCTGATGTCTTCGTTTAACAAAATTTAAACGGAGCGCAAATTGTACACAGGTCAGACGAGGAGTCAGACCTGAATACAAAAATAAACCCTTCTGCGATGAGAAGGGTTCTATACAAAATTTATTCTGTTATGTTAAGAAATCAATCCTGCCATTAAATATTCCTGGTTCATACGAGCAATATTGGTGATAGAGATTTCTTTTGGACAGACCGCCTCGCAGGCACCGGTGTTGGTACAGGCTCCAAAACCCTCTTTATCCAGTTGAGCAATCATGTTAAAAACACGGTTTTTTCTTTCCGGGGCTCCTTGAGGTAACAATGAAAGATGAGACACTTTTGCTGATAAGAACAACATGGCGGAAGAGTTTTTACAAGCCGCTACGCAGGCTCCACAACCAATACAAGCCGCATTGGCAAAGGCCAGATCAGCTTTATCTTTCTCAATAGGCAATGCATTGCCATCCACCGCATTACCGGTATTTACAGAAATATAACCGCCGGCCTGGATAATTCTGTCGAATGCTGAACGGTCAACTATTAAATCCTTAATTACAGGAAATGCATTCGCTCTCCAGGGTTCTACTGTAATCGTATCACCATCCTTAAAAGCTCTCATGTGCAATTGGCAGGTTGTTGTTCCTTGCCATGGGCCATGCGGACGACCATTAATAAACATTGAACACATACCACAGATACCTTCCCTGCAATCGTGATCAAAAGCGATAGGATCTTTCCCCTCACGAATCAGTTGCTCGTTAAGCACATCAAACATCTCCAGAAAAGACATTTCGGTTGAAACATCTTTTACATCATATATTTCAAAACCACCATCAGTTTTACTGTTTTTCTGTCTCCACACTTTGAGTGTCAGATTAATATTTTTGTGTTCCATATTAAAATCTATGGTTTGAATGTTCTATTGTTTGATTGTTAATCTTTCAGTTTAAGATTTGTAAATTTTATCAGTCTGTTCATCGCTTCGGGAAGTTTCTGTAATTCACCAAATATAAAATCATATTCTTTCTGCTTCAGCAAACTTCTCATCTTTGATTTCTCATTCCAGTCAAAACACTCTTTTACAGAACCGGCACTATACCGGTAAAACTTTATCTTATCTTTTTTAAAATACCTTCCAAACCCCTCCGCAATGTTAGCAGAAATCGAATCTGCTGCACCCACAAATTGCTCTCCAATAGTTCGCTTTGCAAATGGCTCCCAATTTATTACCACATCCCAAACATAATTACTCAAATGAAAAGCAATTTTATAAGCATCAATATCATTCAGCTTTAAATATTTTGTTTCCATATAAAAAGGTTTTGATAACAAAGAAATATATTCGCTTCCATCACAACAATCAAACCATCCAACTATCAAACAATCCTGCCTTACTTATAACTCCTCTGGCTCGGCTTCACCACCTCGTAATCCAATGATTCTTTATGTAACTCCCACTGGCTGTTACCTTTCATCTCCCAGGCAGACACATACATAAATTTATCATCATGACGTAATGCTTCACCTTCTTCTGTTTGTGATTCTTCCCTGAAGTGACCACCGCAACTTTCTTCACGGTTCAACGCATCCAAACACATCAACTCACCTAATTCAATAAAGTCAGCCACACGGTTGGCTTTATCTAATTCAGGATTCATTTCGTTAATGCCACCCGGAATTTTTACATCGCTCCAGAATTCTTTTTTCAACTGCTGAATTTCTGTAATCGCTTGTTTCAATCCTTCCGCATTTCTGGCCATACCACATTTGTCCCACATAATTTTCCCGAGGCGTTTATGCAAGCTTTCAACAGTTTGATTACCTTTAATGTTCATCAGCTTTTCTATTCTCTCTCTTACTTCGTTCTCCGCCTGTTCAAATGCAGGATGTGAAGTTGGGATATTGGCAGTACGAATTTCATCTGCTAAATAGTTGCCAATAGTGTAAGGAATAACAAAATAACCGTCTGCTAATCCCTGCATCAGTGCAGAAGCTCCAAGACGGTTAGCGCCATGATCGCTGAAATTTGCCTCACCCAATGCATACAAACCAGGGATATTGGTCATCAACTCATAATCAACCCACAAACCGCCCATCGTATAGTGAACAGCCGGATAAATCCTCATCGGCATTTCATACGGATTTTCGCCGGTAATCTTTTCATACATATCAAAGAGGTTACCATACTTTTCTTTTACCACCTCTTTACCCATCTCAATAATTTCATCATCAGAAGCATGATCCAGCCCTTGCTTACCGGCTTCAATATGTCCATAACGTTTTATCGCATCTGCATAATCAAGATAAACCGCCTGCTTAGATGAACCTACGCCGTAACCGGCATCGCATCTTTCTTTCGCTGCTCTGGATGCCACGTCTCTTGGCACGAGGTTACCAAATGCAGGGTATCTTCTCTCTAAATAATAATCTCTTTCTTCTTCGGGAATTTCATTCGGCTTACGGTTATCACCTTGCTTTTTGGGAACCCAAATACGACCATCATTTCTCAAAGATTCACTCATCAATGTCAACTTACTCTGATGGTCACCACTTACAGGAATGCAGGTTGGGTGAATTTGAGTGAAACAGGGATTACCAAAGTAAGCTCCTTTTTTATGTGCTTTCCAAACAGCAGTAACGTTACTACCCATGGCATTTGTACTTAAGTAAAATACGTTACCATAGCCACCACTACACAATAATACTGCATGACCAAAATGTCTTTCTAATTCCCCTGTTATCAGGTCACGACAAATAATACCACGGGCTTTACCATCAATGACTACTACATCCAGCATTTCGTGACGGTTGTACATCTTAACGTTGCCCAACGCCACTTGCCTTTCCAAAGCCTGGTAAGCGCCTATCAATAATTGCTGACCGGTTTGTCCGGCAGCATAAAATGTACGTTGTACCTGCGTTCCACCAAAGGAACGATTGCTGAGCAATCCACCATATTCCCTGGCAAAAGGAACACCTTGCGCCACACATTGATCAATTATATTACCGCTTACTTCAGCCAGGCGATATACATTACCTTCTCTTGCCCGATAATCGCCCCCTTTAATAGTGTCATAAAACAATCTATAGACAGAGTCACCGTCGTTTTGATAATTTTTAGCTGCATTAATGCCTCCTTGCGCTGCAATGGAGTGTGCACGACGCGGACTATCCTGAAAACAAAATGCTTTTACTTTATAACCCAACTCTCCTAAGGAAGCCGCAGCAGAGGCTCCAGCTAAACCGGTTCCGACCACAATCACTTCTAATTTTCTTTTATTGGCAGGATTAACCAATTTACAGGTTGCCTTGTAATTCTCCCATTTGGAATCTAACGGACCGGAAGGAATTTTTGCGTTCAGCATAAATCAATTTGAAAATTTAAAGATGTGGTAATCTAAATCAACACATCAAAATTATTTATGAACTATTTTGTACTTAACTTTTGTTCTACTATTGGGCTTTTGTTGTGTCACTCACTTCTACGTCCGGTAATGCTTTTCATCAATCGTGAATATTTCCCACCTTTTACTTAACAATTCAAATTCGTTCATCATTTAACATTCATCATTCAACATTCGATATTCAATATTCTTTATTCAATACCCCACCCAACCCAACTTCATGCTAATAGGCATCAATGCAAAAATTAATGGTACTAAAACAGAATAACCTATACCAACTGCATTAATCAGCGAAATATAGCGACTGTTGCTTAGTCCCAATGTGCGAAAAGCACTCTGAAATCCATGCAACAGGTGATAGGCTAAAGAAATACAAGCCGCTACATATACAGCTACTACCCACCACTCGCTAAAAGTAACTTTCATAAGGTTAAACATATCATGACTTATCCGACCATTGCTCAATACAATTTCATTCTCAAGACCCGCATGTGTAAAGCGGGAAGGAATCCAGAAATGCCACCAGTGTAAAATCAAAAACAACAATAAAATAGTTCCCAACAAACCCATACTGCGACTATACCACTTACTGCCACGGTTACCGAGATTAACTGCA
Source organism: Chitinophagaceae bacterium (assembly GCA_035703165.1). Taxonomy (GTDB): domain Bacteria; phylum Bacteroidota; class Bacteroidia; order Chitinophagales; family Chitinophagaceae; genus AWTP1-9. The sequence goes on from DASSYR010000075.1 coordinate 6,024, forward strand.
TAATTAATTTTTCTTCTACCTCTATTTTCAAACTCCAACAATAATCCTTGTATAATGTGCACGAAAAATCCCAGGAACAACACCAATTCCATAATTCTTATAACAACTGCTCTACCCATGTAATCGGCAGCACGATTGAACATATCTCCGTTATCATTCGGGTCAAGCACAGTAAGATCTTTAAATATACATGCGTTAATCCCCATGTGAATAACCAAAAAAGAAATAAGAAAGAGTCCGGTAATGCCCATCGTAATTTTCTTACCTACGGAAGATGTGAAGATCTGTTTCCAGGTCATATTTATACAATTAATTTTGAGAAAGCAGTGCAAAATTAAGGATGAAATGCTCTCAAAATTCAGTAAAAAGCATATCCAATAAAAAAAAGCTGCAACAGCAGCTTTTAATGTAATATCAGATTATTATTAATTAAAATCTGATGCCTAATGTAATGGCACCCCGTAATCCTGCCCATGGACCGGTAACAGTAGCCGTAATATTATTAGTAGTTGCCTTTGCCGTAATTGTAGCTCCAAAAGGCAAATCAGTATTTTTAATCTCGTTCTCAATAGCCATTTGTTCTAACGGAGTAAAGGGTGTAGCAGGTGTGCCTGTAAATGTACCTCTACCAGAGCCATAGTGAATACCTAAAATCCACCAATCAAGTGAAACGGATTTACCTAAAAACCATTGAGCTCCTAATAACAAACCTCCTGAATGAGCCGTAATATCGCCCTTTAGTTTCACTGTTTTTGTACCAAGGCCTCCATTATAATCGAAAGAAAGTTCTTCCAGCTTAAAAGTAGAATAGCGGTAATATGGAGCAACATAAAACCCACGTCCGTAACCTTTTTTTCCCAAATAAAAACGAATTTCAGGAGTAAGTGTAAAACCTCCTACTCGTGCTTCTTCAATTAATCGTTTCTCATTGGGATCCGGATCAACGGCATTTTCAATCGAACTTTTAAACGGGAGGCTTCCGGTAGGTAAAAAACCTAAACCAAGTGAAACCGAAAATTTTCTGTTAAGAATCCGCTCGTATTGAAAATGATAGTTCCGCAAAGGGATTGCCGTAAGATTTACTTTTATGAGATTATACTTGTTGACACCGTTTTCAGAAGATTCACTATTTTGAGCCGATACGATATTAGAGGCAAATAGTAAAGTCAACAGGAAATTCCAAGAAAAAATTTTTTTCATAAGCGACATTTAGGATAAAAAGATAAAATTGTGAAGTTACAATTATTAAAAACTCTTCGCATTAAAATAAAAAAATCTTCATCCTTTTATTCTGTTCGAAAAGATTTCATCAATTTTTGTGTACAAATGAAAAGGTGAGTATGTACGCCAATTAGGCAGATGCACCACTTCCAGGTATCGCCGCAACCTCAACTTATTAAAATCGTATTGAATTTGTTCGGGCATATTTAAAATTACAACCCATCCACCGTTTTCTGAGGTTTCTTCGTGCCACTCCTCATAATAACAATCATCACTGCTGTGAAAATTGAGCACATTTTCTGCAATCAAAATAAACCTGATAATGCCATCGGCTTCCATTTTATCAATTACTTCCCGTTTTAACGTCATTACATCGTTTTCAATAGCATCATTCCATTCCCCAATTAATTCGATTACGGCATACCCTACTTCATAATCAACCATTAATACTTTTAAATACAAAGTACGGGAACCAAATTCGTCCCATTGCGGATGAATGTAATAATTGTATATAGTTTGCGTAAACTCAAACTCGGAATAAACTCTTCCGTAAAAAGGCGATTTTTCATCCTCTTCTGTTGTATAAAGGTGCCGCCAATTATAATATGGTTCTATATCATGCATCTTTCTTCTTTCACCCGGTCTGATATATCCGTCTAAACATCTTATCATAATGTTATTTGTAACAGGAGACAGTCAGACAAATAAAAAGGGTTGCAGCAATTTACAACCCCTTATAAAATTTTTCCAAAAAAATTTATTGTATTAATAGCTTTTTAGCTAATATAACTTTTTTGTTGCTGTTCATTACTCTGAGTAAGTAGAGTCCCTGAGCTGTGTTTTGTTCGATATTAAAAGATTCCATCTGTTTATTATTATTGATAATTATCTGTTTGGTAAATAATATTCTACCCACCTTGTCCATTAGTTGTACAGAATAACTTCCTTTTGGTTGGTCTTCAAAATTAACTTTTACATTTTTTTGCAGTACAGGGTTTGGATACGCTGTAATCTTTTCATCATATACTTCCCTAAAATTGTCAATAGCCGAAACCGCTTTTTTAATCCTGGTATCGTATAAAAAATTGCTACTGGCCAGGTCAGAAGCAGTAAGTATGTTCCCGCCATTGTCCATCGGGGTTGCCGCCCAATTTTGTGGATTTACGCGATAAAAAGGCTCTGTGCTGTTGGCACTGGCTACAATTAAATAACCTTCATCATCAACGGCAGCACCATTTGTAGTATAATTTTCCGGAATATCATTTATCCTGGCTACAAAAGTTGAAACCCTTGTTTCAATATTTACCCTAAATACATAATGATTGGAGGATATAACATACAAGTTGCCCTTTGTATCCGCTACCATATCTCCTCCCCATCCACCGCAAGAGCCACTAATTGTATTTTTATTGCCAGCATCAATTACGGAGCCCAGATCGGTTATAACGACTTTATTACCGGTTGAGAATCTGATTAAATGAAGAGCATCGTTTGTCATAGCATATCCGTAACCATCTATTCCCAAACACATACGAGTAATTTGGTTGGAGACTTTATTTAAATCGGCATTTATCAATTTAGTTTCGGTTGCCGAATAAACTTTTAAGATAGGGCCTTTATCATTCAAATCAATCCAACGTAATTCATTAATGCGCATGGGAGCAAAAAATAACTTACCCTGCTGCTCATCATAAGCAACCGCAGCAACCATTGTAGTTGTGGGATCGGATTTAACAATTAATGCATTCCCGTTTTTACCTGTATTAATTCGCTTTTTTGTTTCAGCACTAAATAAAGCAAAGGGTGTTTTTGCCTTATTATAAATACTTTGTATAGCCAAGGCTTTTCCCAAATTTACTTCCGTAATATTCTCCCAGTTTCTTATTCTATTAATGCCAGTTATGGCAAAAGCTCTTGATTTTTGTTGTGCAGACAGAGTTTGCGATAAACACAAAACCAGCGCTGCAAATAGAATTCTTGTACGCATAACAAAATGTTTTGGTGTTCACATTAAGTTACGACAAAAAACAAGGCAGAAAAAATTGAATTTGCAAGTGCCCGCTATTTACCGAATACTTTTTCTATAGCTTTTTTAACACTTCCGTATCTGAGTAAAATAACTTTAGCCTCCTCATAATCCTTAATTTTCGCTTTTTCCATTAGCATTTTTACGCCCCTATCCACCAATTTTTCGTTGCTCAGTTGCATATTAACCATCTTATTATCTTCTACTCTTCCTATTTGTATCATTACAGAAGTGGAAATCATGTTGAGCACTAATTTTTGTGCCGTACCGCTTTTCATACGGGTACTACCCGTAACAAACTCAGGCCCTACTACTACTTCAATGGGAAAATCTGCGTAAGCCGATACTGGTGCATCGGGGTTACAAGTTATACACCCGGTAACAATTCCTCTTTTACGACACTCCTGCAAAGCGCCAATTACATAAGGCGTGGTACCGCTTGCAGCAATACCAATTACCACATCCTTTTCGTTAACATTATGTTTTAGCAAATCTATCCAACCTTGTTCCTTGCTATCCTCTGCAAATTCAACGGCTTTTAATATAGCTTCGTCACCACCGGCTATAATACCCACTACCAACCCGTATGGTACGCCAAATGTTGGAGGGCACTCACTGGCATCCACTACTCCCAATCTTCCACTTGTGCCAGCGCCAATGTAAAACAATCTCCCGCCGGCAATCATATTATCAACAATAACAGTTACCAGTTTTTCAATATCAGGAATCGCTTTCTCTACGGCCAGAGGTACTGATTTATCTTCTTCATTTATGTGGTGCAGAATTTCTTCCACCGTCATTTTTTCCAGATTACGATAATTTGATGGCTGCTCGGTTACTTTTTCAAAACTCATACAATAAAACCCGCAAGGGCCTTTAATTATTTATTTAATGTTGCCTGTTTTTTTAATGAATGATATTTAATTAATCCCACCATTGGATTTTTAAGTATCGTTCCCAATTCCAATTCATACGTATTACATAATTCTTTCAAAACGTCTCGAAAACCCCAGGCAACCCCACCTACGAAGTTTATGGGATTTGTCCAGCTTTCTCTATACTTATACAAATGATTAAAGAAAAAGTCATTCAATCCATCTTCTATAATATTTTCAACCATGTAGTGTCCCCTGTTTTCAGCAAGAAACAAAGCATAACCTGCCAAATACCGGTTGGGCATTGGCTTTTTATAAACTGCGTTTAAAATATCCATTTGAGACACCTGGTAACGGGCTTCAAACCTATCTCTTAAATCTTCATCAAAAGTGCCGTATAGATAATATTGTACAACTTTCTTCCCTAAATAGGCACCACTACCCTCGTCACCTAAAATAAACCCCAGTCCGGGGCTATTTTTTATTATTTTTTTACCATTGTAAAAGCAAGAATTTGAACCCGTACCTAAAATACAGGCAATTCCTTTCTTTCTGCCACACAAAGCCCTTGCTGCAGCTTTTAAATCATGATCTGCCTCCACCCTTTTTGCTTTTGGAAAAATTTGTTTTAACAACGAACGCATCATCTTTATGTTTACCGGATTGCCTAATCCTGTGCCATAATAATAAACTTCGTTAATATTATTTTTCTTAATCTTGGGAAGTAACTCCCGCTCCAGGAGTGAACGTATCTGCTCCCTGGTTAAAAAATAAGGACTGATACCTTGTGTGAAAATTGTTTTAACCTTGTTTTTGTCCACTACACACCATTCTGCCTTAGTAGCCCCGCTGTCCGCAATCAGTTTAACTCCCATGTATAAAGTATATTCAATAAAAAAGTAAAGTTAATTCAAAGCCATTGAAATAAACTATTCCGTTAATTTGATTTTATTTTATGAAATTCGCAAATTATTAGTTAAGGTAAAACGGAAATGAATAATAAAAAAATACAAGTCTGGCTTCCACTGCTTTTTTCGTTGGTAATGATAGTGGGAATGTTTTTTGGTTATAAACTAAGAGACAATATGGGATATAACAGAAAAGGTTTTTTTGCAAGAGAAGAAATAACCCCCATTCAGGAAATAATCAACCTCATCAACTCTCGTTATGTTGATTCCGTAAACGTTGATTCGCTAGGCACAAAGGCCATCAATGAAATTTTAAACAAACTTGATCCACATTCTGTTTACATTCCGGCAGATGATTTGAAAACAGCTAATGAAGAATTAGAAGGAAATTTTGAAGGCATTGGCGTGGAATTTGATATTTTCAGCGATACCGTTAATATTGTTAATATAATGCCAGGAGGGCCGTCAGACAAAGCAGGCATTCAAGTTGGTGATAAATTAATAAAGATAAATGATACCCTTGTTGCTGGTAATAACATTACCCCGGATGGCTTAAGAAAGCTACTGCGAGGTAAACCAGGCACTCATGTTATTCTTACACTTATACGGAATTATGATGAGAAAGAGATTGTGGTGAACAGAGGTACAATTCCCTTAAATACAGTAGATGCCGCTTATATTATTCAGCCAACTGTTGGATACATTAAGCTGAATAAGTTTTCAAAAAAAACGTATGAGGAATTTATGGAGGCGCTTGAGAAGCTACAAAAGCTGGGGATGAAAAAATTATTACTTGATTTGCGTGGTAATGGAGGTGGCATAATGGAAGATGCCGTACAGATAGCAGATGAGTTTTTGGATAATAATAAACTAATTGTTTATACCCGGGGGGCCCATGCTGAGAAAACTAATTATACAGCTAAACGTCCCGGGTTATTTGAAGAAGGAAGATTGGCCGTTTTAATTGATGAATTTTCAGCTTCTGCAAGTGAAGTATTGGCCGGAGCCCTGCAAGATTGGGACAGGGCTGCAATTGTGGGTCGCAGAAGTTTTGGTAAAGGGCTGGTACAGGAGCCCTATTCTTTAAGCGACGGGGCACAATTACGGCTTACCATTGCCCGTTATTACACTCCTCTTGGTCGTAATATTCAAAAGCCTTATAATAAAGGAAGAAAAAATTATGATGAAGAAATTTATAACCGATACCATGATGGGGAAATTGTTTTTGCAGACAGTAATAAAATAAATTTTGGTCAGCCTTTTAAAACACCGGGTGGAAGAATTGTTTATGGTGGCGGTGGAATAATGCCAGATATGTTTGTTCCTTTTGATACTATAAATGCAAACAAATACGTATCGCTTTTATACGAAAAAAGAACAATTTATAATTTTGTCTATCATTATTTTATTCAAAATATTACTTATCTGAAGAATTTTAAGACGGCATCCGAATTTGAAAAAAACTTTTCAGCAGATGATAACTTATGGAAGAACTTTGTAAATTTTGCCAGTAAAGACAGCCTTTTTTTAGGGAATATATCTGCCAAAAACAAACAAACTCTTTCGCATAAAATTAAAGCATCCCTGGCACAGCAAATATGGCGCAGAGAAGGCTATTACGAAGTAAATAATGTTTATGACGAGGTAGTGTTAAAAGCTTTGGAAGTGATAAACAAATAGCAGGTCTCCATTAATTATCACCCGCATTATTGTTGTATTTTTGCATGACAATTAAAGTGATATGAATATCAAGAACAATATACTGGATACGATCGGTAATACACCTTTAATAAAATTAAATAAGATAACTAAGGATTTCCCCTGTGTAGTTGCTGCCAAGGTTGATTATTTTAACCCGGGCAATTCTATCAAAGACCGTATGGCATTGAAAATGGTGGAGGTAGCAGAGCAACAGGGTAAATTAAAACCCGGCGGAACTATTATAGAATGTACTTCTGGTAACACAGGCATGGGGCTTGCCCTGGCGGCTTGTGTAAAGGGGTATAAATCCATTTTTGTAACTACCGATAAGCAGTCGAAAGAAAAAGCAGATATACTAAAAGCAGTTGGAGCCGAAGTTATTGTGTGCCCCACCAATGTTTTACCAGAAGACCCAAACAGTTATTATAGTGTAGCTAAAAGATTGGCTAAAGAAATACCCAACTCTTTTCATTGCAATCAATATGATAACCTGGCAAACAGGGAGGCTCATTACGAAAGCACAGGTCCTGAAATATGGGAACAAACCGATGGAAAAATTACCCATCTTGTTTGTACAGCCGGTACGGGAGGAACGATTACAGGTACCGCCATGTATCTTAAAGAAAAAAATCCTGGCATACAGGTATGGGCAATTGATGTATATGGCTCCTTGCTTACCAAATATTTTCAAACAGGCGAAATTGATATGGGCGAAGTGCATCCATACATCAGCGAGGGATTTGGTGAAGATTTTGTACCGCAGAATTATGATATGAGTGTTATTGACCATTTTGAACAAGTAACGGATAGAGACGGAGCCATAATGGCAAGACGACTGGCAAAAGAAGAAGGATTATTTTGCGGATACAGTGCCGGTAGTTGCATACAAGGGCTAATGCAATTAAAAAACGAGTTAAAAAAAGGCGATCTGGTAGTTTGTATTTTTCACGACCATGGAAGCCGATATGTTGGTAAAATATACAATGATCAATGGATGATGGAAAGAGGCTTCCTGGAAGTAAAAACCTTTAAAGACCTTATCAGTTCTCGTCCTAATAATCGTTTAGTAACCGTTAAGCCCGAAACAGGTATAACCGAAGCCGTTGAATTGATGAAAAAATATGATATAGAAAATATTCCGGTAATGAATAATGGAATGGTAACCGGATCTATCTCTGAAAATGGTTTATTCAACAAACTGTTCTCAAACCCCGAAATAAAAAATCAGACAGTAGAATCCGTATTGGAGAAAGCCTATCCAATTGTTCCATACGATACGTCAATTGAACGAATAAGTGCCTTAATTAACAAAGAAAATGGAGCTGTTTTGAGCAAAGATGAATTGGGAAATCTGCATATTATCACTAAATACGACATTATTCAATCATTGACAAAATGATTTAAGAAAAACACATAATTTATTAAAAACCAGTTATTTATCTTAGTGACTGGTTTTTTTATTCTAATCAATATTCGCCAATTTACGTTGTCTTAAAAAGTAATTTTACCAGTATGAAAAAGGGAGGCATACGATTATGGTGGTATTTACCGATGTATTGAAATAGAGCAATTGTGCTCTTGTGCAGGCATGCCATCGTCTCTACATTTGTATCAGAAGTTGATTGATGTTAATTCAATCGAACAAAATTAAAAGAGAACCTTACCCAATCCTATAGAAAAACCAAGTATGCCAAAACGAAACACTAATTTTAAAAATCCAATATCAGTCAACTTCTTTTTTAATAAAACGAAATCCAAAATCTGAGAAAAACATAAAATCCAGTAACCTTATAAAACTGTTATTCCAAAAACCAAATCTTAGAAAAACCGGACTGTAACCTGGAATCCCATCTCTTTGAAAGACCAACCACAACAAACCCTGGTTCACAGTAAACAATTGTCCCGCTTAACGGCGGGATTTTTTTTTCTCGTACTCGTAGTCCTCCCTTTACAACTATCGTAATGTTACGAGCAGTGACGTAAATACCGATACAAATAAAATGGGCAATAATGCTCTTGTACAGACACTATAGTAGAATTAATTTTGTGTTAGAAGTTGATTGATGATTATCAATCATGCAATGTCCGAAGAAAAACCAAAATATCCTTTGAAAACCTGAAACCAAATCTAATTTGCAAAATCCAATATCAATCAACTTCTTTTTTTAAAATTTAGCTCTTTTGTCATAGTTATCCAAAATGCTGAGAAACCAACAGAAATAAATCCAATAATCCCGTGATTGAGTAAACATTTAAAATGCGTACCCAATTAAAACCAAGGCTGTTGCTAACCGGAAACCGTTTTTCCCGAACCCTGATCCTGGAAAAACTCAAACATGACACCTCTGGTAAACAGTAAAAAATTAAGCTCCCTTTTAAAAGGTGAGCTTTTTTGTTTTATGTAATTTGCCAATTATTGCTTATGATTTCTCTTACCGATCAAACAGGTCGAAATATTATTTTGGAAAAACAACCCTCAAAAATTATCTCTTTGGTGCCCTCACAAACAGAATTACTTTTTAAGCTTGGATTAGAAAAGGAAACCATTGGTATTACCAAATTTTGTGTTCGTCCGGAAACATGGTTTAAGGACAAAATAAAAGTAGGTGGTACGAAAACGCTACATCTTGATTTAATAAACAAATTAACACCTGATGTTATTATTGCCAACAAGGAAGAAAACGATGAAATACAAATAAAAGCTCTCTGTGAAGAATATCCTGTTTATATAAGTGATGTAAAGAATCTTAATGATGCAATTAAGATGATTGAAGACCTGGGAAAAATTACCTGCAAAGAAGAATCCGCAGATTCCATCATCCAGCAAATAAAAAGAGAATTTTCTAAGATTAAGCCAGGAAAGGAAATAAGAACCGCCTATTTTATCTGGCAAAACCCATACATGTCTGTTGGGCACGATACGTTTATTAACGACATGATGAAGCAGTGTGGTTTTTATAATGTATTACGCAGCAAAGAACGATATCCCGAAACAAATATAGAAGAACTTAATTCTCTAAATTGTGAATTATTGTTATTATCGAGTGAGCCTTTCCCATTTAAAGAAAAACAGGTTGAAGAAATAAAAACTGCGGGCTTTAAAGGAAAAATAATGTTGGTAGATGGTGAAATGTTTAGCTGGTACGGAAGTCGTTTAATAGAAGCTCCTGTTTATTTTCGACAATTATTACAGCTACTCTAAATTTTTCATCGATTTTTTTATAGCCCTCATTTCTGTCGGAAGCCGCAATAAATCAATAAACCGGATTTTAGAACCTCTTTTATTTACCCATTCCTTAACAGGGATTTCCTTCACTGTATTGTCATTTCCACAAATGTTTCTCAGGCGAAGTATAATTTCAATGTCAAACAGCCACCGGGAAATAAATTTTCTTTCAAAAACGATTGGCACAATTTTACTCCTGAAGACTTTTGCGCCGCATTGTGTATCATAAAGGCTTATAGTAAAGTAATAATTGATAAAAAATGAAAAGCAACGACCAACCAAATGTCGTAAATAGTTTTTTTTAATACTGGTTTCTTTCACAAGCCGCCTGCTGCCAAATATTATTTGCAATTGGTCGTTTCTTTGCAGCAGACGCACAAAATTGATGGCAACTGATAATGGTGTTGACAAATCTGCATCGAAATAACCAAGATAATCAAACCGGCCGTTGCTATACATTTTGGAAACTCCTTTTCGTATTGCTTCCGCTTTACCTGCATTTATATCCATTCTTATTAAGAATATCTGCCCGGGAAATTTTGTTTGAAGCACCTGTAGCAGACTTACTGTTTTATCATCACTGCCATCATCCACAAAGCAAATGGCATAATTTCTTTCAGTTAAAAGAAAATTTTCAAATGCCGCTGTATTAAGTCGGCTGGCCTCATTATAACAGGGAATTATCAGGCAGACTTTTGACATATAGCATATAAAGATAAACCTGGCAATTTAATTCCCGTTACAGAAGCGAATTGCCCTACTTTATAGTCAATGAAAAGTATAGCTTTTAAAAATGTTGTAATTAAAGGCCCCCCTTGCCACCGACCTACCCCTGTAAATCCTTTATATAAATTTTGCTTTTCTCTCCATTGCAGCCATTTACGGGGAAGTAATAAGGAAAAGAAAAAATAATTGCTTTTGATAATGGTTAACCCTGCTTCATTTAACCGATGCTTTAAAGAGGCATAACTGTAACGGCGATAATGATTCAGATAATGGTCATGCGATGAATATAAGGATGAAAATGAAGGAACTGTTACTATAAATCTTGTCTCAAAGGTAATAAAAGATTCGTTCCCTAATTCTTCTATAAAAACTATTTCATCTTCTATGTGTTCAATCACATCCAGCAACATTATTATATCTACTCTTTTAGAGCAACTGCTTTTAAATTCTGAAAGAGATTTATAAATAGTCAAGTTATAGTCTGTCTTAAAAATTGTTTGTTCATATCCCGTATCTACACATATAAATGTTGTGTTTGGAAAAAGTTTGGACAACGCACCTGCTACATACATATCACCAGAACCAATATCTAATACCACAGCTTCTTTTTCTTTGCTTAAAAAACCACTTAGCAACGAAAAAATAACTTTCAACCGAGCCTGCTCCCAGGGATGGCGATTGTGATTTTTATTAGTAATATTAATCTCCTTTAAATCCATTTAAGTACAATAATAATATAAATTCCTGTTTAAATAAATAGATACTTAAAAAGGTTGAGCAAACTATTTCATATATTCGAGTTTGTATGAATAGATTCCTATCTAAATACGATTTTTACCTATCTGCCGCTGTATATCTTCTTTTATTTTTCGCCACACTTGGTTGGTACAAATTCAATTTTGATGTAGATGGTATTGGCTATATGACTGTTGCTTATAGAATGGCTCATGGGGACTGGTTTAAAGCAATAAATGGACTCTGGAGTCCCTTAAATAGCTTTATCGCTTCTTTTTTTATTGAATACATTAAAAATCCTCTCATTGCATTTAAAATTATTAACGCCGTTTGTTCCATAGGAATTATTTATGTCACAGGTTTATTAGCCAAACGCATTTTACAGAATAATTTCTTAATTAGGGGGATATTAATCGTATTGCCCTTTTTCTTGTTAGCTAATACTCATACCCAACTTGCAGGCGATTTATTATCACTTCTTTTCTTACTCATCTATTGCCAACTAATTACCTCGAAAAATTTTTTTTCAAAAAAAGACCTTAACGTTTACTGCGGAATCATTATGGCATTGGCTTATTTCTCCAAGTCTTATTGCTTACCTTTTTTCATTATTAATCATATAGTTATCCATTTATGGAACCAATATTACGAAGGCAAAAAATTGCTCAATAAATTTGTCGCGATGCGGGTTATAATTGCTTTCACTATATTCTTCATTATTACTACTCCATGGATTTACTGTCTTTACCTCAAATACAATCATATTATTTTTAGTACGGCAGGCATGCTTAATTATAACTGGTTCCTGGAAAATGGACCAGCCACTATAAAAAACTATGGTTTATTAATTCCTCCACCCTATGCAAATTCCCCCAATTTTTGGGAAGACCCTTATCCCTACTATAATAGCTTTTTAGGGCCATTAAGTTCCTTTACTAATTTTTTAAGAGCAATCAAACTAATCCTTCATAATGTAAAGGAAAGCTTTGGATTATTTACAGAAATATCTTTTACTGTACTGCCTGTTTTTATGTACTGGTTTGTAAGAATGATAAAAATAAAAGCAAATGAAATCCCTTTTTCCATTAGCCTGTTGCTAATTTCTTCAGCATTGCTGGTAGCTGGCTATTTACTTATTCATATTGAAACAAGGTATATATGGCTGACCGGAATCATTGGTTTAATTTTAGGGGCAAAAATTTTAGAAGAAAAAATTCTCCCATTTTTGCCGAATAAAAACTTTGTAACGTTCATTGTATTACTGTTTACAGTTAGTTTCCTGGTAGCGCCAGCGGATAAATTGCAGGATTTAAGATACAGTGGAAAAGACATCTATGAAGGAGCTGATTTTCTTTCGTCCAATAATATCAACGGTAATTTTACCTCCAACTATTCCACCAATGCTCAAAACTCTTGGTGTGTCAAGTTGGCTTTTTTATCACACACCCGTTTTTATTTGCTTGCAAAAAATGACTATACACAATCTGAATTAATCGATGCCATTCATCAAAACAATATCAGTTTCTACTTTTATTTCTACAACACCACTGTCGAAAAAGAGGTCTTTGTAAACTCTCCATTAGCTATCGCTTCCAAACGAATTATCAGCCTTCCGGAAAAGAATATTTTAATGGTACAATTTCAATAACACACGTTAGCTTAATATTCTTTTTTACAAATTCAAATCAGGGTATCTTTGCGCCGCAAAAAAGTTGCCTGCCAGTAATCTTTTTTATCAACTCAAAAAAATGAAAAATCAAAATGAACAAGTACAAAGCCGGTGTGCTGTTTGGCAAAGAGCTGGAAGCGCTTTACAAAGATGCTAAAGATAACCAGTTTGCCCTACCCGCCGTAAACACAATTGGCACCAATACCATTAATGCTGTTTTAGAAACTGCGGCAAAGGTAAACTCCCCGGTTATTATTCAATTTTCTAACGGTGGGGCCCAATTCATCGCCGGCAAAGGAATGCCCAACGATAAATTGCAGGCAAATATCAGCGGCGGAATTTCAGGCGCTTTGCATATACATAACGTGGCAAAATATTACGGGGTTCCTGTTGTATTACATACCGACCATGCTTCCCAAAAATGGTTACCCTGGGTGAGCGGATTGATTGATGCAGGTGAAGAATTTTTTAAAGAAAAAGGTAAACCTCTTTTTAGTTCACACATGCTGGACTTAAGTGAAGAACCGATTGAAGAAAATATTCATACTTCAGTAGAGTTTTTTAAACGTTTACAGCCTTTAGGAATGGGTATTGAAATCGAGTTAGGCGTAACCGGTGGTGAAGAAGATGGTGTGGATAACAGTGATGTGGAGAATGAAAAATTATATACACAGCCGCAGCATGTTGCTTATGCTTACAAAGAATTGGGGAAAGTGGGACGTATGTTTACAATAGCTGCAGCATTTGGCAATGTTCATGGCGTGTACAGCCCTGGTAATGTACAATTACGACCAGAAATATTAAATAACAGCCAGCACTATATTGAGAAGGAATGGAAAACAGCAGCCAAACCTGTGAATTTCGTGTTTCATGGTGGTAGTGGTTCGCCGCAACATCAAATTCGGGAAGCCATCAGCTACGGTGTTGTTAAAATGAATATAGATACCGATTTGCAATGGGCTTTTTGGGAAGGAGTATTAACCAACTATAAAAAAAACGAAGCTTATCTGCAAGGTCAGTTAGGCAATCCCGAAGGAGCAGATAAGCCGAACAAAAAGTACTATGACCCCCGCATGTGGTTAAGAAAATCCGAAGAAAGTTTTGTTAAGCGTTTGGAATTAGCCTTTGAAGATTTGAATTGTATTAACAGGAATGCGTAAGAAGTTTTGAGTTTTTACCTACGAACTCCAAGTATATTAAATCCCGCCATTAGTGGGATTTTTTTTATACATCCCCAAAAGTGTAAAAGTGCATTCCCTTACCTTTGCCAACACTTGTAGTAAACGGGTTTAATAGGTTCCAAATGTTTAAAAAGTTCAAAAGGTTATTCAACCAGTTGAACATTTTAAACCTATTAAACTTTTTAAACTTCTTAAATGAGAACATATGCCATCAAAAAAAATCATTGACCTGTTGGGAGGCAAAGGAGAATATCTTCTCACCCACCAAAGCAAAACCATTAGCAAAGAACAATTACATTTACCCGGACCTGATTTTGTTGACCGCATCTTTGCCTTCAGCGACCGTAATCCCCAGGTATTGCGTAATCTCCAGGCAATGTATGGAACGGGAAGATTAGCCAACAGCGGTTACCTTTCCATCCTTCCTGTTGACCAGGGTATTGAACACAGTGGGGGCGCTTCTTTTGCCAAAAATCCTATTTACTTCGATCCCGAAAATATTGTTAAGCTTGCTATAGAAGGTGGCTGCAATGCGGTGGCTACTACGTATGGAGGACTTGGTTTTCTTGCCCGTAAGTATGCACACAAAATTCCTTTCATTGTCAAGGTGAATCACAATGAATTTCTCACCTATCCTAATAAGTTTGACCAGATTATGTTTGCTTCCATAAAAGCCAGTTGGAATTTAGGAGCTACTGCCGTTGGCGCCACTATTTATTTTGGTAGTGATGAAAGTACGAGACAGATACAGGAAGTTAGCAAGGCTTTTGAAATGGCTCATGAATTAGGCATGGCTACTATTCTCTGGTGTTATCTTCGTAACCCGGCTTTCAAAAAAGACGGTGTAGATTATCATGTAAGCGCCGATTTAACAGGGCAGGCAAATCACCTCGGTGTTACTATAGAAGCAGACATCATTAAACAAAAATTACCTGAAAATAACGGGGGGTATCTTGCCTTGAATACCAAAGAATCTGCTTACGGTAAAAACGATAAACGCATTTACAGCGATTTAACCAGCGATCATCCCATTGACCTTTGTCGCTACCAGGTAGCCAACTGTTACATGGGGCGTGCAGGACTAATAAACTCTGGTGGAGCTTCTTCCGGCGCCAGTGATATGGCAGAAGCTGTTACCACCGCTGTTATTAATAAACGAGCTGGTGGTATGGGGCTTATCAGCGGTCGTAAGGCCTTTCAGCGACCGATGAAAGAGGGTGTGGAAATATTAAATGCCATACAAGATGTGTATTTGGATAAAGCAATTACGATTGCCTGAGGAATGAAAATATATGCGGGTAATCTGTCAGGATTCCGAAACTTTTTAATTTATGCCAGTTTATTTGAGAAACAGACGTTTTTAAATAAATCTTTATATTGCAAACCCTTAAACAGCAGCATATGGCAAAAGACGAAGATTTAGAGGTGAACCTGACGGGTGAAGATTTTCCGGAAAACGTACACAAAACTTCGTGGTTTAAACGAATCCAAAAGGGTATTTTGACCAAAACTTCCGAAAAAAAGGAAACTCCTGAAGGTTTATGGACCAAATGCCCCAATTGTAAATACACATGTACTATAACCGAACTGAGCGAATCTTTATACACCTGCCCAAAATGTAATTTACATCACCGTATTAGCAGCGCTGATTACTTTGACATTTTGTTTGATGACCAGGAATACACAGAATTGTTTACCAATATTCGTTCAAAAGATCTTTTAGGATTTACTGATTTAAAACCTTATAAAAAAAGACTGGAAGATATTTGGAAAAAAACCAATCTTCATGATTCCATTACTGTGGCTACAGGTAAAATAAAAGGCAATAGCCTGGTAATTGCCTGTATGGACTTTGAATTTATAGGAGGTTCCCTGGGAAGCGTAATGGGCGAAAAAATATGCAGGGGCATTAAATATGCTATTGAACAAAAAATGCCCTTTATGATAATTAACAAGTCAGGCGGAGCAAGGATGATGGAAAGCGCCTTTTCGTTGATGCAATTAGCTAAAGTTTCCGGGGCACTTTCACTACTGACAGATGCGGGGCTTCCCTATATTTCTTTATTAACCGACCCAACCTTTGGCGGCGTTACCGCCTCCTTTGGTATGTTGGGCGATTTAAACATTGCCGAGCCCGGCGCTTTAATTGGTTTTGCCGGCCCACGGGTAATCAAAGAAACTATAAAAAAAGATTTACCCGAAGGCTTTCAGCGAAGTGAATTTTTACTGGAAAAAGGATTTCTTGATTTTATTGTTGATAGAAAAGAATTAAAAAATAAACTGGCTACCGTTCTTTTATTGCTAAAAAATTAATTTTTAAACTAAATACGAAAGAGGAGGTATTTTTGCCTCCTCTTTTATTTTATGGCCGAGTTAAAAAATCGTTCCGCATTTCATGAATACTTTATTGAAGCAACCTTCAATGCAGGCATGGTATTAACCGGCACTGAAATAAAATCCATCCGTGCAGGCAAAGTAAGTTTTAATGATGCCTATTGTTATCTTCATAAAGGAGAGCTGTGGATAAAAGGTCTTCATATAGCAGAATATTCGCATGGCACGGTTTATAACCATAATCCTCTCCGGGAAAGAAAACTGTTGCTTACCAAAAAAGAGCTGCGTAAAATTGAAAGTAAAATAAAAGAGAAGGGCTATACAATCGTACCGTTAAAAATATTTTTTAATGAAAAACACTTTGCCAAAATGGAAATTGGCTTGGCAAAAGGGAAAAAACTGCACGATAAAAGAGACACCTTGAAACAAAAAGATGCAGAAAGAGAAATGAAACGATTTTTAAAATAACTTATTTTTCTGCAATAACTTATTTTTCTGCGCTTAATACTAAAAAATTTGTACCCCCAGTTTTAAACAAACTTTTCTTGTTTTTCTTATATTTACCTTATAAAATAAATAAATATGAAGAGATTACTTTTATTTACGACAGTTTGCACCTTGGTATTAAATAGCCTTAACGCTCAATCACTAAAAACGCCGGCTCCATCACCAACTCAAACTATAAAACAGGATTTTGGCATTGGCAATATAGAATTATCTTATTCCAGGCCATCTTTAAAAGGCAGAAAATATTTTGATGAAAATTCCGAATTGGCTCCCGCAGGGAAAGTTTGGCGTACCGGAGCTAATGCAGCCACCACATTAACTTTTAGCGAAGATGTAAAGATCGGTAATACGAATGTTAAAGCCGGCAAATACGGATTTCTTACTATCCCCGGTAAAAGTGACTTTATTTTAATAATTACAAGCCAAACAGATGTTACAAGCCCTGATGCTTACAAACAAGAAAGCGATGTAGTTAGAGTTACTACTAAAGTAGTGCCTACAACATCTTCGGTAGAAAACTTCACCATGCAATTTGAAAACGTTACCGATAAAACCTGTGAGCTGCGTTTATCCTGGGGAAACACATCCGTATCTCTACCCATCAGTACAGAGTATGACAGTAAAGTAATGGAGCAGATTGAAAAGATGATGAAAACCGATACCCGCCCCTATTTTGCTGCCGCCTCTTATTATAGTAACAATAATAAAGACTTAAACCAGGCATTAATCTGGTTTGACAAAGCCCTTGAACAAAGGCCGGAAGCCTACTGGATTTACTATGAAAAAGCCAGTTGCCTGGTAAAAATGGGAAGAAAAGCTGAAGCTAAAGCCACAGCACAAAAATCGCTGGAACTGGCTACAAAAGGAAAAGATGATGCCTACATCAGCAGAAATCAAAAACTGCTGAGTACCTTATAAAATTAAAAACCCCGTTAAAAAATAACGGGGTTTTTAAATAACTTCTCCTTATAATTTTTATTAACTCAACCGGGTAATTTAGTTTTAAATAAAGGCAAAATCTTTTGCAATAGTAACGCTATCAATATTACACCGCCGGCCCCGATTGGATTTAGCCATAAAAAACCCAGAGATATTACTTTGATTTTTATAAGATAAAAAATAAAAAGAATAAAAAGTTCCGTAATAATAGCCGCTATAAAAACAGCCTTTCCCCCAACTTTTTTCAGAAAAAAGGCTACAAGAAAAATTCCCAGTATAACTCCATAAAACAGCGATCCCAACACATTTACCGCTTCTATTAAACTATTTCCTAAGTTATAGGCAAACATGGCTATAATAATGGAAAACACACCCCATAAAAAAGTGTACCATTTGGATAATTGATATTCTTTTTCCTGGGAAATGTCCTGTTTAGAAAACCGACGATGAAAATCAACCATAGTACACGAAGCCAGCGAATTTAATGCCGCAGCAATACTTCCCCATGAAGCAAGAAAAATAATAGCAATAAGCAACCCAACTAATCCTACAGGCAGGTAATCCACTACAAAATGAAGAAAGATATAATTCGCATCATTACTATCTCCACCCACCTCTTTCTTTTGCAATATTTTTTTAAACTCTGATCTGAGGCTATCCGTCTGGAACTGTGTTTCCTTCCATTTTTTTTCCACAGCTATTGTGGAATGTTTTTGCTGGTATAAGTTTACAAATTGCGATGCATACACTTCTTTTTCTTTATTCAGGGAATCATATTGGTGCAATATATTTTTTAAAGAATCGGCATAAACGGTGGTCTGTACTTTACCAAGCTGAGCCTGGTTAAAAAAAAGTGGTGCCGGTTTAAACTGGTAAAATGTAAACACCAATGCACCGATCAACAAAATGGCAAACTGCATCGGTACTTTTACCAATCCATTCATTAATAGCCCTAGTTTACTTTGTGTAGTTGTTTTAGCAGTAAGATATCTACCCACTTGTGACTGATCCGTTCCGAAATAAGATAAGGCAAGAAAAAAACCTCCGATAATGCCACTAAACAAGTTATACTGATCGCTCCAGTTAAAAGATCCATCCTTTTTAACCCCGGTTGTAATAACATTTAGCTTTCCCATTTTACCACTTACCTGCAAGGCATCAATAAAGCCAATATTGGAGGGTAACAGCTTTACCACCATATAAGCAGCAAGAAACATCCCCGTAAAAACTATAATAAGTTGTAACTGCTGAGTATAAGCCACCGCTTTAGCGCCACCCGTTACGGTATAAATTATTAGCAGTCCTCCCATAAAAATATTTGTCCAGTAAATGTTCCATCCAAATAAAGTGGAAAGAATAATTGAAGGTGCAAAAACGCTTATGCCCGTACTTAAGCCTCTTGATAATAAAAATAAAAGAGAAGTAAGAGACCGGGTTCTGATGTCAAATCGCTGCTCCAGATACTCATACGCTGTATATACCTTTAATTTCCTGAAAATGGGAACAAAAGCAATGCAAATAATTACCATCGCCAAAGGCAAGCCAAAATAATACTGCACAAAACGCATCCCATCCGTATATGCCTGACCAGGTGCGGAAAGAAAAGTTATGGCACTGGCCTGTGTACCCATAATGCTTAATAATACCAACCACCAGGGCATTTGCCGGTCTCCTAAAAAATAACCATCTAAGTTGCGGGAGGTACGGCTTTTATAAACGCCATAACTTATAATTAAAACCAGTGTTACAACCAATACTATCCAATCAATACGGCTCATGCAAATCGTTTAGTAAAAAAATAAAAAACAATAATTAATACTACCAGAACAAGTATTACAAAAGCATACCATCCGCTCCAGGATTTAAAAAAAGGTGATTTATCGTTCTGATCTTCCATATTAATTTCTATCACGGGTAAATGTGAATAATAATAAACCAATAATTAAACCAACCATTAGCCCTACAGCCAATCGTTTAAAAATAAACGTAAGGAGTATTCCCAATACAAGACCCACTGCAACACCCATTCCACCCCTGTTTGAATTATTTGCCATAAACTAAGTGATAATAATATTAAATGGTAATTAAAAATTATTTTTTACTTCTCTCTTTTACCTTCTCCCCCGCCGGCCTGGCTAACAAATTTGCAAATAAACGATATGCTCCCGGTACACCTGCCGGTAATTCCCTGAAAAATACCAATCCTGTATATACGAATTTCCCTTTACCATAATGGTTTACAATTAAACTGCCGGTAGTTGGCTTTTCATTAGCATCGTTAAAAGATAAAATAGAAGCAAAACTGCTGTCCACCTTTTCTGCCTCATAAATACTTCGCTCCTGTATCCACCCTTCAAAGTCCTTTTCAGTTATTTTATTAGGATAATTTAATACCGGATGATTCGGCAGGAGAAAATTTACCTTAGCAGCTTCATCCGTAATTCGGTTACGTGATACCGTAAAAGGTGCCGGACCAATTTTTCCATTCGCCAGAGGTCCTGCAAAACTATTGGTGTTGTATTGCACTATATAAACACCCCCCTGCTTTACATAATCCATTAAAGCATCATAAGCATTGACCATAAATTCATGTACATTGTAAGCACGTACACCAGCCACCACAGCATCAAATTTTTTCAGGCTGGATAAGTTTAAATCTTTTTCACCCAAAATAGTAACTGTGTAACCCATTTGTAATAATGCTTCGGGTACTTTATCTCCTGCACCGGGTATATAGCCAACGGATTTACTTGTGGTTTTGTAATCAACAGAAGCTATCTTAATTAAAGCATTAGTAAAATAAGCTATGTTGGGTATATGGTCGTATTTAACTTCATGTAATTCCCTGGTAAGGTATTGATTGTAATTTCCCGCATAGAGGTTTAAGCTGGAAATATTGTTGCTTGCCGAAATCAATACCGGAAAACTTTTTTCATCTCCTTTATTAAATGTGCCATACCCAGCCGGCACATAACCAATAGGAGTTGTTTGTGATATTGATTTGGGATCAGTAAGGTTAATATTCGTGAATGCTTTTACAGACGCATTTATTAATTTTTGCTTTATTCCATCAAACACTACTAAATTTTGGCTGGGTTTTATAGTTACAGGTGGCGTAATAACCAAGGGCTGAAATAATTCTCCCTTTACAGGATCGGTAAATTTGTATTGAATCGGTTTGTAAAAGTTAAATTCCTGCCCTTCAATGGCTACATTAAATATTACGGACAAAGAAGGTTCACTTTGAGCCTTCCCAATCATCTGTTGATTCGCAACATTAAAATATCCCTTATTCATTTCCTCTTTTAACCAGTACGGTTGCGTTAATTCATGGTTAGCAGCGATATTTATGGTTTTTGAGAAATTAAAATTTTTATTGGGTTCCAATTCTCTATTCAATTCATTCCGGCTATGTTCATTATTAATGCCATCAAGCAATGAATATTTTTTTAAAACTGCTTTCACATTACCCCGTACATTAACCGAATAATTAATTTTTAAAGTGTCTCCTTGTGCTACATATTGTTCACTTGTAGTTCCTTCCATCCACAACCCGGAGCAGGCTTCTATTAACCGCTGCACCTCTTCAATCTTCTGATTTCTCCAATATGTATCCGGCATTTTTAATAATTCGCCATATAATTTCACCAGGGATTTTACTGACAAAGAAGGGTTATCAAAAGAATAACTTCTTATTATGTCATCCACCTGTGCGGCAATAGCAGCACCACCTTCTACCCTGCTCCAATCCGTAATTACCCCATCAAGTAAGTCTTTTTTAGCAGTATCTCCCAATATAGGAGTAAAATATTCAAACTGCTGCCCTCTGGTTCTGGGTACTCCAAAACCCTGGCTCTTATGCTGACTTCTGCTTTCAGCTGCAATTTCTCCATAACTTTTACCTAAGATTGCATTAAACACTCCCACGTCTGTTTTCAACTGGTTCTCTGCGGTTATATTAATTCCACCAAAATTGAAACCATTCAAAACAATGCGTTTCGCCTGCCACACATTTACTCCATATTTTAATTGTTCGGGAAAACGAGTTGGGTCCGCTGCAGCTATAAAAGCTTCTCTTGCCAAAACTGCAGAAGCAGAGTGATGACCGTGGCCTGCCCGGCTATCCTCAGGAAAACGGGTAATAATTACATCAGGTCTGAATTTTCGGATTACCCATACCACATCACTTAATATTTTTTCTTTATCCCAGGTAGTAAGCGCCTCATCGGTGCTCTTGCTATAACCAAAATCAAAAGCCCGGCTAAAAAATTGTTCGGCGCCATCTATTCTTCTTGCCGCTAACAACTCTTGTGTACGTATTAAACCTAATTCTATCCCCTGTTCCTCACCAATTAAATTTTGCCCACCATCGCCCCTCGTCATACTCATATATCCGGTACGAAACAACCGTTCCTTTGCCAGGTAAGCAAGTAATCTTGTATTCTCATCATCAGGATGAGCAGCTACATACAATACACTTCCCAGCACTTTAAGCTTTTTTAATCCCAGGTAAATTTCAGAAGCGCTTAAAGTTTGCGGAGCTTGTGCACGAATTGAGGAAAATATGTACGTTAGAAATAATAAAAAAAGTATTCGTTTTCTCATAATACAAATTGATGAACGAATATAGGCTATGTAAAAGATTTTTTTGAAAAAGCGTCTTCTATTAATCCCTAAAAAAAGGACATTTATACTTTTTAAAGACTTTTTAACATCTTAAAATTGAAATAGAGTCATTTCATCCGTAAAAAAGACCCACACGTCAATATTTTTTTTAATTTATTTTTTACAAACCTAAGTTTACGAAAAAAATGCAAACAATTAATTCCTCCCGGCAAGCTTATCTAGATTGGCTGCGCATACTAGCCATATTAGGTGTATTGTTTTTTCATTCGGCCATGCCATTTGTGGCTGAATGGCAATGGCATATAAAAAATAAAGAAACCAGTAATTTATTATTGGAATTTAACTTCTGGCTTAGTCGTTTTCGTATGCCATTACTTTTCTTTATTTCGGGAACCGTGAGTTATTTTATGTTGAAAAATAAATCTGCCGGTTCCTTTATTACACTACGTTTCCGCAGGCTCTTTATTCCATTAATTGCAGGTACATTTTTAATAGTGCCACCGCAACTTTACCTGGAACGTTTAACACAGGGATATACGGGGAGTTATATTAATTTTTATGATAAAATATTTGAATTTAAAATCTATCCAAAAGGAAATCTTAGTTGGCATCATCTCTGGTTTATCTGGTACTTATTTGTATATGATGTGGTTTTTGCACCCATTTTTAAATGGTGCTTAAGCCAAAAAGGGCAATTGTTTTTACAACGCTTAAATTCACTCGCAAAAGGCAAATGGATATACCTGCTTATCGTTCCCAGTGTAATTGTTTATACCAGTCTGTCCCTAAAATACCCTGAAACGAATGACTTCATTCACGACTGGTGTCGTTTGTTTTACTGGCTGCTTTTTTTGCTGGTTGGCTTTCTATGTATTGCCAATCCCTTACTAATGGATAGTTTGGAAAAAAACCGGCGTACTTCTTTCGCAATAGCTTTTACCAGCCTTATAGTTATTAATTATTTAAGATGGAATCACCTGGAGCCCGAAAATATTCACCACTGGACGATGTACGCCTATCTTTCACTTTATCCACTTACCGCATGGCTTTGGGTAATGACAGCAGTGGGGTACGGCAAAAAATATTTGAACAGGAAACACAAAATACTCGATTATATCAATCAGTCGGTGTATCCATTTTACATTCTCCATCAAACGGTTATTGTAATAATTGCGTATTATGTGGTACAAACAACAGACTCGATATTAATAAAATATTTGTTTACCGTAATAACAAGTTTTGTCCTTTCGATGACTATTTATCACCTGTTTATTCGTCCATATACTTTTACCCGCTTTTTGTTCGGTATGAAATCAAAGAAAAAAATATCCGTAGAAAAATATGAAAGCAGAATTTTAACAAATAAAGCTATTAAAGAAGTAGTGTAAAGATTTTTGTAACTTTTCAATACAATTATGAAGTTTTTTTGGCGACATATCTTTCCTGTTTTATACGGCCTGTTAATATATGCCTGTATCAGGTTGGTAAATGATACCACGGCTCATGAAAAATTTTGGGAAAGACCCTGGCAGTTAAATACCATAGAAATCAGCTTTGTAATTTTCACAAGCTATCTCATGTTATGGCTGCTTAAGCGTTTAATTCACCATTTTAATAATAAAGAATCGAAATTTATTAATCCTAAAAACATACTTAAAGAATTTGGAATTGTATTAGCAATAACACTTTTAATTATTCATGTAATCATTCTGCCTATGGTGGCTCTGACAGACGATGGCCTCCAACTAAATGATTATGTAATTGCCAATATTATCCCTTCCCTTTTTGTTTTGCTATACTTTGCTATTGTCAGGGGCAATCAATACCTGAAAATCTATATTGACCAAAAAATACAAATAGAAAAAGTTTACAACGATAAACTGCAAACCGAACTAAAGTTTCTAAAAGCACAATACCATCCTCATTTTTTATTTAATGCCCTTAATACCGTTTATTTTCAGATGGACGAAAATGTAGGAGAAGCAAAAAAAATGGTAGAAAAATTTTCTGAGTTGCTACGTTACCAGCTATACGATCAGCAACAAACCGTATCCATAAGCCAGGAAATTCATTATCTCCAAAATTTTATTGACTTACAAAAAGCCAGAACCTCTGATCGTTTACAACTGAAAACACATTTTGATAATTCTTTAAACACACAGCAGGTTTATCCATTACTCTTTCTTCCATTAATAGAAAATGCATTCAAATATGTTGGCGGTAATTACCAGATTTTTGTTTGTGCAAAAGCTACAGCCGATGCGATAGAATTTATTGTAGAAAATTCATTACCCATACAAACCGTGCCCGAAAAACAAAATGGAATAGGATTAGATAACCTTAAAAGAAGATTAGAACTGCTTTACCCGGGTAAACACAACTTTGTAACAGAAAAAACGAATGGCCATTTTAGAGCAACCCTTAAACTGATGATTCATTCTCCGATGTATGAAGATTAAATGTATAATAATAGACGATGAACCGCTGGCAAGAAAAGGTTTGAAAAGTTATATTGAGAAAATAGAATTCCTTGAACTTGTTGCGGTTTGTGAAGATGCTGTGCAATTAAAATCAGCTCTTAAAATACAGCCCGTTGATCTTTTGTTTCTGGATATTGAAATGCCCTACGTTACAGGTATCGAGTTTTTGAAAAATATTAGTCATCCCCCCAAAGTAATATTTACTACCGCGTATGAAAAATACGCCCTTACCGGCTACGAACTGGATGTGCTTGATTACTTATTAAAACCAATTTCTTTTGAGCGTTTTTTAAAAGCCTGTAATAAAGCATACGACTATTTTTCATCAAAGGAAGACTCCCAAAATAACATATCTTTTGCCTTCGTCAAAGTAAACGGTAAATTAGAAAAGCTTGTATTTAACGATATTTTTTTTATTGAAGCCATGGAGAATTATGTCGGTATTTACACAACGGAAAAAAAGATGATAGTATCCTCTACCCTTAAATCCATGCTGGAAAAATTACCTGCCGGAAATTTTATTCAAACACATAAATCCTATATTGTAGCGAAAAATAAAATTAATTCAATACAGGGTAATATTATTAACATTAATCATTACCAGGTACCAATAAGTAAAATTTATAAAGAACATATAGTATCACAGTTAGAAAAATTAAATCCCCCCAACCGGCAAAAACTTATTTAATTATTCTACTCCACCCTAAAATAAAAACAGGCATACCATTTAGTAATGCCTGTAGTGTTATATAATTAATGTCCGTAATTAACCCTCTTACTCCTTGCTGATATTTATTAATGCCCTCCTGTTCTTACTCCTGCCTTCAGGATTATCTTTACCATTAATCAACTCCAGTTCTACCGGGCAACATTCACCAAACGATTCAAAACTGATACGACTGGCATCAATCCCTTTTTGAATAAGGTAATCAGCACAAGCTCTTGCCCGCTTGTCAGAAAGTACATTGTTGTACTCAACCGTACCAAGCCCGTCTGTATAACCGGATATCTGTACCGTAGCCGAACTATTTTCAATCAGTACAGTATAAATAGAATCAAGCACTTCAGCGCTATGCGGCTTAATATCACTTTTATCAAAATCAAAATAAACCGTCACCACATTTTCTACTTTTATAACCAGCTTCTTTTCCATATAAATAGGAGTATTATTTATTACATCCGTAAGCCAGTCTGATTCATTAATATTTTCAATAGAAACCGGTGAAGTATTGCTTTTGTATTCGCTTTTAGACAGTATAAATTTATTTTTCTCAATACCATCCCCTGCTTCAAAACTAAACTTTCCGTCTGCCGAAGTAGTTGTCTCCACTACATTGCCATCTGCATCTTTCATTATTACTACAACATCTGCTATGGGTTCTTTACTTTTTAAATCTTTTACACTGCCGGTTATTATTTTTTTCTTTGGCAATTTGGAAACAATATAAGTTTCCAGGCAGCAACCAGCCCCCCTGTCAGAACTTATCATCGCATCCGTAAGTAACCCCTTTCCCTCCGTAGCAAAAAAATAAATATCATCTCGTGAGGAATTAACAGGATGTCCCATGTTTCCGGAATAAACCCATTCCCCGTCTTTTAGCTTAGCAGTAAACAAATCAAAGCCGCCCATACCAATTCTTCCATTGCTTGAAAAAACCAGCGTATTACCGGATGCATGATAAAAAGGCGCCTGCTCATCCGCTTTTGTGTTGATGCCAACAATATTTACCGGCTCACCGGTACTTCCGTCAGCCAGTATTGGTGCATACCATATATCAAAGCCTCCAATGCCGCCAGGCATATCCGAAGCAAAAAACAAGTTCTTTCCATCGGCAGAACAAAAAGGCTGTTTACTGCTAAATCCGCTTTTGTTAACAGATTGTAACAATACAGGATTCGTCCACCCACCTTCTTTTTTAAGTGAATAATAAATAGATGAAACCGTTTTCCCATTTATTTTTTTCCACTGTGTAAAATACAAAATGCTTCCATCCACATTGAAACAAGCAGCGCCCTGGTTGAGCCAAATATCTGTACCCGGGATATTCACTGACTCTAAATTTTGTATAACATTGTTATCCGTTACCGCATAATACATTCGGTTGTGGTAAGGATTAGCACCCAATTTTGCAGAGGTATCAGTTTCTGTACTGGTAACCAGTAATTGATTCCTATTTATCCGTGTAGCAGCATAAATACCTTTTATACTATCAACGTAAGTGTTTAATTTTTGAACATGATATAAAATGGAATCCGGTCTTACAATTTCGCTTTGAATAAAATGAAGCGTTTGTTTTTCTTTTTGCACCATCTCATCCGGTATAGTAGTATTTCCATACCCGTTTTTATACCGGCTTATGCTTTCTTCCGCTTTAGCATAGTTGCCCAGACTGCGCTGACACACAGCTATCCAGTATAAAGCATCCGCATATTTCACACTGTCTTTATCAAAACATTGCTTATACTTTGCTGCAGCCTCAGGCCAATAATTAGCCAGGCGATAACTATGCGCCTGTTTATAAATTACATCAAATTTTGTGAGGTGTATAGTAGCCGATCCCTTTTTATAACGGGATGCATTTAAAGGAAAATTTGCTCCGGGTATTCTTTTCTTTCCGGGCGATAAATATTGTTCATACAAATAAGCAGCAGTATAATAATCACCTTCGGAAAAATATTTTTCAGCTAATGTCAAAGGGTTTTCCTGCTGACCTGTGGCCGGCAAGCTTATACTGATTACTAATAGCAACAGCGTCTGCTTTGCCATGCTTAGTATATTGTTTTTATTAAACGATAGAAGGTTGTTCATAGAATTTTAATAATGATTTATCAAATTGAATAACCGGCCTTGTATTCATATTGTTTATAATCTCGGGCAACGAATAAAATCAAATATACTTTTGTCCGAACTACGCTTTGTATAAGTAAAACTTATTTCAAAACTGTTAACATTTCTTGTTAACGATCCCAACTTTGACGTGTTAACATCGTAACTTACGCCAATGGTAAAATTTTTATAATCAATCCCTGCATAAGGAGCAATTGCATCTTTAAACCGGTAATAACCGCCAAACAAAAAATCCGTTTCACTGTTTACATTCATACGAACATACGTCCCCACCATCGCTTCCCTAGCGCTGCCTTGCTGCATTAATAAAATATGCGGAACAATGCTGTTTCGTTCTGAAAGATTAAAACTTATTCCTCCATGAACCACATAACGCAAAGGGATAGTGCTAAGTTGGGTGTTTGATGAATATACAATCGGATCTTTAGGTTTATTTAAATGGTAGGCGGAAAAACCTCCAAATACATTCAGCTTTTTTTCAGGCGAAGCATCGTAATATAATACCCCTGCACCAATATCAAGTGCGGTTGCCGAATGGGTAGCAAAAGTTTCGGACACGGCATTATTCTCATTATACCCCGTTATAGGATTCCACTGTTCTCCCCATTTAAACTTTGACTGATCTACCCGGCGGTTTATAATACCTCCCTGCATAGCAATTACAATCCGGTGGTTATTTTCATTCCCAAATTTTACACCCGTATAAGCTATAGAAGCTGAAGCATTCAGATAATTGAACCCACCATCTCCTGCCGACTGGTTAAGCAGATTTACTCCCAGTGCAATATTTTTATCCGTTCGCATGTCGAAAGACAAGCCCGCAGTTCTGAAAGGATTAGAAACACTCCCCCATTGCGTTCGGTATATTGCAGATACCCTGTAATCCCCATCACTTCCTCCCGTCATAGCCGGGTTAATATACATTGGGTAAGTATAATTTTGAGTAAAATGCGGGTCTGTTTGCGCCATTATTTTAGTTGCAAACAACAATCCGAATAAGGTTGCGAAATAAAACGGTTTCATCGTATTGGTTTTTTCAGTTCAATTATCGTATTAAAGTAATGGATCCTTTCTTCGTCACAGTTCTTCCATCCGTCATCACGGCCTTTAGCGCATACACATACACGCCTACCGGTTGTGGCTTACCCCGTTGGGTACCGTCCCATCCCTGTGTAATATTGTTAATAAAAGCCACCTGCTCACCCCACTGGTTAAAAATCCGCATCTCCAGTTTGTCTATGTAATTACTATACACCAGTAACAAATCATTTTTCCCGTCACGGTTAGGAGAAAAAACGTTTGGAACAAAAATATCTTTATATAAAGGAATAACCGTAATAATATAGCTCAACGGAGTACCCGCACATCCGCCAATTACCGGGGTAACCGTTATAGTTCCTGAAATGGTGTTATTCGTTTTGTTGGTTGCAATAAACGAAGGTACGCTACCCGTTCCCGAAGCAGCCAGCCCAATAGCTGTATTGGAATTAGTCCAGTTAAAAGAAACACCCGTTGGTGTACCAGTAAAATTTGTTGCCGGCATAACAGAACCATCGTATAAACTGGTGTCTGATCGCACAACTACAGTAGGTATCTGGTTAACATCCACTGTTAAAATAGTTGACGTAGCACAAGCTCCCGCAGCAGGGGTAAAAGTATAAGTAGCATTAGCCTGGTTATCTATGGCAGATGGACTCCAGGTACCTGTAATGCCATTCGTGGAAGTGGTTGGTAAAGCCGGCACAGTAGCCCCGATGCAAATGGATAAAGAAGTACCAAAACTAAAAGTAGGTGTTACGATAGGATTAACTGTTACCGTAAATGTAGTTGATAAAATACATTGTTGAGGAGTAGCATTGGGCGTAAACGTATAAGTACCCGAAGCCGTGTTGCTTACAACCGACGGATTCCAGGTTCCAGTAATACCGTTATCAGAAGTATCGGGCAATACAGGTACCGTTCCACCGGAACAAATGGTTAAGGTAGTACCAAAACTAAAAGTGGGTAAAGTAGTAGGTGTTACCGTTACTGTTAAGGTGGTACTATTTGCACACTGACCTGCAGAAGGTGTAAATGTATAACTTGCTGAATTTTGATTGTCCACCACTGCCGGGCTCCACGTTCCCGTAATACCGTTAGCAGAAGTGTCGGGCAATATGGGTACTGTACCCCCTGCACATACGGATAAGGAAGTACCAAAATTAAATACAGGAGTAACATTTGAAGTAATGGTTACCGTAAGTGTAAAGCCGTTTACACACTGCCCTGAAGATGGAGTAAAGGTATAAGTGCCTGAATTTTGATTATCTATAACCGACGGACTCCAGGTTCCCGTAATACCGTTGTTAGATGTATTGGGCAACGTGGGTACCGCACCTCCCGCACATATAGACAAGGAAGTGCCGAAATTAAATGTAGGAGTAACCCGGGGGATAACGGTAATATTTATAACCTTTGCCACACCACACTGTCCCGCAGTTGGTGTAAATGTATAGGTTCCCGAATTTTGATTATCCACCACTGCCGGATTCCAGGTTCCCGTAATACCATTATTAGATGTTGTAGGCAGTACCGGCGGTGTAGTACCGGCACAAAATGGGGCTATAGGTGAAAACGATGGTGAAAAAATAGGGTTTGACAGAACAATACCAACAAATAAATCGGTGGTACAGCCATTTATTTGTAAAGAAATGTCGGAGTAAGTCCCAGCATCCAGTCCGGAAATAATTACCTGGCCGGACCCATCTGCTATAAGGTTAACAGGTCCTACCGGCGTTCCGTTATCAGTATAACTAACTGAGTAAGTTGCTCCCGCAACTAATCCGCTGATAGTAATAGAACCTTCCGTACCGTTACAGGTGGATGGGTTATTACTCATTAAAGTGGGAGATTGAATAGAAAAAAAAGCTTTGTAATTGCTGCCCCCGTTATTTAATACCACGGTATCGCTACACCCTGTAGTACTGGTATTTGACCCCGATACATCATAATAAACTTCCAGCACATAATTACCCGGGGCAAAACTGGTGAGATTGACCGGTGCGTAAGGAACTGTAGCCCCATCCGGAATAATTCTCTGCCACTTTTGATCTCCTGCCACACAGGCCCCACCGGAAGGAAATTGGCTGTTGGGAACATCACAATTATCCAAAAGCGGTAAATCAATTGCCGTAAAAGAACCGGGAACACCACTCTGCAGATATACCCGGTAAAACATTCTTACACCGCAAACGTTAGAAACACCCGGTATCTTAAACGTTCTTACTTCCCCACCACGCAAAATAAGCGTACCGGAATTTTGTGTATATACGCCCAGGTTAGCATTGTCAAAGACATTACCCGCCGGGCCAATAATATTAGGCATTACCCCGGAAGTATTAAAAAAATTACTTTGATTACAATCCGTTAGCCAAACGGCAGAAGCATACGTTCCAAACGACTGGGCACGGCTAACAGCAGCAAATAACAAGAGAGTTAATAAGGCGAGAAATGGCGCTTTTAGTTTTGGTCTCATAAGATATGCAGTTGGTAGAATGGTTATTAAGCAGCTATGTTTGCAACCAGGCTAAATAAACAAGGTTTCTTTGCAGCATAACTGTAATTAGCCTTAATAACGCTAATCTGTAACAAAAAATTATATATATAAAAAAATTATTCTGCAACATGCGCATTTATCTGAATAGCAACAAGTTATATCAACCGAAAAAATAAAAAAACCTATTTTCAGGCCTTTGGGAAAAAAATACTCAGCCCTGTAAGTAGCCGTAAGTTTTTTACTAATATAAAAGCTGCTATAACATTTTTAAGTGATCAAGCGCCTGGAGGAAAAACAAATTAAATTTTGCAAACAACTCAAGGGAAGATGGCACAATAAAAGTAAACAAGCAAAATTACCTTACATTTTCATTACCTGCCTTACCTGTACGCTACCTCCGTATGCAAAATCCGGACAATCTTTGCTTATTTCTACAGCTTCGTTTATATCGGCTGCTTTTATAATAAAAAAGCCCCCAATTAGTTCTGCTCCTTCTTTGTAAAGTCCGTCCGTAATTTTTTTATCAGGGCCGCTTACTAATTTGCCGCCGGGTAATAAAGGTTCGCCCGTTACATACTTATCCGCTTTTACTAACTTATCTATCCAGGCCATCCATTTTCCCATTTCTTCCTGCATTACTTCAGGGGATAACGGTTTGCCTCGTGCACCTAATCCGCCGTGAAAGATCAGCATAAATTTTTCCATGAGTGTTGTTTCTATATTTAAAAATTAAGTTACACATTATTTGCGAAGCAGGAAAATAAAACTGAACAAGTGGCGGAAAATTTTTTTGGTGCGCATTCCCTGAAAGTTTGATCGGGAAAATCAAAAGATAGACTAAATAAAAATGCCCCCGATAAACGACGAGGGCGGCGTAAATGTTTTCACAACGGAAAAAATCCTTATTGTGATTTGCTTCAACGTAAAAATAAAATGTTTTTTTTATTTACAAATAAAAAATCTTCAATAATTTCAATATCTCCAAAAAACCTGTTTGTATGAGTAAAACATTAGGCCTTGACTTAGGTGTCACATCAATTGGATGGGCAGTTATTGAAGAAAAAGAAAATGAGAAAATAATTCTTGGGCTTGGCAGCCGAATCATTCCTTTGAGTACGGATGATAAAGATGAGTTCTCCTCGGGTAATAAAATTTCCAAAAATCAAAAAAGAACAACAAAAAGAACCCAACGGAAAGGATACGACCGTTATCAGCAAAGAAGGGAAAAATTAAAAAAAATTCTCCGTGAAAATGAAATGTTTCCTGATGAAAAATTATTCAATTTAGATGCTGTTAGTCTTTTTGGTTTAAGAGATAAAGCCTTAAAAGAAAAAATAAGTCTGAAGGAAATCGGCAGAATATTATATCACTTGAATCAGAAAAGAGGCTATAAAAGCAGTAGAACAGATACAAACCTTGATAAAAAAGACACCGAATATGTTACTGAAGTCAAAAATCGTCATCAGAAAATAAAGGAAAATGGTTTTACAATCGGCCAATATTTCTACAACAATATTTCCCTACATCAACAATACAGGCTAAAAGAACAAATTTTTCCCAGGGAAGCCCATCTCGAAGAATTCGATGCCATTATCGACAAACAAAAAGAATATTATCCGGAATTAACCCAGCAACTAATCAAATTACTCAGAGATGAAACCATTTATTTTCAGCGAAAATTAAAATCCCAAAAAGGACTGGTTAGTGTCTGTGAATTTCAAGGCTTTTATACAAAAGACAAATCAGGTAAAGAAATATTCGCAGGACCCAAAGTAACTCCCCGAAGCTCCCCCCTCTTTCAGGTCTGCAAAATTTGGGAAACTGTGAATACAATTACCTTAAAAAATAAAAGAGGAGAATGGTATGATATACCTTTGGAAAAGAAACAACAATTGTTTGACTATCTGGATACACACGAAAAGCTTTCTCAAACCGAACTATTTAAAATACTGGAACTAAAAAAGGAAGATGGCTGGTATGGAAACAAACAATTAGCAAAAGGGTTGCAAGGAAATCTTACAAAAACAACTCTGCTGGCTAAACTAAAAGAAATTGATAAAGAAAATACGCTTATTCAGTTTAATCTTGATGTACAAAGCAACATGACATTAATAGATAGTGAAACTGGCGAAGCGAAAGAATTGAAGATAATCTCATCCGGGTTTGAAAAAGAACCTTTATACAAACTATGGCATACCATCTATTCTATCACTGACTTAGATGAATGTACCGCAGCCATACAAAAGAAATTCCGTCTCCCCTTCAATATTGCTTCAACGCTGGCCAATATTGATTTCACAAAGGCCGGCTTTGGCAATAAATCTGCAAAAGCAATTCGCAAAATCCTTCCGTATCTTATGCAGGGTTATGTCTATAGTGATGCATGTTCTTTCGCAGGCTATAATCATTCAAATTCACTTACAAGTGATGAAAATATTAAAAGACAATTATCAGATAGATTGGCGAATCTTCCCAAAAATAGCTTACGCCAGCCGGTGGTTGAAAAAATACTTAACCAAATGATTAACGTGGTAAACGCTATCATTGAAAGATATGGCAAACCCGATGAAATAAGAATTGAACTGGCAAGAGAATTAAAACAAAGTAAAGATGAAAGAAATGAAACGTTTGCAAATCTTACTAGGCGTGAAAGAGAAAACGATACCATCAGGAAAAGAATTGAGACTGAATATAGTCACTTGGGCATTAGAGCTACAAGAAATAATATTATCAAATGGCGTCTTTTTCACGAAATAAGTAATGAGGAATCAAAAATCAACGGTATTTGTATTTATTGTGGGCAGCCATTTGGTATTACAGATGCACTATTAGGTAACCTGGTGGACATAGAACATATCATCCCCAAATCCCGACTTTTCGACGATTCACAATCAAATAAAACACTATCCCACCGCAAATGTAATGCTGATAAAGGTGACAGAACTGCCTATGACTTTATGAAAACAAAAAGCAATGAGGTCTTTCAAAAATACCTTGAAACAGTAAACAACCTATATCACAATGGCATAATTGGAAAAGCAAAAAGAGATAAACTGTTAATGGTAGGAGATAAAATACCCCAGGATTTTATAGACCGTCAGTTGAGAGAAACACAATATATATCCCGTAAAGCCAGGGAAATCTTACAGCAGGTTTGTTATAATGTTTGGAGTACCAGCGGAAGCGTTACTGAATACCTGAGGCGAATTTGGGGTTGGGATGACGTATTAATGAACCTACAACTACCTAAATACAGGCAAATGGGTTTAACAGATTGGAAAGAAATTAATACAGCCAATGGGCAAGTTCAAAAAAAGGAAATCATTAAAGACTGGAGCAAAAGGGATGACCACCGGCATCATGCAATTGATGCACTCACCATCGCTTGTACCCGGCAGGGATATATTCAGCGCATCAATACTCTCAATGCAAGTAACACTAGAGATGCCATGCGTAGAGAAATAGAAGAGGCAACAAAAGAATATGACAATCGAAAAAACTTACTCGAAAACTATTTCTTCGCAGAAAGACCGTTTACAACAGCACAATTAGAAATCGAAGCAGCTAAAATACTGGTATCATTTAAAGCCGGTAAAAAAGTAGCAACATCGGGTAAAAGAAAAATTAAAGTAAATGGAAGAAAACAAGTAGTACAAACCGGTATTATAGTTCCCAGGGGAGCATTAAGCGAAGAAAGTGTTTATGGAAAAATTAAAACAACCGAAAAAGAAAAGCCCGTAAAATATCTTTTCGAGAATTCGCATCTTATATTCAAACCTTATATAAAATCGCTGGTGGAAGAAAGGTTGGCAAGTCATGATAACAATCCAAAAGCCGCCTTGGCATCTTTAAAAAAAGAACCCATTTATTTAGATGAAAACAAAACCATCCCACTTAAGTATGCCACTTGCTATAAAGAAGAATATGTTATAAAGTACCCGGTTGAATCAATTAAAGCAAAAGACCTTGATTCAATAATTGATAAAAAAGTAAGAGAAATAATAAAAGAAAGATTAGAACAATACGGTAACAAAGAAAAAGAAGCCTTCAAAAATCTGAAGGAAAATCCGGTTTGGTACAATGCAGAAAAGAAAATTCCAATTAAAACAGTACGTTGTTTTACAGGTTTATCCGCAGTTGAACCGGTTAAACGAAATAATGAAGGTAAAGAAATAGGCTTTGTAAAACCAGGCAATAACCATCACATAGCTTTTTATATAGATAAAAACGGTAAAAAACAGGAACATGTTTGTTCATTCTGGCATGCAGTGGAAAGAAAGAAATACAATATTCCTGTAATCATTAAAGACCCAAAAGAAGTATGGGAC
Source organism: Chitinophagaceae bacterium (assembly GCA_035703165.1). Lineage (GTDB taxonomy): Bacteria > Bacteroidota > Bacteroidia > Chitinophagales > Chitinophagaceae > AWTP1-9. The sequence goes on from DASSYR010000075.1 coordinate 41,889, forward strand.
AAGGTACTAGAAAATCAAATCGAATATCCTCAATCTTTCCTCGATAAACTCCCAGAAGACAATTGGCAGTTTGATGAAAGTTTACAGCAAAATGAAATGTTTATTCTGGGATTACAAAAAGATATAGATGAGAAAGCAATTGTAGAGAATAACAAAAAGCTTATAAGCGAATATTTATATTTATTGTGGTCTGTATCTGAAAATAATTATTGGTTTAGGCATCATTTAGAAACAAAAAATAGCGATTTGAAAAAAACACATGGTGCTAAAGAAAGCAAAAGATATTATTTATGCAAAAGTATAGGGGCCTATGAAAGGTTAAATCCAATTAAAGTCAAAATAAATAATCTTGGAGAAATACAAAGGAAATAAATCGTTTCTTTAATCGTTATAGAATTACAAAACCTTTATCCCATGATAAAGCGGACGCTTTATTTCGGCAACCCAGCCTATCTCAAAACCAATAACGAACAACTCGTTATCGAAATGCGTGACCTCGCCAATGGCGAGGCAGGCACGGGCGAAACCAAATCAGCCCCTATTGAAGATATTGGTCTCCTCATTCTCGACCATCAGCAAATTACCATTACCCAGGCACTGCTGGCCAAATTACTCGCCAACAATACCGCCGTTATTACCTGCGACCATACCCATCACCCGGCAGGCATGTTGTTAAGCCTCGACGGGCACAGCCTGCAAAGTCAGAAATTTCAGGCACAGGTAGAAGCCACAGTACCCCTAAAAAAACAACTCTGGCAGCAAACCGTTATGGCTAAAATAAAGAACCAGGCCGCCCTGCTGCAAATACAACAAGAAGAAAACAAAGTACTGCTTACCTATGCCGCAGAGGTAAAAAGCGGCGACAGCGAGAACAACGAAGCCAAGGCAGCCGCCTACTACTGGAAAAGAATATTTCCGGAAACGCTGGAATTTCGAAGAGAACGGTATGGGCCGCCTCCTAACAATTTATTAAACTACGGTTATGCCATACTGCGAGCCATGGTGGCCAGGAGCTTAGTAGCCTCCGGTTTATTGCCCACCCTGGGTATCCATCACCGCAACCAGTACAATGCCTATTGCCTCGCCGATGATATTATGGAGCCCTACCGCCCTTATGTGGACTGGATTGTTTGCCGCATAATCCGGGGCAATGGAAAATTTCTGGAAATGACCCCTTCCATGAAAAAAGAATTTTTAAGCATGCCGGCTATGGATGTAATAATTGACGAACAAAAAAGTCCCATGATGAATGCCATACAAAGAACTACAGCCAGCCTTGCCAAATGCTTTGAAAATAAATCAAGAAAAATCTTATACCCTGACTTAAAATGAAATTAACTACTTCATACCTCTCCCCCGTCGGGGGAGCCGGAGGGGGCCATGTATGACCGTTTTAACGCATACCGCATCATGTGGGTCTTAGTCTTTTTTGACCTGCCCACCGAAACCAAAAAGGACAGGAAAAACTATGCCCGTTTCCGTAAGGATATTATGGCCGATGGTTTTTCCATGTTTCAGTTCAGCATGTACCTTCGCCATTGCAGCAGCAAAGAAAACGCCGAAGTACACATAAAACGGGTAAAACAAATACTCCCACCCAAAGGCCATGTGGGCATTATGTGTGTTACCGATAAACAATTTGGCATGATGGAAATCTTCCGCGGCAAAGAGCCGGCTGAAACACCCGAAACAGTGCAGCAACTCGAACTATTTTAATTCCCTCCTCGGAAGAGTTTGGGGTGGGTCAGAAATAAAAAAATGGGCATAAAACCCATTTTTTTAATCGTAAAACTCAGCTCAAACTCAATACAGTAAAGGCTTTTCACCAAATCTGTTATAAAAGAACTAAGCTACATAATAATTTGAAAGCAAATCACAACAGCAAAGACACTACTTTACATACCTGTGATGTTATAAAAGAACTAAGCTACATAATAATTTGAAAGCAAATCACAACGACGTTGATAGAAAAGGTAATTATTTATCTGTTATAAAAGAACTAAGCTACATAATAATTTGAAAGCAAATCACAACTCAAAAAGATTATATGATACAGCTGTTAATGTTATAAAAGAACTAAGCTACATAATAATTTGAAAGCAAATCACAACAAATCTACACCGAACAAGAAAGAGAAAAACGTTATAAAAGAACTAAGCTACATAATAATTTGAAAGCAAATCACAACATTGGTTTCTGTCTTTTCCCTTACAACAACAGTTATAAAAGAACTAAGCTACATAATAATTTGAAAGCAAATCACAACATTAGCGGGTCAACAATGCGATAGATTTAAGTTATAAAAGAACTAAGCTACATAATAATTTGAAAGCAAATCACAACTGTCTCATAATTTTTATTTAAAGTCTCGCAGTTATAAAAGAACTAAGCTACATAATAATTTGAAAGCAAATCACAACCTACCGTTTCTCATTGTATGTGTTTTTGTGTTATAAAAGAACTAAGCTACATAATAATTTGAAAGCAAATCACAACGTTAACGACCATGACCGTTAACATCAGTAGGTTATAAAAGAACTAAGCTACATAATAATTTGAAAGCAAATCACAACAGAACAAACCTAATAGCCAGATATAATTTGTTATAAAAGAACTAAGCTACATAATAATTTGAAAGCAAATCACAACAAGTCGGGGGTGGGATAATATTTCAAACATGTTATAAAAGAACTAAGCTACATAATAATTTGAAAGCAAATCACAACTAAATCTACAAGAGTTAGATACTAAGGCAAGTTATAAAAGAACTAAGCTACATAATAATTTGAAAGCAAATCACAACTACTGGGGGAATGCAAGCCGCTTTAAAAAGTTATAAAAGAACTAAGCTACATAATAATTTGAAAGCAAATCACAACTATTAACCGTCAATTTGAAATTATTAAATTGTTATAAAAGAACTAAGCTACATAATAATTTGAAAGCAAATCACAACTTTCTCATTTTGCACAAGTTTTTCAGTTGAGTTATAAAAGAACTAAGCTACATAATAATTTGAAAGCAAATCACAACTAATGAACAACAATACACCAACAGCTATTGTTATAAAAGAACTAAGCTACATAATAATTTGAAAGCAAATCACAACAATGTTTTAGGCATTCAGAAGTATGTGTGAGTTATAAAAGAACTAAGCTACATAATAATTTGAAAGCAAATCACAACAGTGCTATAACTGCTATAACAGGAACTGCAGTTATAAAAGAACTAAGCTACATAATAATTTGAAAGCAAATCACAACTGCTTAAAAGCAAATAAACGATCATCTATAGTTATAAAAGAACTAAGCTACATAATAATTTGAAAGCAAATCACAACCTATGCGATGACAACGGCATCGAACTGATGTTATAAAAGAACTAAGCTACATAATAATTTGAAAGCAAATCACAACAAGAACTAATATCGCAATATGTTGATCGGGGTTATAAAAGAACTAAGCTACATAATAATTTGAAAGCAAATCACAACTTAAGAGTAAAATACAGCAAGTCCAACAAAGTTATAAAAGAACTAAGCTACATAATAATTTGAAAGCAAATCACAACTATATCCTCAATTGTAGTTACGATGAAAATGTTATAAAAGAACTAAGCTACATAATAATTTGAAAGCAAATCACAACCAATAGGGACTACTTGGTCAAGGGAAATGGGGTTATAAAAGAACTAAGCTACATAATAATTTGAAAGCAAATCACAACGTCGTGCTCACAGAGAATCAAATGACAGTGTTATAAAAGAACTAAGCTACATAATAATTTGAAAGCAAATCACAACTATATGTTGATAACAGTAGTTATAGTAATAGTTATAAAAGAACTAAGCTACATAATAATTTGAAAGCAAATCACAACGATGGGGCGTTGTGTCAGGCTCTGTAGATCGTTATAAAAGAACTAAGCTACATAATAATTTGAAAGCAAATCACAACTCCGGCGGCTGCGTTCAACCATAGGTTTTGGTTATAAAAGAACTAAGCTACATAATAATTTGAAAGCAAATCATCCCGACGATACTGTCGGGACAAAAGAACTAAGCTACACAATAATTTGAAAGCAAACCACAATGTCTCCCCGTTGGGGAGATTTAGAGGGGTCGTTATAAAAGAACTAAGCTACATAATAATTTGAAAGCAAATCACAACGAATATCTTAGGATAAGCATGGTAGCTAAGGTTATAAAAGAACTAAGCTACATAATAATTTGAAAGCAAATCACAACGGTATCCAGGCTTTAATGTGTTGTGTTTGAGTTATAAAAGAACTAAGCTACATAATAATTTGAAAGCAAATCATCCCGACGATTCTGTCGGGATTAAAGAACCAAGCTACACAATAATTTGAAAGCAAATCACAACGTGTCATTTTTAACACACACATTCTTTTGTGTTATAAAAGAACTAAGCTACATAATAATTTGAAAGCAAATCACAACGATAACCATCTGCGCCTCCCCTGCGATAAGGTTATAAAAGAACTAAGCTACATAATAATTTGAAAGCAAATCACAACTATCGTATTTGTCTTTGCGACATATAACAGTTATAAAAGAACTAAGCTACATAATAATTTGAAAGCAAATCACAACTGCGTGGATGGAGTATTGAGCTGAGAGAAAGTTATAAAAGAACTAAGCTACATAATAATTTGAAAGCAAATCACAACAGATATGGGCAAGCCGACAAATAAACGTAGTTATAAAAGAACTAAGCTACATAATAATTTGAAAGCAAATCATCCCGACGATACTGTCGGGACAAAAGAACTAAGCTACATAATAATTTGAAAGCAAGCTACAAAGCCTTCCGCACTCAGCATTTAGCCTTCAGCCTTCCCATTAAAAAAGCCAATCTATTATATTTTACTTTTGCTTTGCAATTTTTTAAACACACTACATCAAACTAAAAACAACATACATTACCGTTATAGTTGACAAATAACCTGCAAAAACCACATTAACGTATGCCCTTTTGTTTTTATTCTAAATGTGTTGTTAAATCTCACTTGGGTTGTACTGAATGGAAACAATTAAATAACGGCTTACGAATCGCAAACAAATTACGAAAGCTTATTACATATATTATAAAAACTAATTTATCACACACAGTCACTAAATACAAAGAAAAATAGAGGGAATTATTTATATAAAAAAAATATTTAATACATAAGAATCACTTCGGGTGATGTTTACCGTTTACGGCCAAATAAATACCCTTTATGGTTAAAAAAAATCTGTATTATTAAAGAACTTTGAGTGGGTGTAACCTCTTTCTAACCAACAAATATAAATTCTAACTTTAATATGAAATACCCTACTAATAAATTAATTACCATTCTAATTGTTATCATAATTGGTAATTACACAGCGTTATATGGGCAAATGAAAATTGGCGGTGTACCCGGCCCTCCCAATACTAATGCATTGTTGGAATTGGATGCAAGCGGAACGCCTAAAAAGGGACTTATTCTCCCCAAGCTTGCCTTGGTTTCAGAAGATGACCCCAGTCCTCTCACTGCGTTTGTAGAAGGAATGTATGTGTACAATACCGCTACTTCCGGTGTTTCTCCTAACAATGTTAGTCCGGGTATTTATTTTTGCGACGGCACAAAGTGGATTCGCTCGCTTAATCAATACGATCTTGCACCTGTAGCCCACCCCTGGTATAAAGCAAAAACAACGGTTCCCGCAATTAATAACACAGACAGCGTTTATATACAGGGGAATGTGGGTATAGGTGTCAGCGATCCCCTAAGCAAGTTACACGTTGTTGGAACAGATACAACCATTGCTTATTTTGGACAAGATACAAGCGCTGCAAATATTGGCAATGTAGTGAGAGAGGGTGCCAGGATTGAAGTACTAGGATTTTATCCTATACAGCCCGTTCCTCCTCTGCCTTATATTAACACAAACTCATCTGCCGCCATTGATTTTTCTGCCTTTATCCCCGAAACAAGAACCTATGTGCCAATGGCAAGGATTGGTGCAACTCCTTTCAGTAGTTCTGTTACGGCTTCATTTATAAGCTTTTTTACAAGAGATGTTTCAGGTAATTTACTGGAAACACTACGTTTTGGAGGCGCCGGTGCCGTAAGAGTTGAAAGAAATTATTTAGACATGAATGACTTTAATATTATCCGCGTACATAACCCCGATCCCACTCTCCCCTCTCCTATGATTACAGACGTTAAGCTTCAAGCAGTAAATGTCCAAACTTTACAAGATTCAATTAATTTTCATATCAATAACCTCACCAATAACTTAACCAATTATTACACCACAAAACTTACCCAGGACGGGCTTATAAAAGAAAATTTCCAGGTATTAAACTGTGCTACTGCTTCTCCAACTTCTGTGACTTTTTTAGACATTTCCGGAGCCGGTTTTGTAAAGTATATTCAAATGTCAGCTGATTTTTCGCAGAAAAGTTACCCGTCCGCAGTGACTATTACTATTGATGGTGATACATCCAATACCATCGTGCTTCAGTACTCAGATTTTCTTCCCACGGGAAATGATGGAAATACTACCAATTATTATACCGCTCCGCTTAACCTGAGATATACCACTTCATTAAAAGTAGAAGCAAAATATCCATACGACGGCGCTTTAGTGGGACAAACATTACTTGGGTATTCAAGAAATAATTAAACTGACTAATTATGAAATACCCCAAAAATATAAAACTAATTGCACTGGTATTTTTACTTATCGGCAATTACACACTATACGGCCAATTGAAAATCGGTGGTACTCCCGGTTCAGCGAATTCAAACGCTTTGTTAGAAATTGACGCAAGCGGTACTCCAAAAAAGGGACTTCTTTTACCCAGGGTAGCTTTAGTGGCAGTAAACAACCCCAGCCCTTTTACTCGTTTTATAGAAGGGTTATCGGTATATAACACAGCAACTTCCGGCAGCGTACCTGATGATGTGAGTCCCGGTTTTTATGTATGCGATGGAACGCGGTGGGTTCGTGCTGCAGACAGGTATCATCGTGGCCCTTCCAGTCAGCCCTGGTACAAAGCAAACACAGTAGTTCAGGCAGCTAATAACACAGATAGCGTGTATATACAGGGGAACGTGGGTATAGGTATTAATAATCCTTTGTTTCGTTTACATACCATAACAACAGATTCAGCGATTGCTCATTTTGGGCAGGATACAAGCATTGCTAATTCGGGAAATGTGGTACAGGAAGGGGCAAGAATTGAAGTATTGGGGATAAGACCCGTTGACAGTAATAAACTGGCCGCCTCGCTTGATTTATCTGGTTATATACCGGAAACACAAAACCATTTTACAATGGCAAGAATAGGCGGATCCTATCGAAACAATACCTCAGCGGTAAATTTTTTAACCAGAGACCCATCCGGAAATTTGATTGAGACCCTTCGTTTTGAAGGCGATGGAAGAATGATAATTCCCAGAAATTACTTAGACATGAATGGCTTTAATATTATCCGCGTACATAACCCCGACCCCAATCTTAATAACGGTAACGGTAGTGATCCAACAAAACCAGAATACTATAAATACCAAGCCGTAAACGTACAAACTTTACAAGATTCAATTGCTGCTTATGCAACTAATTTTACTAATACAATGACAGCATATCTTAATACAAAACTGGGTGTGCAGGGAATTGGTTATTACGAAAGCGGCTTTAATCTTGTAACCTGTTCCCCATCTTCGGCATCATTTGAAACATTTTTAGACACAACAGGCTCTGGTTTTGTAAAATATATTCAAATGTCTTTGGATGATGTAAATGGAATTTATCCCTCAGAATTGGCTTTAACGCTTGATGGAAATTCGGGGAATAAAATAGTCTTGAATTACACAGATTTCGTGCCCATAAGCGCATCGGGTACTGTAAAAACTTATAAAATACCTATTAACGTCCGGTTCATTACCTCATTAAAAGTTGAGGCAAGAAACGCTAATGGAGGCACTTTAGGAGAAACATCAGTTGAGTATTCCCTGCAATAATTCTGATAAGGATAAGATTCTGTAATATTACATTTGTGATGCAAAAAACTAACCTTAAAGGTTAGTTTTTTATTTTATTACATTTTTCCGCAAACCATCTCTTTAAAACTCTGGTACTCATTGTTAATCAGTAAGTGTAAATATTAATTAATATTATTTTTAATACATATTTTATTATAAATCAGCAAATAAAATAAGGTAAATTTTGAAATTGATAAGGATTTCTTTACCTTTTGCAATATTCCCTCCCCTTTTAATACTTCTCCTTACCATAAGATAATTGTTCTATTTACTCATCTTAAAAAAAAAAATTACACATGAGAACTTTATTTCTCCTGCTAATGTTTGCTCCCTTATTGAGCCTTAGCCAAAACAAAAATGTAGTAAACGCCAATCGGGTTTTTCCTAAGGTGGACAAAGCGCTTGAATTTGAAAAGGCATTGGCCACCCATGCCCAAAAATATCACACCGGCGATTTTCGATGGCGGGTATTTGAAATTCAGTCCGGTCCGGATGCCGGTGGCTATCATATTACTGAAGGCCCCACCAGTTGGGAAGCTCTTGATGGCAGAGGCAACCTGGGCACAGAACATAACACAGATTGGAACAAATCCGTGGCGATTTACTTAACGGATCGCGGTTCCAGCAGTTATGCTGTTTTTCAGGATTCATTAAGCACGGTGGCTATTGGCGATTATGCTGATAAAATACAAATTACGCATATTACGCCCAAAATAGGATGGTTCGGCAAAGTATGGAATGCTATAGAAAAATTTAAACCGGTATGGGAAGCTGGTGCAGAATCTATAGCCATATATACATCAAGCGGCTCGGGACCTGCCCAGTTTAATGTAGTTACCCGGTACAAACAGGGTTTAAAAGAAAGAAGTGCAGGCTTTCGTAAACCTCTAAAAAGCCGTTATGAAGCTGTACACGGTTCAGATTCCTGGGAAGATTGGCTGGAGGTATTAAGAAAGTATGTGGATTACCAATGGGCTGAAATGCTTTCTATAAGACCCGATTTGGGTTCAAAATAAACGGCATTTTATTATTATAACGATAAGCCATAATCGAAAAAATAATAAAGTAATAATCTTAAAGGCCGCAGAAAGATAAAAGAATTAACAGGCGGATGAAGCCATTAATCACTTTCTGCGGCTTTTGTTATTCCTTACCTTCTATTTAAAACAAAAATTTACCTTTACTTATTATTTTATTTAATTAGGGTAAATTTTTATGGACAGGAAATATTGGGAAACAATAGCACCAAAATACAATGAGGAAATTTTTGATGTACTGCAAAATGATAAAAGTGGTAAAATTGTTGCTGCCATCAAAACTCTTGCGCATAAAGAAAAAACGGTTACAGATATTGGCTGTGCCATAGGTAAATGGATACCCTTGCTGGCTTCTCATTTTAAACACGTGGTGGCTACTGACATCTCGGCTACAAACCTGGCGCTGGCAAAAGAAAAATATGCAGAATTGAATAATGTAGATTATGTGCGGATGGATATGAGCGCCGATACGCTTACGGTAATTCCCTGCGATGTAGCGGTATGTATTAATGCCATTCTTACTCATGACCTTAAAAAACGTATTAATTTTTTTCACTCGTTAAATATTTCTCTGAATAAAGGAGGTGATTTAATACTGGTCGTTCCGTCCCTGGAATCAAAACTATATACAAATATTATTGCAAACCGATGGAACATAGATGGGGATCATAAAGAAAAAATAGAATCTGTTGAAAAAGCATTTGCTATTGCGAGAAATATTAAACAAGGGGTAACGGATATAGATAACGTTCCTACCAAACATTACCTGAAGGAAGAACTGCATTTACTGTTAACGCTGGAGGGTTTTGAAATAGACAGAATAGAAAAAATTATCTACACATGGAAAACGGAATTTAATAATCCTCCTAAATGGTTAAAAGAGCCATACCCATGGGACTGGATGTGTATTGCCAAGAAAATTTAAGTTTTAAAATAAAAAACAACAGTAAGCTTACTCGCAAACTGTTGTTTTCCTTACTATTTTATTATTTTAATACAAATTTTCAATTACCATAGCACTGGCTCCTCCTCCCCCATTGCATATTCCTGCTGCGCCGTATTTTGCTTTATTTGCTTTTAATACGTTAATAAGCGTAACAACAATTCTGGCTCCGCTGCAACCTAACGGATGTCCCAAAGAAACAGCGCCACCATGTACATTTACTTTGGATGGATCCAGGTTCATGCGCTTTGTATTTTCAATGCCTACTACAGCAAATGCTTCGTTTAATTCCCAATAACTGATGTCGCTCATTTTTAAACCGGCTTTTGCAACTGCTTTAGGCACGGCGAGCGATGGCGTGGTTGTAAACCATTCGGGTGCCTGTTCAGCATCGGCATACGATTTAATTTTAGCAATCGGTGTCAGGCCAAGTTCCTTTGCCTTATCAGCGCTCATTAATACCAATGCCGCAGCACCGTCGTTCATTGTACTGGCATTAGCGGCTGTTACGGTTCCGTCTTTTTGAAAAGCCGGACTTAAAGTAGGTATCTTATCAAATTTTACGTTATACGGTTCTTCATCTTTAGCAAAAACAAGGGGGTCTCCTTTGCGTTGTGGAATTACTACAGGTACCACTTCGTTAGCAAACAATCCTTTTTCCCAGGCAGCTTGCGAACGTTTATAGCTTTCTATGGCAAAGGCATCTTGCTCTTCTCTGCTAATGGCACATTCTTTTGCACAAAGCTCTGCGGTATTTCCCATTGCTTTGCCGTCATACACATCTGTTAGTCCATCTTTAGCCAGCCCGTCAATGAGCGATGTATTACCATATTTATTACCCCAACGCATGCTATCTACATAAAAAGGAACATTACTCATACTTTCCATGCCACCGGCAATAATAATATCTGCATCACCAAGTGCAATACTTTGAGCTGCTTGCGCAATTGCCTTCATGCCACTGGCACAAACTTTATTTACGGTAGTACAAATAACTTCGTTGGGCAGACCGGCAAACTTGGCTGCCTGCCTTGCCGGAGCTTGTCCAAGATTAGCTTGCATAACGCATCCCATTAAAACATCCTGTACCTGGTTGGGTTGAATACCTGCTTTTTCCAAAGCGCTTTTAATAGCAACGGCTCCTAATTGGGTAGCGCTCAGGCTTTTTAATGTTCCACCAAAGCTACCCATTGGTGTACGTACGGCTGAAATAATTACCACTTCTTTCATATGGCTTATTAATTTTTATAATTTAACAAGAATAAGTTGTAAAGATAACAATTGTCAGGATAACCGGATCCGGGACTATTTTGTCGTTTCCAATACTTTGATCATAGATATGTGCTTTCTTTCTATGCTTTTCAATACTTCATTGATTTTTGTATTAATTTTTGGTGTTGCCCCTGCCAAATTTATTTCCTTCATTTTTTCAATTGCCTTTTTATACCAGTCAACCCATTCTTCAATAATATGTTTTTCTTCTTCAACCGAAGTTCCTTTTTCAATGGCTGATATACTTAGAGCAAGTTCATTATTTAATCTCACCATGGCGTTATAACCGAGTTGATCAATAAGCGACAAAGTATTTTTTTCATTTGCTGTGGTTAATAGTAATGCAGTGGCTAAAGCGCTTACCCCGACATTTTTCATTTCACGAGCAGATACATTGCTGATACGATCGGCATCTGTATGATAAAACTCATCAGTGAAATGCCACATTAACAAGCCGGGAATTTTTGCTTCCAGAAATGGAGTATGGTCACTGCCTCCTTCAAACGGATTCGTATTTACAGTCCATCCACTTATTACTGCTTGTTTTTTGCAGGAGTTAATAAGTACATCGGTAAAATAATGCGGAAACAAATCTTCTTCTTTCAATGGAGAGCCTCCCCATTCTGTATGTTTATCATTACCCCTCGTCCAAATTGCAGAAGGGTCTGGCATTTTTTCAATTAAAAAACTACCACCGGTTTTAGAAACATCTTCGCCCACCATATCAAGACTCAATCCCCATTTTATTCCTTTTGCTCTTACGGAATCATCCCGAATGTAGCGGTTGGTTGATCTTATTTCATCGCCCCACAAAAAGGTTATGGTTCGCCCGGGTGCAATCTTTTTTTGTTTTACAAGTGTAGCAGCTGTTCTGGCTATTTCAGACAACGTTCCCACACCGGTAGCATTATCATTAGCGCCTGGCTCTTGTACATGGGCGCTAAAAACAAATCTTTCCTGCGGCTTTACGGCACCTCTTATATTAGCTATTAAAGTAAGCTCCTCCGCTTCGTAACTTTTTGTTTCTATTACTACCTTAACTTTAACGGACCCTCTGGCCAATGCCTTTTTTAATTTTTCCTTAGCATGGTAAGAAAGCAAAAGCCCCCATTTTTGAGAAGCCGCATCTGTATAAGGTATTTGTTGAAATTGTATGGAGTGAATATTTTTTTGAGGCTTTGTATAAGCTGGCATATTATATGCTAATACACCTATAGCCCCATTTTTAACAGCAAGGTTATATAATGATCCGATATATGTTTCAGCAAATACAATTTTGCCCTTCACATTTTTACCCTCAAAATCTTTACGTGTGCCTTTCCCTACATCAATTACTTCAGCAGTTTCTCCGGCTATGGGTGTTGAAGCTGAGTTAATAGCAATCATATTGCGGTTTACAGCAAAATGTAAAAGAGGTTCTGTTTCTCCTTCTATTATTACAGAAGCATTTACAGGCTCCCATGTAGGTTTGCTCATTTTTCTTTTTTCTATACGATACGTAAGAACAGCATCCTGCTCACCATTTATTTCTTTTGTATAACCCGCATTCTTTAAAATTTTTTCTACATAAAATATACTTTCGTTATAGCCTGCATTACCAGCCAGTCGCCAGCGTTGTTCTACAAAAGCGGTAGTATTGTATGCGGATGAATCACTAAAAGTATTATTCAACAAAGTATAATAATCTGTGGCAGTAGAATAATAAGCGCTTTGTGCCGGGGCAAAAAAAGCATTTATCACTAGTACGAGTACGAGAAAAAAATTTTTCATGGTTAAAATTAATTGATAGATGCACAACATCCAAAATACAATTGGTAATTTGCATAATGGCAACAGATATACTTTACGGGATGTACTATATTGCTATTGTTTGCCCGGAGGCAATCAACGAAAAGGTATTAAAATACAAATTGTGGATGCAACAAAATTTTGATTGTAAAGTAGCCCTAAAGTCTCCTGCTCACATTACATTGGTAGCCCCTTTTTATTTTGAGGAAGGAAAAGAAAAAGATTTACTACAGAGTTTTCAATCATTTTCTGCCGGCTTAAACAGTATAATTATTGAATTAAGCGGCTTTTCTCATTATGGAAAACGGGTAATTTTTATTAAAGTAAATGAAAATGACTTACTTGAATTGATTTATAAAAAAGCTATTTCGCATTTTTACAGAATGCTCCCAAAGATTGCTAAGGAAGATGACCGGAGCTTTTCGCCACATGTTACTATTGCCAACAGGGATGTAAAACCATCTGCTTTTATAAAGGCATGGCAATATTTTTCCAATAAAAAATTTGAAATGACTTTTGAAACTAATTCCATTTCTCTGTTAAAACTTACGGAAGGAAAATGGAAAATTATTGCCGATCGACCATGGTGAAAATGGTCGCATGAAATTGAAAAATTTTTTATACGACCTCGCAGAAAAGGCATATAAATTGTTATTACCTTAGCGACTAAATTTTTAAAAAAAATGGGTTATAAAAGATTGATCGTGGCTGTTTTAGCATTAACGATATATGTAAGTGGGCTTGCATGGGGACCAACCGGGCATCGGGTAGTAGGACAAATTGCAGACAATTATCTTACATCAAAAGCAAGAAAGGCTATTAAAGAAATTTTAGGAAATGAATCCCTTGCTATTGCGAGCAATTGGGCAGATTTTATAAAATCAGATTCTACTTTTAATTATTTAAATAGCTGGCATTACATTAATATAAAGCAGGGATTGAATTACACTGAATTTTCCAAT
>DASSYR010000024.1:0-49669 GCA_035703165.1 Chitinophagaceae bacterium
TTATTATTGATACGCATAGTGGGGAAGTGATAAACAGCTTAACAGCTAAAGCATGGGCGGATAATTATATAAAGGCCAATGCACCGGGCAGCATCCGGTATCATTTTTTTGGTTTGCATGTGTTTGAAGACATACAAAAAATAGAGTCTTATAAAAGGGTGGAAATACAACCTGCTTTAAATGATGGGGGCAAACCGCAGCTACTGCTGATGGTAATGGGGGGTGACTCGGGTACGCAGTTATTACAAACGATGGATGAGTCCTCACCTTGTCCTCCTTATTGCTCTGCTAACCAGTAGTACCGTAAATAAAATACAATACTGACTTTATGAATACCTTTTTATATACTTTATTATATGTTTCCACAATCTCAGCCATGATTCCGGTGGGTGTATTTTTGGCTAAAAGAAGTGGAGGATATGCCGTAACCATATTTATCCTGGCTGTGATTTCTTTTTTATCTGATGCAATCAATCGCATTATGGTACTTAATGGATACAGGGGATTTTACATTTTTAATACCTACTTTATCCTCCAATTCTTGTTGTTAAGTTATGTTTTCACTTTACTTCTTTTAAACAAAAAAATTGTTTATGCAGGTGCTCTACTCTTTGCACTTTTTACTTTTTATATTTCTTTAAACATTCAGGGGTTTGCAGAGTATCAAAGCTGGACTCGTACAACAGGGGGTGTAATTCTGCTTACTTACAGTGTACTCTATTACCGGCAGCTATTAATAACCCTGCCTGCACAAAATATAGGGCAGTATGCGCCTTTTTGGATTAATACAGCTGTTTCCCTTTATTTTAGTTTTAACCTCTTTCTGTTTATTATAGCAAATTATGTGTTTACCAATTTGCCTGCTGATGCGGGCATGTTGGTATGGGGTTTTCACAATGTCAATAATATTCTTAAAAACATACTGTTTGCCGTGGGTATTTATTATGCCGGGAAAAAACAGGTGGGTCTTTGATTTTTTAACGGGAAAAATTGTGTGGGTATAATAGATATTAGAGCAATGGGTTGATACAACTGTTGTACGTCACCCTAAACGACATCCTACAAACATTTAAGCATCCATGACTTTTCCGACACGACCCAACGCACCAAGTCAGGCACATTTGCAAGGCACACAAAGCCGACACACAAAAGCCAACCTTGCAAAAGTGCCTGCCTTGTGCCAACGCACAGCCCACACACCCCAGCGGACGGAATTCTTATCGGCATTACATCAAAATATCAACTAAAAAACAACTATCAGCAAATCCCAAAGTTTGACACAGCCGACTCATTAGAAGAATAAATCTTTTTAATGCCATTGCTCAACATTTAACATTTTTTCTTTACTTTGTGAAGTAACTATCATAAATTGACACTTACTTCATAAAATGGCAAAGCAATACTATAAGGCTGTTTATTTCAGCGACTATCCTTCAGAAGATTCAAAAGATAAATCCGTGACACTTGCCTTTAATGAACCAGAAGCTCCATACTATACAAAGGTTAAAGACATGACAACTCAAGAAATAAAGGAGTTGATTGGAATAAAAACCTATAAACAGCTTTCCGTATTTGCTGACAAACAAGAGCGGTCGATTAACCAAGTTGTAAAGCGGTTGATAAAGCAGAATCTTTCAGAGGTGGACAAGGTAAACGGAATGGGTAAAAAGGATGTAACTTTTGTAAAAAGCAAAGACATTCCTTTTCAAAGATGGTATCCTTACATCGAAGGGTATTCAACCGACTTTGTAAAATCACTTATCAAAAACTTTGACATCAAAGACACTTTGGTTTATGAGCCATTTGCAGGAACAGGCACAACTCTTTTTGCGGCAGATGATGAGGGGCTTTCAACAGTGTATTCAGAAGTAAATCCTTTATTGCAATATCTCATCCTGACAAAAACAAAAATTCTAAGAGCAAAAGCAGACCAACGAAAAAAACTTTCTGACAATCTCAAAGACATTTCCAAGGCATTACTTCATTCTCTTGACAAATTTGAAGAAGATAAATCGTTAAGAGAAGCATACAAAACTCTATTTGCTGACAGCAAATATTTTACTGACGAAAAACTCTCTCAAATCCTCAAACTTCGTTCTTACATTGACATTGTAAAATTGGAGGATGAACTACTTGCAGACACTTTGACTATTGCGGTTTTATCTTGTCTGTTACCCGTTTCTCATTTGAAGAAAGCTGGTGATGTGAGATTTAAAACGGAAAAGGAGCTTGAAAAAGAGTTCACAACATTTGACGAAATACTCCCTCAAAAAATAACAGACATTGCAGAAGATGTTTTGAATTTCAGTTACACATTGAAAACAAACCACGAACTAATTTTATCAAATGCAAAAAATATTAGCAGAATAAATGATTTAAAAATTGGTGCAATCATTACAAGTCCGCCCTATTTAAACGGCACAAATTATTTCCGAAATACGAAAGTTGAATTGTGGTTTCTTCGCTATCTACAATACGAAAATGATTTGCGATTTTTTAGAGACCAGGCATTGACAAGTGGAATCAATGATGTGAAAAAAGAATACGCTTATGTAAATGTCTTGGATATTCCTTCAAAAAGTAAAATTCTTAAATCAACTTTAATAGCGTTGAACAAGAGGGCATACGACTCACGAATCCCGATAATGGCGAAAAGCTATTTTGAAGAAATGTATCGGATATTCAACGACTGCAAAGAACATCTTACCAACAACGCAAAAATTTTGATTGATATTGGCGATTCAATTTTTTGTGGAGTCCGTATTAACACAGATGAAATTTTGATTGAGTTACTGACGGAGCTTGGCTTCAAATTAATTGACAACAAAATTCTAAGAAAGAGAAGGTCAAGAAACAAAGAAGTACTGACACAATCGCTTCTTGCCTTTCAATATTCATACAAAAACGGCAAACACATAAACGGAACGGCACAAACATTTTGGGCAAAGAATTGGGATCATTTCAAAACAGTAGTTCCTCATCAGCAACCGCCTTATGCAAGTAGAAACTGGGGACACAACAATCATTCGCTTTGCTCATATCAAGGGAAATTAAAACCTGCAATTGCACATCATTTGGTTCAGACATTTGTTCCAGAAAACGGTTCAATGCTTGACCCATTTGCTGGAGTGGGAACAATTCCATTTGAGGCAGCATTAGCAGGGAAAACTTCTTTTGGCATTGATATTAGTTTGCCTGCCTACTATATTTCTTTAGCAAAAGTAACAGCACCACACTCACAAGAAAGTTACAGCTACATAAATGCTTTACAGCAATTCATCAAGAAAAATAAGTGCACAAAAGAAGAATTGAACGAAGCGAAAATTTTTGGTTTCAACAAAACGCTTTCTGAATACTATGAAGAAACAACTTTGAAAGAAATTTTACTTGCACGAAGGTTTGTAAGAGAAAATTATCCGAAAACTCCGAGTGAAATGTTGGTTGTTGCTTCACTACTTCACATACTTCATGGAAACAGACCTTATGCACTCAGCCGCAGGTCTCATCCAATTGTGCCTTATGCACCAACAGGAGAATTTGAATATAAAAATTTGATTGCAAAAGTTACCGAGAAAGTTGAGAGAGCAATTAATGAAGAATTGCCAATCAATTTTAAGAACGGAAAAATATTCAATCAGGACACAACGATAATTTGGCCACAGGAAATCAAAAATCTTGATGCTGTAATTACATCGCCTCCATTCTTTGACAGCACAAGATTTTATTTAGCAAACTGGATTCGGATTTGGTTTTCTGGATGGTCAGAAAAAGATTTCAAATTTCAAGTTAACTCCTTTGTTGAGGAAAAACAGAAAAAAGATTTTACAATTTATGAAAGCATTTTCCGACAATCAAAAGAGAGATTGAAGAAAGACGGAGTTTGTGTTTTGCATTTAGGCAAAAGCGTAAAATGTGATATGGCAAAGGAATTACAAAAAATAAGCAAGCGTTGGTTTAAAGTAGCCGACTTGTTTGATGAAAGCGTAGAGCATTGTGAATCGCATGGTATCAGAGATAAAGGCACTGTTACTTCACATCAATATTTAGTGTTGATTTAGCTTACTTGAACCCTAAAAGTTTTTTGTTTGCTGCTGACAACTGAGCAACCAAATTATAATCGGTAAGTATTTTTTTTAATTCAGTTATCCGTTTTGGCAAGTGCGATTTTTCTCTCACTTGCAAGTACCGTTCAACGCAACTATTCACATTGATGTTTGTGTTTATTATTGGTGTTTTGCTTGAAATCAATGTTAAGTCTGCTCCAGTAATTTTTGCAAGTTCAATCAACTCATTATTTGTATAAAATTCGCTGGGCCATCTTCCCTTTTTATTGTTGTTTGCGTCTCTTGATAAAAGACAAGCATTTTCTTTTTTTAAAGGATATAACCATTTTGATGGTAAAATATGGTCAATCTCATAAGAAGACCGCTTATTTATGTCAAGGAGAATGCCTGTTTTAAAACACTTGTTTCCGAATTTGTGAAATAATTCTTCTATGTCAATAAATTCATTTTCACCTTCAACAAGCAAGTCTGCTATTCTTCTCCTTACAGATGACTCATGAAGTTGTTGCTTTGTACGTTTTGGATTCAATACCGCATTTATTGCTCCTTTGCAACTTCTACATTCCATTTGCCTTTCAAGTATTCCCCATTTGTCATGTTTACTAAAGGCATTGAAAGGAAGAATCCTTCCACAAGCATTACATTGTTTCCAATATGCTTCTGGATTTTCTGTTGCCATTCTAAAGAATGCCTGCCAAAATCTTTGTGCTTTTAATGATTCTGCAAGTGTGAAACTTTCGTCCCAATGTTCAAATGGTAAATCTGAATCCTTTGAGTGCACATATTCGCATTTGGAACACTTCCATTCGCAAGTTTCATAAGCGGTTTTTGGGTCTAACAGAATACTGCCAATTCTAATATTGTTAAGCTCCTTACAGTTCAAACAAATAAAACCAACCCATGCATCATGATACGGAATGCCTTCCATTCTTGACAAACCGGTTATATTTTTAGTCTTTCTTCTTGCCATTGAAAATTGTTTATAACATCTTATAAAAACAAACTTAAGCTAAAAACTTTTAATGGTTATCCTACACACCCCGCCACGGTGGACAAAGACATTCAATTCAAGTTACCAAGATGAAGGGCGAACATACAACAGGGAGTTTTCTTTCCAAGCAAAGTCTCCTCCCGAGCGAAGAGAGCAGGCAGCGACGTTGCGCCTTCGAGTACTCAGCGTTGGTTATACTTACACCGTACTTTTTTTTGTAGCTTCTTTCCCAGCAACGTCTCCTCCCGAGCGAAGAGAGCAGGCAGGGACGTTGCGTCTTCGAAGCAGTACTCGGCTCGGCGTATAGCTGTGCCTACGCCGTAATTTTTTTGTAGCTTACAGCTACAAGTTATATTGAGAAACAGCGTAGGCGCAACCTGCGCCAAGGGGGGTAAAGAAGTAAAGGAAATTAAATTACTTAAGTAAAATAAAAATCAGCCCCCGCAGGATTACGGGGGCTTGTCATATATTACTGACATGAGAAAATTCAGCGCTTTTTCTTTCTTAATTGCAGATAGTCTAAAAAGTAGATTACCCTGAGAGAAAGATTGTTATTTTGATCTGCATCAAAAGTGTTACGTAAGTTTTTAAAATAACTCCGTTCCACCTGGTCCCTGAAATCAACAATAGAATTCTTCCACACAATATTAATAAAACTACCGGGGGCAAATTGCCAGGTATAAACCATATCTATATTAAAAAAGTTTACATTTCGATCTGCGTTACCCGTAAAAATATTGTTTTTAGCAAGGGTGCCATCTGCATTCAAATCAAACAACTCTTTATTTTTAACCTTGCTCCAATAATGCCTTGCACGAAACGTGATGCCCGTTTTATTATTGAAGTTGTATTTTAAATTGAGTGTGTTTTCAATAGTGTTTCTGTCACGTTTACCAAATATTGGTTTGTTGTTATTATCAAAAGTGGCAAATCCGACATTATTAAACCTGGGCTCAAAACTAATACGGTGACTGATAGAAAATTTATTATTGAAGCGGAAGTTGTGCCCCAAAGATAAATTCATATTCCAGCCATTATAAAAATTAATTGTTTTCCGAACAGAACCTTCTGCCGAATATGAATAACGTTTGGCTTCATTACTGTTAAACCAGCCGCCCCCGCCAATGCTTGCACCACGTTTAAAAAAAGTACCGCTGGCTCTCGGCTCATAAAAGTCATTTTCTTTAAAATTATAATTGATGTAAACTCCGACAAAGGAAAGTTTTTTAGTTTGTGCGTTAGCGTTAATATTTAATCCTGAGCGCTGATATAAATTATCTACACCTTCAAATTTGCTAAATAAGCGGCTGTACCAAAAATTAAAATTAAGGTTTAACCGATTATGCCATCCCTTTGGTTTTGTCCAGAGTAAGCCCGTCCAAAAATACTGGTCAATATAATTGTTGTTAGTAAAGTAACCCAGATCACTGTGATTGTATTTTTTATCTGCTAATTCCTGAGATATGTTAAAACGTACAAAACCACTTGTTTTTCCAAAATATAAGTTGTGATTATACCCGCTGATATTTTTGCCATCACCATTAATACCTATTAAATTGCTGTTGGCGAATTTGCCACCCACATTCCAACTGTTCTTTTTGTCATTAAGGTCAAATAAAAAAGCGGTTACATTTGCATCATAGTCTTTTCCACTTCGCCAAACGTTAGTGTTAATTAAACTGATACTGGAATTATTTTTCAGGGTTTGGTCTAAAGTCAATACATTATAGTTAGTTAACGGGTTTGTTTCATATTTATATTGTTCTTTAGTTGAAGCGTCTTCTATGGTAGCATGCTGGGTTTGGGTAATGGCATTTAAAACGCCTATGCCAAGCCCGTTGTGTGTACGACCTGAGATTTTAGTTGCATTGATAAGTTTGGATTCCGAGGGATTTTTGGTAGCGTTATTATTTTGCGCATCCCAATAATGGAGAGGTTGTCCGCCAATACGTCTGCTATAAAACAGGCCTCCTTTTCCAAACAATTCAGTTCCTTCTGTGAAAAAAGATCTGTTTTCATTGAAACGCACTTCAAAAGGTGTTAAGTTTAATACCTGGTTATCGCTTTGCACCTGTCCAAAATCCGGTATCAATGTCATATCCAGGGTAAAAGCCTGGTTAATACCGTATTTAACATCCACACCTCCATTAATTTGATTGATCCAATTACTTTTACCCGGTTGATTCAGGGGATAATGATTTTGGTAAATAGAAAAATAGGGAGAGAATTGCAAGCGCAATGGTGGTTTAATATTTTCCAAACCCTTTAGATAGCCTTCCTGGGTAAGGAACCCGTTTTTATTAACGTCAATAGGATTCCAGGTGACTTGTTGCCCCGTTTTCTGACGGCGTCGTGTAATATTCATTCCCCAATCCTGAACTTGTTTGCTGCTAAAACGAATGGCCGAATAGGGTATAAATATTTCATAGGACCACCCGTTTTGATGGATAACAGCAGCGCTTTGCCAAACGGCGTTCCAACTAAAATCCTCCTCATTGCCGTTATTATTTGGCGCCACCTTAGCATCCCATTGCTCACCAAGCGGAGTTACAAAATATTCAAAGCCATTTAAATGATCTTTATAGGTGTCAAAAATTATACCTATAAAATCGTTGGTACCAAAACCATCCCTGCCTTTTAATTCGGTAGCAATACTGTCTTTGGTACGTTCGTAATTAAAACCACCAATGTAAATTCCTTCGTTGTTGTAAAGAATAAACGCTTCTGTCCGGTTTGCATCTTCTTCTTTACGATGGGGAGTGGGACGAAATTCAGTATAACCCAAGGCTGCAGGGGCTTCTTTCCATTCGGGTTCATTTATTAGCCCATCCACCTTTATAGTAGCTATTGTTCTTTTCGCTTTTAATTCTTTAACGGGAGATGTTTGCGCTTGCGCCATAGTTGCAAATGCAACAACAGGTAAAAAATTTAAAATTATCTTAAGCATCATGTCCCGGTTTCTTTAATCAAAGACTTTGAATCAGCTTGTTTGTTGCAACCGTTTATAAAAAAATTGTTTTTTAACAATTTTTAAAAAATGATAGGATAGGAAAAACCGAAACTACTTGCGGAATGATGGTATTAAAAGTTAAATATTTTTTAATGGTATAATTTACTTATGAGCGGAGTTATAAAAATAAATCCTGGTACAAAGGTCCGCCTTGAGTAATTGCATATTTATCAAAATTAGTTATGCCTTCTTCAGCTAACACTTGTTCATCAATAAAAAAATTGCCTGTGCAAGTTGAGGATGGGCGTTTTAAAATATAATAGGCAGCGTCAGCAATAATATCTGCGGTACGGCTCATTTTAACAAGTGCTTCGCCCCCCAACAAATTTTGTACAGCAGCGGTAGCAATAGTTGTTTTAGGCCATAAAGCGTTGGCAGCAATCTGGTATTTTTTCAGCTCTTCACTTAAGCCAATAACAATCATGCTCATACCATATTTACTCATGGTATAAGCGGTGTGATTTTTAAACCATTTACCAATCATATTAATGGGTGGGGAAAGATTAAGAATATGGGCATTGGTTGATTTTTTTAAATAAGGAATACAGACTTTGCTCATGAAAAAGGTTCCTCTCACATTAATGCTGTGCATCAGGTCGTACCGTTTTGCCTCTGTTTGCTCAATAGGCGTTAAAGAAATAGCAGAAGCATTATTGATAAGTATGTCTATGCCGCCAAAGGCAACAGCAGCTTTTTCGACAGCATCATTAATCTGTTCTTCATTGCGAATGTCAAGTTGAACAGGCAGGGCTTTACCACCGGCTTTTTCAATTTCTTCCGCAACAGAATAAATAGTACCGCCTAATCTCGGATCTTCCGTTACAGATTTGGCCGCTACTACAATATTGGCTCCTTCTTTTGCTAAACGCAGGGCAATCGCTTTACCAATGCCCCTGCTGGCCCCGGTAATAAAAACGGTTTTGTTTTGAAAAGACATAAGCAATAATACTTTATGGTAAATCTAAAGCAATATTGTTTGGTAAAAAAGAAAAAGTCCCGACAATTGGCCGGGACTGACATATAATATGAAAAAACGATGCTATTTAAAATCAACCGTACAGGAATGACAAACCAACTCAAAACGCGTATGCTTGCCCTTTACGTCACCTACACTGCCGGTAAATTTTAATGGAGAAGGCTTACCGTTACAATTAGATAAACCCGATGCTGTTTGCGAAGTCGCCGTAACATTCTTTTCGCCTTTTGCTTCTTTTTCATCCTCATCTTTCTTTACCGGAATTTTTTCAAAAGGAGTAAATACGGTTGAATACAATCCGTAAAAATTTACTTCATAATTTTTAAGATTTTTTACCGGTAGCCGTATATCAGCATATTTGTTGTTAAGTTTTACAAGTTCCACCTCGTTACTTAAATTATGGATTTTGATGTCGGCATTATTCCCTTCAATATCTATTTTATTGTTGAGTGTTTCTATCCGCATTTCGCCATATAGTTTTCTGCCTTCTATTTTATCAATAGATTCGATGCTATAGTTATCATTCTGGCTTCGGATATATACATATTTACCGTTTTCAAATTCCACAGTAGATGTTTTGGAATCAATATCCAGATCAGTGATGTCGCTAGCTTTAAATGTGCCGTTTTCAAATTCCACTTCGGCGGTATTGATATTTAAAAAGTTAACAGTAGAAAACCTTGATCTCAGGCGTAATTTTTTTACATCCCGGGCATCCACTGTGGTATTACTTATATCCAGTATAAGCTCATCTGCATTATTATTAAGTACAATATCAGAGCCTTTACTGTCAATATCAAGCTTGCTTCCTTCAGGCACTATTATTTCCAGTACTCTTTTTCTAACTCCTTTAGTTTTATTATTGTCATTGCTACTGTTAGAAGATGAATAAAAGTTTGAGGTGTTGCTGTATCCCTGGCTCCATGAATTAGGGCAGGTACTACAACCGCTAAAGGTAGCGCTGCCGCGGGAATTTATCTCCACCCGGTTACTGAAGGCTTTTACGCTGATATTTAAATAACTCCACCACTCTTCTTCTGTTTTGTTTTTATCCTGCTCTTCATCCAGCAGATTTGTGGTGAGTTTTACTTTGGGTTGTGCCCATGTTTTGATGTTGATATTGCGACCCACATTTACTATGCGGATAGTGGCCTCCTTAGTTACATTAACTTCGGTGCTTATTTCTTTTAGTTTTTTATCCTGCGCATGGATGGCAGTAACCATAAAAATGGCGATGGTGGTGATATATAACTTCATATTTATTTTTTTAAATGTTGATAAATGAGGGTTGTTGTGTTTGAATAGTACTATTATTTTGTTTGGCCCTATTGTTCATTTTATTTATTTCAAGCTGTAATTGTTTGAGCAATGAAATTTTTTCCTGATAAATATTGATGAGCCTTTCAATACTAAAATCCGTCCAGCCGGTTTTCTTTACTTCTTCTTTCAAAAGTTTTTCATCATTACCCATTTCATCTAATTGTTTTTTAAAGAAATGGAAATACCCGGCATTTTCAGCATAGATGGGGGTGTTGCGTATTTTTTCTTCCTGGTGCCTGATCATTATGGAAAAATTTTGCTGCAGCAAATCCACTTCATTAGGGGGAGTATTTTTCGAGGTAATAGTTTTTTTCTTATTGGGTAATGTAAGTTTGGGTGTTTCTGTTTTTACAATTTGAGGAATAGGGTTTTCGTTTGGTTTAATTATCTCAACGGGATTTTGTTTTATTGTTTCTACCGGTAACGTTTTATTGCTGTCAATATTTATGGTTGACTGAACTGAGGCAACATCATTTTTTTTCTCATCTTTTGGTAAATAAAATATTCCTACACTTACCAGTACCAGTATGCTTGCTGCGATTGCCCATTTCGCCATTGGAATTACCATTGATTTTTTTTGTTGCAGAAGGTTGTTTATCTGCGGCCACAATTCATCCGGCACTTCTTCCACTGCTAAATTTTCGCGATGTTCCCTTAAATATTGTTTCAGTTTATCCATGTTTTACTAATAATAATAGCCGTTGTTTTAATAATTGTCTTGCCCGGTGATACTGGCTTCTGGATGTAGATTCTGTTACCCCCAGTGCCTCCGCAATTTGTTTATGACTATAATCCTCGGTTACATACAGGGTAAAGACTTCCCGGCAGCAGGCGGGTAATTTTTTAATTTCTTCGTGTATCCGCTCAAAACCTATTCCTTCCAGCCAGTTAAATTCGTAATCATCTGCTTTTTCTTCATGATGCTCCTGCAATTCTTGCCAGGACTTATTTTTTTTGGTAAACCCAATGCATTCATTTACAACAATGCGACGCAACCAGCCACCAAAATTATTTTCATCCTTCAATTGATGCAGGTTATTAAAGGCTTTCATAAAAGCTTCCTGCAATACATCCTGTGCATCGGCCCTGTTGCCCGTCATTCGCACACAAATACTGAACATACCTTTAGAGTATTGGTGATACAATGCCTCCCGGGCCTTAGCATCTCCCAGGCCGGCTTTTCTCACGACAGCCACAAGTATATTGGTAACGGTTTCCAAAATGTCCTTCGCTTATATGATTCGAATCAGAGAAAAAGGTTGGAATAAATCTGAATTTTTTTAAATTTCTTACTACAGCACATTCCTAAATTTATAATAAGCTGACAGGCAGGCCAAATCTTTACTTTTATTGTGGGTAAGTTATTTATTAGTACCTGTTATTGAGCCTGTTTTTTGCAGTAGTATTTCAAAATTTCAGATAAAGCAGTTTTGTGGATTGATCAGCTACAGAAGGAATCAAACCAAGTCCACATGTGGTCTGTTTTGGAGAATTTTTTCTATTTTCTCCATTACTTCAGGAGTAAGTTTTTTTACTACCTCCAGAGCTTTTAAGTTATCATTCAGCTGCTCCTTCCTGGTTGCACCAAGGATGGCTGTAGATACATTTGGATTTTTTATGCACCATGCAATAGCCAGCGATGCAAGGGATACTCCCATTTTTTCAGCCAGGGCAGCGAGTTTTCTCAATTTTTTTATTTTATCTTCCTGTAGCCATCTTTCTTTTAGCCAGTCAAACCCTTGTATTGCCATCCGGCTATCACCGGGGATACCTTCCAGGTATTTTCCGGTTAAAAAACCGGATGCTAATGGACTCCATATAGTTGTGCCCATTCCTACATTATGAAAAACGGGTAAATAATCTTGTTCCATTTTAAATCGTTCAAACATATTGTATTGAGGCTGTTCTGTAGTGGGAGGAATTAAGTTGTTTCGATTAGCTACCCGGTGTGCTTCCATTATTTCGGCAGCGCTCCACATACTGGTGCCCCAATATAAAATTTTTCCCTGTTGAATTAGATTGTGCATAGTCCAAATCACTTCTTCAATCGGTACATTCGTATCAGGACGATGACAGAAATATAAATCAAGATAATCTGTTTGCAAACGATGCAAAGCTTCGTGACAAGCCTCCACTAAATGTTTGCGACTGAGGCCGGTTTGGTTAGGCTTATTATTTTTACCCCTCCATCCAAAGTAAGCTTTTGAAGAAAGCACATAAGAAGTCCGATCCCAGTTTTTCTTTTTTAAAATACGCCCCATCATTTCTTCACTTTTCCCAAGTGCATATACTTCGGCGTTATCAAAAAAATTAATGCCCTCGTCGTAGGCAACTCCCATTAATTCATCAGCAACACTGTCGTTTATTTGTTTGTGAAAAGTTACCCAGCTCCCATACGACAAAACACTTACTTGTAAGCCCGATTTTCCCAGGCGACGATATTCCATATAAGTAAAATTGAAAATGAAGAATTAAAAGTAAATTTATAACAAATACTAATGAGAGCGTTGATTCCGGAATTTATTGAGGAAAATTATTGGCCGGAACGTTTAAGTAGCTGTTATTGATATTTTTCATTTTATACCATTTTAAATCCTGCCCCGCCTCTAATCCTGAGCCAATAATATATTTATCGTGCTGCCATACTCTGAAATCTTTATCTGTATAAAATTTCCGTTGAAGTTGATCCCACCATAGCTCATTAGTCCATAACGTATCTCCTTTTATGTTATATACCCTGACGCTATCTCTCAAAAAAACCTGGTTTCTACCTTCATAATATTTTCCATATTGGGCATCTAAAAAGCTTTCCAAACGGGCTGAATCATCGTAAAATTCCACATGTAAATGCTTTGGAAATTCTACCCTTGGAACAGTATCTTGTGTTCGCAATAAATAAACAGAGGATAACCGGGCTTTTATTTTGCCACCCTGACTTATGTAGCTGTTTACAGAATCCATCACCTCAACATTAACCGGACGGTTAGCAAGTTCTTTTATTTTATTGATATCGTTTTCGCAGGAAATGAAAAAAAGGCAGCCCCATAAAAAAGCTGCCATTTTGTTATTATATGAAAAAATTCGAATCACTATTGATACTTAAATTTACGAAACCACAAATCGCTTAAACTAAATCCAATACCTATGCGAAAAAATGTTTCCTTAACTCCGTTGTTTTTGTTGCCTCTGCTCCCAATCTCAAAAACGGTATTAACAGTAGTATATTGAGTACTCCACCTTGCAACATAAACAGGCAGCCCTGCTCCCAGGGAAACCCCCCACACTGGTGTATTTCCGGTTACAGATGTAATATCTCTTCCATAATAAATGCCCGCCCTGTAAATAGCTTTTGAGAAATATTTTTTCTTTTCTTTTAAGCCCGGTAGCAATTGTCCGCCGGCGTTAATCATCCATGCGTCAGCTAATAAATCTTTTGTACCTGCAAAACGGTATTTACCCCAACGGGATAACGAAAAATCAATTCCTACTGAAAAAGCATTTTCTTTTTCATAAATAAAACCTAAACCCCAACTAGAAGGATAATCAATTTTTCCACTTACATTTTTGTTTTCATAAATAGAGTCCTGCTTTAGGGTGCCGCCTAATGCATCATACACAAAGGTTTCGTAAACAGAGTCAGTCGTTACGTTAATTCTTTGCTTAAAATTTCCATAGGCTCCTAAACGCAGGTATTTGTTATATTTATTTTCTTTATCTTTTTTAACAAGGATGGAATATTGAACTCCGAGTGTATAAAATAAATCTCCAAATACGGCTTTGTTTTGTACATTGGATCTTGCGTAAACAACGGAATCGTTAATGAAATTTTTTCGATTATTAATATCTTTAGATCCAAACAGATACCCCAAATTAATACCGGCGCTAAAGTTTTTAATGCGGTAACCTGTTCCTGCAAAGGCAAAATAAGAGCCACCGGTGCCCTCATTTAAAAATTGTACACTGTCAATAACCCTGGTATTTCTTTCAATTTTATAACTTACTCTTGTAATGGGCTGTAATCCTAAATTAAGACCCCAGGATTTGTGTTTTTCAAATCCTTTTTTACTATTAGCGCTAATTAATGGTACGCCTATTTGCAGGTAAGATATGTAGATATTGGTAGAAGAGTATTTTTCAGATGTCTGGATATCTTTAAGCGTTCTGTTGCCTATGTCCAACCCAATATCAAATGTGGTTATTCTAAGATTACTGTAAGAAGCGGGGTTGATGAAATTTACAGACTGAAAGTCTGCAAAAGCTGCTGCAACGCCACCCAGCCCACGATTAATAATGTTTTTATTTGGCACTAAATTGCCTAACCCGTAGCGGGAATATGGTGAATTTTCCTGACTGTAAATCCATAGGGGGAGAAACATCAGTAAAGCAGCTATTCCGGTAATTTTTCTATTTGTTATTGTACTCACTAATCGCATATAATCCTTTAAATAATAATTCAGAATCCGCAAATATCTTATTTTTAAGCAGAGGGGCAAAATGCGCCGTGTCACCTCCGGTTAAAACAGCGTTAAAGTTGCTATATTTTGTTCTATACGCATCAATTATACCGTCAATTTCTTTAGCCATTCCTAATATAACACCACTCAAAATATTGGTTTTGGTGTCGTATCCTATCAGGGGAAAATTCCAGTCTTTTGTAATTAGGGGTAATTTAGCAGTAAATGTTTGTAGCGCCTTAAATCGCATTTCCATACCGGGAGAAATACTACCTCCCAAAAACTGGTTGTATTTATTAATAAAATTATAAGTTATGGCGGTACCCAGACCGATAACAAGATTATTTTTCCCGGGGTAAAAATGTACGGCTGCTACTGATAATGCAAGCCGGTCTGCCCCAATGGTTTC
Organism: Chitinophagaceae bacterium; assembly: GCA_035703165.1. Lineage (GTDB taxonomy): Bacteria > Bacteroidota > Bacteroidia > Chitinophagales > Chitinophagaceae > AWTP1-9. Next base: position 15,225 of record DASSYR010000024.1, read on the forward strand.
CGGCTTTCCTACCGGAGATGTAATAGGGAGTTTTGTAAGGTGCGAAAGTTTATGAAATTGTGAAACCGATGCCAGCAGAGGCTCAATGGTTTCGTTATGATTAATGACGGACGATAAAACTGATTTATGCGGCTTATATTTGCTGATAAGGTCACGTAAAGTTGCTTCACTGTCGTCATCTAGTACAATAATTTCTTGTAATGCCTCATTTTTAAAAACAGCGCATTTTAAACGGGTATTACCAAAATCAAAACAAAGTGTAACGGTGGCCATTAATTTTTGAAATATGGTTTATGCAAAACCGGGGCAAATATTATATTAAATTCCCGGTTACTAAAATTTATATCCATCCGGTTTGGGTATTAAAGTAATTGTTATCGGTGATAGTATAAGCATTTTCTCAGAGCAACCAGGGATTTACTTTAAATTAAAAGAAGAAAGATTTTTAAAATGGCCATTGAGCCGGATTTTTTCTTTGAGTCTTTCTAACTCAGAAAGCAAAGGCAATATCTTAGTTAAATGTCGCTTAATATATTCCTGTCTTTGCAACTCGGTAAATAAACCTAACAATTCGTATTCTTCTTCTATAGATAGACCAATGTGATGTGCTACATCGTACGTTTTTAAATCTTCAATTGGTTTTTTAAAGTCTTTGTTTACACTTAAAATAGTGTGTAATTCATTAATTCCTTTTACTACTTTTTGCATTAAATCTTTGTTCCCCGCCTCACTGTTATGGGGATAATTAACGATGGCGCCGCTATATAGCTTATCCGGTATATCTTTAATTACTTCCAATATCCGAAAAACCTTTACTCCTTTTGTTTTAATGTCCATTTCGCCACCCTCGTATTCCTTCACCATTTCGGTAATTTCAACCAAGGTACCCATTTCGCCTACTTTATTGTTAATTACTGTAGGAATACCAAAAGTTTTTTTCTGTTCTGCACATTCTTTTATTAGCTGTTTATATCTCGGTTCAAAAATGTGGAGATTCATATCTTCGCCTGGGTAAACCACTAAAGATAAAGGAAAAATAGGGATAAAATTGATCATAAAGCAAAGATAAAAGGAAGAAATGAGAGGTAAATAAAGCAAGAGTAATTTGCTGATTGTTTACTGAGTTCTCTTTTTCAATTGGTTTTTCAGCTCTCTGAGATGAGCATATTTTATAAAGGTATAAATGGCTGTGGTGCGGGCAATTAAAAAACCCTCCCATCCATCTAAAAAACCTAATCTAAAAAAGTAATTGTACCCAAAGGAAAATAACGGGGCAATCCAGATTTTTAATAAAGACACATTTTTGCCCTGTTGATAATATTTTTGTCCACCCAGCAAAGCATAAGAAATGTTTTTTTGTATATAGCTTTCATAATTTTTAACAGTATGGTGTTGCACGGCTCCGTCTAAATGCTTTATTTTAAATCCTGGAGGCAGATTTAATTGTTCGTGTACATCTACCTCCTGCCAGCGCACAACCGTTCGGTTAAATAAGCGAATATGCTTTTCTTTTCGTCCCCATTCTCCAAAACGAATACGCTTATTACAAAAATAGGTTTGAAAAGAAAAAGAATAAACAGTATTTACATCATCGAAAGGTTCGGCTAAAATAGATTGCAGAAGTTCTGCGTCAATTGGTTCATCTGAATCCAATGCTAAAATCCAATCATATTGAGCTTTGTCTATTGCTTTGTTTTTTGTTTTGCCATAACCTTCCCAGCTTATTTCAAACAATTTGGCTCCCCATTGTTCAATTATATTTTTGGTGTTATCAGTACTACCACTGTCTGCACATACAATATCATCCGTTAAAGCTTTTACACTTTTTAAAGTTGAAGAGATAATCTTTTCCTCGTTTTTGCATAATATGACTACCGAAACAGCTTTTTTCATACTGAAATTTTCTTTTGAGTGAAAAGAAACCACCACCAGGTAAAAAATCCATAAATAAAAACACCAAATTGTCCTTCTAAAGATACTTCGTAAAGGAAAAATAGTAGTAATATGGATAATAAGATTTTCCAGCTGATATCATTTTTCAAAGGTTTCAGTTTCCAGGGTAGTAACATGGCTATTAAAAATAATATCGCTCCTATAATACCTGCTCCACAGGCATACAATAGCAATTCACTACTGGGAAGCATTCGTTCGTAATCTTTTATTTGGGGATGGAAGACGTTGTACCATCTGTTTGTTTCTTTTTTAATATCCCCAAATCCTTTGCCTGTAAGCGGGTTATCAAGAAAAATATCTCTTCCTGCCAATAGAGACCGGTAACGACTACCATCACTTAGTCCTTCAATATAATTTCCCCGGGAATAGTGGCTAAAATCATACAAGATATAACCAATCCTGTTTTTAAAGGTTGGTAGTAATTTATATGCCATAAGTGGTAAAGAGGCAACAATAAATAATAAAAAAAGAGCTACTAATTTTTGTTTTATTTTAATTAAAAAATAAAGTCCTAAAACGAGTAAGGAAAAATATAAACAAAGCAGCCCTGTTTTAGCGGATAGAATATGCAGATAAGCGATAAGCCATATTGCTGTAACAACATATATTACTTTCCGTAGTTTGGTATGGCAACTAATAAAAAGCTTTGTGATAAGTAAAAGAGCAATCACCACCGTGAAGCTGAAGTAAATGTGATTTGAATCAAAAAGCGTTGGAATCACCTTTGCCTGCCGATATAACTCATGATATTTTGCAGGGTTTTGTAAATAAATAATCAGGCTCCACAAAGTGCCACCAAACATCAACACAATAAAAAAATGTGATAACCACTTAAAATGTTTTTCTTTTAAAGGAATGATTGCATAAAAACCAAAAAATAAAAATGCCAGGGGAAATTTTATGAAAGCATGCGAAAACCATTCTTCTTTATCACTACTCCATAAAAGAGTAACAAGGGGTACAAGAAAAAGAATAAATTGTGCAATGGCGAGTTTATCCTTCGCCCACGTTTTAAGAAAAGCTTTTATAGAAGGATTAATAATACCGTTAGCAATAAAAATAAACATGCTTATTGATAATAAACTTCTTGATACAAAAAGTCCCACCATCATACCCGCTATGGTAATAAGCCCTAACCAGTACCGCCACATAACCGGTTCTGGGTTTTTAACCATATTTTTGTTGCTGTTCAAAGGATGAATGTCTTAAAACTGCAATATGCCGATTAGTTTTGGGAATTTATCATTTAAAGGACTGAATTTTGAATTTATGTGGAAACAATTATTGGAGGAAATAAGTAAAGGCAATACAAGGTCGCTGGCAAGGGCTATTACACTTGTTGAAAACGAGTATGCGGGATATGAAGAGTTTCTGCAAATGCTTTCTGCCAAAGGTACTCCGGTGATTGGTGTTACCGGACCCCCTGGTGCAGGAAAAAGTACTTTAGTTGACGCACTAATTGAATTGCTGGTTAAAGATGGGAAAAAAGTAGCTGTGCTTTGCGTGGATCCCACCTCTCCTTTTAATTTTGGTGCTATTTTAGGCGACCGGATAAGAATGAGCAAATGGTACAATCATCCCGATGTATTTATCCGCTCATTAGCAACAAAAGGTTCGCACGGAGGATTACATCCGAAAATTATTGAGATAACGGATGTGGTGAAAATGTTCCCCTTTGATTACATACTTGTTGAAACGGTGGGTGTAGGACAAAATGAAGTTGAAATTGCCGGGCTGGCAGATACTACCATTGTGGTAGTAGTTCCGGAAGCCGGAGATGAAGTGCAAACCATGAAAGCAGGGCTGATGGAGATTGCCGACATTTTTGTAGTAAATAAAGCAGACAGGCCGGATGCAGATGCCTTTGTCAAAAATTTACGAATGATGTTAGCCCCTTCTTCTACAAATAATCAGCAGGAAACCCCCATTGTTAAAACAATTGCTTCAGAGCAAAAGGGAATTGATGAGCTTTTGCAATATATTTTAGCTGATCAAAAACAAAATAAACAATCCGAAAGAAAATATTGGCTATTAGCTGAAAAGGCTCACTATCTCATTCAAAATAAAAGAATGAAAGATGTTTCCAAGAAAGAGCTTGAACAAAAAATTAAAACTTTTGTTGATGCCGGTAATTTTAATTTATATCAATTTATCAAAGAGTTATAATGAGGATTTTTGATTGTTTTACTTTTTTTAATGAACTTGATTTACTGGAATTAAGAATAAAATTATTAGATAATGTGGTTGATTATTTTGTAGTAGTTGAATCAAACTTAACACATACCGGAAAAGAAAAACCCTATTATTTTGAGACAGCTAAAGAACGGTTTAGTAAATGGAATAAAAAAATTATCTATATCCCCATAACACAATCTGTGGAAGGGTTAGTGTTTGAAGATAATATAATTTCTTATACGCCGACCAGCACAGCCTGGCAGTTAGAAAACTATCAACGGAATTCATTATCTGCTATTAATCATTTAGTATCGGATAATGATAAAGTATTAGTGGGCGATTTAGATGAAATTCCCAACCCGTTTATTTTAAAAAAATTGCAATTGCCGGAAGAACCTTTGGTTTTTTCAATGCTGTTTCATTATTATTTTTTGAATTGCCAAAACGTTGGTGAAGAACGTTGGTGGGGCGGAAGTGTTATTAGCAATGGAAAGTTTTATAAACAAACAGCACCCCAAACCTTACGAGATAACCGCAATCAATACAAAAGAATTAAAAAAGCGGGCTGGCATTTTTCTTACCTGGGCGGTATTGAAAAAATAAAATATAAAATTCAATCTTTCGCCCACACAGAATATAATAAAAAAGAATATTTAGAAGATGAAAGAATTTTTAAGGCCATAACAGAAGGAAAAGATCTTTTTGGTCGCCCCGGAATATTTTATAAGTTTTATTCACCCTACTGGTATCCCTCTTTTTTACGAAAAATTATGCTTGAGTATCCTTCTTTGATTCATTACAAAAAAGAAGATAACTTTATTGAGAAAATTTATTATTCGTTATCCGGCAAGTTTCAAAAATGATAATTGGCCAAACTCAACCACTTGTTGCAATAGCTTTATGTACATATAATGGCGGCTACTATTTAAGCGATCAGATTGAAAGTATCCTTCAACAATCTTATACCAACCTGGAAATAGTAATCGTTGATGATGCTTCTACTGATAATACTATTGAGATTATCACTGATTTTTCTCAAAAAGACAAGAGAATAAAAGTGTATCAAAACAAGGTAAACCTGGGATATAATAAAAATTTTGAAAAAGCAATAGGATTAACGACGGCAGATTACATAGCCGTAAGTGACCAGGATGATAAATGGGAAAAAAATAAAATTGAAAGAATAATGGAATTGTGGCCGGAAGATGCAGATTTTGTTTATTCTCTCTCAGGCAATTTTAATGACGATGATTTTGAAAACAGAACTGAAGCGCCAAAAGTAATTTATGGGCCAGTTAGTGATGTGCATAAACTCGTTTTTAACAGCCCTGTACACGGTCATGCCTGTATATTTAAGAAAAAAATATTTTCCATGAGTATTCCGTTTCCTCATGATATTTTTTACGATTGGTGGATGAGTATGCATGCGGCTGCTACAGGAATTATTGGTTGTGTACCAGAAACACTTACCTGGCACCGGAATCATGGCAATAATAGCTCAAGAAATATTACTTCAATAAAAGATAAAGAAGAAAGAAACAATAAATTAAGGCTTCAGTGCGCTTATTTTATTGAAACTTTTTGCAACAAGGGACTTTTAAAAGATCCGCAAAAAAAATCATTACTTACTTATGCCTCTTTATTAAAAAAAATGGATGGTAAACATTTTTCGTGGCCAATGTTTCAGTATATCTTAAAAAACAGGAAACTCGTTTTTCATTTTAAAAAACAAAAGCCCTTGATTTTTATTTCTTATTTAAAACATGCGTATAGGATGGCCTACAAAGGATTGTTTTAAAGTTATTTCATCAATAATTTTTGTGCGATTAAATAAAAATCTTCTCCCCAGGAATCCCAGTTTAATTTTTCTTCGTAATATTTGCGACTGCTTTTTTTTAATTCCTGCATTTTTTTATTATCCGAAATAAGACTTTCTATTTTTTCAGCATAGTCGGCTGCTTTTGCAGTAAAAGGTAAGGCAAACCCATTAATATTATTTTTTACATAAGTAGTAACACCACCCGTATCGGTAGTGATAGAAGGTACACCGTGTGCCGAGGCTTCGCTAAACACAACGCCGGCGCATTCAGCCCGGGTTGGTAAAAAAAGCAAATCCGTTTGCATAAATATTTTATGAAGCTGATCTAAATCTTCTTTTTTGTTTTTATCAAGAAAAGGGATAACTGTAATACTTTTATCATAACTCACATCCACGGGGGGGACACAACCTATTATATAAAGACGGAGCTCTTTGTTTTTTTGCTTTAGCATTTGGTATGCTTCCAATACAATATCGCCACCTTTGCGATCCCATTCAACGCCTAAAAACAATAAATTACACTTGCTCAATTCATAATTGTTATTTAGGATGTCAACTGTGGGAATAAAATCCATATTAGCACCCAATGGAGTTACTGAAATTTTATTTTCGTCAATTTTGTAATCTTTTATAGCCGCCTGTTTATTCCATTCAGAAGCCAGCATACAATGAGAAGCTTTGCAGAAAGCTTGCATATCAAGCTCTATTCCCGCTTTAATATTATAATTCATTAAATTACTAAAATAAGGATAATACCCTTGTATTTGCTTAAAAGTTGCATCTGTCATATAAATAACAGGAATAGTGGTTTTGGCATACGCTATTAATTGGGGAGAGGCAGAAACAAATAATAAATCAACAGGCCTTTTTGTTAACGCTCTATCTAATTTTTTACTAAAATACAGGGCGTAACTTTTCAGATATTCTACGGACGTTTGTTTTTTAAATATTTTTCGATTTAAACTTTTTTGAGTGGTTAGCCACTCTCTTAAAAGCCAGCTCCACTTAAACTGAAAAATCTCTGTTTCATAGTATTTTTCTATCTGTTTGTAAGTATAATAACTGGTTCCCGACCAGGATTTTTTATCTAATGGGTTCCATCTGGCAACAAATCCAACTTTCATCAGGAGTTAATTTTTTTAAAGAAACCGTCTGGCAATTAAATTGTAGGTGGTATTTTCTGTTTTTATTTTTTCAATGGTAAGCTTTGATAAATATTTGTTCCACGAAAACGATTCCCACAAATGATGCACACAAGCCTGAGGAAATTCATGCACTTCTTCAAACATCATTTTTAAATCCGATTCTTTATACAAAGGATAATGAAATACATAAGGGCCAAGAATGGTAAGCTTCTCCGGATATCGTGCTGCAAGTTTTTCAGGCACTTTTACGGAATGTTCATTCCAGTATTTATCTCGTCCTTTAGATCGGAACGTTTTATATTCATTAAGCCAATCATTAATAAAAGCACTGTTTTTTTCTGATAGTAAAACAGCATTGCACAATCCGGTAGGGGCCGTTGATTTTTCTTTTAATAAGCCCAACCGTCTGCGAAAATTATATTTAATTCTTTGCCTAAAATTTTTCGGTACATACGCAGCTTTTTTTTCCTCGCCGATAGCAAAAGAATTATTAAAAAACGGTTGTAATGGTTTTACACAAATTGTATCTAAATCTAAGTAAATACCCCCATGTTTCTGTAGTGCTTGTAACCTGACTACATCAGCTTTATGAGCCACGTGGTATAATTTTTTCCCCATAAAACTATCTGGCGCCACAATTTTTTGAAGATTTAATAAGGGCTTTGCTTTATCCCACCATTCCCCCTGTGGCTCAAACTGGTAATAAAAAAAAGCCACCTCAGGCTTATTTACTTCTATAGCCGATTTTATTGATAAATAATGTACCAGTGAAAAAGGTTTACCACCAAAATCTTCGGCCATACCAAATATAAAATGAAATATGTTGGGGATCATTTTAGCTAATAATAAAAACCAAATTTAACTAAGGATGAGTAAATACGGTACTATAAAGTAGGTTGTAATTAAAAACCGGGCATTATAAAAACATTTTGAAGTTAATAACCCGTATAATTCGTTTTGTCCGGCTTAATTTTTATTACCCTGCCACCACCGGTAACTTAAATATCCAACAATTAAGAAAGGTGTTACCATCAGGTACACTATTCCGGCATTTAATCCTTTAGCTGCCTGAGTACCTAATTGAGAAGCAGTTTTGGTACAAACAGAACACTGAGCTGTAACTGAACCTGCACAAATAAGAATCAGCAATAAAATTGAAAAAAGCAACCTCAATTTTTTCATTCCAAAACTTTGCGCAAAGATACATTACCAACCGACAACATTTATTTTTTAAATTTTAAATGGCAAAATACAATGCATAGTCCTGTAAATAAACATGAAACTATAAATGGCATTCTTTATCCTTAGAGGCAAATCACGGAGGAGTTAACAAAAAATAGAACTAATTTCATGTCTTGAGACATCAGGAGATTAACGTATCCTCAAAATATTTAAAACGCAATTAAATCTACCATTTTTTCAAGATAAATTTTATCCGTTTCATCAAAATTGTTATAACAATCACTATCTACATCCAGTACACCAATAACCTCATTATTTCGAATAACAGGAACCACAATTTCTGATTTGGATAAGCTGCTGCAGGCTATATGCCCCGGAAATTTTTCTACATCCGGAACAATTAATGTTTCAGCTTTTTGCCAACTTGTACCGCAGACACCACGCCCCTTTTTAATACGGGTACAAGCCACGGGCCCTTGAAAGGGAGCCAAAACCAATTCATCCTGTTTCACCAGGTAAAAACCTATCCAAAACCAACCAAATTGCTCTTTTAACGCAGCAACAATATTAGCCAAATTAGCAATCAAATCCGGCTCACCTTCAACAAGAGCCTTTATTTGGGGTATAACAGACTGATATTGCTCTTCTTTACTGCCTTTTATTATTAATAAATCTTCTGCCATAAACAGCAAAGATAAATGCTTATTGTTTTTTTGAAAAAGGTAATTGCTTTAATAAAATTTTTAAAATCCGGCCACTTGTTTTTATTTAGATTGTAATTTCACTCAATGACAATACAATCTAAATTGCCCAATATTGGTACAACCATTTTTACAGTAATGAGTGCCCTTGCCAATGAATATAAAGCAATAAACCTTGGCCAGGGGTTTCCTGATTTTAATATGGATGAGGAACTTATTGCCCTTGTAAACGAAGCAATGAAAAAGGGGTTTAATCAATATGCTCCGATGCCCGGGTTGCTTTCTTTAAGAGAATCACTGGCAGAAAAAATAGATTTTTTATACAAAACCTCAATTCATCCGGAGGCTGAAATTACAATTACTCCAGGCGGCACCTATGCCATCTATACAGCGTTAACCACAATAATTCAGCCGGGTGATGAAGCAATAATTTTTGAACCAGCCTACGATAGTTATATCCCAGGTATTGAAGTAAATGGGGGAATTCCTGTTTTATTACCACTTAAATATCCCGGCTATTCTATTGATTGGGACTTGGTAAGGCAAAAAGTAAATTCCAAAACAAAAGTAATTATCATTAATTCACCACATAACCCAACAGGCACCATTCTTACAAGGAATGACATAGAGCAATTGCGAAAAATAGTTGCCGGCACCAATATTTTTATCATTAGCGATGAAGTATATGAACATATTATTTTTGATAAACAAACACATGAGAGTATTTTAAAATATTCTGATTTGTTTGAAAGGAGTTTTGTTTGTTTTTCTTTTGGTAAAACGTATCATTGTACCGGCTGGAAATTAGGATATTGCATCGCCCCTTCGGTATTAATGAAAGAATATCGTAAACTTCATCAATATAATGCTTTTACCTGTTTTACACCGGCACAGGTTGCATTAGCTGAGTATATAAAAAATGCAGACGCATATTTGTCATTATCATCCTTCTACCAGGCTAAAAGAGATTATTTTATTGAATTGATGAGTCAAACTAAATTTGATATGTTAACTTGCTCAGGAAGTTATTTTGTTTGCGCATCGTACGCACACCTTAGTGATGAAAAAGAAATAGATTTTGCCAAGAGAATAACAAAAGAATGTAAAGTAGCCACTATTCCTGTATCCTCCTTTTATAAAAATGGAACAGATAATAAAGTAATTCGTTTTTGTTTTGGTAAAAAAAAGGAAACACTGGATTCGGCAGTAGAAAGATTAATGAAAATTTAAAATGGGTTAAATACATTATTTATGAAATGTTTTTTTATTGTAATTTTTACAACTTTAGTTTCTATGTCATCAGCACAAAATTCCCCGGAAGAAAAATTAAAAGAATTGGGTATTAATTTACCCCAACCTACCAAACCCATTGCCAATTATGTAAAATTTGTACGCACCGGTAACCTCTTATTTCTTTCAGGTCATGGGCCTGGCAAGCCAGATGGTACCGACATCACTGGTAAGGTTGGGAAAGAATTGACTATTGAACAAGGTTATGAAGCTGCAAAAATTACAGGCATTAATTTATTAGCCACCTTAAAGGATGCGGTAGGAGATTTAAAAAAAGTGAAACGAATCGTAAAAGTATTAGGGTTGGTTAATTGTACAGAAACATTTACCGCTCAACCAAAGGTTATTAACGGATTTTCTGATTTGATGGTTGCTGTTTTTGGCGAGAAAGGAAAACATGCCCGCTCCGCTGTAGGTGCTTACGCACTACCCAATAATATTGCTGTAGAAATTGAAATGATAGTGGAAGTAGAATAAGCTAATAGCGTATTTATATTTATTGTTTGTAATTGTTACTAGTATCATAATAATTTATTCCGGCTACCAATTATGTTATTTAGAGTATAACATAATATAGCTATTTGGCCAATTTTCACTCTTTTTGTATCTGGTACAGGTTTTGAAGCAGCCTACTTTTAGTATTTTTTTCTTTTTTGGGATTTAAATTAATTTTTTTTGCAACATTTTGGTTAATAATTTACTCAAAATCAATTATTTATATATATGATAGTATTATTTTCAGCAAACTACTATAAAAAAAATGGTATTATGTGTTGCATAGTACTAAAAATATAATATCTTTGTATCAGCGAAACAAGAATGGCAAAAACACAATAGAACAAAACGGATAGAAATAGAGAGGAATAAAAGACAGGCTGATATATAAAAATGTAACAAAAGAATAATCTAAAACTCCGAAGTATGAATATCGAAAACACACAAAGCCAGATGAGGAAAGGGGTGCTGGAGTTTTGCATTCTCTCCATTATTAAGCGAGGTGAAGTTTACCCTAGCGACATTATTGATGAAATGAAGAAAGCAAACCTCAACATTCTCGAAGGTACATTGTACCCGCTGCTTACCAGGCTGAAAAATGCAGATTTGTTAACGTATCGGTGGGTAGAGAGCAGCAGTGGGCCGCCGCGAAAATACTTTTCTCTCACAGAAAAAGGGGCTGCTTTTTACCAGGAGTTAAATAACACCTGGAACGAACTGGCCAGCGCAGTCACTGCGTTAACGCATGTTAACGGTGAGGAGTACACTAAAATAATAGCGAGTACCAATACTAACAACTTTAACCAGTAAAACCGAACAGAAGATGAAAAAAGTAATTAACATAAATTTCCAGGGCAGAGTTCTTCCGATAGAAGAGACTGCTTTTGAGACTTTAAAGCAGTACAGCGACAGTTTGCGTGGTTACTTTGCTAATGAAGAAGGGCGAGATGAAATTATTAATGATATTGAAAACCGGATTGCAGAATTATTAGACGATAGGATTAAAAAGGGAGCTACTTGTATTACAGATGCAGATGTTGATGCTATTATAGCCAGCATGGGTCGCCCGGCAGATTTTGATAAAGAAGGTGCAGGTGAAATAAGCAGTGGCACATCAACAAGCGCCGGTCAACAAACATACAGTAGTACGGAAGAAAGGGAGCCACGCCGTTTGTGTCGCTCTCAAAACGACAAAATATTAGGAGGGGTAGCATCAGGATTAGCACACTATCTGCGAATTGATCCGGCAGTTATGCGTATAATATTTGCCATAGTAACATTGGGCGGCTTTGGTACAGGTTTTTTGTTATATATTATTTTATGGATTGTGCTTCCCGCCAGGGAATTGGATACCACTAAAGTTTTACGCAAAAGGCTATATCGAAATCCTGATGATAAAGTAATTGGTGGCGTGGCCAGTGGTATAGCTGCTTATTTTAATATAGAAGTATGGATACCAAGAGTTGTATTTGCCCTGCCATTTATACTTGGCATTTTTACTTCTATTATAAATGATAGTTGGTGGCGACATGGACCGGTAATTTTTTCCGGCGGTTTTGGTGGTACCTTATTTGTAGCATACATTATTTTGTGGATTGTGTTACCATTGGCTAACACGGCATCAGAGAAGTTAGAAATGCGGGGAGAAAAAGTGGATTTACAATCAATTAGAAATACGGTACAAGAAGAATTAGGAAGTGTAAAAGAAAGGGCAACAAAAGTAGGATCAGACATTAAAGAAAAGGCGCAAGCATGGGGTCAGGAAGCATCAAGCGTTGCTAAAGAAAAAAGTAAAGCATTTGTGGCAGAGGCGGCACCCATAGCCAAAAAAACAGGATCGGGAATAGGCCACGCCATTGGGGTATTGTTTAAAGCCTTCTTTTTGTTTATCGCCGGCATTATTGTATTTGCTCTATTTATGGCATTAATGGGCATCTTAATTGCCCTGATAGGAGCTGCACCATTTACTTCTTTTTTCCTTGAAGGAACATGGCAAATTTTTCTGGCCTGGGCAACCCTGATATTGTTTTTGGCAGTGCCATTAATAGCGCTGGTAGTTTGGATGGTAAGAAGGTTAATTAGAGTAAAATCACCAAAAAGCTACTTAGGGTATGCCTTTGGCACACTGTGGATTTTAGGCTGGGTATGTGCCATTTTATTTATTAGTTCCATAACGAGAGATTTTAAAAGCCAGACACCAATGACAGAAGAATTTAAAATGGAACAGCCCGTTGGCAACACATTGAAAATAGTGGCGCAGGGGAAAAAAGCAGGTTATTATGACCGTAGCTGGTGGTGGGATAGCGATGACCGTGAAACTTTTTTCCTGAATGCAGGTGAAGATAGTATGTATTTAAATACAATAAGAGTAAAGGTGGTAAAAAGCGAAGACTCATTATTTCATACCAATGTAGTTAAAATTTCCAGGGGGCATTCTCCGGTGGAAGCGGAAAGTAAAGCAAAAAATATTTCTTTTTCGATAAGACAAGCAGATAGTACGCTAATACTGCCCAAAGGATTTACCATTAGCCGCAACGATAAATACCGTGCGCAAAGGGTGATGGTGATTATAGAAGTTCCTAAGGGTAAGAAAATTAAGCTCGATAAAAGCCTTGATAGTTACAATTGGTTTGATGTAACTTATAACAGGCGAGGTTTGGGGTGGTCAATTGATTGGGATGAAAATTGGGAAAGGGATTATAATTGGAATAGTGACGTTGAATACCAGATGACTGATGAAGGTTTGAAGAGAACAGATACAAAGAATGTAAGAATTAAAAGTGGCAGATTAAAAATTAATGAGGATGGAGTAGAAGCAGAGGTTAATATTGAAGAAAATAAAGATTCAGAACCAGTATATCGCTATAAAAAACAAATAGATACGAATAAAGTAAAACCAGAGCCGTCAAAGAAACCCGAAAAGAAAGAAGATACAAAAACAACACAATCAGATTCGGCTAATGCAATAGAATCATTATTCCCCTTTACAAGAATGATAAATATTATTTGACGTTTGTAAGGTTAAAGTTGGAACAAAAGGGTCCTGAGCGAAAGTGAGGGGCCCTATTTTTTATTATAAAAAGCTTTTAATTGTTTTTGTGTCCGCCCTTTTTTAATATTATACACAGTTTCTTTCGTACCTTAAATAACCCGTACATTTGCCAGCAATTTTAATGCTTGTCAAGATGAAGAATACCCCCTTTACCCACAAACACATTGCTCTTGGGGCCAAAATGGCCGAGTTTGCAGGGTATAATATGCCTATAAGTTATAGTGGTATTAATGACGAACATACCACGGTAAGAAACAATGCCGGAGTGTTTGATGTAAGCCACATGGGTGAATTTATTTTAAAAGGCCCGGATGCATTAGATTTAATTCAAAGAGTTACTTCCAACGATGCTTCTAAATTAACAAATGGTAAGGCACAATACAGTTGCTTACCCAACAAAGAGGGTGGAATAGTAGATGATCTTCTCGTGTATTGCATTGAGGAAAACAAAGTTTATATGCTGGTAGTTAATGCCAGTAATATTGAGAAAGACTGGAATTGGATTTCTTCGTTTAATAGCAAAAATGTGGAGATGCATAATATCTCAGATAAAACCTGTTTGCTGGCAGTACAAGGACCTAATGCTACTAAAATATTGCAACCGCTTACCGAAGTGGATATATTAAATCTGAAATATTACACATTTGTTAAGGGAAAATTCGCAGGCGTAGATAACGTTTTGATAAGTGCAACCGGTTATACCGGGGCGGGCGGTGTTGAAATTTATTTTGAAAATAAAGAAGGCGTTGCTGATAAAATATGGGATGCTATTTTTGAAGTGGGGAAAACACAGGGAATAAAACCCATCGGCTTGGGGGCAAGGGATACGCTAAGATTAGAGATGGGTTATTGCTTGTACGGAAATGATATAGATGACTCTACTTCTCCCTTGGAAGCAGGCCTGGGGTGGGTTACTAAATTTAATAAAGATTTCACCGCTAAGCATATTTTTGAAAAACAAAAAGCAGAAGGAACAAAACAAAAATTGATAGGATTTGAAATGATAGATAAAGGGATTCCCCGACATAATTATGAAATTAAAGATGCTTCGGGAAATAAAATTGGAAGGGTAACATCAGGAACTCAGGCGCCCTCGCTACAAAAGGCAATCGGATTGGGGTATGTTAATGTTGGGCATAGCACCATAGGTTCTGAAATCTTTATTTCAGTAAGAGACAAGTTATTAAAAGCTAAAGTGGCAGCCTTCCCTTTTAAATAACTATTATACATTAAATAGTTAGCTCCGTACATTTATGCATACTATTCATATTACTTCTGTTATACATGCTCCGGTTGAACGGGTTTTTAATCTCAGCCGCAATCTCGATCTTCATAAAAAATCAATGGAATGCAACAAGGAAAAAGCCATTGACGGAGTAACCGGTGGGTTGATTAACTTAAACGAATCAGTTACGTGGGAAGCAAAACATTTTTTTAAAACTCGTCGCTTTACATCAAAAATTACCGCGATGAAACCTTATGAAAGTTTTACTGATGAAATGCAGAAGGGTGATTTTAAATCATTTCAGCACCAGCATCATTTTAAAACAATGAAAAATGGAACAATAGTTATTGATATTGTAAAGTATGAAATACCCTATGGAATTATAGGCCGGCTTCTAAATAGATTTTATCTACACAATTATCTTAAATCCTTAATAGAAAGGAAAAACCAGTTTATTAAAGAATATGCTGAGTCAAATAAATGGGAATCCTTTTTACCTGAAGAAATAAAGATTTCTTAATTGGTTGACCAGGTTGGTTTACTTTTTAAAAAGTACCGTTTAATGCCCCGTTACTGTTAAAAACGAAACAAAAACTTTTGTAAGTTCCGGTAGATTTAAGGAAGTCTTTTAAGGAAACTTGATTTGCATTTATATTTGTTTGATGGAAAACAAAAAACCAGCCCTTTTTACCTGTTTTTCACCAGCGTTGCTGCATCTCTACGATTTAAGCAATAGTGTTGTGGTAATTATAGATGTGTTTAGAGCTACATCCACTATCGCGGCGGCATTATACAACGGCGCAAAAGAAGTGATTCCTGTAGATACAGTTGTAAAAGCTGTAGAAATAAGTAAAAAAATTAATGGTATTGCGGCCGGAGAAAGAGATGGCAGGATTGCTGAAGGGCTTGAACACGGGAACTCACCTCTTGAATATCACAGGAACTTTATTGAAAATAAGACGCTTGTACTTACTACTACCAACGGAACAAGATTATTGCACATGTCGTTGGCAAATGGTGCCGGTACTATTGTTACAGGCTCTTTTCCTAATATTTCATCGGTATGTAATTTTTTATTAAAAGAAAATAGAAATGTATTACTTGGGTGCGCCGGTTGGAAAGACAGGTTTAACCTGGAGGATACTTTGTTTGCCGGGGCCGTTGTAAACCGGGTTAAACATAATTTTACTATACATTGTGATAGCTCATTAATAGCTGAAAGTATATACCAACAACACAAAGAAGACTTATATGGGTTTGCTCCCCAAATAACACACTATCATCGCTTGGTAGAGCGTTTTGGATTAATAGAAGATATTCGGTTCTGCTTTACACCCGATATAGCGGATGTACTACCGGTGTACCATAATGGTAAACTTATCGTAGGCTAAAAACCAACTCCCTGTGTGTAATGAATACCCTTTTTCTAAACAACAAAAACCTATAAAGGTAATTCATTTTATTTACAAATTCTGTGTATAAAATAATTATTAAAAGAACCCCTTTTGCAAGGAATTCTAAGTTGCTTTCGTTTACTTTTGCAAATTGCCCTGTTCAAAATAAGGAAAAGGTAGTTTTTAACTTAAGCAATTAACATTTGCGGAAAATAACCTTTGGAAATAGGTATAGATAAAAATATTCATATAAATGGCATTACCACACCTTATTAAATATGTATATAACAACGGAACGGACGAAGTTATACGTCGCGGTAAAAAAATTCATGCAATTGGATTTGCTGAAATGATTGACCACGATGAGCTTACAGGATCAGTTTCTTTTCGGGTAAGAGATGATACTTACTCTACGTCATATAAGGTGCACATACAAAAATTTTCCGATCCGAAAACTATGACGGTTCGGTGTAGCTGTCCCTATAACCTGGGAGATATATGCCGGCATGAGACAGCTGCATTGTTACAGTTACAAGAGTTAATTGATAAAAATCATTTAGGCGATAAAGAGGTGTCGTATAAGCAAGTACATACAGTTGCCAAAATGAAATATATTGATTTAAAAACCATTAAACTGTTAGCGGGGCAAGACAATTATGATGAAGCTGAGAAATTGGTTCGCAGCAACCGGGCTAATATTAGCCTGGCAAAAGATGAGAGAATAGAAGCTGAATTAAATTTAGACGGGAAAACCTTTCCCATTATTATACAAAAAAACGAGGAAAGAAATTTTGATACTTCCTGTACTTGCAATGAGGAGGATCACCCGCTTTGTATTCATAAAGCCTTTTTATTTTTTCAGCTATTAAATGCTTACGGGCCTTATTACTTTGATACTATTCGAAATTGGGATAAAGAAAAAAATAAACTTTTGGAGGCATACGGATATTGCTTGCAAGATGATTTAACCGGAAAATTTGAATTTGCTTATAAAGAAGGTAAACCTTTTTTACGAGTATTAGATCCTGGTATTAAAAAAGTGGCACCTGCACAGGTAAGTAAGGTGGAGCCGGTTTATGTACCCGTACAGAAAGAAGAAATAGAATTGCCACAAACAGAAGTTATAGAATTATCTACTCTGCGCTTGGGAATTGTTTTTAATGCCAACCAGGATATATATCCTTATTTTCATATAGATGTTGTAAAAGGCGAAAGCAATGAAGAACAAAAACAATTTATAGGGAAAACCGAAAAACTGGAACTTGCCAAGTTTGTAAATACTGAGGTATTTGGTGAGACCGACAAAATGTTGATACAGCAAATTAGAAAACTACAAAGTGCAGAAATAAATAAATATCTAAATCGCAACTCACCATTTAGTGGTATTTGGGAAAATATTATTCACCAGGAAGGCGATGAATTACCTGGAGAAACAAAATCGCTGATAAATGAATACCTGCATCCAAAACTTAGCAAACTTTTTGAGGAGCAAAAAGAAAATTCATTTGTTTTTTTAGTACGAAATAAAAAAACGTTTAAAACAAATGACCTGGAGCAACTTGAAGTTTCGGCAAATCCAATAAGTCCTGTTTTTATTGTTAAGAATAATAAGAAATCCAAAGAAGTTTCCTGTTATGTAAAAATAGGCCCGCAATTAATAAATATTACTGATAACGAATGGCAGAGCCCCTTAATATTTTTATATAATAATACTTTGTATTTGTGGGAAAAGATAGAAGATGTTTTATATGTTGAAAAATTTTTGCAGAAGGGAAATATTATCATTTCAGAAAACGAGTGGGTAAGCCAGTTGCAAAATTTTATTTTGCCATTAGCTAAAGAATATAAGGTTGAGTTTGACAAATTGCTTATAAAAGAAATTAAAGAAGGAGAGCCCGAGGTTCGCCTTCTCTTGCAGGAAAAAGGAGATTATCTGATTTTTCAGCCGTTGTTCAGCTATAAAGGATTCGAGATAAAAGGAAATGAAAAGGATACGATTACTATTGCGGTTGAGGATAAAATTTTAATTGTACACCGAAATAAAGAAATAGAAAATACTTTCCTGCAAAAACTGGAAAAATTGCATTCTCAATTTATTCGACCCGAAGGAGGAAGCAATTTGGTGCTCAGGGGTACAGATGTATTAAAGAATAACTGGTTCTTCCTTTTTGTGGACGCAATGAAGGAGTGGAAAATTCCTGTGGCAGGATTTGATGCATTAAAAAACTTTCGGTTTAACACAGCAAAACCCAAGACGCAGGTTTACATTAGCAGTGGCATGGATTGGTTTGATGCAAAAGTTAATATTCAGTTTGGAGACCAGCAAATAACTATTGCAGACGTTAAAAAGGCTTTGGCAAATAAGCAATCTTTTGTTCAGTTGCAAGATGGCACGCTGGGCATATTACCCGAAGATTGGTTGAAAAGATACTCATTACTTTTTAAAGTAGGAGAAGGGAAACAAGAAAACCTTCGGTTGTCAAAATATTATTATAGTGTCATTGATGATTTATACGAAAATCGAAATGAAGAAGAGCTAATGTTAAAACTGGAAGAAAAATATCTCCGATTAAAAGAATTTAAAAATATAAAAGAAATTAATATTCCCCATGTGCTTGATCATGTATTACGCCCATATCAGGTAAGTGGATATTACTGGTTAAATTATTTAAGTGAGGTAGGTTGGGGGGGTATTCTGGCGGATGATATGGGGTTAGGAAAAACCGTGCAGGCTTTAACTTATTTGCAGCATTATAAAGAACAAAACGGAAATTTACATGCCGTTGTTATTTGTCCAACCACCCTGATTTATAACTGGGAAAATGAAATAAAAAAATTTACTCCACAGTTGACCTACCAGATTCATCATGGCGGAGCAAGAACAAGAGATAATGAACAATTGCTTCGCTCAAATATTGTTATTACTACATATGGAACACTGCGTAGCGATATAAAGTTATTGACAAGCATAAACTTTGATTATGTAGTTCTTGACGAATCACAGGCAATAAAAAACCCACAGAGTAAAGTAACAAAAGCCGCTGGCTTGTTAAAAGCAAAAAACCGTTTATGCCTAAGTGGTACTCCTTTACAAAACAATACGTTTGACATTTATGCACAAATGAATTTTCTCAATCCCGGTATGCTGGGTAGTGTGGAGTTCTTTAGAAATGAATTTGCTACACCTATTGATAAGTTTGGTGAGCAGGAGCAAAAAGACCATCTTAAAAAAATACTATATCCTTTCATACTTCGTAGGACCAAAGAGCAAGTGGCAAAAGACTTACCTGACAAGACAGAAACTATTTTATTCTGTGAAATGGAAGAAGAGCAGCGAAATATTTATGATGCTTTCCGTAATGATTATCGTGATAAAATTTTGGGCGTAATTGATAGCCAGGGGATAGGTAATTCGCAGCTCACAATTTTGCAGGGCTTGATGAAATTAAGGCAAATATGCGATTCGCCGGCTATTGTAAATGAAGAAGAAAAATATCCTAACGTATCAATAAAGTTAGAAGAACTTGCAAGAGAAATAAGTGAGAATATTGGAAATCATAAGGCTTTAATTTTTTCGCAATTTTTAGGAATGTTGGCTTTAATAAAAGAAAAATTAAAGGAACAGAATGTGCTTTTTGAATATTTTGATGGCAGCACGGCTACATTAGAAAGACAAAGGGCTATTGATAATTTTCAAAATAATGAAGAATGTCGGGTGTTTTTAATTTCCTTAAAAGCAGGCGGTGTGGGGTTAAATTTAACTGCTGCCGATTATGTATATATTGTTGACCCCTGGTGGAATCCGGCCGTAGAGCAACAGGCTATTGACCGAACACATCGTATTGGGCAGACAAAAAACATATTTGCTTACCGGATGATTTGTAAAGACACAATTGAAGATAAAATATTACAATTACAGGAGCGTAAACGTTCTTTGGCCAAAGAATTAATTGCAGATGATGCTACGTTTGTAAAATCCTTAACGAGAGCAGACGTAGAGTATTTGTTTAGTTAATTTTTAAAGGAATACACAGAATACAAAGACGTACAGCTTTTATTTTAGCAGGCAATAAGGGGTACATGAAGGTTTTATTTACAGGTAGCTGTAAATATTCTTATTTAATTCTATTAAAACTATTTAATTAAAGGCCCCTGCCAATGACGGCGAAAATTTCTTCCCTTTTTATAATAACGGATTGGGTAGATAGTTGGACTTTGAAGCAGGCGGGTAAAAAAATTGCGAACAAGTGAAGCCAATAATGGACTGTGCGTTGTGTGGTTTTTATTCATATTCTATTGGTTTTATTTGTTACTTTTTCAACGAAAGCATACCAAAAATCTTGTACCGGAATGTGATAACCCTTTGTTAAAAAAGGCGGTTTTTAAGATTATTTCTACTTATAATCTTTGAGTAGTTGTCCGCGCATGGCCCTAATCTTATTACTGAGCAATAAAATTTTTTAACCTCCGAAACTCTCGTCTTTGTGGTGATTCAAACAATACAGCTAATCGTGAAAAAAGTTCCCGGCAAACCAGGGATAGGGTACTACGTTGGTTTTTTGTTTGATGTGTTTTCATATTTCACAGGATTTATTGGTAGTGCTAATTTAACAAGCCTTTCTCTTTTTTGCAACAGGCTCAATGAGTTTTTTTGTATGGTATTTTTTTTTAAACGTAAATCTTAATTTTATTGTCAAAATTACTCCAGTGATTAAAGAAAAAATGCTCGTTCTCGCTGTTACGGTTTTTACGGTATTTATGCCTTGTCATGCACAGTTCAGATTTTTAAACACGTCTTCCGACTTTAGGGTGGCATTTGAAAAAATAATGCTTGATTATTGTAACCATTTTGCAAATCTGAAGGGAGAAGTGGTAATTAACAACCCACAATCATCAGAATATGAATCTATTATAAAATTACCAGGGGCCGAGGAATGCACTATAGTTGAAATTCAAAGTAAGGATCATCTTACAACTGCCTGGCAGGCATTGATATTAAGTACTGGTGAATATGAAACGGCAGCTAAAAAGTATAAGCAATTATACAGTCAATTATATAATGCTACCGTCAGAATAGACAAAAGTGGAAAACAATTAACTATAAAAGGAGAAATGGATAAACCGGAAGCCGAAAAGAAAATTGTGAGTACCCTGTTTAGCTTAACTCCGGAAACAGCAATAAGTGAAAAAATAGCTATAGAGTTGAGCATGGCTTATGAGCTAATGGAATGGAAAATTCGCATAAGCATCTATGATAAAGATGAATATGATGAGACGGCTTTTGAAAATGATAATTAGCCAAAATTTTATACTCAAAATAACCCAATACTTTTTTAAAATTCTTATTACAAGATTTTTTCGTTATAACGAGAGAAAAGAGAAAGTATGGTAGCTTAATTAAAAGTTCCTTTTCCCAAAATTACTACTGTAATTAACTCTAGTGGCATTAGGCTTGGTTAATCCACCGCCGGATCTTATATTAATTCTCTTCCGAAATGTATTACTATCTGTGAATAAGCGCAAAAAACATGTTTAGGGACTGATGTGTTAATTACAATATCGTAATCCGGGAAAAATTAGCCGCCTTATAATGCTGAATATTTTTCATTAGCAGTAAGTAAAAAATTCATTAATTAACCTTAATTAACATTAAACAAAAGTTAGTTAACTGGGTTTAAAAAGTAGGTAAAATAGTTTTGGGACAGATAAATTATAAAGCTTATGAAAAAGGGTTTATTGCTAATGGTATTTATTTCGCTTTCGTTCACAATTGTTTTAGCTCAAAAGAGTGGAGTTACTGTAAAAGGTCGTTTGGTTGATTCACTTCAAAAGCAAAGCTTGGATAATGCCACTGTCTCATTTATAAACGCCACCGATTCTTCTTTAATAGGATTTACGAGAACAAATGCTGAGGGAGGATTTTTGTTAGAGGGGTTAAAACCCGGCAAATATTATCTGTCAGCATCACATGTAGGGTTTTACCCTGAATGGAAAAGTTTTGAAATAACCGATAACAAAATGGAATTAGACCTGGGGATTGTTTTAATGAAAGACAAAAGTTTGCTAAGTGAAGTAATCGTAGAAAACCAGAGACCGCCTGTGCAGGTAAATGGTGATACGCTGGAGTTTAATGCAGAAGCTTTTAAAACAAAGCCTAATGCTGTTGTGGAAGATCTTTTAAAAAAATTGCCAGGGGTAGAAGTAGATAAAGACGGAACAATAAGAGTGAATGGCCAGCGTATTAATAAAGTTTTTGTAAACGGAAAACAGTTTTTTGGTTCCGATCCTAAAATTGCCACAAGAAATCTGAATGCTGATGTACTTGACAAAGTGCAGGTATTTGACAAAAAAAGTGATCAGGCTGAGTTTACTGGTGTTGACGACGGAAATAGTGAAAAAGCTATTAATCTTAAATTGAAAAAAGACCGTAAAAAAATAACTTTTGGAAAAGTAACGGCCGGGGGTGGTATAAAAGGAAGATATGACGGACAGTTTAATGTTAACCGCTTTAATGGAGACCAACAGCTTTCCGCTATTGGCATGGCTAATAATACCAATCGTCAGGGTTTTACTTTTAGTGATATTTTAAATTTTACAGGTCAGAGCCAGCGTTTATTACGGGGTGGAGGTGGAGCAAGAATTGTTATTAACGATAACGGCCCCGAAGATTTTGGTTTACCAGTACAAGGAATAAATAATAGCGAAGGTATTGCCCAAACTATTGCCGGGGGTCTTAATTTTAATAACACCTGGAAAAAGAAAACAGAATTTAATGGAAGTTATTTTTATAATAACATTGATGTGGATAATGAAAAAAATGTAAGCCGGCAAAATTTGTCATCTATAACCCCTTTTGTCAATAATCAAAGAGCTATAAGTAATAACAGAAGTGAAAGTAACCGCTTTAATTTTACACTTGATTCGAAAATAGATTCATTTAATTCCATCCGCATAACACCTCAATTTATTTACCAACACAATAAATACAAAACACAAAATGATTATGAGTCGGTTTTGCCGGACGCGAAATTTATTAATAACGGCTTTTCTTATAGTAAAGCTGATGCAGAAGGCTATAATTTTACCACTAACATTTTATTTCGGCACAAATTCAGTAAAAAGGGAAGAACTTTTTCATCCAATATCAACATAGCCTACAACGACACCCGCAGTAAAGGGTCGTTGCAATCTATTAACAACTTTTATGAAAATGGAACTATTGATAATAAGGATACTTTAGATCAAACCAATAGACTTAACACAATAACCAACAACTATGGCATTAACCTAAGCTATACTGAACCTATTGCTAAAAAAGTACTGGCAGAAGCAACGGGCTATTATAATAAAAGTAATGGAGAACTTGATAGAGAAACATATGACATCAATGTTCAAAACGGCAAATATGATATTCTGAACGATGTATTGAGCAATGCTTTCCGCAGCGAGTACACTTATACAGGTGGGGGCCTGAATATTCGATCCCAGCAAAATAAAATTATTTTCGGATTGGGCACTACGGTACAGTATGCATCCTTATTAAGTATCCAGAAAGATGAAAATAGTACTATTAAACAGCATTTTACAAATTGGTTGCCCTCCGGAAATTTTACTTACAATTTTTCTAAATCAAAAAATTTACACCTGGAATATGTATCTTCTACCCAGCAGCCAACAACAGCACAATTGCAGCCGGTTAAAGATATTAGCGACCCGTTGAATATTAAAGAAGGTAATCCTAATCTAAAACAGCATTACCAGCATAATGTGAGATTAAATTATTTTTCTGCTAGTCTTTTGTCACAACAACATTTTTTTGCCTTCCTCAATTTAACTACTAATAGAAATGCAATTGTTAATTCAGATGTATTAGACCAATTTGGCGCCAGAACTACTTCGTATAAAAACACCAATGGCGTATATAATTTATTTGGTGGAATTGAGATGGGATTTCGCGTAAAGAAAATTAATACAAGATTTAATTTTGGCACTAATACTATTTTTTTCAACAACTACAATTTTCTTAACGGGGATAAGAATAATATAAAAAATCTTGCTGTTAGCCCACGAACATCCATTACCTATACCTATAAAGAAAAGATTGACATTACCGCCACAGCAAGATTTAGTTATAACCAAATACGATATTCTATACAAAAAATATTTAATGATAATTATTGGCGTAATACCTACGAGTTGGAAGCAAACGTTAGTCTTCCCTGGAATATTTCTATTAATAATGAACTGACCTATACTGCCAATACAGGTCGCAGTCAGGGCTTTAACCGCAATATTGCCTTATGGAATGCTGCTATTACTAAAGGAGTTTTTAAATTTAAAAGAGGAACATTTAAGCTAAGTGTATATGATTTGCTGAACCAGAATATTGGCATTACCCGAAATGCTAATCTTAATTTCATAGAAGATACTCGCTATATAGCGCTGAACCGTTTTTATTTATTGAGTTTTACTTACAGCTTAAGTAAGGCAGGTAATACGGGGCCAAAGTTTAATATAAAAATCAATTGATAAAAAAGAATGCTTAAATAATAAGGCTGATTTATGATGATATAACTTTTTGAAAGTTAAGCGTAGGAAAAGGCAGACGCTTTTTCCTACGGTAATGGTAAATGTAAAAATAACAATCCCTTTTACAAAACGGCTTCCTTCTTTTTTCTTACATAAATCATTCTTACCTCGCCGCGAGGTATTTGTTCTTCTTCCGGAAAATCATCTGCTTCCAGTTCTATTCTTCTTGTTATATCATTCAGAGAAGTTAGTCGTTGAACAGTATAAGGAATAGTATCCAAACCAGAAACAAATTTGAGTATATAATTGTAAATACCAATCAAACTACCCGCTTGGATGCCCGTTCCTAAAGAAGTATTTGTAACCAGCAAAGAAATACCTATCACCACAACTACCATTATTTCCATCACTCCAAAATTCCATGCTTCCTGGTCAGAAATACGTATTTGCCATTTGCGCAAGTTATTATAGTGCTTTTTAATCGTTTCCTTATTGCCGGATGAAATGATATTTACCTGCTGCTCCAGTTCGTCATTCTTAAATCGGTTTAACCGCTTCATTTTTTTTCCATAAACATAACTAATAGCTGTTACAGGTAATAAAATGGCGAAACAAACAAATACTACTGCACTATCATAAAAGTATAAGAGTACCAGCGATCCGAATAAATTGTATGCGGCCTCTATTATATAGACCAGGTCATATTCCAAAAAGTCAACAAATTCTCTTGCCAGAGTGGAGTGAGCACTAAGTTTAGAAACATCTTTTAGTTCAAATCTTCTGCTAAGAAACTTAATAACCAACGAGGTGTATATGGCTGAATATGTTCTGGTATCGTACATGTGTCGCATAGTTCCAATAATTAACCAAGACACATGAACGATAGACAAAACTATGAGTCCGTAATAACTTCCATTAATTAAGTCATTCACCGCCTCACCCAAAAAATAAGGACGTAACAAAGAGCCCAACATTTCTAAAGAAAATAAAAAATAGGTAAACACCAGTTGAAGACGGTGCTTCATCATTAACTTTCGTAAAATTTCAAATCTTGACATAAACCTTCCCTTCTTTGTTTTTGAGTTCTAAACAAATAAATTTAAAGCAACAGCATTCTGTTTACTTGTTAATGTGCTAGTAAGACTTGGAAGTTTACACTTCGTTTAAGTTGCCAGTTTTGTTTCTCTGCCGGTAACAGAGTTGCCGGGGATTCCTTTTATAAGACCGCGACAATTGGATGCCCCACATCGGCATTTAAACGGCTCCATATTTTCATCCAGAAAAGAAGTGTAATCGAGGGTCAGTTCTTCGTTTTTTCTGATGTTGCGCAGGGCTTTAACATTAAGCCCATCGTAAGTAGTATTGGGTTCGCAACTATGATTTTGAGGAGCCCAGCCTGCAGGATCTTCATCCCACAGCAAAAATACTTCTTTGCTCAGAGGATAGGCATAATGTCGGAAAATTTCTTTTTCCTCATTGCCCCAATTTTGCTCCACATAACGGCGGGTAACCAAACGTTGCGATCGTTCTTCACCCTTAAAAATCAATTCATTAGCTTTTATTTCCTGGTTGGCGTAAATGCCAAAACCAGCGATAGCATTGCCCTTTAATGAGTACTTTTTTTGCTTTTTTTTATGACGGGCAATTCCTTCGGCAATAATGTGCTTTAGAAAGCCCGATTGGCCAATCCCGTCGTATTTCAAGATATAATCTGCCGAACCTTCGTATCCATCACTATAAAAAACAGAGCAGGTAAAATTTATCTCCAAAAAGAATACTTCCTTTTTATTATTAACTCTAAAATCCATTCTTGCATAGCCTACCCCATCAAAACTTCTGAAAATACGTTGAGCGGCATTGCGTAATTTTTCTTCAATAGCAATATCGTTACAGGGAATGTTTGCTTCCGGATGAAGCTCGGATGTTTTTAAAGCGTAAGTCTTAAATTTATTTTCTTTTGGAAATACAAACTCAATGGGTTTATAAACAGTGTATTTTTTTTCATCATCTGCATTGGCTGCAATTAACACCGTAAACTCACGCCCTTCAATATATTCTTCTACCAACGCTTGTTCATGCTCCTGAATAACCTGGGCTACCTTTTGTTTTAATTCCGTAAATGAATTTACCAATGAGTATTCATCAATGCCCAGACTATCACCTGCTTTAGCGGGTTTTACAAATAAAGGGAAAGAAAGATTTTTGCATAGTTCTGTTACATCCTCCACATGCTCAATTAATGCATAGGCGGGAGTGGAAACTCCTTCTGTGTAAGCCACATACTTCATTAATTCTTTGGGGGGATCATATAAAGAGGACGACGGCCCTGTATGTGGGAGATTTAATAACTCTAATGAATGAATAACGTCAATTGAAGGAATTTCCCATTCCAGGTACCCTTCACACAAGTTAACAAATACATCATATTTTTCTTTTTTTAAGACTTTTAGTTGCTTATAGGTAGAAAGCTTATTTAAAAAAATATGATCTACCTGTACATCTGGTAATAAATGAGATAAAACTCTGGGTGGATCATAATTTTTATAATCTACTGATGTAGTTGAATAATCGGGCTGGAGTACGCAAACTTTCATGTGAGGGGAATAATACCTTAATTTAAACAATAAACTTAACGTGTTTTATTGTTTGCAGCAACTAATTTATGTGTTTGCTTGGTAAATGCATCATTAATAATTTCAGTTATTAATTGGCTGAATGATTTTCCTGCAAAACGAAGGATAGCTCCAATGGAGGTATAATTTTCATCTTCGCTTAATCCGCATTGAGCGTTTACCTCCAGTACATATATTTTGCCCGTTTCCTTATCCATTCGTAAATCAATACGGGTATATCCCGTTCCACCTACAGAACAGTAAGCATCCCAGCTTATTTTCATTATCTTTTTTTGTACAAAGCGGTTGGGCTTTTTGTACTCATAAAAATTACCATTATCAGGCATTTCAGACTCTTCTTCATAAATTTCCCATAGGCGGTCGAATGACAAAAACTGTTCAGTTTCCGGGAGTGATGGATGAAATACTCTTTCAACAGGCGGATAAATGATACTTTGCTCCGGGTTATTTGAAGAGCCGACAATTAAGGTGGTAAATTCAGGCCCATTAATAAATTTTTCGGCAACAATGCCACCATTACATAAGTCCCAACCCCGGTAACCTTTAAACATTCTGGTTACCTGCTCACTTAATTCTCCCTCATTTTTTACCACATTTTTAATACCCACACCCATACTTCCCCCGGATATAGCCGGTTTAACTATTGTGGGGCTTCCCAATTTTTCAATTACAGGTTTAAGGTTTTGCCTTTCTTCCGTTATTGCTTGCCAGGCCGGAGTAGGCACAGAGGCTTTGTCAAAGGCCTGCTTCATTAAAATTTTGGAAGTAGTGATTTCATAAAAATATTCATCCGAACCGGTGTATAAAATATCCTTTTCTTCCAATAGTTTTATAATAGATATACCCGGCGCACCATTAACTTCATCTCCATCACATAAATTAAAAACTAAAGGGATTTTAGCAGATTTAAGCTTTTCTTTAGCAATCACATTTATAATAGATCGATAATTTTTTATAGTAACTGGTTGCCATTTCCATTCAATATCCAATTCTTCAAACGCTTTGGTGTATTCTGTTATACTTTGAGAAAAATCGTAGTAATAATCAATATTACTATCATTTGTCTCGATAGATGGAGCCAGCACCCAAACTTTTAGTTGGTTGTAAGGAATGGTGGGATAATAAGTACTAAGTAGAGGCATAATAAAATTAGTTAAAATCTGTAACCCAGTTGCTTTTTAATAAAATCGGTAAGGTGGTATTTTTCAAGTATGGCCGGTTTAATATCAGCGGCACCACTTATGTAATGTAAACAGTTGGATGAACCACAAAAACATTTAAAAGGTTGTGCCATTTCCCATTCGGTAGATGGATAAAAAAAACAAAATTCATCACCAGGTTTAATAGGCCGAATACAGAGTAACTCCATACTGGTGGTATTAAAAAAACAATTGGGCAAACAGCTATGATTAACCATTGCCAAACAATCTGGCTTTAAGGTGATATGCTTGCCCGTATCAATTTGTATGGTTAAATAGGTTGCTTCAGTAGAAACAAGCCCTGCTCTGAATGAGGTTATTACATCTCCGGGATTAAAATAAAGAGTGCTATGCAATGATTTATGGCCGGTAGTAGAATCCTGCCTTGCCTCAGCAAATTCATTACTGTACAATATACTGCCAGTAGGGGCTAAAGATGGGTTAGTAAGCATAGCCTTTTGATTATACAAAAGAAACAAAAACTTTTGTTATTATTATCATTATTAATTATAAAGTTGCTGATAGTGAATAACTGATGATTAATTGTGAATAGCAGATAATGATAAAACAAATTATTTGTTGTAAAGGGCAGTGCATGGGAAATAATAACTAATGTATTATTGATGTAATTGGGTAAACCTATTGAAGATGGATGCTACAATAATTTTGCAGCCTTTTCCAAATCTTCGGGGGTATCAATCTCTACTCCCATATATTCAGTTATTACCATTTTTAAAGGTATGCCGTGTTCAAGATACCGAAGACATTCAATTTTCTCTACAGCCTCAAGGGGGGTTATTGGCCAATTAGTAAAATTTATAAGTGCCTTTTTTCTAAAGGCATAAACACCAACATGTTCGTAATAAACGGGAGTAACGCTTTTATCTCGCGGATAAGGAATTACACTGCGGCTAAATAAAAGTGAATTCATATTAACATCCACAACCACCTTTACATAGTTTGGATCTTCAATTGACTTTTGTTCTTTTAAAACCTGCATTAAACTAGCTACTTGTACTTTTTCCCCTTCCTCCCCTTTAAAAACATTCAGTAATTTTTGTAGAGGTTCTTTTTTTACCATCGGCTCATCACCTTGTACATTTACAATAATATCTACATCCATATCGGCAGCGGCTTCTGCAATACGGTCGCTGCCACTTTCATGCTCTTTAATACTCATTATAGCTTTACCGCCATGCAAAACAATTTCATGGAAAATAATATCACTATCTGTTACTACCACTACCTCGTCAAACAAGTTTGTAGCTACGGTATTATCATAAGTGTGACGAATAACCGTCTTTTTACCCAGTAAATGCATTAGCTTACCCGGGAAGCGGGTAGCTGCATAGCGGGCCGGTATCATAGCTATTATTTTCATGTGCAAAAATTAGGAATAAAGATAAAATGTAAAAAATTAACCAGTAAAAAGCAATTTCCTATTCCACGCCTCATGTAAAGAAATAAAAGACCGTACAGATATCGGGGTATAGACTATTAAACAAAAATTGTAAATTCTATCTTTAAGTAGAGATGGTAACACCTTATATTAATGTAAGTTGGATAAATACATCCACATACCACCTTTAATTGATTCCTGCGGAATACTTTTAGGAAAATATCAAGAAAAGAACGACTTTTGAGAAAATTTATATCATTAATAACAAGAATATTCTCAAAATTGAGATTAATGTCCATTCTTTTTTCATCTGCCGTGTTTTATCTTTAAATAACAGAGGAACACATAGTTTATTTCCACTCCATAATACCACAATTGCCTGATTATAATCTTTTTCAGTGTGACATTTCTCACTCCGATTTTTGACAAAGGTCATTATACATTAAAAGTTGCCCGAATAATTTTACACTACGTTTTTTAACTATTCATTTTAAATCATATTTTTTATGAAACTGATTAATAACAAAACATTAATGGTTGCCCTAATTCTTTTCAGTGTGTTTGGGTATATAGTAAGTTGTACACATGATAACGCAGTTGCTCCGCCACCTGCAAGTAACACACCAGTAATTACTCATGGTACAAATGTTCATCTTCCCGGAAGTCAAACGGCAGGAGACTCCACTTCCTGGAAATTCGATAAATCTCACTCGAGTGCATTGTGGTCAACTAACTATCTTGGTGCAGCAGGTTTGCTCACCGGGCGTTTTAACAAATTTGGATTGGCTGATGTAACTTCTGATAAAGCGATTTATTATGCTGTTAATGGACAGCCATTACCCGATACTTTCTGGGCTTTTTATGAAAACGAGCCCTCCAAAACATATTTTAACGGGTATGTTCAAATTAATACCTCTAATACGGGTGAACCCGGACGTGATACCGGATGTAATATTGGTAACCTGGGTACTATAAAAATCATCAGTGGTATGCAAAACCTAACAGATTCTAATGTGGCAAAAATTAAAACACAAAAAGTAGAATTTGACAAGTTGAGCACAGATTACATTGTAACGTTTAGTTTTACCTGGAGAGGAAAATTAACTGCGCCTAAAACAATAACACTAACTGGCAGGTTGAAATATATTCCTAAAGCAAAATTAACACCCCAAAATTATTCAGTATTTGGTCTTCAATTAAAATTTCAATTTGATTGCAGGGAGTTTGGTATTACCAGCACCAGCATATCCGATAAAATAGATATTGAATGTAATATGAACTTCAAGAACCAATAACCAATAACCTCTTTAAATTAAAAAAAGATGAAACGGATATTAATATATACTTCTCTGCTTTTTGCTATGGGAATAGGCTTAATTGGTTGTTATAAGGATGTGATTTTACCCGAAGCATTGGTTGATCCCGATGGCCCACCCCAGGCTGTAGCTTTTAAAGCAGAATTGGTCCCTTTGTTTGCCTCTAAATGTGCATTACCGGGTTGTCATGTTTCAGGAGCTCATCAGCCTTATTTGTCTTCTGATTTAGCTTACTTGCAACTCGTAAACAACGGATGGATAAATACCCTTATTCCAAAAGAAAGCAAGATATACGTTGCAATTAATGGTATTATGAAAGAATACATTCCCGCTGCCACTGATAGGCAAAAGGTGTATGACTGGATAAGAAATGGAGCACCTAATAATTAATGGATAAAAAATAAATAACATGAAACTTACAATAAATACATACGGCCGGCTTAAGCTTTTGCTATTACTGGTTACCTGTTTTTTATTTCAACAGTCATACCTTTTCGCACAAGACGATAAAGCCGTAACAGAAGAAAAACCGGCTCCCGTAAAATATAAGCCGGTAAAAAATACATTTCAAAGTGTATGGATTATCGAAAACCAAACTGTAATGGTACCGGTTAAAGGAACTTTGGAGTTTGATATTATGCACCGCTTTGGTGAAATTGATGAAGGTTTTCGTGACTTCTTTGGTGCATTTGATCCTTCCAATATAAGACTAGGACTTAGCTATGCTCCTATTAATAAACTTTTTGTAGGAGTTGGTTATACCAAAGAAAAGAGATTGGTTGATGGAAGCGCCAAATACTCTATTATTACACAAACAAAAGGGAAATACCCGGTAAGTGTAACCTATTACGGTAGCCTTTCTATTGATACCCGAAAAAAAGACGTAGCTGATATTTATGATGGTAGTTTAATAAAAAACTGGACGGACCGTCTTTTGGCATTTCATCAAATAATTATTGCCAGAAAAGTTACGGAAAAGCTGTCTGTACAAGTTGCGCCGAGTATTACCCACCAAAATGCAGTAAGTGGGTATTATACAAAGAGTGATAGTACTGGCACGGAAATTTATAAGAGCATGAGAAATGACCATTTTGCTATTTCCTTTGCCGCAAGGTATAAATTTACTAACGTAACTTCAGTTATGTTTAACTATGATCAGCCACTTACCAAACACCCCAGTAACAACCCTAACCCAAATATTTCTCTTGGGATAGAGTTTAATACAAGCAGTCACAGTTTTCAGTTGTTCTTTACTAATTATTATGGCTTAAATCCGGCAAGGAACAACCTCTATAACCACAATGACCCGCTTCCGCTTTCAAATGGTAAATATCTGGTTGGTTTTAATATAACCAGGTTGTGGAACTACTAAAAAACCTTACTGCAAAGGGCAATGTTTCGCTCTTAACCCCCGGGGAAATCACCCCCGGGGTTTTTATAAAAACTCAATAAACGAATTAAGAAACGAGAATAAAAAAAGTAAGTTTGACATAGAATTGTTTTGTAAAAATGAAAGGTAAGTTTATTCGCATTACATACATAATGCCGTTATTTTTGTTATACATTTCTTGTACTAGCAATAACAGCAAACCTGATACAAAAAAGGAAGAGGATAATTCTTCTTCTTATACGAAACCACCCAGTAGTTTTTCAGATACAATTGTTGTTCCTCCCATATCCTGTGCGGTTTTTTTTAAGCCAGATTCGTTACAGCTAGAAAAAATAAAAACAGTAACGACCCCCGCTGTTTTTGACAGTAAAACACATGATTGTTATTACCAGATGAGGTTTTCCCGTCTTACCATTCAGAAAGATTGGCCCAAGGTAAAAATTATTGAAGCAAAGGATGTAAGGTATATCCTGTTTAAATTAGTTAATGGGAGTAGTGAAGTTATTGACCTGGATAAGCAGTTTGATATATGCGGAGTTATTTTATTTAACGGGAGCAAAAAAGCCGAATTTACTGATATGACCAATATTGAAACCGCATTAGTCCGCTATTTTGGATATTAAAATATTCTCCTTCCTAACACCAATATGTCGAATTTGAGGGCACATGCAACCATTAGCCTTAATTGATCGTCTTTCTGGTAGCATAAAAAAATTAAATAAAACAACATTTTACTAACAAAATATTCATTATGAAAAGGAACATTTTCAATTTATTTGTTTTTTCTTTTGCTGCTTTGTCGTTGTGTAGCATTATTACCGGCTTTGCTTTATTGCAGAAAAAAGCCTGGGAGGTACCAGATAAATATAAAAGCATGAAAAACCCGGTAGCATCCAATGCTGCGTCGTTGGCAGAAGGGAAAACATTATGGAGCACACATTGCAAATCATGTCATGGTACAAAAGGCCTCGGAGATGGTTCTAAGGCAGCACAGTTGAAAACAGAACCCGGCGATTTCTCCAAATCGGATTTTCAGGCTCAAACTGATGGTGAACTATTTTATAAAACAACCGAAGGGCGTGGTGATATGCCAAGTTACAAGAAAAAACTGCCCGATGCCGATGAAAGATGGACATTAATAAACTATGTCAGAACATTTAAAAAATAAACCATTTATCCCCCCGAAGATTTAAAAAAAGCCTGTTTTTGTTGAATAAGGCCAGTTGTTTTAATAATACTTTTATGTAAGCCTCTCCGGGAGGCTTTTTGCTTAACAGGTATTCAAAAAAATCTTATCAATTATTTTTCAAGCAGATAATTTACAACTCGCAAGTTGTTATATGACCCAAATCAGTAATTACATGATTAAGATTGAGTTATTTTGATTCTGAATATGTTTTTTACTATTTAATTCAAGTTTCCTGATTTAAACAATTGTTTTTATTTGATAAGCCATAATAAAGAGCAAAATTTTCAACAAAAACCCTTCAAATGTAACCGCATGAATAGAATGGGGTGTCATTTCTACGATTTCGCTGATAGTTGTTT
>DASSYR010000029.1:0-138163 GCA_035703165.1 Chitinophagaceae bacterium
GTAAATTATACCCTATATTTGATTGTATAATAATTCACATATACTTTCTTTATCATATTTATTAACAAAAAAACCTGTGTCATGAACCCAGCATCATCCTTTTATTGCCCGCTTGATAAATTACAGGCAATGATTGAAAAATTTGAAAATAAATCACCCGTCAGCGGTAAAGTTCTTAAAGGGTTTGTATTTATGCCCGGCTCTGATGCCCAGGGAAATGCAAAAGCCTTTCCATTTCCGCTCTACGGTGACCCGGGAAATAATAGTAATGATATTTTAGTTCAAAGCTTTGATCCATCCATTGCTATTTGTCCATATCCACCGGGATATTGTTAAGAACAAATCTATTTTTTGAATTGTGGTTTTTTTTATAGTTAATTTAGACTTAATAGGGCCTTTATTCAGTTTAATAATAGCGGCGTTATTTTTTTATGTAAAGAAAACCAGACCGAGTTTTACGGACAAGATTATACTGAGTTTCTGGATATTGCAGGTTATTCTTATAACGATTGGGTTGTATCTTTTAGAAAATCGCATTAATAATCATTGGATTTATCATCTCAATTCTTTTTGCTCACAACTACTTTTTGCGAGATATTATTATTGTATTTTAGATACCCCGCGTCAGAAGAAATTGGTATTAATGGGTTTGTTACTATTTGTAGTATTTTATTTGATAGAAATATTTTTTATTCATTCTTTATACACGTTCAACAGTTACTCCTATGCGCTAAATGCCTTATTAATAGTTGGGTATGCTTATATGAGTTTACGTATGCTTATAAACAATTTGCCGACAGAAAATGTGCTACACCTAAAAATATTTTGGTTTGCCGCGGCTATATTTTTATATTTTGGCGCCAGCTTTTTTATATTCATTAGTTATCATTATCTTTCGCAAGTATTAGCCCGACATGTAGGAATTTTATGGAGAATGCACAATCTTTTTCTTGGAATAAGTTGTGTTATTTTCTTAAAAACTATTGCAAGTAAAACATGGATATCAAAATAATCCTGGTTATTTGTGCCAGCATTTTCTTTGTTGGAGTAATTATAGTTCTGTTTGGTTTTATCATTCAGTATCAGAAAAGGAATTTGGATTTTCGAGCAGAGAAAAAGATTATGCAGTCTGCATTTGAGCAGGAGTTATTAAATACCCAGTTGGATATACAAGAACAAACACTTAAGCGAATATCGCAGGAGATTCACGATAATATTGGACAGGTACTCAGTCTTGCAAAATTATACCTGGCTACAACAGAAGCTGGTAATTCCGATGTTGTTAAAGAACGAATTAACGAATCAAAAGAGCTGATAGCTACAGCCATACAAGATTTGCGAAATCTTTCTAAGAGTTTAGATACGGATGCGGTTTCTGCTATTGGTTTATATCGGGCGGTTCAAAATAAACTTGACTTTATTGAAAAGGCAGGATTTCATAAAACGCATTTGGATTTGGAAGGTACATTTTATAAATTAGAGCCAGAGGCTGAGTTGATTATTTTTAGGGTTTTGCAGGAAGCCCTTAATAATATTATAAAACATGCTCAAGCAAAGAATATTATGGTTAAGTTTAATTATCAACCGGAACAATTATCTATAAAAATAAGTGATGACGGTGTTGGTTTTGACTTGAGCCAATTACAATATGATAATAATGAATTTGGCTTAGGGATTAAAAATATGCATAACAGAGCTAAACTGGTAAATGCCAATTTTTTCATGGAAAGCAGCCTGGGGGAGGGCACAACCATTTATATATCAATTAAAAGATAGCCGCCATTTTTATTATAATATTTTATGGGCCGGAAAGGAAACATTGCATTAGTGGATGACCACGTATTGTTAAGGAATGGATTAACTCAATTAATAAAGGAAATGGGTTATTGTGTGTCGTTAGAAGCCAATAACGGAAAAGACTTTATTGAAAAACTTAATCCAAACAGCTTACCGGATATTGTTTTACTGGATTTAAACATGCCGGTAATGGATGGGTATGAAACTGCAAACTGGCTTAAGAAGAATTATCCGCAGATTAAGATATTGGCTTTATCAATGAACGATAATGATATTGCCATTATTCGGATGCTAAAAATTGGAGCCAGGGGCTATGTATTGAAGGATACGGACCCTTCTCAGTTAAAATTAGCCTTGGATGAAATATTGGAAAAAGGGTTTTATTATTCCGAAATGGTTACTAATAAACTTATTTATGTGATTAGTGATGGTGAAGAAAATAACAGCCCTGCGAATGAGAAAATTAAATTGAGCGAAAAAGAGAAAGAGTTTTTAAAATATACGTGCACCGAACTTACTTACAAAGAAATTGCAGCTAAATTATTTGTAAGCCCCCGAACTGTGGATGGTTATCGTGATAATTTGTTTGAAAAACTAAATGTAAAAACACGTATTGGCCTGGCAATTTATGCCATTAGAAGTGGTATAACCAAGGTATAAATTGATTAATAATTTTCTGCCCTGGCGTATATGAAAATAATTTTTAGGAGGTAATGTTAAAGGTGTAGAGCGCTTACTTTTTTAAAGCAATATGTAATTTTTATAATTTAATTTCTTCCCCGTTGCTATCAATAAAATGATATTCTGTAAGGTGATAGTTGGAATTAGCCTTTATTTTAATACTTTGCTTGTACTTCCATCTCCACTTAATTCGTTTGTTTAATATACCCTTTGTTAAGTATGCCTGCACAATAGGGTGAACAATTATGGTAAGGCCTGAATACTTTTGCATTACCAGGTAATTTAAATTTTTTTCAATTTCATCTTCAAGTATCAGGGCGGAAGCAATTTTGCCGGTACCCCCACAGCTTGGACAAACTTCCTGTGTGTTTATTGTTAACTCAGGCTTCATGCGCTGCCGGGTTATTTGCATTAAACCGAATTTGGAAATTGGCAATACGGCATGCTTGGCCCTGTCTGTACTCATAAACCCTTCCATCGCTTCCATCAGCTTTTTCTTATTTTCCGGAAGCTTCATATCAATAAAATCGGCTACAATAATTCCCCCCAAATCACGTAACCGAAGCTGCCGGGCAATTTCTTCAGCAGCTTCCAAATTAGTTTGCAAGGCATTTTCTTCCTGGTTACTGCTTATACTTTTATAGCCACTGTTCACATCAATTACATGAAGCGCCTCTGTGTGTTCAATAATTAAGTAGGCACCACTGGGGAGATTAACAGTTTTACCAAAAGCCACTTTTACCTGCTTAGTTACACCGAAATTGTCGAAAATAGGAGAGCCATTATTGTAAAAGCTTACAATGTCTGCTTTGTTAGGGGCTATTTTTTGAATGTAGGTTTTTGTGCTGTTAAAAATGTTTTTATCGTTAACTACTATGCGATTAAAATCTTCATTAAGTAAATCACGCAAAATGCTGGTTGTTTTTGTTTGCTCACTAAAAATTTTAACAGGAGCCGAGGCATTTTTGAGATTTGTTTGTATCGTGTTCCAGGTAGAAATTAAAACGGTTAAATCTTCATGCAATTCTGCTGTAGATTTACCTTCTGCAGCCGTGCGAACAATAACACCAAAATTTTTTGTTTTAATTGATTCTATTATTTTTTGCAAACGCCTCCGTTCATCGCCGGAATGGATTTTCCTGGAAACAGCTATTATATCATTAAAAGGTGTAAGCACTACAAAACGTCCGGGGAGGGATATTTCACAACTTAGCCTGGGACCTTTAGCGGCTATCGGTTCTTTAAGGATTTGTACCAGTACGTTAGGCCGGCCATTTAATACCTCAGTAATTTTACCGGTTTTAATAATTTCAGGTTCCAGCTGAAAATTAGAAAATTGAAAACCATTTTCACTTTTTTCGTTAATGGCAAATTGGGTAAACTTTAAAATGGAACGTATGTATGGGCTTAAATCAGTGTAATGCAGAAATCCGTCTTTTTCAAAACCCACGTCCACAAAAGCAGCATTCATACCGGGGATCAGCTTTTTTACTTTGCCCAGATATAAATCACCTACTGCAAAGTCAGAATCTGCATGTTCCTGGTGTAATTCTACCAGCTTTTTATCTTCCAGCAAGGCTATTTCTACGCCTTGGGGAGCCGCATTAATAATTAATTCTTTGTTAGGCATATGCTATCACTCTAAACAATCAACCATCACACACCTTTGGAAAATTGTCAGGAGACGAACTGATAAAATACTTTTCGGACTTTTCTGCGAAATAAGCTATAAAATCAGTTAAAAAAGAAACCGGAAGTTATTTCTTACTTCCGGCTTACACGAGAAAGCCTTCATAAGATGCTTGTACTATTTTTTCTTATGGCGGTTTTTTCTCAAGCGTTTTTTACGCTTATGAGTTGCAATTTTATGACGTTTTCTTTTTTTACCACAAGGCATAACGCTAATAATTTTTAAAAATTAAAAAATCTATTTTAATAAGTTTATACGTTCGTCTAAGGCTTTTATCAGTTCTTCAGGCAATTTTTGGTTTTGTTTAATTGCCAATCGTTTCAACATTTCTTTTTCTTGCTCGTAACATTTGCGGGCATTTGCTTTATCTCCTTTTTGTTCATAAGCCTCGGCCAGTAACAATAAGGCTTCACTATGTTCAGGTTCTTTTTTACGAACTTTTTCAAACCGTTCGATGGCTTTGTCCCATTGCTGTGAAACAATGGCCCCATATCCAAGCATAAATTGTGCATACATATTGCTACTATCCTTTTCTTCCACCTCTTTAATAAGCTTTATTCCTTCCATGGGCGAATGTGTGCCACTAAATAAAATAACAGCCCCCAACCCGATTTTTGCTGAATCATTTGCAGGATTAATTGACAATGCCGTCTTGTAAAGACCTTCCGCTTCTTCGGTCATCCAGCCTTTTATAGCAGGTTCATTAATTTCTCTGGAAACCTCTAAAAAGTTGCGGGCTGCAAAGGTGAGGCTTTTTTCTGAATTTTCCAACCGGGAGGCTTTTGCTAAATAGCCAATATATGGAATAGTTTGCTTAAGAGTATCTTTCCAGTAATGCGCAAGTTGGTGATAAGCTTTTATTTGTTGATTTTTTAAAACCCCCCGTGTAGCCGAACTTTCAAGACTAATAATGTGCTGAAGTTGGTTTTGTGTAAGACTTTGTTTAGAAAAAGTTACAAAAGCATCAAAATCAAAGTTATTTAACTGCTGATTTTGTGAGGCTGATTTGTGAGCATGTTTTGTGCCGGGGGTAGTTTTTCCAAAAAGGTATAAACCAGCAACTAATGCGATTCCGATACCTGTTAAGAGGAGCTGTTGTTTTTTCACTAGTTAAGTAATTGAGCTGCAAAGTTATTGGATGGCTCTCTTACTCTTTACTTCTTGTACAAATTCTTTTGCTGGTTTAAAAGCAGGTATATAATGTTCGGGAATATTAACAGCTGTATTTTTTTTAATATTACGGCCAATTTTAGCAGCTCTTTTTTTGGTAATAAAGCTGCCGAAACCTCTTACGTAAATGTTTTCTCCATTAGAAAGGGATTCTTTTATTTCCTTAAACATGGTTTCTAATGTAACCAAAACATCTACTTTGGGGATGCCGGTTTTTTCTGAAATTTGATTTATTAAGTCCGCTTTTCTCATTTAGAGTTGGTTTTAAGAAAGTTATGTACCTCTAATGTAAGACAAACATTTTAAAAAACATAAAAATTTTATCCAAATTCTTGTATATCAATAAAGTAAAGAAGGTTTGTGTGATTTTTTGTTTTATAAGTCGTTGATTATTAATTAAAAAATCCAACTACATTTGTAAGCTTATTGAAAATGAAAACATTCATTACAAAGGAGTTATATAAAAGCAGAAAAAAAATATTTTTTACGAGAAGTATATTAAGATGGAATGAGCAGGTAAATAAGAGGTGTATGCCATGGAAAGGAGAGAAGGATCCGTATAAAATTTGGTTAAGTGAAATAATTTTGCAGCAAACCAGGGTTGAACAGGGCCGTGCTTATTACGAAAAGTTTATCAAAGCCTTTCCTACCATCCAAAAACTTGCTAATGCCGAGGATGAAAAAGTATTTAAGCTTTGGGAAGGATTGGGTTATTATTCTCGTTGCAAAAATCTGTTAGCAAGTGCCAGGAGGATAAGCACGGATCATGATGGTAAGTTTCCGGATACCTATAATGATATAATAACTTTAAAAGGAGTTGGTACTTATACTGCTGCTGCCATTGCTTCTTTTGCTTATAATTTGCCTTATGCGGTAGTTGACGGAAACGTGATAAGGGTATTAAGTCGTTATTTTGGAATAAGCATCCCCATTAATGAAGCCCTAGGGAAAAAACTTTTTCAACAAATAGCCTCCGATTGTTTACCGGCAACAAAGGCAGGAATTTACAATCAGGCAATAATGGATTTTGGCGCTGTGCAGTGTAAACCACAGAGTCCCTTTTGCTTGGAGTGTCCTTTACAGAAAAAATGTTTTGCCTATCTTAATCAGGCAGTTGCAGCATTGCCAGTAAAAAAGAAATCTACAAAAAAGAAAATACGATGGTTTTATTTTATGGTTATACATGTGGGAAACAAGGTTTATGTAAGAAAACGACTGGCTAAGGATGTGTGGCAAAATCTTTTTGAGTATGTAGGTATTGAAGTTTCAAAAGAAATGGATATTCCCTTGTTTTTAAAAACGAAAGAATTTGCCAGGATAATAGGAAAAGGTAAGGGAAAAATTAAAGTTATTTCAAAATGGTATCGCCAGTCACTAAGCCATCAAACAATTTACGGAAGGTTTATTAAAATAACCGTTGATAAGCCGTTGGCTTCTTTACAAGATTTTTTACTTGTAAAGACCGATAATTTAAAGAATCTTCCGTTTCCCCGGTTAATAAATAGCTGGCACGAGGAGGGTAGTAAAAAGGGGTAAAAGACCACAATTAGCGATAAAAAATGTATATTAGCCATTATTGATAAGAAAA
Organism: Chitinophagaceae bacterium; assembly: GCA_035703165.1. GTDB lineage: Bacteria > Bacteroidota > Bacteroidia > Chitinophagales > Chitinophagaceae > AWTP1-9. The sequence goes on from DASSYR010000029.1 coordinate 6,927, forward strand.
AAATTAAAGAATCAAAGGATAAAACTATGAGAGGTGTAAACAGAGTGATGCTCATTGGCAATTTGGGAAAAGATCCCGATGTTCAGTTTCTGGAAGGAAATATTGCTGTAGCCAAGTTTCCTTTAGCAACTACCGAAACATTTAAAGACCGCACAGGAAAGTTAGTTTCTCAAACAGAATGGCATACGGTTGTACTTTGGCGTGGATTGGCAGAATTAGCGCAAAAATACCTTCACAAAGGAAGCCTTGTGTATATAGAAGGGAGACTAAAAACCCGGAGCTGGGAAGATAAAGAAGGGGTAAAAAAATTTGCTACAGAAGTAGTAGGTGATAATTTGATAATGTTAGATAAAAGAGCCGGAGATACACATGCTACTCATACTAATGATACAGGTACAGAATCTTATACCTCAGGCGAGGTTCCGCCAATTGGGGAACCGGCTGATGATTTACCCTTCTGATAATATAAGCTTTTGAAAACCTTAATTCATACAGCAAAAAAATAAGTTGCTGATTGTTTCATCAAAACCGGGAATCTTGGATATTTATTCGGTTATTAAAATTCTTCATAAGGAATCAACTTCAACATTTATAGCCATTATTAATACGCAGACTGTAACAACAATGGTGGTCTTTCTTATTTTGTTACTAGGTGCATCGTTTTGCCTTACGGGAGCCAAAGTGGCTTTTTGCTCCCTTTCTAACAAAGACATTAATATGCTAAAGACAAAAACTCATGCCTCAGCAAAACGTATATTATTTTTATTAGAAAATCCCAAAATACTGTTTGCAACTATATTAATTTCCAGTAGTGTTATTAACATTTCCATTATTTTACTAAGCAGTTTTCTGGTAGATGCTGCCCTACCTAATTTGAATAATTTATCCTGGCTTGTCATTTTGTTGAAACTAGTTAGTATAACATTGTTGCTTATTTTATTGGGTGGGATAATACCTATGTTGTTAGCCAAACAACGTAGTTTAATGTTTGTTTATAACCCGGTTGTGCTAACGGTAATAGAATTTTTTAATTACCTTTTCCGTCGTGCAGGTTCATTGTGGGTACAATATTCGGGTATTTTTGAAAAAAAATTTGCCCGAAGGGATACCACTTTCAGTTTTGAACAAATTGACCAGGCTATTGATTTAACTGTTGATGAAAATACTACCATTGAGGAAAAAAATATTTTAAAAGGAATTGTAAAATTTGGCAACATACCTGTAAAACAAATAATGAAAGCCAGGCTGGATGTAAGTGGAATTGAATTTAAGCTTAATTTTTTTCAGGTAAAGGGAAAAGTTGAAGAACTGCATTATAGCCGGTTACCTGTATATAAAGAAACATTGGACGAAATAAAAGGTATTTTACACACTAAAGATCTGATTCCGTATTTGCACGAAGGGGGTAATTTCAACTGGCATACTTTAATTCGTGAGCCTTACTTTGTGCACGAACATAAATTAATTGATGATTTATTAAGGAAGTTTCAACAGAAACGTGTTCATTTTGCTATTGTGGTTGATGAGTTTGGCGGTACAAGTGGAATTGTTACTTTGGAAGATATTATGGAAGAAATTATTGGGGATATTAAAGACGAATTTGATGAGGAAGAGAGCGGGAATAAAAAAATAGATAACTATAATTTTGTTTTTGAAGGAAAAACAATGATTCATGATGTATGCAAAATGATGGATTTGCCTTTAGATACATTTGATAAAATTAGAGGAAGCAGTAATTCATTAGCCGGCTTGATATTGGAACTTGCCGGAGAGTTTCCTAAACGAAATGAAATCATTAAATCCGGTGATTTTGATTTCACTGTTTTGGATATACATAAAAATAAAATTCAAAGAGTTAAAATAACAGTTATACCTGCACCGTTTGATTAGTTGTAAATTCGCTTAATGGAAAAAAAGTGTTTTCGTTTGTTATTTTTTGCTACCAGTGTGGTAATTGTTGCTTTTTTCTTTTCATCTTGTTATTCCGAATCCACTGTAAAGCCAAGAGGGTACTTTAGAATTGATTTGCCTGTACAAAAAAATTATGAGTCCTTTAATCGCCCCGATTTTCCATTTTCATTTGACTATCCTGTATATGGGAAGATAGTACAGGATAGTACTTTTTTTGAAGACCGGCCTCAAAGTCCCTATTGGCTGAACATTGATTTTCCCGAGTATGATGCTAAAATTTATCTTAGCTATTCACGTGTTAATGCAAAAGCAATTTTTAAATCCAAAACAAAAAACGGGTATAAAGATTCTATAGGAGTAAATACATTGGATAAGTTAATTAATGATGCTTTTGCACTCACCAACAAACACTCCATTAAAGCCAATGCTATTGATGAGATTGAAGTACATCCCTATACGGGAGTGAGCGGATTTATTTTTGAAGTGGGGGGAAATGCTGCTTCATTAAAGCAGTTTTATCTTACGGACTCTGCCAACCATTTTTTGAGAGGTGCCTTGTATTTTAATGCTGCGCCTAATGAAGATTCTGTAAAACCGGTAAGTCAGTTTTTGTTTCAGGATATGAAACAATTGGTAAATACATTGCGCTGGAATAAATAAGTTTGCCAGGGGAAATCAGAATGTTTGATGTATAAACAAGAGTTAAGTCAGGTTGTTGGCTTAAAAATTGTTAACTTTTAAATTTTTAAGAAATATTTTTTAAAAAAGTCTCTTGTTTTAGTACTGAACAATATTCATTGATCTACGTTTGGGCAACTATTGTTTCACACATGAATATAATGAGTCCTAAAGAAAATGCTCTAATAAAGAGGGTGTTCATTATTCAAGTATTTAATTATTAGATGCAGTAACCAGGTTGATGAGTATAAAAAAAGTCGCTAAATTGTTAAATGTAACTGCGCATTAAGTAATCCGTGTACTACCTTTGGTAAACAATTAAATACAATTAAAATTTGATAGCATTTGATAATATATTAGTTAGTGATGATGTTGTTTCCAGTCAATTTGTTTGCGATCTGGCTTCGTGCAAGGGAGGGTGTTGCGAAGAGGGCGATGCGGGTGCGCCTTTGAGTGATGAGGAATTAGCCATTATTACTAATTTATTTGAAATAATTAAGCCGTATTTAACTCAGGAGGCTTTACACCAAATAGAAGTTAATGGCAAGTATATTTATAATAAAGAATTTGGCTGGGTAACGCCAACACTTCCCGGTGATAACGAAATATGTGTATATGGCTACAGGGATAAAAATGGAATTATTAAGTGTGCTTTTGAGCAAGCATATTATGATGGTAAAATACAATGGAAAAAGCCTGTGTCTTGCCATCTCTTTCCTATTATAGCCAAAAAGTCAAAGGATAAAACGACCTGGCTGGTTAATTATGTACCACGAGAAATATTGTGCAGGCCAGCCTGTGTAATGGGGGAGCATTTAAAAGTACCTGTTTATGAGTTTTTAAAAGAACCATTGATTAGAAAATTTGGAAAAGATTTTTATGAAGCATTAGAGGCAACAGCCAAAACCTTTTTTAAGATGGACAGGCAAGTGGAAATTACAGAAAGGGATTAATCAAATATACAGTTAACGATTATGAGTGAAAGCGGATCAATTTTTTTAGCAAAGAGTACCGTTAAAGCGGGTGACAAAGAACACCGGCGTAAAATAAATTTTAATATTGGTAAATATGATTCCGTAGTGCCATTGGGTAAACAACAGTTTACAGATATTACTACGGCAAGAGAAAGAGCTAAGAACGTTAAATGGAGGGCTATTGAAACGCTTGATAAACAGTTGGAAGATTTTGAGCTAAATTTTACCCAACGGGGAGGCAAAGTTATTTGGGCAGAGAATGGGGAGCAGGCTTTAAAAGAAATTATTACGATTTGCACAGAAAAAAGCTGTAAGACAGTAGTAAAAAGCAAATCCATGGCTACTGAGGAGATTCATTTAAATGATTTTCTTGAAAAAAATGATATTGAAAGTATTGAAACAGATTTGGGAGAGTACATTCAACAATTAGATGGCGAGGCCCCTTACCATATTGTTACACCCGCTATGCATAAAAGCAAAGAAGATGTAGCCAAACTTTTTGCTGAAAAACTGGGAACAGATCCCAGGTTTACTCCCGAAGAACTTACCCAGGTAGCCCGAAATGTGTTGCGAAAAAAATTTGTTCAGGCAGAAATAGGAATTACCGGCGCCAATTTTATTATTGCTGATATAGGGGGCGTGGCTATAACGGAAAATGAAGGAAATGCCCGACTGAGTTGCGCTTTTCCTAAAACTCATATTGTAATTGTTGGTATTGAAAAAGTAATTCCTTCGATGAGTGATTTGGGATTATTTTGGCCGCTTTTATCTACTTATGGTACTGGACAAAAAATAACTGTGTATAATAGTATCGTACTGGGACCAAAACAGGAAGGTGAAAATGACGGCCCGGAGGATATGTATGTAATATTACTCGATAATGGCCGTACTAATATTTTAGCTAACGAAAAAGCAAGAGAGAGTTTGTATTGCATTCGTTGTGGCGCTTGTTTAAATGCTTGCCCGGTTTATAAAACAATAGGAGGACATTCTTATGGAGCAACCTATAGTGGTCCCATTGGCAGCGTGATTACACCACATTTAAAAGGGATGAATGAATATAAACACCTTAGCTATGCTTCTTCTTTATGTGGTAATTGTACGGAAGTTTGTGCAGTAAAAATTAATCTTCATGAATTATTGTTGCAAAACCGGTATGAAGCGGTAGAGAAAGGAAATACGTCTTTTGCTGAAAGGGCGGCTTGGAAAATATGGAAAATTGCATCGCTTAATCGAAGGCTGATGAATCTTAGTAATGATAAATTGAAAAACAAGGTGGTAAATCATTTGTTTAAAGCCTGGAAGCAAAATCGTAGTGAGTTACAATTTTCTGGAAAAACATTTAACCAACTTTGGAAGGAAAGGAAAAATACTTTATAGCATTCGTATTTTTCCTGTATTTAAAATAATTGCAAATTAATTGCCCCCGCTTTGTTAAATTGTATTTCTATTAAAGATACCGATGCTATTATTTTTTGCAGAAGAAAATACGGAAAGACTTTTTTACATAACTGATTTACTTTTGCGCCAGCTTGCTTGTGTGCAGACGGAAATAACCACCGATAAGGAAGTTTTCAAGTCTTATGCAGGCCCCAAAATAAACTATAGCGCTGAAAGAATATGTGTTGATGAATTTAATATAAAACCGCATTCTCTTTTATTTGAAGAAGATATTCAGCAGCATGCTATTGAATGTTTTAATAAAAATGGCCTAAAATTTTTTTTTAAAAATGAAGGAGATGATTTGGGGTTTGACGTACTAGCTGCTTCTTTTTATGTTGTTACCCGGTACGAAGAATATTTACCTTATGAGGAAGATGAGTATGGAAGGTATCCTTATACTAATTCACTTGCGTATAAGGAAGATTTTTTACACCTGCCGTTAGTTAACATTTGGGCTACGGATTTAAAAAATGCATTGAAGCAAAAATTTTCATCATTTAAAATTTCCGATAATGATTTTCGGTTTATTCCAACCTATGATATAGACATTGCCTTTTCTTTTAGAAGCAAAGGATTTATAAGGAGTATAGGTGGATGGGTAAAAAACTTTTTTAATGGAGAATGGACTCTTTTAAAAAAACGTATTGAAGTAAAACGTGGAAAAAAGCAAGACCCTTATGATTGTTATGAGTGGTTAGATGGCTTGCATGAAAATTTAAAATTATTGCCGGTGTATTTTTTTCTGGTTGCAGATAGGCAGACTGGATTTGATAAAAATATTTCTCCAGCCAACGAAGAGCTTGGGAAATTAATAAAGCGTCATGCGGAAAAATATTTTGTAGGAGTACATCCGTCATGGAAAAGCAATGAAAGTGAGAATATATTGAAGAAGGAAATTGAAACCATGGGACAACTATCCGGAAGTAGAAAAATTGTTATCAGCAGGCAACACTATATAAAAATGAAATTGCCAGAAACATACCAACGATTAATAAATGCAGGTATTGAGCTGGATTTTTCTATGGGTTACGGATCAGTAAATGGATTTCGGGCTTCTATAGCCTCTCCTTTTAAGTGGTTTGATATAACCAAAAATGAATTAACCGGGCTTACTGTTTATCCTTTCTGTTTTATGGATGCTAATTCTTTTTACGAGTTAAAACAAACCCCTGAACAAGCTTATAATGAATTGAGACAATTGTATAGTACTGTAAAAAAAATAAATGGAACCTTTGTTACTGTATGGCATAACCACTTTTTAGGTACAGACCCCCAATTTATTGGGTGGAAAGAAATGTATGAATTGTTTTTGCGGGAAGACCTATACTGGGATTTTCTTGAACCAGCCTAACTGCTTTATTTACTCTTTTTTTGAGTAGCTGTTGTTTACGAGGTAAACTCCATATAAAGTGATAGCTCCTCCTACTACTATAAAAGAAGTGAGTTTTTCATCAAAAAGCATCGCTCCCAAAACAACAGCTACAATCGGATTAATATAAGCATAAATAGAAGCTTGGCTGGTAGGCAAATGTTGTAATGCATATATGTAAGCAATAAAAGATAATATGGAGCCGAAAAGTATTAAGTAAGCAATAGCGGCCCATCCCTGCCAGGGAATTGAGGAGAGGGGAACTGATAGGCCCGTAAACCCGGATATGCTATACATGACAAGCCCAGACATCAACATTTGTAAACCAACTCCAAAATATGGGTTAAAATTTTTGGCTTGTTTTTTAGTATAAATACTTCCCCATGCCCATGCCAGGGAAGCGGTAAGTGATAAAAAAATGCCAAAACGAAAATCTGCATTTAGAAAATCCAAAAGGTGTTCAAAAAAAATTACACAGATTCCTCCAAATCCCAATAACAGGCCGATAACTGCTTTTGTTTTTATTTTTTCATTCTTACTGAATAATCCAATCAATACAATCCATAAAGGAATGATAGCCCCAATTATTGAGCCCAGTCCGGCAGAAATATATTTTACTCCCCATGTTGAGAGGCCATTGCTTAGTATAAAATTTAAAAGACTCATGGTTATAATGGGTAACCAGTCTTTTCCTTTAGGAAAACTAAAGCCTTGGTTTAAAAAGAAAAGGATATATAAAATACCTCCCACAAATTGTCTTATGCCAGCCAGTTGCAAAGGATGTACATATATTACACCTTGTTTAGAGGCAAGCCAGGTAGTTCCCCAAAAAAAACATATAAAGGCCAGAGCCAGGTAAGCCTTGCCACGTGTTCCTTTAAACGGAGAAAATTTGTGGGTAACAATGGTATTTATTGTTTTATCAATCAAGATAGATGTTTAATGATATTATTATCAATGTTTAAAATGTCTCAGGCCTGTTATTACCATAGCCAGGTTATGTTGCTTGCAATATTCAATGGAATCGTTGTCCCGGATAGAACCGCCTGGTTGGATAAAAGCGGAGATACCAGCTTCATGCCCCATCTTTACACAATCATTAAAGGGGAAAAAAGCATCACTGGCCATAACAGCGCCATTTAGATCAAACTTGAATTGTTTAGCCTTTTCAACTGCTTGCCGTAATGAATCAATACGACTGGTTTGACCACATCCCTTACCCGTTAGTTGTTTGTTCTTCACCAAAGCAATTGCATTTGATTTTAAATGCTTGCATACAATATTAGCAAAGACCAAATCTTCTCTCTCTGCTACGGTTGTTTCTCTTCCACCAGTTTCTTTCCATTCTGCATAATTGCCAGTATCATTTTGCTGCGCTAAAACACCGTTTAATGCAGATTTATATTGAGAAGAAGGTAAGGAGATATTTTTTTGCTTTAATAAAATCCGGTTCTTTTTCGTTTGCAATACACTCAAGGCATCAGCATTAAAATTTTTTGCTATTAAAACTTCAAAGAAAATTTCATTGATGGCCTCTGCCGTTATCTTGTCAACTATAGAATTGCAAATTAGTACCCCACCAAAGGCACTCTCAGGATCACCCGCCAGAGCTGCGTCCCAACTTTCTTTTAATGCAGGTCTTGATGCGATACCGCAAACATTAGTATGTTTGATAATAGCAAAAGTTGTTTCAGTAAATTCGTTGATAAGCTGTACCGCCGCATCTACATCCACTAAATTGTTATAGGAAAGTTCTTTACCATGCAGTTTTTCGAACACTCCATCAAGATCACCATAAAAAATTCCTTGCTGATGCGGATTTTCTCCATACCGCAAAATATTTTTCTTAGAGCTGAAAGGATTGAAAAAACGAGTCTGATTAAAATAGTTGGAAATAGCGATGTCATAACCCGTACACACGTCAAATGCTTTGGCAGCAAATAATCTTCTTTGTTCTAAAGTAGTTTCGCCCTTTTGTTCCGTTAATATTTGTTCAAGCAATGAATAATCAATTTTAGAAGCAACTACTACCACATCTTTGTGGTTTTTAGCCGCCGCACGAATCATAGAAGGACCGCCTATATCAATTTTTTCAATAATTGCTTTTTCATCTGTGGTAGAAGCCACTGTTTCTTCAAACGGGTATAAGTCCACAATTACTAAATCAATTTCAGGAATATTAAACTGTCTCATTTCCTGTACATCTGTTTCATCATCTCTTCTACCTAAAATGCCTCCAAATACAGAAGGATGTAATGTTTTAACACGACCACCTAAAATAGATGGATAACCGGTTATTGATTCGGCTGCTACTACCGGTATATTCAATTGTTCAATAAATTTTTGTGTACCACCGGTTGAATAAATTTTTACACCTAGTGAATGCAACTGTTGTACAATGTTTTCGAGCCCGTCCTTGTAAAAAACAGAGATGAGTGCAGACTGAATTTTTTTGTTCATAAAATTTAGAAAATTGAATTAGATACGGCAAGCAAGACATCCCGCCTGCCAGATGGTAGCGAGACGGCGCAAAGGTAACTTAATGGAGATTTATGACAAAAGCCCCTTTATCAACAACTGAAAAGCAAGCCAGACCTGCGTTTAAACACTCTTTCTGCCATTTCTCCACTTTCCATTTAGGGTTGGAAGCATCAAAGATGATTTGCTTACAATCAACCGTTTTGAGTAAGTTACTAATGTAAAGCTTTGGGTTTTTGGAAATGATGACTATATCTGCCTTTATTTTTTCATTTAATTTTTCAAAATGGTAGTTGGTATCAATTAATAGGATTTTTTGATTATAGAAAAAAAAGTAATGGTTGTTTGCTATTAGTGATGAAAGAGAGTTCGTTAAATTAATTCTGTGTAAGACACGGGAGGGTTTTAAATGGAAGTTTCTGAGAAAATCATCTTCCAGCAAAATACGATCGCCGACAAAAAAATATTGTCTGCCCTCTATAAAGTCAATAGCCGTATGCTGAGGAATGTTATACACAATTAATTTTTGTTGCTGAACTGATTGATAAAATGACCAGCTTCTTATAATCATAAATCCAATAAGAAAAACTAAACCGATTTTTAATCCTGTTTTTGTTTTTTGCAATAGCCAAAACGATAAACCGACAATGGCAATGTATAATGTAACCAGTTGTGGTATGTTGAAATACAAACTATCCCATAGCGAAAAAGGAAGATTTTCGATATGTTCAATAAAGTTGTTCATTATCCGGATTAATTCATGCAAAACAACACCTACATATTGTGCTATTAATGGAATAATGGAAATAGCACACAATAATATTTCACCCAACACAATTAAACTGGATAAGGGTACTGCCAGAATATTGGTAAAAAGAAAATAATTAGGAAACTGGTGAAAATGATAAATACTGATGGGGATTGTGAGAATTTGGGCAGCAAGAGTAACGGCAGTTAACTTCCATACAAAATCAAGAATTTTATTTTTTATAGTAACCCAATGATAAATCGGCTTCATGTAAATGATAATGCTTAATACCGCTGCATACGATAATTGAAAACCTACATCCCATAACCAAAATGGATTATAGCTGAGTAATAGAAATGCTGAAGCTGCTAAAGTATTGTAAATGGAGACGGGTCGTTTTAAGTTTTCTCCCAGAACAATGCAAGTAAACATTACCGCGGAACGAATGACGGATGGACCGGCTCCGGCTAAAATGGCAAATAACCATAGGCCGGCAACTACTAAAAACGGTTTGAGCCATTTGATATGGTTTCTTTTGTAAAGTGATTTTAGTAGAAAATTGAGTAACCAATAAATCAACCCGAGATGTAAGCCGGAAATGGCTACTACGTGTACTACACCGGTATTGGAATAAGATTGCACCAGTGTTTTATCTAAATCGTCCTTATAGCCAATCAAAAGCGCTTCGGCTAACCCACGTTCTTTTTCCCCTGGAATATATCTTTTAAGGATATTAACGACCTTTTTTCTTACCTGGTAAATAAATTTTGTGAACCAATTTTCTTTTTTTTCTTTCAAAAGAACGTATTCATCGGGCTTTAAATAAACCTGGAAATAAATATCCTGAAAAGCAGCATAACGTTCGTAATTAAACGTGCCGGGATTATTGGAATTTTTAATGGGTTGAAGATTCTTTTTAATGATTATTTGTGAGCCATAATCCAATTTTAATGCATTGCTGTCTTTCTGAAAATATAAAATAATTTGTCCTTTTACCGGTTTACTACCATTGCTATCTGCCAGGAGTGAAACAGATGCAACCGACTTAAGTGATTTTGTTTTTTCTGAAAGAGGTTCCTCTAAAGTTAGCTGCATGACATCGCCGGGATGATAATAGTTATTAAGCCAGGTTCTGTGATGTGCGGTGTTTTTGTAGTAGCTGAGTAACATTCCAAGTGCGATTAATAACAGGTTAATGGAAATTCCATTGAATGGATTCCATTTAAAAAGAAAAGTAATGTTACTAAAAGAGAGTGTGATAAAAGTAATTAGAGAAATAGCCAGAGTTATCCATGCTATTTCAGAGGGAATATTTGCATTCCATTGTAAAAGGATACCTGTTATCAAAGGGATGATAAGACGGAGAAACGGGGCTTCTTTCCAGACATAGGGTAGATAGGGCATAATATAAAACTACCCAAAAGTTACAGAACTTACGGGTATAGAAACAATATGTTGTACAGAATTTATTTACTCAGATGCATGCTCCTTTCTTTATATAATTGACGGAAGTAGGGGTCACGCAAATCTTTAATAAAGCGAATGGCTTCACCAGTACTCTTCATTTCAGGCCCTAATTCTTTATTTACACCCGGAAATTTGTTGAAGGAGAATACAGGCTCTTTAATAGCAAACCCAGTGAGTTTTTTCTCAAACCTGAAATCTTTTAGTGCGGCTTCACCCATCATTATTTTGGTTGCAATATTTAAATAAGGTATTTGGTATGCCTTTGCAATAAAAGGGGTAGTTCTGGATGCTCTGGGGTTGGCTTCAATTACATATACGTTACCGTCTTTAATAGCAAATTGTATGTTGATTAACCCTTTTATATGTAATGCCCTCGCAATTTTTTCTGCGTATTCTTCCATTGTGTGCACAATCAACGGAGATAAGTTAAATTGAGGTAACACTGCATTGCTATCGCCACTATGAATGCCTGCCGGTTCAATATGTTCCATCACACCCATTACATGAAAATCTTCTCCGTCAAATATGGCATCTATTTCTGCTTCCTGACAGCGATCAAGAAAATGGTCAATTAATATTTTATTACCGGGCAAATGTTTTAATAAACTCAATACCCCTTTTTCCAGTTCCTCATCATTGAGTACTATCCGCATTCTTTGTCCACCCAAAACGTAACTGGGACGAACGAGAACAGGATATCCTACTTTTTTGGCCACTTCAATCGCTTCATCTGTATTAAAGGCGGTGCCGTATTTTGGATAAGGAATGTCAAGTTCTTTTAGCATATCGCTAAATCTTCCTCTGTCTTCGGCAATGTCCATATCATCAAAGGAAGTACCAATGATATTGATTCCTTTTTCGTGTAATTTTTTTGCGAGCTTTAATGCAGTTTGACCACCTAACTGCACAATTACACCATCTGGATGTTCCAATTCAATAATTTCCCAAAGATGCTCCCAAAAAACAGGTTCAAAATAAAGTTTATCGGCAATATCAAAATCTGTAGAAACTGTTTCGGGGTTACAATTAACCATGATGGCTTCGTAACCGCATTCTTTAATAGCAAGTAAACCGTGTACACAACAATAATCAAACTCAATTCCCTGCCCAATGCGGTTGGGGCCGGAACCAAGTACAATAATTTTTTTTATATCGTTTTTCTTGCTTTCATTTAATACTAATCTATTGTCATTGGTTGCATTTTCAAAAGTAGAATAATAATACGGCGTCTTTGCCTCAAACTCTGCACTACAGGTATCTACCATTTTATACACTCTTGTAATGCCCAATTTTTTTCTTTTTTCATAAAGTTCATCTACATCTCCATCCTTCATAATGCGACAAATTTGTTCATCGCTAAAGCCAAGGCGTTTCGCTTCCTTTAATAAATCAACCGGCAGAGTAGCCATATCATAATTCGCCACCTCTTTTTCAACTTCACATATTTTTTGGATTTGATAAATAAACCACCTGTCAATTCCGGTGCTTTCGCAAATGCGTTTTATACTGGCCCCCGCCATTAATGCATCTTTAATCCGGAACACCCTATCCCACTTAGGTGTTTTAATATATTCGATTAACTCATCAGCATGTTTTAAGCTCTTGCCATAATAACCAAGACCTACAGCTTCATTTTCCAAACTCTGACAGGCTTTTTGAATAGCCTCTGTAAAACTTCTGCCTATACCCATTACCTCACCCACACTTTTCATTTGAAAACCCAGTGTATCGTTTGCCCCCTTGAATTTATCAAAATTCCAACGGGGTATTTTTACAATTACATAATCTAATGCCGGTTCAAAATAGGCGGAGGTAGATTGCGTAATTTGGTTTTTTAGCTCATCCAGGTTATAGCCAATGGCAAGTTTGGCTGCAATTTTTGCAATAGGATAGCCGGTAGCCTTACTTGCTAAAGCAGACGAACGGCTTACCCGTGGATTAATCTCTACAACAATGATTTCTTCTGTTTGAGGGTTTAAGGCAAATTGTACATTACATCCCCCCGCAAAATTTCCCAAAGCTCTCATCATCCGGATAGCCGTATTACGCATTTGCTGATAAGCAGTGTCACTTAACGTCATTGCCGGCGCTACGGTAATACTATCACCGGTGTGCACGCCCATCGGATCAAAGTTTTCTACACTGCAAATGATAGCTACATTGTCATTATTATCTCTTAGCAATTCCAGTTCAAATTCTTTCCACCCCAAAACAGCCTTTTCCACCAGTACTTCATGAATTGGAGAGGCTGTAAGACCATTATTTAGTGCTTCATCTAAGTCTTCTTTTTTAAATACAATGCTGCCACCGCTACCCCCCAGCGTAAAAGAGGGCCGAATAACCAGTGGGAATCCTATAGTTTGCGCAAACTCTTTTCCTTCCAAAAAGGAATTAGCAATTTTTGCCGGGCAAACCGGAATCTTCATTTCAATCATCCATTGGCGAAATTTTTCCCTGTCTTCCGCTTTTTCAATAGCCTTAATATCAACTCCGATTAGTTTTACCCCATACTTTTCCCAAATTCCCAATTCATCAGCTTCCTTACACAAATTGAGAGCAGTTTGTCCACCCATAGTTGGTAGTACCGCATCAATTTGGTTCTCATCTAAAATTTGTTCAATACTTTCAACAGTTAGTGGCAAAAGATATACACGGTCGGCCATCATCGGGTCAGTCATAATAGTGGCGGGGTTACTATTTATGAGGATTACTTTAATGCCTTCTTCTCTGAGACTTCGTGCAGCTTGAGTACCGCTGTAATCAAATTCGCAGGCTTGTCCGATGATAATAGGGCCGGAGCCAATAATTAATACACTTCTAATGGAGTTATCTTTCGGCATGGCGGGATTTTTCGGTGGCAAAAATAACTCCAAAAAAAGAAAAGCCCCAAACTATAATTTTGGGGCATATAATTATGAAAAGCCATAGTGAAATCAACTAACTAACTATGGTAAGTATTTAGCTCGTATTCATCAAGAACAACTTCTTTGGGTAATCGCCTGGATTTGTTGTTTTGATGATTGGGTAGCTCTAATCTGTTTTTGAAACGAATACCAAGAAGGGTCAACATGGTAACCCAACATTTTTTAGTTATGTATAGAACGTTTTTCATAATACCTCTCTTTATGTAAGACCATTTTTACATGATAAAGTTGCATGTGTTCAAAAAAATATATTACAAATTGAGACTTTTTAGAAAGAGGAGTATTAAACGGGTATTATTTCTATATTATTTTTGTATGAATTACTCATTTATGCAGCATTTTCGGAATTGTTTATTCTTTTTTATACTTTTTAACTTATTTGCTTCAACAATATATCCCCAGCAATTAGCTATGCCTGATTATCCTAAAGGCTACTTTCGATATCCTTTAGGCATACCTATAAAATTAAATGCCAATTTTGGAGAAATACGAGCCAATCATTTTCATATGGGGCTTGATTTATTTACAAACCGTAAAGAAAACCTTCCGGTGTATGCTCCGGCTGATGGATATATAGCCCGGATAAAGAATGAAGCGGGTGGTTTTGGAAGAGCTTTATACATCTATCATCCCAATGGCTATACTACGGTATATGCGCATATGAACAAATTTACACCCCGTGTAGAGGCTTTTTTAAAAGAGCAACAGTATAAAAGTGAAAAATGGGGGATTGAAGTTTTTGTTCCGGAGAATAAGTTTAAAGTAAAAAAAGGGGACTTTATTGGTTATAGTGGAAACACTGGCGGTTCGGAAGGGCCACATTTACACTTTGAAGTTCGAAAAACAAAAAATGACAATTGTCTTAACCCTTTACTTTTTGGATTTAATATTTCAGATAACATAGCTCCTCTTATTACCCGCCTGGCAGTTTATAATAGAAATAAAAGCACATTTGAACAAAGACCTTTGCAATTTGCACTAAAAAAAGTAAAGGATACTTTTAAAATAGCCAGTCCTGCAATTAAAACAAACGCCGTAAAAGTAAGCTTTGCTATAACAGCAATTGACCGGCTTAATGGGTTTACAAATCATTTTGCTATTCATAATGCCTCCGTATTTGATAACGGCAAACCGGTAAGTGGCTTTATAATTGATGACATCAGCTATCTTAAAACCCGTTATCTCAATGCTTATATTGATTATCATACGGGGGGAAATAGCGATTATTATCTTCAGCATCTCACGGCGCTTCCCGGAAACCGCCTAAGTATTTATAAAAAATGGAATGAAGACGGGTTGGTTGATTTAAGCGATGGTAAAATTCATTCGATAACGATTAAGGTACAAGATGCTTATGGCAATACTTCTTTTGCAGCTTTTAATATTCAACAAACGGGAACTGATACAACGTCAAACTTTCAAGGAGAGCTAATGAAGCCTGGCGAAGTTAATGTTTTTGAGAACGAGGAATTACAAGTTTATATTTCTGATAAAGGATTATATGATGCTATTCATTTCAATTATTCTAAAACACCCGATATAAACGGGCTTAGTGATATCTATCATTTGCAGGAAACCTCTATTCCACTCCAGGATTCAATGATAATAGGAATGAAGTCAAATAGGAAGATAAGTGAAAGTGATATGAATCATGTACTGATGAAAAAAACAGTAAATGATAAAATAAAAGTAAGAAAGGCACAATTCAACAATGGCTGGTTTACGGCAAAGAGTAATGAATTTGGAAGTTTTCAGCTTGTGATAGATAATGAACCACCAATAATTTCAGCCAATATAGTTGACGGTGCTAATTTATCAAAGGCTTCTTTTATAAGATTTTATGTTAGAGATAATTATAATGAAATAAAAAATTTTCGGGCAGAACTTGATGGTAAATGGTTGATGTTTGCCAATAAAGGAAACACGTTTACTTATATTATGGATGAACATTGCTCGCCCGGGAAACACGAAATAAAAGTTACAGCGGAAGATGAAGCAGGAAATGTGACTAAAGTAGTTTATCAATTTACCAGGTAATGATTTGTTATGTAGCTTACAGCGCTTAAGAACTTTCAATAGTTATTTAGCGTTAGATTGCTTAGATAAATTAGAAAAGCTAAGGCGCTACACTATTAAACTATTAAAATATGGCAGTAGCATTGTTTGAAGGTCAAAGAGCGCCTGATTTTAAAGGTAAAAACCAGGATGGTGCAATTGTCTCTTTAAGTGATTATAGAGGCAAGAAAGTGGTTTTGTATTTTTATCCGGAAGATGATACTCCGACTTGTACTATACAAGCCTGCAATTTGAGAGATAATTACGCATTGTTGAAGAAAAATGGTTTTGTAGTAATCGGAGTAAGCCCCGATTCCGAACAGAAACATAAAAAATTTGAAACAAAATATAATTTACCATTTCTATTGCTTGCTGATGAAAAGCACGAAATTTTAAATAAATATGGAGTGTGGGGGCAGAAACAATTATTTGGTCGCCATTACATGGGAGTACGCCGTACCACCTTTCTTATTGATGAGGAAGGTGTTATTCGCAAAATATTTTTTAAGCCTCAAAATAAACAACATGCTGAAGAGATTATTGAGGCATGGAAAGAAATAAACGAATAGTCTTGCTTATTCAGATCAGATTAATCCATGTTAAAAATTGCCTGTTTTTTTGATTTTAATAAAATATAAGTCTAACTTTAAAGTTGTAACATTAATTAAAAGGATAACTATATGAAAAAAACATTATATATAATTTTCGTGATAGCAATTTTTACTATCACTTATTCCTGCTCAAAAAGCAAGGATAACTCTACTACCGGCGGTGGCAGTGGTGGCTCTACTCCTGTTAACTGCACAAACATTAGTGCAAAATTCAGTGCCGATGTTCAGCCAATTATTAGCACATATTGCGCAATTACAGGCTGCCATAACGGAACGCAACAACCAACTTTAACTACCTATGCACAAATTGCCGGTAATGCTACTTTAATAAACAGTCAAGTTCAATCTGGCCGAATGCCAAAAGTTGGAAGTTTAACAACCGATCAAAAAAATATTATAGCCTGCTGGGTTCAATCCGGAGCGCTTAACAACTAATTGTTTCACTCGTTTTTATCAAAATCAAAGAATTGCTTCATGAGAAAGAATGCTTTAATAATATTGCTTGCACTAAGCTCATCAATATCTTATTCACAAAATCTTGATTCAATCACTTCTGCTTCTTCAAGGAATTCAAAAACACCGTTGATCTTATTTTCCGGGGCAAGGGTTATTAACCAGTATAGCACTCAATTAATACGTGAGGGTATGCTTGAGTTTAGGGTGGTACATAATTTTGGTGACATTGCCGGTAGCGAAGGGGGAGGCCGTCGTTTTTTTGGATTGGATAATTCTACAGATGTGCAAATAGGATTTGCTTATGGTATATCAGATAAAGTAAATGTAATTGCTTCGAGGGCAAAAGGATGGGGAAGTTTAAACCAATTATGGCACGCCGGTATAAGATGGAAGATTTTGGAGCAATATGAAAACGATGAAACGCATCCCTTTGCTTTAAGTTTTTATGGTAATACTGTAATTTCCTCAGTAAAAAAAGCATTTGTACCCGGGATTGTTTTGGAAAATAGTTTTAATTCTTTTAGCGACCGAATGAGTTTTGTAGCTCAATTAACAGTGGGTAGAAAATTTGGGAAAGTTTCCCTTCAGTTATCTCCCACATTTGTAAGAAGGAATCTGGTTTTAACCGGGGATGACAATAATATGTTTGCCCTGGGGGCGGCATTGCGAATTCCCATTAAACATAATTTTCATCTCATAGCAGATTATATACAACCTTTCCGGTCAAAAGCATCCAAAAATTATTTTAGATCAGAGTCATCATCCTTTAATTATAAATTTTATGCACCGCTAGGCATAGGCGCTGAAATAGAAACAGCCGGTCATATATTCCATCTTAATTTTACCAACGCCGAGGCTACCCTAGAAAATCAGCTTATACCTTTTACTGTTAAAAGTTGGGGAAGAGGGGAGTTTAGATGGGGCTTTAACCTGAGCCGGTTATTTACCATCAAAAGGGGATAAAGAAAAAATGTTAAGAGAAAAGCCAAAGTATAACAAAGTCTTTGGCTTTTGTATTTAATGAAAAACAAATATTACTTACTGTCCCTGTGCTAAACTGTATGCTTTTTTATTCCCCCACATATTTAGTAGTTCAAAAGAACAAATTTTAAAATTACCACTCATACTTACATAAAGCCCAATAATGTCCTGCTGGTTCAATGGATAATTGTCAATGCTTTCAAAACGAACATTGTATTGGTTTACCAGGTTAGTGTAAACAGAACCGGTAGGCCAAACTTGTGTACCGCGATTGCTAATATTAATTAAATTAAATTTCACACCCGCATGCCGTTTGCATTTTTCAGCAATTTCAACAGGTTGTTCATGAGATTCTATAAATAAATCTACTCCTACAATAATTTCATCTTCATCCTCTTTAGAAATTAACATAGGGTGAAGTTCTAACTTTAAAGGAGTTGGAGTTCCAGGCTTATTCGATATTATTTCTCTGGCGCTTGATTTTGGCTTTTTGCCCAGATTGCTGATGATTGCTTCTGCAAATTGGGTAGTGTTAACAGGTGGTATTGTTTTATCTCCAAAGTCTCCGGTGTGAACCCCGCTTTCCAGGGTATAGAGTAAAGCATTTTCAATAATAGATGCATTTTCTGTAAGGCCAAGATGTCTTAACATAGCTAATCCGCTTAACAGAAGAGCTGTTGGATTAGCAATATTTTTTCCGGCAATATCCGGTGCTGTTCCGTGCACAGCCTCAAAAATGGAAATATGATCGCCTATATTGGCAGAAGGTGCAAAGCCAAGGCCCCCAACGAGTCCCGCACATAGGTCTGAAACAATATCACCCTGCAGGTTAGTTAAAACCATTACGTCAAAAGTATCTGGACGGGTAACTAATTTCATGCACAAATCATCTACAATAATATCGTCAGCCTTTAGTTCAGGATATTCTTTTGCAACTTCATAAAAACACTCAAGAAACAATCCATCGGTAATTTTCATGATGTTGGCTTTGTGGCCACAAGTTATTCGTTTGGCCTTTTTTTGTCTAGCCATTTCAAAAGCATAACGTATAACCTGCATACTTCCCGGCCTGGTAATAAAACGGCGACTTAGTGCAACATCATACGTGAGCATATGTTCAATACCGCCATAAGTGTCCTCTATATTTTCTCTTACTACGGTCAAATCTATAGGAATGCCCGCCTTACTAAAAACAGTATCTACACCATGTAAAGTGAGAAAAGTTCTTTTATTAGCATAAGTGTTCCAGGTTTTTCGGGCTGTAACATTAATGCTTTTTACTCCTTTGCCTTTCGGTGTTTCCATCGGACCTTTAAAAAGTAACCCCAGGTTTTCAATCGTCTGCTTTGCCTCCGGCGTCATACCATCGGAAAAACCTTTATCAAAAACCCATTTCCCCATATCTACCATCTGGTATTTAAGAGGAACATTGTTGGCATTAAAAATTTTTAATACAGCGTCCATTATTTCCGGGCCTATACCATCCCCTTTAGCTACAGCAATTTTCATGTAGTATTATTTTTTGAAACGCTGCAAAGGTAAAATATAGCAGCATGCAAAACGAAACGGAAAATTATAAATTATTACTTTTTATTGTATCCATTCTATCTCTCCAAAATCATACTCTTCCTCAATTGAATGCTGTAAAACCAGTTTTCCCCGGAGGGTAACACTTTTCACTGTAGCTTCAAAAACACGGTTGCTTTTTTTAAATTTGCTTGTTTGATGGATTTTATATAAATGGGAAGAGTAAGCTTCATAAATTTGTTTAAACCCGCTGTTTCGTAACTGCTTAAATCTTTCTAGTATACATTGATAAAGCTCCCCGGCCAGTTCAAAAGCATCAAAACTTTTCCCGGTAATTTGTTTTAATGAAACAGGGTTGAGTAGCGATTCAGAAAATTTGGTTTGGTTAATATTAATGCCAATACCAGCAATGGTATATTTATGGGTTATAGCTTGTTGTTTATCCTTATTCGTTTTTTCTGTTTTATCATTAGCCGATTCTGGTTTTAATCCAATTACATTTTCAATTAAAATACCCCCTGCCTTTCTGTCACGCCAATAAATATCGTTAGGCCATTTTATTTTTGTTTCATCGCCTGCGTATTTACTAAAAAAATCAAATGTACCCAATGCTATGGCAGCGCTTAACTGAAATTGCTCTCCCACACTTAGAAAAGTAGGCTCCAGTACAATGCTCATAGTAATATTTTCTCCCGGAGCTGCCGACCATTGTTTGTTCCGTTGCCCTTTTCCGGCGTATTGTTCGTGTGCAAACCATGCCATACCGTGTTTTGCCAATCCTGTCCGAATTTGTTGCATGGCATAGTTGTTGGTACTATCTACAGAAGAAAGAAAGGTTATTGCGGGGATGGCTGGAGGCATATATATTAGTAGAAAAAGATTAGTAATTTTGGCAAGTTAAACTAAGTCTTTTAGTTTACGCCAATAGAGCATAAAAGTGAGATAAATTACTAAAGATTAATTGATAAGAGAAAGTGCGGAAAACAGACCGAGTATTATAAAAAGAAATTTAAATAAAATTTTTCCCTAATTAAGTAAAGGGGTAACAAAACACATAACATTTGACAGCATTAACTGTATCAACTTCCAAAGCGAAAAAAAAAGCAACCAAGCTGACCCGTAACAGTAGCAATTTCAAAACTATTATTAAAGCTATTCAGCAAAAAAAGGGTGAAAATATTGTCAGCCTTGATTTAAGGAAAATACCAGAAGCAGTAGCCGATTTTTTTATTATTTGCGAAGCGTCGTCTAATGTGCAGATAAAGGCTATTAGCGATGCAATAGAAATAGCAGTTAAACAAAATTGCCAGGAAAGGCCATTTAAGCATGAGGGGAGAGTAGGAGCTCATTGGGTATTAATTGATTATGTAAATGTGGTAGTTCATATTTTTTATCCGGACACACGTAAGTTTTACAGACTGGAAGAAATGTGGGCTGATGGGGGTATAACCGAACACAACGAATAGCCCGTTAAAATTTGCCAAAAAGCAAACAAAAATGCTATAAAAATCATTATTAATAATACTTTGCAGGTTTAAATAAAAAGAAGCGAAGATTACAAAGAATAAAGAAAGATGAATCAGAACCCTTCAAATATGAATAATCAGTCAGACAAGGAACGTCGTGGTCCCAAATTTAATATTTATTGGATTTACGGGTTGGTAGCCGTAGTGCTATTAGGGTTTCAATTTTTTAGAGGATTTACACCCGATGGAACGATTACATCCCAAGAGTTTTTTAAAGACACTTTGTTGGTAAACGGGGACGTAGCCTCTTATTTGGTAGTAAAAAATAAAGGAATAGTAAGGGTAACCATAAAACCGGAGTCTTTAAACAAATCGTATATAGCTAATAAACTGGAGAGTTCCCGGGGGCCGGTAAATGGCAGGGGACCGCATTTTCAGTTTAATATACCCGATACAAAAACATTTGCTGAGCAGGTGGATGAAGTATTTAAGGCTAATCCAAATTTGCCCAAGCCGAATTCTGATTACAAGGATGAAGAAAGCTGGCTGCCCAATATAGTATCCTTATTATTACCGGTTTTGTTACTTATTGGCTTGTGGGTATTGTTAATGCGCAAAATGGGTGGCCCGGCTGGTGGCGGTGGCCCTGGAGGAATTTTTAACATTGGAAAATCAAAAGCAACTTTATTTGATAAGGGTGCAAAAGTTAATATCACTTTTACAGATGTAGCCGGTTTGGAAGAGGCGAAAGAAGAAGTAATGGAGATTGTTGACTTTTTGAAAAACCCCAAAAGATATACAGCGTTGGGTGGTAAAATACCTAAGGGAGCACTACTGATAGGCCCTCCGGGTACTGGTAAAACCCTATTAGCTAAGGCAGTGGCAGGAGAAGCCCAGGTTCCCTTTTTTAGTTTGAGCGGATCAGACTTTGTAGAATTATTTGTAGGGGTAGGTGCCAGCCGTGTGCGGGATTTATTTAAGACTGCCAGGGAAAAAGCGCCTTGTATAATTTTTATTGATGAGATAGACGCAATTGGACGTGCCCGTGGCCGAAATGCCATTATGAGCAATGACGAAAGAGAAAATACTTTAAACCAGTTGTTGGTTGAAATGGATGGGTTTGGAACCGATAGTGGTATTATTATTTTGGCTGCTACCAACAGACCAGATGTATTGGATTCGGCTTTATTACGCCCAGGTCGCTTTGACAGACAAATTTCTATTGACCGGCCTGATGTAAAAGGCAGAGAGGAAATATTTAAAGTGCATCTAAAGCCGATTAAAATTTCTCAAAAACTTGATATACATAAACTGGCTGAACAAACACCAGGCTTTGCCGGTGCCGATATTGCCAATGTATGTAATGAAGCTGCATTGATTGCGGCCAGAAAAGGAAAGGATTCTGTAGAAATGGAAGATTTTCAAGACGCGGTTGATAGGGTAATTGGTGGTTTGGAAAAGAAAAATAAAATTATTTCGCCCGAAGAAAAAGAGATTATCGCTTACCACGAAGCCGGTCATGCCATTTGTGGATGGTATTTGGAACATGCTTATCCTTTATTAAAAGTAACAATCGTACCGAGAGGTACGGCAGCTTTGGGATATGCACAATACACTCCCAAAGAACAATATTTATACAATACCGATCAATTGATGGATCAGATTTGTATGACATTGGGAGGCAGAGCTTCAGAAGATATTTTCTTTGGAAAAATTTCAACCGGCGCCAGCAACGATTTACAGCAAATTACCAAGATGGCTTATTCCATGGTAACAGTGTATGGGATGAACAATAAGGTAGGTAATATCAGTTTTTACGATCCCGCACAAGAAAATTATTTTACAAAACCGTATAGTGAGGAAACAGGTAAACTAATAGATGAGGAAGTAAGAAAATTAGTTGATGAAGCGTATAAACGTACCAAACAATTACTAACCGAACGAAAAGTAGAAGTAGAAAAGCTGGCTAAAGAATTATTGCAAAAAGAAGTGCTATTTCAAAGCGATGTGGAAGCGTTGATTGGCAAACGCCCTTATGAAGAAAAGAAGCCGGCAGATGTTATTCATGACACAACTCCAACGACGCAGGTAATAGATGCCAGTAATAATGGTTCACCAGTTAAGGAGGCTGACAGGGAAAAAGAATCAACAACTGAAAACCTGAATAGTTAAAATGAGAATTTCTCCCGCTAAGGAAAATATTTTAAAAAAGATAAGACAGGCATTGAGCATATCAATGCCTGTTCCTTTTCCGCAAAGCGAAGGAAATAATTCAGTATTTCAGCAAACTAAAGAAGAACTGGAAATAAAATTTGCTGAGGAATTTGCAAAGTTGCAGGGAAAGTTTGTGTACTGTGCCAGTGAGGAAGAATTAGGTCAAAGCCTTGCAAACTTGGCGAAGGTTATGAAGTGGAAGGAAATTTTTTGTGCTGAAAAAAGATTAAAAGAATTGTTGTCTGATAATGGGTTTAGCAACTTTTCTGAACAGGAGTTATCATTGGCAGAGGTGAGTATTACTACCTGCGAATTGCTGGTAGCCCGAACCGGAACCATTGTATTAAGCAATGCTGGTGAGAGTGGTCGCACCGTTAGTGTATATGCTCCCATACATATTTGTATTGCTTACGTGGATCAGTTGGTTTACGATATTAAAGACGCATTACAAAAGTTAAAGGAAAAATATGGCTCCCGGCCGCCTTCCTTAATAAGTTTTGCCACAGGCCCCAGTCGTACGGCGGATATAGAAAAAACATTAGTGGTGGGTGTACATGGCCCCAAAGAGGTATATTGTTTTCTAATTGAGACAAATAATTAATAGCATATTTATTTTCTTTTTTGCTTTTTGCAGCATAAGATTTTTCATATCTGACTTAAGAGGATGATGTGAGTGAAAAACGTAAGAGTAATGAACGAGTAATCTGTAGGTTTCCAGAAGTTGTTAAATTGATAAGATTGCATATTTAATTAAATAAAGGATATCTCTTTCTGTTAATAAGATAACCGATTTTCTTATAAATACCCAATAGGATTATATTGTGTAATAATAACTTGTGGTTAAGGAAACAAAACTGCTTTTAATTATATTGAGCTTCCCTTTGTACATCTATTTCATGTTAAACGCCTGTATTGTTTTATCTTTATATCATCATGGAAGAAAAGATTTATTACCTTTTTGTTTACGGATCACTTCGCAGAGGGTTTCACAGTGAAGCGTATCAATACATCAGCAATTATTTTCATTTTGTTGGTGATGCGAAAGTAAAAGGTCTTTTATACGATCTGGGCCCTTATCCCGCTGCTGTTCCGGTTGGCGACGATCGGTTTATTGTAGGCGAACTCTATGAGATAAAAAATAAAAACGAATACGGGTGGGCATTAGCGCAATTAGACGATTATGAAGGATTAAATCCTATAGAGGGAGATATTCCTTTTTATAAAAGGGAGGCGGTAGAAGTTTTTATTAATGATCATATAATAAGAGCATGGGTTTATTGGTTTAATCAACCGGTGGAGGGTTATCCGCTAATTACTTCTGGGGATGTTTTGGAATATTTTCGACAAAAAATTAATAAAGAGTAAATGGATACCCGAAATAAGAAAATTTATTTTCTTTCTGATTTTCATCTGGGGGCGCCTGATTATAAAAGCAGTTTAGAACGGGAAAAATTGCTTGTACAGTTTTTGGATGAAATAAAAACAACTGCGGCAGAGATTTTTATTGTGGGCGATATGTTTGATTTTTGGTATGAGTATCGCCGGGTGGTGCCCAAAGGGTATGTTCGTCTTCTTGGAAAATTAGCTGAATTAACAGATTCTGGTATTCAAATTCATTTTTTTGTTGGTAACCACGATATGTGGATGAAAGGCTATTTCCAAAAAGAGTTGAATATTCCTGTATATTTTGAGTCGCAGGAGTTTCTCAGAAACGGGAAAAAGATTTTAATTGGTCATGGTGATGGGCTTGGTCCGGGTGATTATGGATATAAAAGATTAAAAAAAATATTTCGCAACCCGTTTTGCCAGTGGTTGTTTGGAATATTACCGCCTTACGTTGGTATGGGGTTGGCGAATTATTTAAGCAGAAGGAGCCGTGCACAGACAGGAGCTACCGAAGAAAAATTTTTAGGAGAGGATAAAGAATGGTTGCTTGTTTATTGCAAAGAGATGCTTCAGCACCAGCATTATGACTATTTCATATTTGGTCATCGGCATTTGGTGATAGATTTTCCGTTAAAAGATAACAGCCGTTATATTAATTTAGGCGATTGGATTCGTTATTTTAGCTATGCAGAAATGGACGCAGAGGGGCTGACTTTGAAATATTATAAAAAATAAAATGAAGAGACAAGGTATCTATATTATTCATTTTTGTTTTTTTGTTTTCACAGCTACCTGTTCTTTTTCGCAGGGAGATTCTTCGTTTTATCTAGACAAAACGATCAAAATTGATGCAGTAGATTTTACTGTAGATAACCTGGGAAACATTTATTTGCTTAGCAGTGGTAATCAGTTGAAAAAGATTAATAGTGATGGGGCTCAGGTTGCTATATTTAATGATGTAAAGAGATATGGAAAACTTTTTTCTATTGATGTTACCAACTCGCTGAAGATTTTGCTTTATTATAAAACTTTTTCAACCGTTGTGGTGTTAGACAGGTTTTTGAATATGCAGAATACGATTGACTTGCGTTTGCAAAATATTTTTTTTGTAAAAGCTATAGCACAATCTTTTGACAATAACTTATGGGTTTTTGATGAACAGGACGCCAAATTAAAAAAGGTTGGGGAAGACGGTAAATTATTAAACGAAACGGTTGATTTTCGTCTTTTATTCGATACCACTCCATCTCCTTCACAAATTTTTGACCGCGATCGCTTTGTTTATCTTTACGATTCTTCAAAAGGAATGTTCATTTTCGATTATTACGGGGCTTTAAAAAACAATTTGCCTTACCGGGGATTAAAAAATGTACAGGTTATTGGTAAAACCATTTTTGGTATTAGAGACAATCAATTTTTTTCTTATACCTTAGGTGATATACAGGAAAAATTATTTTCATTACCTGTTAAAGAAGAAGAAACGCAAAAAATAGTAATTAGCCCTTCGGGTCTCTATACATTATATAATAACGAATTGCGTATTTACAGGTTTAGGTAGTTAATTTAAGTATGAAGGATTTTTTTTCACATATCATATTAGGGAATAGCATTGAAAGTTATGCGATAGTAAGCGGCATTATTTTAATAATGTTTGTTTTTAAAAAATATCTTTCCCGTTATATCGCCCGAATTCTTTTCAGATTCATGAATAAGGCAGGATCACAAGTAAGAAGAGAGCCCTTTGTTAAATTAGTTTTAGGCCCGCTGCAGCTATTTCTTATGATAGCTGTAATTATGCTCGCTATCGGACAATTAAATTTTCCGCCAGAATTAAATTTTAAAGTTTATAGAATTAATTTGCAGGGTTTAGCAGATAGTATTGGGGCAGCTATTCTTATTATTGCTTTAATCTGGCTTTTGTTAAGAGTGATTGATTTCATTGCCTTGGTAATGGAAGAAAAGGCCAACTTAACGGAAGATTTAAGCGATAACCAACTCATTGTTTTTTTTAAGGATTTTTTCAAAGTTATTGTAGTTATCATCGGAATTTTATTGCTTATCCGGTTTACTTTTCAAAAACAGATTGGCCCGCTTCTTACCGGCTTAAGTATTGTGGGAGCAGCAGTAGCATTAGCCGCAAGGGAAAGTTTGGAAAACCTTATTGCGTCTTTTATCATTTTTTTTGATAAACCGTTTACGCTGGGCGATTTGGTTAAAGTACAAGCCGTTACCGGTACGGTGGAAAGAATTGGTTTGCGAAGCACCCGGATAAGAACCGATCAAAAAACTTTTGTTACGGTTCCTAATAAGCAAATGGTAGATAGCTTACTTGATAATTTTTCGTTGCGAACACATCGTAGAGGAGAGCTAAGGCTGGAGCTCAATTCTCAAACGCCTTCTGATGATGTAAAAAAATTAATTGATAAAATAAAAGAGCTGCTTAAAAACGGCTATAGCATCGGCTTTATCAACGCTTCTGTTTACTTAACAGATGTTAACCGCAATGGAATTGTAGTGTTAGTTGAATATTTTACTGAGCCCATCAGCATGGATGTGTTTAACCAGGTACGAGAGCGATTTAATTTTGATGTATTGAAATTATTGGAAGACCATGAAATAAAACTGGCCATGCCTAAAGTGGAGATGTAATTCCCAGTCCCCCTCTTTTTTATTACATTTTGTAGCTTTATTTGGCCTTTAAAAGTATTTCCCCCAGGTCTTTGTCGAACAAGCCGGATTGTCCATACTCTTCCACACGGCCAATTTCTTTACCGGCTTTTGTTACTATAATAGTGGGAGCCTTGGTTATTCCTAATGCATCACTTAAAGAGCCAAGTGTTTTTTTGTTTCTATCCACACCAATCAAAGTAATCCGTTTCATGTTAAAATCTGCCTGGTTTAATAATTTTAGCAGCTGAGGAAAGATAATATGTGAGTCTTCACACCAGGTTCCGATAAATACCAATAATTGAATGGTATCTTTTACTGCAGATAAATTGGTAACACATGCTGCATCCGGTTTGTACCAGCTAATATCACTGTGCATCCAGGTAAAGGCAGAATCCGTATTTAGCAGATCAATAGTTAAAATACCCTTTAAGGTTTTTAATCCATTTTTCGGGTCACTACTTACATCGTATTGCGTTTGTGAAATTGAATTAAGGGAAAAAGTGATAAGAAGAAATAGGGTAGTAAAAAGTTTGTTCATTATAGATTTGTTTTTAACTCCAGTAAAAAGGATTTTATTTTTTCTAAATTTTTAATGAGCTCCAGCTTTTCAGTGGCGTTTTTATTTTTTTTAAAGTATTCTTTAGCACCTTCAACCGTATATTTTTTTTGACGAAGCAGGTAATGGATAAGCTTGAGATTTTTTACATCTTCCGGCCGAAAATAGCGATCCCCTTTTTTATTTTTTTTGGGTTTGAGGATATCAAATTCAGTCTCCCAAAAACGAATTAGCGATTGATTTGCATGAAACATTTTAGCTACTTCGCCAATACTATAATATTGTTTTTTATATAAATCCTTATCCTCCGGTACTTCTACAAGCTCCGACTCTTTATCCATATCTTTAATAGACTTGCGACCCCGCTTTTGTAACATTTTTTTCCCGGCTTTGTGTTTAGCATGAAATGATTCTGTTATTACATCCGGTTTTTTTAAATTATGCGGTTCCGATTCAAAATCAAATGTTATTTGCTCATGTTTTGTCACCAATAAGAATTGATTATACAAATGTCTGTAAAAAAAAGATAATACCAATTAAAGGGGCTGCTTGGGATATAAAAGTTGCTCACATTGCAGTAGGCTGCAAAGATTTATGGGATGAAAATTTATGTTATAAAAATTGTTTGTTACAGGTTTTAATGGTTATCATAAAAACAGGCTCCATCCTCCCATACATAAAATCTACCGCAGGCTATGCCTCATCCTACAAAAATATTGCTGATATTATTTCCCCCTCACAATGTTCTGTTCTCAGTCAGGTTAATCAAAACTTTGGTTTTTGGTAGAGGCGATTTTTAATAATCTATCGTACTGTTCAGGAGTTAAATCATTATAGAAAAAGTACACCGGATCAACAGGGCTTCCATTTTTAAGTACTTCATAATGGCAGTGAGGTCCGGTTGATTTGCCGGTGTTGCCTACCCAGCCAATTACTTCCCCCCTTTTTATTACTTGCCCCGCTTTTACCTTTATGCGGTACATGTGTCCATACAAAGATTTATAACCAAACCTGTGATTTATAACTACGTGATTTCCATAGCCGCCCGTACTCCTTCCTGCCGTTTCTATTACGCCATCAGCTGTTGCATAAATCGGGGTGCCCTGTGGAGCAGTAAAATCAAGACCGGCATGAAATTTAGTTACTTTATACACCGGGTCGGTACGATATCCAAAACCGGAAGCCACCCGGTTTAAGTCTTTGTTAGAAACGGGTTGAATAGCGGGAATGGCTGCCAACAGTTTTTCTTTGTTTTTAATCATTTCGCCTATTTCGCCAAAAGATTTTTTTTGAAAATTAATACGATTGGCAATATTGGATATGGAACCTACAATGGATTTTGTGAGGTCGTATTCGCTCATACGTTGTATTAGCTTTACTTCTTCAGCTGTGGCAATTGCCTTAGCCCGGGCACTATCGGGTATGGGAGCACTTTCAAAAATTACCCTGTAAACATCATTATCTCTTTTTTCAATCTCACTTAGTTTTTGATTTAGTTGTTGTATTTGCTGGCTAAGAATGTTGTAATTATCTTTTAACTCTTCATTTTCCTGGCGAAGGCGTTTTTCATTACCAGAAGGGAAATACCGGTATGCAGCACTAATAACAAGGCCGGCAGTTACCAGTGAGGCTGCAATAAAACCAAACAACTGCAGCAGTTTCACCCGCAGCGGCGTAACCAGCTTTTCGTACCGGAGGGTATTGGTGTTATAGAAGTATTTAATTTTTTTCATATCCCGGTTTATTTGCCCGAGTTATTAATTATGATTGCCGTTAGCCTTGACCCTTTTAAAACCTCAAACTCTTAAAGCTTATTATTACCTTTGCCGCCACTGATTTAATGGGGAACAAATATAGCCCCTTCCCCTGCAAAAATCAACCCAAATAAGTTAAAGGTTATGATGACAAGTACGGAAATACGCCAGCAGTTTCTTGACTTTTTTAAATCAAAAGGCCATCAGATCGTGCCCTCAGCCCCTATTGTAGTTAAGAATGATCCCACCCTGCTTTTTACCAATGCCGGGATGAACCAGTTTAAGGATTTTTTTCTGGGCAATAAAAAACCTGAAAATCCGCGTATTGCCGATACACAAAAATGTTTGCGGGTAAGCGGTAAGCATAACGATTTGGAAGAAGTGGGTGTGGACACG
This sequence comes from Chitinophagaceae bacterium, assembly GCA_035703165.1. GTDB lineage: Bacteria > Bacteroidota > Bacteroidia > Chitinophagales > Chitinophagaceae > AWTP1-9. The sequence goes on from DASSYR010000029.1 coordinate 36,991, forward strand.
TATCATCATACCATGTTTGAAATGTTGGGGAACTGGAGTATTGGAGATCCTGCTCGTCCCGAAAGCGGGTATTTTAAAAAAGAAGCCATTGCCTGGAGCTGGGAACTGTTGACAAAAGTGTATAAAATTGATAAAGACCGCCTGTATGTAACCATTTTTGAGGGAGATAAAAAAGAAAACCTGCCTAAAGACGAGGAAGCATACAACGAGTGGAAAAAAGTGATTGCAGAAGACCGGATTTTATTAGGAACTAAAAAAGATAACTTTTGGGAAATGGGAGATACAGGCCCCTGTGGTCCATGCACAGAGATACATGTGGATTGCAGAAGTGACGAGGAACGAAAAAAAGTGAATGGAAAAACATTGGTGAACAATGACCATCCGCAGGTGATTGAAATATGGAATAATGTATTTATCCAGTTTAACCGGTTGAAAGATGGTTCACTGGAACAATTACCGGCAAAGCATGTAGATACCGGAATGGGTTTTGAAAGATTAGTGAGAGTATTACAGGGCAAACAAAGTAATTATGATACCGATGTATTTACCGGTACCATTGCAGCCACGGAAAAACTGGTGAGTAAAAAATACGGTGGTGGAGATGATAAGCAAAGTATTGCCTTTCGTGTGCTTGCCGATCATATCCGTGCTATCAGCTTTACTATTGCTGATGGACAATTGCCGTCCAATACAGGGGCCGGCTATGTGATAAGAAGAATATTGAGAAGAGCGGTAAGATATTATTATTCTTACCTGGATTATAAACAACCCTTGCTGAACCGGTTGGTGAGTGTAATTGCTACACAATTTGAAAATGTATTTCCTGAATTAAAAGCGCAGCAGGATTTTGTGGCGAAGGTGATTAAGGAAGAAGAAGATGCGTTCTTGAGAACTATTGATAAAGGCTTGTTACGAATAAACATGTTTCTTTCATTAGATGTGGATGCAGAGATAAATAAGGGGAATAAAAATGCATTTGTAATGCCTGGGAAAATTGCATTTGAGCTTTATGATACTTTTGGATTTCCACTTGATTTGACTAAATTAATTGCTGCTGAAAATAATTTCAAAGTTGATGAAACTGGTTTTGAAGCAGAAATGAAGCAGCAAAAAGACCGCAGCCGTGCCGCCACCATTATTGATACGGAAGACTGGACCGAAGTATCCGAAGGCAATGTAACTAAGTTTTCCGGATATGATTCTTTAGAAATACAAACAAAAGTTACCAAATACCGTAAAGTAAAAGCAAAAGGCAAAGAAGCGTTTCAGTTAGTATTAGAAACCACACCTTTTTATGCAGAGAGTGGCGGACAGGTGGGAGATACCGGTACCTTGGATTTTGATGGTGAGGAAATAAAAATAATTGACACCAAAAAAGAAAACGAACTGATTATTCACTTTGCTGAAAAATTACCAACCAATATTTCTGCATTGGTAACAGCGAGGGTGGATGCTTCTAAAAGAAAAAAGACAGCCATTCATCATTCTGCCACACACCTTTTACATGCGGCTTTGCGTAAAGTATTGGGCACACATGTAGCCCAAAAAGGAAGTTTGGTAAACGATGAACATTTGCGGTTTGATTTTTCTCATTTCGCCAAAGTAAGTGAGGAGGAAATTAAAAAAATAGAAGCTCTTGTGAATGAGAAGGTAAGAGAAAACATTCCTGTTGTAATTAAAGAGATGAGTAAAGAGGAGGCAGTGACAATGGGGGCCATGGCCTTGTTTGGCGAAAAATATGGCGATGTGGTGAGGGTGGTAATTATGGATCCATCATATTCAATCGAATTATGCGGAGGCACACATGTAGGCTCTACCGGCGAAATTGGATATTTTAAAATTACCAGCGAAGCTGCTGTAGCTGCCGGGGTAAGACGTATTGAAGCTACAAGCGGCAAGTCAGCCGAAGAATATGTAAGTGAGCAGCTTACTGTGCTATCATCCATAAAAGAACAACTTAAAAATCCTGCTGATTTAAACAAAGCCATAGAAAATTTAATCGCCGATAATATTTCTTTGCGTAAGAAGTCAGAAATGATGGAGGCAAGGCAACTTGTGGGTATCCGCAATGAATTACTGCATAAAGATGAAATTATTAATGGCATTACTTTTATCGGCGATATTATAGAGGTACCAAATGCTGATGCGTTAAAGAAAATTTGTTTCGATTTAAAAAATAATCTTAACGATTATGTAGTAGTACTTTGTGCTAATATTGATGGCAGCCCGTTTGTTGCCATAGGAATTGCAGACACCGTAGTAGCCGCCAGGGGCCTAGATGCAGGTAAAATCATAAAAGAAGAGGTGGCCCCTTTAATAAAAGGAGGCGGCGGTGGTCAAAAAACATTAGCCACGGCAGGCGGTCGTGATATTTCTGGTTTAGATAAGGTAATTACCAAAGTAAAATCCCTTTTATAAGGCAATCTGCCCGTCCATCTTATCGTAAAACCTTAAGATAATTTAACATTTCCGAAATGTTTCGTATTTAAAAACATTTCCCTATCTTCGATGTACTAAATATTTCGTATATCAAAAACATTTTATTATGAACAAGCAGTTTATATTAACAACAGCCCTTTTTGTTGTGGCATCCCTAACAATTTTTGCTCAGGATAAAAAAGAAGATGAACAAATAAAAAAAGAAAGAGAAATTGTTATTCGGCAAAAAGGAGGGGACAAAACAACCATTATTATTGATGGGGATAAAGTAACCATCAATGGTAAATCTGCCGATGAGTGGAAAGGCGGCGATGTGGAAATTTACAATTACAAAACCGGCCCCCGCATACGTATGCCTAAAATTCCCCGTATTGTTGCCCCTCATGGCAGATTAAGGATATTTGAAGATGGAGAAGAATTTTCCAATAAAGGAATGCTGGGTATAACTATGAAAGATCATGACAAGGGTGCTGAAGTTACCAATGTGCATGATGAAAGCGCTGCGGAAAAAGCTGGGTTACAAAAAGGAGATGTAATAACAAAAGTGGGGGATAAAAAAGTTACGGATTCTAAATCTCTTTCTGAAGCTGTAAAGAGTTACAAAGCAGGAGAAGAAGTAAACGTAGTGTTTTTGAGAGAGGGGAAAGAAAAATCAGTAAAAGCAAAATTAGATAAATCAAGAGGCGGCGTTGGCTTAATTGGAGTACCTCATGTACCTAATTTTGATTTTGATTTCAACTTTGACAAAAGTTTGGCGCCCCTTGAGGGATTGGGAGTAAGACCCTTTGAAAGATTTGGCGATGATTTAATTTTTAATTTTCATGATAGTCGTAAAATAGGTATAAAAACCCAGGATCAGGAAGAAGGGGATGGCATTAAGATTGTTGATGTAGAAGAAAATTCTCCTGCAGCCAAAGCAGGGTTAAAGAAAGACGATGTGATATTGGAAATTTCCGGTGATAAAATAAAAGATACGAATACTGCCCGGGAAGCCATTAATGAAAATTGGGAGAAAGGAACGCTAAATATTAAAATCAAACGTAACGGTAGTCTTATGGATGTTGAAGTAAAGATTCCAAAGAAAATTAAATCAGCCAATTTGTAAAAAAGTAAGTTGGCCAAAAAAACACTCGTCAGCAAATCAAGCTATCAATTTTTAACCATTTCTTAGTTTTCTCATGTTACAATTTGTCGGGATCCTTCCGGATCCCGTTTTTATTTAACAGTATGGCAGCAATTGTGGTTTCCCCATCCGTTGGTTTTGCGGTATTTTTGCGCCACGCTTTGTTATGGCAATCAATTATAATAAATATGAGGCGGTAATAGGGTTGGAGGTGCATGCGCAATTGCTCACCCAAAGCAAATTATTTTGTGGCGATAGCGCTTCGTTCACTACCGAGCCCAATATAAATGTCAGCCCGATTACTTTGGGTTACCCCGGTACTTTGCCCAGGCTTAATATAAAAGCGGTAGAATATGCTGTTAAGTTAGGAGTAGCCTGTAATTGCGAAATTGAGAAAGAAAATTATTTTGCTCGTAAAAATTATTTTTATCCCGACTTACCGAAAGGCTATCAAATTTCGCAGCACACCACACCCATTTGTAAAAATGGTTTTATAGTTATTCATACCAATAATGGCGAAAAAAAGATAAATCTTAATCGCATACATTTAGAAGAAGATGCAGGAAAAAGCCTTCATGACCAGGATGAGCATTACTCGTATATAGATTATAATCGTGCAGGCGTTCCCTTATGCGAAATTGTAACGGAGCCGGTTTTGAGCAACAGCGAAGAAGCTTATGCTTATTTAACTGAATTAAGAAGATTGCTAAGATGGATTGGCGTATGTGATGGTAATATGGAGCAAGGGAGTATGCGGTGCGATGTAAATATTTCTATTCGCAGCAAGGGCGAAATCAGGTTAGGAACAAAAGTGGAAGTGAAAAATTTGAACTCCATCCGCAATGTTAAACATGCCATAGATTTTGAGGTAAAACGAATGATTGAAGAAGTGGAAAATGGAGGAAATATTATTCAGCAAACCAGGAGTTTTGATGCATCTTCGGGAACCACATTTGCACTTCGTACTAAGGAAGAAGCTAATGATTACCGTTATTTTGTTGATCCGGACTTGGTTCCCTTTTATATACAGGATGAATGGATAAAACAAATAAGGCAAACCATTCCTGAATTGTATGAGGCAAGAGTAAAAAGATATGTTAACGATTATAAGATAACCGAATATGATGCCAGAGTTATTGCGGATGACAAAGACACCTCCGATTATTTTGAAAAAATCATAAGATCAATTTCTTCTCTCGTTCAGGAAAAAGATCCTGAAAAGGTTTATAAGGCGGCGGCTAACTGGATGATAGGACCTCTTAGGTCTTACCTTAACGAACATAATCTTTCTGTTAACCAGTTTGAGATATCTCCTTCATCTCTGGCGGAATTAATTATTATGGTAGAGGAAGGAAAACTTGGTTTTTCAGTTGCTTCTTCAAAACTGTTTCCAGCATTGGTAAACTCGCTCGGAAAACCAGCTATGGAAATAGCCATACAAATGAACTTATTACAAATATCTGATTTGGAAAATATAGCAGCCTGGGTGGAAGAAGTGTTAAAGAAGATGCCGGAAAAAGTAGCCGAGTATCGAAAAGGGAAAAAGGGATTACTAAGTTTATTTATAGGAGAAGTTAAGAAAATTTCTAAAGGGAAAGCAGATCTTAAATTAACCTCAGACATATTACTTGAAAAATTAAATATATGAATATGAAATTGCTCTTTACTAAATTAGTTGTAGCAACGCTTGTTTTAATTTCTTCCTGTACCCAAACAGCCAAAAAGAAATTTGAGGTAAGTGGAACAATTGCCAATGCGCCGTCTGTAAAAGTTTATCTTGAAGAAATACCTGCCAGCCGGGAAATTAAACCCGAGATATTAGATTCGGTAATATTGAAGGAAGGAAAATTTGTATTGAATGCATTGGCAAATGAGGAGTCAATGTTTCGGATACGTTTTGGTGACAATGTAGAAGCTCCGGTGCTGTTTATTTTAAATGATGAAACTAAAATTGAGATAAACGGAAGTTGGGAAAAATTAACAGACAGAACAAGTGTAAAATCGGGTTATACAGTAGCTACACCCGCTAATGAAAGACTGATTAATTTTTTTGATTCAATAACCGCGATTTCAAAAAAGCAGTATGAGTATAATGTGCAAATAAGTCAGCTAAAACAATCGGTAACGCTTGATGATAGCTTAGTGAGAGATTTGAGTTTAAAAATGAATGAATTAGGAAGTGTGTATAATTCTTATCTTATTCATACGGCGCAAACGGATAAGAGCCCTGTTATTTCTTTATACGCTTTAGGTTATTGGAGTAGCGCTAATGATCCCGAAGAAACACAAAAACATTTTAAAACTTTGCTTACTCGTTTTCCCGGTCACAATGGGGTGAAATCAGGGTTTAATGAATTTGAAAAACAATACACTGCTTATAAGCAAAAGCTGGAGTCGGAAAAAAGCAAGCCCGGAATAGGCAAACCAGCTCCGGAATTAACCATGCCTGATGTGGATGGGAACAATTTTTCACTCAGCAGTTTAAAAGGCAAATATGTGCTGGTTGATTTCTGGGCAAGTTGGTGTGGGCCTTGTCGTGCAGAAAATCCGAATGTTGTGCGGGTTTATAATAAATACAAGGATAAAAATTTTACGGTACTGGGTGTATCGCTCGATAGGGATAAGGAAAAATGGAAAAAAGCGATAGAAGAAGATAAGTTAACCTGGAATCATATAAGTGATTTACAGTTTTGGAACAGCGCTGCGGTGCCTTTGTATGGATTTGATGCCATTCCTTATAATGTATTGGTTGACCCGCAAGGCACTATAATAGCCACTGGTTTGCGTGGACTTGCATTGGAAGCGAAATTAGAGGAAGTGATAAAGTGATTAGAATATAAAAGGTATATTGTAAAACAAAATAAGAGAGGCTGTCAGGAAATTGACAGCCTCTTATTTATTTAATTCTTCCTGAAGTAAATTTAGTAGGAAGGGTTTTGTTCGAAATTAGGATTTACCTGGCGTTCGGAATTAGGAATAGGCCAAATAAACCGATAATCTGCATAAGGTATGGCCCCTACCGGAGTTGTATAAACGGATGAACCTGCTGTGCAATTGTAAGCGGTAGTAGGAGGTGTGCCTGTACCTACTTTAGCAGGTATTCCGCCAGTTGAAAAATCAGGATCCACCGCGTTTCTATGAATATCGCCCCAACGCTTGCCTTCAGCAATAAACTCAATTCTGCGTTCATCTAAAATTGCCTGGATAAATGCTTTTTTATCAGCGAAACTACCGGCAGTATATTGATTTGCTACATTTGTTACGGCACGATTGCGCACGGCGTTTAATAATTCAAGTGCACGAGAATTGACGCCGGTACCTTGTCTTGCTTCGGCCTCAGCAAGTGTTAATAAAACTTCAGCATAACGGATTTGAGGCGCAGGGTCTGTGCTGGTTACAGCATCAATGTATTTTACGCTTAGATAATTTATAGATGCGCCTGTGCCAGTTGTTACCATCATATTACGACGGAGATCGTCACATCTGAAAGCGGGGTGATTGTAGATAATCGGGCTGATGCGAACCAATGCACGTCCGCCACCGCTTGCTGGAGCAGTTACGGCTGCAGGACCAAGCATATTGGGTAATGCCCCATTAACCCCTCCGTTATCAGTAGCTGAGTTACGGATGGAGAAGATAGATTCAGTTCCCTGCCAACCAGCTGTAGTAAATGGCCCATTAGGAGCTGCCATTAGTGTCCATCCGCCAATTGGGCTTGTGTAAGGGGCTGAAGCCGGTACTAATTTATTACCTTCTGTAATAACGCCAGCCCAATCGCCCATATGAAGACGCACTCTCATTTTTAAAGCAATGGCAGCAGCTTTAGTAGCACGGTAGGTTTTATTAGCTCCTGTGGTTGTGGCAGGCAAGTTGGTTTCCGCATAATCCAGATCTGCCAGTAGCTTGGCATAGTTATCGGCTACGGTTGTACGTTTTTGTGCTCTGGCTTGAGCAATTGTTGCTTCTGTGCTAACACCAAAATCCCGATAGATGATCCCCATTTTGTCACCATTGCCATCCCTGAAAGGGCGGGCATAGTTAATCAATAATTCATGATGGGCCATGGCACGGAGAAAACGACATTCTGCTACGTAAGATATTCCTGCGGCAGATGTGATAATGTTTTTTGATACCGCATCGTTTACACCATCAATAGTAAGATTAGCTCTGTTAATTAAGGCGTATAAAGTTTGGAACATAAAATCCTGGTTTGCACTGGTAGGATTGTATGTGGACTCATAAGTAATTTGATAAAATAAAGCGTTATTCAGCATATCCTCCCCACGCATATCGCCCTGTTCGATATTGGCAGCGCCAAAGGGGTATCCTCTTACAGCGCCACCGGCATAGAAACCACTTTGTGCTGCATCATAAACACCGTTAATTGCTAATTCAACCCGAGCTGGTGTGGTAAACGCAGTCGCATCAGTAAAAGAAGAATTTGGAAGTACTTCCAATGTCTTTTTGCAGGAGCCAAATAGCAAGCTCGCTGAGAGACTTGCGATAAGTATTTTCCTCGAATATATTTTAATCGTATTCATAATTATTTAATTTTTTAATTTAAAAACCAATATTCAAACCAAAAGTAAACGTACGTTGTTGGGGAACGGAACTGTTATCAATACCCAATTCAGTAAAGTTTTCTGGGTCAATGCCAGTATAGCTTGTCCAAACATGGAGATTTTGACCCTGAACAAAGAATCGGAGTGATTTTACAACATTATTCGTTAAATTTTGAATACGGCTTGTATTAAAGTTGTATGAAAGGATTATATTTTGTAATCGCAAAAAATCTCCTTTTTCAAGGAAACGACTATTGGCTTGTCCTTGCAGGTTTACCAGATTGTCGCGACCATAATATAATTTAGGAACATCTGTAGTTTGTCCCGGAGTCGTCCATCGGTTTAAAATTTCAGTTCCATTATTTACGAATCCTAAACTGTTCCATACTTCTTGTCGTGTAAGGTTATATACTTTATTACCCCCCTGGTATCGCAGGAAAATTTCCAATTCAAATTCTTTGTACTTAAAGGTATTGGTGATACCTCCAAACCATTGGGGTAATGGGTTTCCGATGATATAACGGTTACCTAAAGAAGTAGCAGCACCTAAAATACCGGGATTTGTTTTGTCAACAAGGTAATATCCGGCAGCAGCTCCACTGACATTATTATACTGAACCAATGTGCCATCTGCTTTATACCACATTGGGTTACCGTTGGCAGCATTTACACCGGCGTAATTATAACCATAAAAAGAATTAATTTTTTCCCCTATTCTTAAAATATTAAATGTACCGTTGTTTGGCCCTGCAAGAGGTACTTCCACTTGGCCTTCGGCCAGTGATTTGACTTTATTGCCTATTTTGGTGAAATTGGTATTAATACTCCAGGTAAAATCTTTTCCCCGGATAATGTTGGCGTCAATGGCGATTTCAAAGCCATTATTTTGCAAAGCGCCAATGTTCTTCGAAATAACGTTTGCCGGAACACCTAAAGAAACAGGTTGCGGCTCATCATAAACCTGACCGTTATTTTTATTAACAAAATAATCAGCAGTTAATGTAATGCGATTGGATAAAAAAGCCAAATCAATGCCAAAGTTTAGTTTCTGGTTTTTCTCCCATTTCAGTTTATCATTTCCTATTCTGTTTGCAGCAATACCCGCAACTCCACCGTATAGAACCGCACCGTAGGTACTTAACCAGGGGAATGAGGCGGATAGTTCATTGCCCACTTCTGCATAACTACCCCGGATTTTAAAATCATTAAAAATTTTATTTAAGAAACTGTTAGCCCAGAAACCTTCTTCACTAACTCTCCAGCCAACTGAACTTCCAAAAAAGTTACCATAACGTACTGCGGGAGCTAAACGGGATGAGCCATCTCTCCGAAATGAAAACTGTGCAAAATAACGACTTTTATAATCGTAATTTAAACGACTGAAATAACTCTGAAAACCTGTTTTACCTTGAAACCCCCCCGAGAACTGATTGGCGTATGAATTACTTATCAGGTTATCGGATTGGAAGAATGGATCGGATATCGTTGTGCCTTGACCAAAGAAATTTTTATTTAGGCCTCTTTGCATTTCCACCCCGCCAATCAAGGTTACCGAATGGTTATTGAATGTTTCGTTGTAGGTAAAATAGTTTTGCCAGGTATAAATTGAGAACTGAAAGTTTTGATTAAAGAAGCTACCCTGAGAGCCTCTTCCGTCACCATGCACTGCATCTAAACTTTGAAAATCCTGAGAGTTAATAAAATCAACACTAGCCTGTGTACGAATACTAAAAGTTTTTACTGGCGTAATTTCGAGAAAGAAATTATTGATAACACGATACCTGTCATTAGAAAACTTATTTTTATCCAGTACATATTTGATATTTGTATAGTTATTCTCGATAACTCTTGTATTGGCATCGCTACCCAATGCAGCATTATCCGTCGTAATATTATAGCCAGTTGGGTGTGAGGGATTATATACCCTGACATTAGGTAATGCCCGAGATGCACCACCAATTGCTCCGCTAAGAGCATTACCGCCATCATTTTGACCAAAATCTTCGGTACGACTTAGCGTAATATTGTTGCCGATTTTAAAATACTTAGCTGGTCTGAATTCTATATTGCCACGAACATTATAACGACGGTTTTTGTTGGTAATAATCAAACCGTCCTGTTGTAGGTAATTTACACTAAGAAAATATGAACTCTTTTCATTACCGCCATTAACACTCAGTGTATGACTTTGTACCTGGGCATTTCTATTTGAAATAACGTCCAGCCAGTTAGTATTGGTGTTTTCTGAATTGGCAAAAGCGCCTTTAGCTAATCCGGCGTTTACAAGTTTTTCGTTGGCAATGGTAATAAACTGGTCTGCATTCAATAGTTTTGGTAAGTTGAAGGCATTACTTGAGCCATAATATAAATCATAGTTTACAGATAATTTACCCGACTTACCTTTTTTCGTTGTAATTAATATCACGCCATTAGCCGCCCGGCTACCATAAATGGCAGTAGCAGCGCCATCCTTTAAAAGTTCTATTGATTCAATATCGTTTGGATTAATATCAGCTAATACGTTTGTATTAACCAATCCTGACGCACCACCACTAAATGAAGGTATGCCGTCCACAACAAGTAATGGATCTCGGCCTTGTGTTAATGAGTTTGTCCCGCGAATACGGATGCGGGGTGGGGCGCTTACGTTACCACTGACTTGTGTAACCTGTACACCAGCGGCACGACCAGCCAATTGACGATCAAAAGAGGTGGTTGCGAGATTCCCAACATCATCACCGCTTACTTTTCCGATAGAAGAGGTAACAGCTCTCTTTTTTTGAACACCATATCCCACTACAACTACTTCTTGCAGTTGGGAGTCTTCCAATGTAAGAGATACCTCAAAATTAGTTTCCTGGCCAATTGAAACTTCTTTTGAAACAAACCCTACAATTGAAAAGACCAAGGTTTTTGCTGAAGCTGAAACCTCCAGTTTAAAACTACCATCAAATATTGTGGTAGTACCCTTTTTGGTTCCTTTAACTGTTACGGAAACACCGGCAAGTGCCTCACCGGTTTTGTTATTCGTCACCTTTCCGGTAACGGTTTTTGTTTGTGCATTTGCAGTAAAGCACAAAAAGGCCATAACTAGACCCCCTAGAAATTTTCTCATACTATAATTAGTTTTGATAATTAATAAACCTGTGATAGTTAGTGCAATAAACTCACCCAATAATCACAAGAAAATCTTAAACAACAAATTTAATTAAAATTCAATATTCAAGATAATTATATCAAGACAATTATTTTATCCAAAAAGCTGTCTTTTTATCCTGAAAAGGGGAGATTTTATTTATCGCTACGGGAGGTTAAAAGCAACAATACCGGCAACAGGATAAGATTTGTGATCATAGCTACAATTAATGTAAGCGAAGTCAGCCAGCCTAATGCCTGCGTGCCCCCAAAATTGCTGAAACAAAAAATTACAAAACCGGCTATTAATACAAGAGAAGTATAAATAATGCTAATGCCCGTATGACGGATGGTTTGCTGAACAGTGGCCGTAACAGAATATTTTTGACGAGGTAATTCCTGCTTATAATTTACCAAAAAACGAATCGTTACATCAATAGCAATACCCAGCGCTACGCTAAATACCAATACGGTGCTTGGTTTTAACGGTACACCTGCCCAACCCATTATACCCGCAGTAATTACTAAAGGAATAATGTTAGGGATAAGGGAACAAAGTAAAATGCGCCAACTGCGAAATAAATAGAGCATACAAAAAGCAATTAAAACAAATGCCCAGACAATACTATCCTTTAATCCATTTATAATAAAACGGCTGCCTTCTAAAAAAGTAACACTGGTTCCTGTTAACTGCACGTTGTATTTTGTGCTGTCAAAAAGCTGGTTAGCCTTTTCCCATATGTCATTGAGGATTAAAGGAAGTTTGACAGATCCCACATCCTCCATGCTTACGCTAATCCGGGCCATTTGTTTTGAGCTGTCCATAAAAGTATTTACCAGCTTGCTAAACGAGTTTTGTCCGTTGCCCGAATTGCCTTTTGTTTGTAAATAGGGAGCAAGAAAAGCCAGGTCAAAATTATCAGGCATTGCATACATTACCGGGTCTCCCCCATAATAGCCCTGTCTGGCAAATTTTAAACCTTCGTCAACCGATAAAGGTTTTGCCATTTCCGGCTTTGAAGCAATGTATTGTGCCAGGGAGTCAATTTTTAGTAAATTATTCAGGTTACGGGAAGCTCCAAATTTTTTCTTTGTGTCCACCACAATTTCAAGCGGCATTACCCCATGGAAGTGTTTTTCAAAAAACTTAAGATCCTTATACAACTTGTCGCTTTTAGGTAAATCATCCACAATAAAACCTACCGATTTTAATTTTAAAATACCCATTACAGCAAAAACAAGGACTGTGAGGGTAGTGAGGTAAACGGTTTTCCGGTGGCTGAATACCCATTTTTCGATGCTGATTAATGTTTTGTTTAGCCATTTATTTTCTAAATATTTAATGTGTCTTGATTTAGGCGGCGGCAAATAACTCAAAGCCGCAGGTAATAACATAAAAGAAACAAAAAACAAAAGCATGATATTAATACCAGCCACTGCGCCAAATTCTTTTAAAACAGCGCTTTTTGTTAAAGCAAATACCGCGAAACCTATGGCAGCCGTAATGTTACAAAAAAGTGTAACTACACCCATTCGGCTTACCATGTTTATCAAAGCTTCCTGCTTGTTACGACTATGCTTGTATTCAGTATGATATTTATTTAAAAAATAAATGCAATTGGGGATACCAATTACTACAATCAGTGGCGGAATCAAGGCATTTAGCAAAGTGATTTTGTATCCGAATAAATGCATTGTGCCCAGGCTCCATAATACACCTATTATAACTACCAGGATGGAAAGTAATGTAGCGCTGAAGGATCGAAAAAAAAGCAATAAAATAAGAGCCGACAAAACAACGGAGCCAAACAAAAACAATTTCATTTCATCTGCAATTCGGGTGCTGATGGTAGTACGAACCAACGGCAGCCCGCTTAAAGCAAGCTCAATATTATTTTGCGCACCAAATTTATTGGCAATAGCTATAATTTTAGGAACTACAATATTTCTTCTCGGACTGTTTAGTACATCTTTGTTTACACTCACAGCCATTAAATACACTTTTGACGAAGGGTTGTACAAAAGATTTTTATAAAATGGCAGATTTTCAAAAACAGCCCTGGCGCTATCCAATTCAGACTGTGATGTATAAAACGATTTAAAAACAGGAACAGCTTTTAATTTTTCGGTAGCAACTTCTTTAACGAGTGTAACCGTTTCTGAGATGGATAAAACTCCATTTACACCCTCCACTTTTTTTATTTGCCCGGAAAATTCAACGTAATTGTTGAAGAGATTTACATTAAAAAAATTATTGCTGTTAAAGCCAATTACCAGGGTATTGCCATCATCTCCAAATTTTTGGCGGAACTCTTGGTATTCCTTGTATTTTGGATGATTAGTAGGTATGGCACGGGCAAATTCGTAACTCATTTTTACCTGGCTGGCAAAATATCCCATCACAATGGTTAAGAGCGATAGAAAAATTAAAACGGGTAAACGCTTTTTTAAAACAAAACGAGCCAGGTTTGTCCACATACGGTCATCTTTGAATTGAACAGCAAAGAAACTAAAATGGCAGGGGGCAGCAAAATAAAAATACAGTTTAGGTGATAAGCATTTGTTAATGCCTCTCACATAAAATCTTATTTTTGATATATGTTGTTATTCAGAATTTTTGGTTTAATTTTTTTTATTGTTTTCTCCATTCGGGTATCGGCACAGTTACCACCTGTGGGAGAGTGGCGTATGCACCTTGATTATTTTAATGGACGAGCCATTACGCAAGATGATAAGTTTGTTTACTGTGCTTCCGCAGCAAGTTTTTTCAGTGTTGATAAAAAAGAGTTTACAATTAACCGGTATGATAAAGTATCCGGGTTAAATGATATAGGGATTAGTACACTTAGCTTTGATGATAATACAGGTAAATTATTGATTGCTTATACTAATAGTAATATTGATATTTTGTACAAACAGAATATTTATAATATTCCTGATATAAAAAGGAAAGATTTAATTGGCGATAAGAACATATACAATGTGTTTTTTAAAAATGGTAAAAGTTATCTCTCTACCGGGCTTGGTGTAATAGTAGCGGATCTGAATAAATATGAAATTAAAGAAACATGGCTTATTGGTAATAATGGTGGCGCTGTAAAAGTGAATGGTTTTACAGCAGATAACAATTTGTTTTATGCTGCTACAACAGAAGGATTAAAGGTGGCATCCCAAAGCGCTGCTAATCTTACCGATTACCGTAACTGGATGCTGGCCAGCCAAACGGGTAATTTAAGCGCCGGTGTTTGCAAAGATGTAGTTAACTTGAATGGAAAAATAATAGCACTGAAAAATGATTCGCTTTTTGTAAATAATAATAACAACTGGAGTTTGTTTTATGATGACGATTTTGAAATTGTGAATCTTACGATTAGTAATAATAAACTTGTAATTACAGAGAAAAAAGGAGATTATTTTGATGCAAGGATTTTAGTTGTTAATTCATCCGGTGTTATTGAAAAAACGCTATTGCGAACGGAAGGTTTTTTTCATCCTTTACAAGCAGTGATAGACGAGAATACTGTGTGGGCAACGGATTTATACGTACCGTTGCTTTATAAAGAAGGTGGTTCCAACACAGATAAAATTATTCCGAATTCCCCTTATGGACCCTTGGATGGGACTATGGTAGCAGCGAATAACTCCTTGTGGGTTTGTGGCGGTTCTGTGAACGAAGCATGGAACTATCAGTATAATCGCTCCGGCTTTTTTCAGTTAATGCAAGATCAATGGATACCGTATAATCGAAATGTATTACCCCGGTTTCAGTGGATGGATAGTGTATATGATATTATTACGATAGCTATAGACCCTAGAGACGAAACCATTTATGCAGGCTCGTATGGAAGAGGTTTAGCAGAAATAAAAAAAGATTTTAGTTTTACCATCTATAAACAAAATTCTGCCATAGGCCCCACCATTGGCGACCCTACCGCTTACCGTGTGAGTGGATTAGCTTTTGATGCGGAAAACAATTTGTGGGTGAGTAACTTTGGATCGCCTCAAAATTTTCATGTTAAAAAGGCAGATGGTGGCTGGAAATCTTTTACTATTCCTTTTTTAATTTCAGAAAACGCGGTGGCAGATATTGTTATTGATGATGCAAATCAAAAGTGGATTGTTTCTCCTAAAGGGAATGGGTTAATTTGTTTTAATCACGGCGCAAGTATTGATAATTCAGGAGATGACCGATGGCAATATTATCGTTTCGGAAAAGGAAATGGAAATTTACCCAGTAACAAAGTTAACTGTATAGCAAAAGATAAAGATGGCTTTATATGGGTAGGAACGGATAAAGGTATTGCCATCATTCAATGTACACAGGATGTTTTTAGCAATAACGGTTGTGAAGCATCAATACCAATTGTGCAGCAAGATCGTTTTGCCGGTTATTTGTTTGGTACTGAAGATGTAAAAACCATTGCAGTGGACGGGGCAAATCGTAAATGGGTAGGTACACAAAATGGTGTATGGTTAATTAGTGCAAACGGGGAAAAAGTTATTTACCGTTTTACTGAAGAGAACAGCCCTTTACCTGCCAATGAAATTAAACGTATTGCCGTAGATCCCAAATCAGGCGAAGTGTTTATCTCTACTTTTAATGGTTTGTGTTCTTTCAGAAGTACGGCCACAGAGGGCAGTGAAACAAACGAAGACGTATTAGTATTTCCGAATCCGGTACCCCCAAACTATAACGGAACGATTGCAATAAAGGGGTTGGTAAATAACGCCATTGTAAAAATTACCGAAATAGACGGGAGATTGATTTATCAGACAAGAGCTTTGGGTGGTCAGGCAATATGGAATGGTAAAGATTATAAAGGAAGAAAAATTTCAACCGGTGTGTATCTTGTACTAATTGCAGATGAACAAAACCGGGAAAAAGCAGTAGCCAAAATTGTATTTATTCATTAAGATATTATTGTGAGCCAGCTTCATAAAACAAAGTGCGTAGTTGTAAAAACGGTAAAATATGGGGAATCAAGTCTGATTATCTCTGCTTATACAGAATTATTTGGGGTACAGTCCTATCTTATAAACAATGTTCGTGTATCTGGCAAAAAAGGAAGTGGTAAAGCCAATTTGTTTCAGCCTGGTTCCATATTGGAAATGATTGTTTATCATAATGAGTTGAAAAACCTGCAACGCATTAAAGAATGTAAATGGGGCTATTTATATCAGCATATTTTTAGTGATGTGATAAAAAATGCTGTTGTTTTATTTATGGTTGAGATGATACAAAAGTGTGTAAAACAACCTGAAGCAAACCCACACCTGTTTTCGTTTATTGAAGAATCCCTCATACAAGCCGATAGAAGTAATGAAAAAATTGTTGCCAATTTCCCGCTGTATTTTGCTATCCATTTGGCAACTTTTTTCGGATTTCAGCTACAAGATAATTTTTCGACAAGTAAAAATATTTTTGATTTAAAAGAAGGATTTTTTGTTTCTGAAAAACCAGAGCATCCATATTTTATTGATGGAAAATTAAGCGAAGTACTCTCCGATTTGTTGAAGATAATGCAACCGGGGGAGTTGATTCAATTATCTCTTAATCATGAAATCAGAAGAGCGTTGCTTAACAACTTGCAGATTTTTTATGCATTGCACATGCAGGATTTTGGCCAACTCAAATCGTTGGTAGTATTACAGGAAGTGTTAAATTAATGATGTTGATATCTTATTATTTTGATTAGAGTAGCCGTTTTGAACCACTCATATCTGATTTCAATAGAACCACTCCCGGTTTTTTTCCTTTTTCAAAGCTACCCAATTCATCATCCCACTGCAAAGCTTTGGCTCCATGGAGGGTGGCAAAAGACAAAAGTTGCTCCGGCTCAACATAAGTTTGTAATGTTTGCATCTCTTTAGCAATACTAAGTTGCCAATTGCTGCTATAGCTATCCGTGCCGAGAACGATTGAACAGTTATTGTTGATAAACATATTAACGGGCGGCAGATTATTTTCGATGTACAGGTTAGCATTAGGACAAAGACAATAAACCAGTTTTATATTGTTGTTAGAAGCATATTCATTAGCCCAGATAACATCTTCCTCCGACATATACGTATTATGAATAAGGAAAATGGTTTGCCCGTTATTAAAAAAAGGTAATACGGAACGAATGCTGCTTTTGCCCGTTACAGGGAATGGAGATTTATCAATGCCAAATAATTTTAGCAATTTTAAATATTCACCCCCGCCGGTTCTATACAATTCATCCTCAGCCGGGTGTTCCTGGTTGTGAATGGAAATGATTTGATTTGCCGTAGCCAGGTTGATTAATGAAAATGTTTTTGGACTAATACTGTATGGAGCATGGGGTACAAGAGATGACCGATGACCGATAGCAGATGATCGAAGCAGATTTTCCATTTCGTTTAACACACTTTTATAATGATCAAAATTCTCGTCTGCTTTTTCATCAGTAAAACTGAGTACCTCCACAAAGTTTTGCCAGTAAATATTGCTTTTTGATTTTACTACGGCCGTATCTGCTGTATTGCCAATATCGCCTACTGCCACAATTCCGTTGTCATACATTTCCTTTTCGGCATAAATTATTTTTTCCTGGATTACTTCCGGGGCAAACCCTCTTTTTGTTACTACTGAACATAAAAATTCTATTAAGCCTGTGTGAGGTGGAATAATATTTTTTAAGTGACTTAATTCAAGATGACAATGGCAATTAACAAATCCCGGGGTTAAAATACCTTCAAAAACCTCCACATCCCCGCCAGCTTCATCAACGCTTACTATATCATGAATCCGCCCATTGGTATCTGTTATTAATACATAATTTTCATCCAGTAATTTATAACCGGTAAAGAGTTGAGTGGCTTTGAATTTTCTTAATTCCATGCGGTTGAATTATTTTATTTTTGCACCCCATTCCGTAATTGGAAATGGGGATAGAACAACAAATTGAGCGTATTCCGGCAGCAAGCCCGGATACTGCCAAGGCCCACAAAGCAGAACCAAAAAAGTTACTGTTGCAG
This sequence comes from Chitinophagaceae bacterium, assembly GCA_035703165.1. Classification (GTDB taxonomy): domain Bacteria; phylum Bacteroidota; class Bacteroidia; order Chitinophagales; family Chitinophagaceae; genus AWTP1-9. The sequence continues at coordinate 55,249 of DASSYR010000029.1, forward strand.
GACGTAAAAATAAATCAAAGATGTTAGACAAATTAGAAGCCATAAAAGCCAGATTTAATGATTTAGGAGTAGCGCTTACAAATCCTGAAATAGTGAGCGATAACAAGAAGTTTGCCCAGATAAGTAAAGAATACCGCAACCTGGAAAGAATTGTTAAAGCATACGAGCAATACAGGAATGTATTGAGTAATCTTGATTTTAATAAGGAGGTGCTGAGCGGTGATGATGAAGAAATGAGGGAACTGGCTAAAGTGGAAATTCCCCAATTGGAGGAGCAAAAAGAAAAATTGGAAAAGGATATTCGTAATCTGCTGATTCCAAAGGATCCCCAGGACGAAAAAAATGCTATTTTGGAAATAAGAGCAGGCACGGGTGGTGATGAGGCCTCATTATTTGCCGGAGATTTATTGGGAATGTATTTGCGTTATTGCTCCGGTAAAGGATGGAAAACCAATATTCTTAGCGAAAGTGCCGGAACAGTAGGTGGTTATAAAGAAGTACAGGTAGAAGTAGTGGGAGAGGATGTGTATGGAACTTTAAAGTTTGAAAGTGGTGTTCATCGTGTACAGCGAGTTCCCGATACGGAAACGAGCGGACGAGTACACACGAGTGCTGCCACAGTTGCAGTAATGCCGGAAGCAGAGGAAGTGGATTTTGAGTTAAATCCTGCTGATGTAAAGATGGAAACGGCCAGAAGTGGCGGCGCCGGCGGACAGAATGTAAATAAAGTAGAAACGAAAGTAATGCTTACCCATATACCAACGGGTACAGTAGTAGTTTGTCAAACAGAAAGATCGCAGTTGGGCAACAGAGAAAAAGCCATGAATATGTTGCGAACTAAATTATATGAAGAACAGGTTCGTAAACAGGAAGAAGAAATTTCCCGCCATCGTAAAAGTTTGGTTAGTACAGGTGATAGATCTGCCAAAATAAGAACCTATAATTTTCCTCAAAGCCGTGTTACAGACCACCGGATTGGCTTAACAGTTTATAATTTAGACAGTGTATTAAGTGGCAATTTGCAGGAATTTATTGATGCATTACAATTTGCTGAAAATGCGGCTAAAATGACCCAGCAGAATTAACTCATTTTCCATTTGCAAAACATTTATGACAAACCGGTTAGCAACGTGGCGTAAATGAGTTCCTGTACGGGAACACTACTCCCTAAGTAATTTAACACGCAGAAGACTAAAATTTACCATGAAAACTTACTATAAGAAAAGTAGTAAAAGAAGTGTGTGTTATAAATGCTGGTGTAAACAATTAAGCTGTTTTTTTTGCGTTTAAATAATGTTGTTCTTTAAAAAACAGGATAGCCAGTTTATAGATATAGCTATTATAAAAACTTTAACAGTAAGCTTTAAACTTTGGTAACTGTTTTGCGTCTATAATATACAAAGACATTAGTAGTCAATTTTCTCATAAGCAGTTAGTTTTGGTAAGCGGCCCCTGTTTCTACAGGGGCTTTTCATTTTAAAATGTCTTTGGCCTTACAAAAAGGCTTCCCAGGAAACTACCGGCTATATCAAACAAAACATCCATTATTTCAAAACTTCTACCTTTTACCCAAAAATGTTGTATTACCTCCATTGTCAGCCCCAATAAAATTCCTGCTAATACTAATTTTATAAGCGTGTTCTTTTGTTGTAGCACACTTTTTTTTCTATATCCCAGCCACCAGAAGAGTATAAAAAAGCAGAAAAGAAAGCTATGTGCCCATTTGTCAATATGTATTATTTCCAGCCAATTATTTTTAGGAAAGTTACTTCCGGGTAAAAGCAACAAAATAATTATAACTAATGTCCATAAAATGCCGGGCCAAAAGCTATAAAAGTATTTTTTTACCATGCATTAACTTACCGTGGCTGCGTAATCATCAGCGGTCATTAATTTTTCAACATCAGCAACATTGTCAACTGTCATTTTAATCATCCATCCTTTGTCATAAGGTTCATTATTAACCAGTTCGGGAGAGCTGTTTAACAAGGGATTTACTTCCGTAATGGTGCCACTTACCGGCAGGTATAAATCGCTTACGGTTTTAACTGCTTCTACAGTGCCAAATACAGATTCAGCTGATAAAGCTTTGCCAACGGTTTCTATTTCTACATAAACAATGTCGCCCAGTTCACGCTGAGCAAAGTCTGTAATACCTACAGTAGCTATATTACCGTCCATTTTAATCCATTCATGGTCTTTGGTGTAACGCAGATCGTTGGGAAAGTTCATATTAAATCATTTAGAATTGCAAATATTCAAAAAATAGCCCTGTAAAAATCAAACAAATAAAAAAAGAGACTATTTTCTTTTTACCAGTTTAGCTTTCATAATTCGTACATCTTTCAAAGGCCTGTCTCCACCCTGCCTCCCGCTTGTGGAAACAGCGGCAATGCTATCCAGTACATCATACCCCTTTATCAAATCGCCAAATACGGTATAATTCTGGTCTAAATGTGGAGTTCCACCAATTGTTTTATATACACTGCGATGTTCGGCAGGTAATTTTCTTCCTTTTAAGCGAAAAGTTTCTACTGAGTCGAGCCCGGCATCACTAAATATTTTTCCCTGTACTATATAAAACTGGCTTCCGCTACTTGCTTTTTGAGGATTCACATCATCTCCCGATCTGGCCGCTGCAATTACTCCCTTTTTATGAAAAAGAGTCGGTTTAAATTCAGCCGGAATTGTATAATCCGGCCCCCCCGATCCCAACCTCATACTTTCGACAGCTTTTTTGCTTTGCGGGTCTCCCGCTTGTATCATAAATTGATTAATTACCCGGTGAAACAAAATACTATCGTAGTAATGTTGTTTCACCAATTTTAAAAAATTATCCCGGTGTAGCGGTGTGGAATCAGATAAACGAATTACCAAAGTGCCCATTGTGGTAACCAGTTCCACATCCTTTTTCAAATCATTTTTACGAAGCCCGTTAGAAAGTTTGGGATTACAGGAAATAAGGATAAAACCCAAAAGTAAAAAGTAAAAAAATAACTTCATTTTATTAATTGTTTTAGTGTTGTAAAGCCTGGTTATTAAATAATGCCATCCTTATCAAAATGTCAATCACTGACTATTATGAATCTAAAACCCCGTTATTTTCAAAATACAGCAACACGTGGTCTTTTATAAAATTTTCCTGATCGGTAAGATTCATCGGTGGAATTTGCTTTAATTGCTTGAAATGGGGCCAGCCCTCATTATCAAATCCTTCAAACTCATAATACCCGCTTTGCGATAATAAAGAGCAAACAGCTACATGCATTAAATCCTGCTTTTGTTCTTTGGTGAAAGTGGATTTAATTTCACCAAACTCCTGTACCCCAATTAAAAATAAAATAGCATCCAGGTCTGGTTTTTTCCCAAAACGCCTTACCATGTTTTTTTCCAGCTTTGCCCATCTCGCAAACAAATCATCGCTCATTTGCATAGAGGGCAAAAATAAACTGTTTTAGTTACATACTGTGTTAACAATCTTTTGTACAGAAAGCTTGTGGCAAAGTATTTGTTTTTATCCGGACGTTGTATTTTGCACTCATAAATTATTATTCATGCTTAGAACTGCAGAGGATATTCGCCTTTTAAATGAAAAAATTCAATCAGCCGCGGCTTTTGCTGACCGAATTAAAACTGAGGTAGGAAAAGTAATTGTTGGGCAACCCTATATGATTGACAGGTTGCTTATTGGTTTATTAAGTAATGGCCATGTATTGTTAGAAGGGGTGCCAGGCCTGGCCAAAACACTGGCCATTAAATCACTTGCCCAAGCTACCCATGCTAAATTCAGTCGCATACAATTTACACCGGATTTATTACCCGCAGATGTTATTGGAACAATGATTTACGATCAAAGGCGAAATGAATTTACGGTGCGTAAGGGGCCCGTTTTTGCCAATTTTGTTTTGGCAGATGAGATTAACAGGGCTCCAGCCAAAGTGCAAAGCGCTTTACTGGAGGCGATGCAGGAAAAGCAAGTAACCATAGGCGAATCGTCCTATAAATTAGAAGAACCTTTTCTTGTATTGGCCACTCAAAATCCTTTAGAGCAGGAAGGAACGTATCCATTGCCGGAAGCCCAGCAAGATCGGTTTATGCTAAAAGTAATCGTTAATTATCCTCAAAAAAATGAGGAGCAGCTTATCATTCGCCAAAATACGCAGTCCATTCAGCAGCCCGAGGTAGAGCAGGTTGTGGCATTACAGGAAATATCTCAGGCAAAAGATTTAGTGAGGCAGGTATATATGGACGAAAAAATAGAAAATTATATTCTTGATATTGTTTTTGCTACACGTTGGCCGGATAAGTATAAATTAGAAAAATTAAAACCGCTTATTGCATACGGCGGTTCGCCAAGGGCATCTATAAATTTAGCGTTGGCATCAAAAGCCCATGCTTTTTTAAATAAAAGAGGATATGTAATTCCTGAAGATGTACGCAGTATCTCACACGATGTATTGCGCCATCGTATTGGTTTAACGTACGAAGCCGAAGCAGAAAATATAAATGCCGAAGCGTTGATTGATGAAGTATTAAAAGCAATCAATGTTCCATAATGCTGACAACTGAAGAAATATTGAAGAAAGTGCGGGAGTTGGAAATTAAAAGTAAACGGCTCACCAATCATCTTTTTACAGGGGAGTACCATACGGCTTTTAAAGGAAGAGGTATGAGTTTTAAAGAGGTAAGAGAATATCAGCCAGGTGATGATATACGGTTTATTGACTGGAATGTGTCTGCCCGAATGTCGCATACATACAGTAAAGTATTTGAGGAAGAAAGGGAACTGAGTGTTTTTTTATTGGTTGATATAAGCGCCAGTTCCTTATTCGGAACTGTTTATCAACGTAAAAAAGACTTGATTACAGAAATTTGTGCTGTGCTTTCTTTTTCTGCTATTAATAACAACGATAAGGTAGGAGCTGTTTTTTTTAGCGATGTTATTGAAAAATATATAAAAGCACAAAAAGGCAAACAGCATGTTTTATATATTGTCAGGGAATTGTTAACGGAAGAACCCCAAAAAAGAGGCACAAATCTTAAAGAGGCCATTCGATTTTTTAATAATTCAGCCCGCCGCAAAAGCATTGTATTTATTCTGAGCGATTTTATGGATGAAGGTTATGAAGAGGCGCTAAAAATAGCTGCCAAAAAACACGATGTTATTGGAATAAAGGTTTACGATAAAATGGATATGAAACTGCCCGATGTTGGCTTGCTGCAGGTAGAAGATGCTGAAACCGGTGCAATAAAATGGATTGATACTTCCGATAAATTAGTGCAATATAATTATGACCAGGAGTTTCATAAACGTAATCAGCTCTGCACAGAAGCTTTTGTGAAAGCCGGTGCAGATTTATTGCACATGACTGCCGGGGAAGACTATGTAAAAGTGCTGCAAAATTTTTTTATTAACCGTAGCAAATAATGAAGTACTCTAAATTTTATTTAATTGGGTATTCGGTATTAATGGGAATAACTGTTTTAGCGCAACCCAAACCCAATGCTACAACTGATAAGTCGGAAATATTAATTGGAGAACAATTTCAATTAAGGCTTACAGCTAGTTTTTCTATCCAAAAATTTAATACAAACGCTTTTATCATACCTGACTCAATAAAACATTTTGAAATTATTGATAGAGGTTCCATTGATTCCGTAGTTTCTAATGGCGTTAAAAACTTATCTCAAACAATTATACTTACCAGTTTTGATTCAGGTACATGGGCATTGCCTCCAATAGCATTGCTTACAAAAAAAATTCCTGCAAAAAAATCCGTTTTTTCCGATTCAATAAAAATAAAGGTGGGATATGATTCAACCAAGCTTACACAGATTAACGATATTAAGCCGATAATTGATACAGAAGTAAATACAACCTGGATGTATTGGACATTGGGATTCGTAACTTTATTTTCATTGGTTGGTTTGTATTTCTTGTTGCGCAAAACAAAGTTTAAAAAAGTAAAAAAACCAGCATCAGAAATTCCGGGCATCCAACTTACACCCTATGATGAAGCCATAACCTTTTTGGCAAGATTAAAGCAACGTAATGTTGCTAACAGGGAAGATGCCAAATTGCTTTACTCGGATTTAACAAATATATTTAAGCAATATTTACTAAAAGCTAATAAGGTTAATACTTTTAAAGATACCAGCAGCGAAGTGTTGTTAAAACTGGATGAAGAGTTTATCACGCCGAATGAACTTTCTGCGTTGACTGAAACATTTAACTTGTGCGATATGGTAAAGTTTGCCACGTATTTTCCGGGAAAAGAAGAAACTTCTGCGGCAATTAATGAAATAGAAGCTATTATCAATACTTTGAATAAACAGAAGCGGGTATAATTTAAGCAAGTAATTAAAGTATAATATGGAATTTGCAAATCCCTGGTTTTTTATACTGTTGGTATTAATACCTGTATTGGTTTTCTTAAACTGGCGTAACCAGCTAAAACTTCAATCGTCGTTACTCATTTCTTCTATCGGCGGGTTTAAGGAAATGGTGGGTTTTAAAGCAGAGCTTCGCTACCTGCCATTCGTTTTACGATTACTATCACTTGTTTTTTTTATCATCGCATTAGCTCGCCCACAAACACGAAATGATGAACAACGGAAAGAAGGAGAAGGGGTAGATATTGTTTTATGTTTGGATATCAGCGGTAGCATGAATGCCGAAGATTTACAACCTAACCGGTTGGAGGCAGCCAAACAAGTAGCCGCTAATTTTGTAGATAATCGCCCGACAGACAGAATTGGATTGGTTGTTTTTTCCGGGGAAGGCTTTACACAATGTCCCATTACTGCCGATCACGCAGTTATTAAACAACAAATCCTGAATCTTCGTAGTGGTTTTTTGCAAGATGGAACAGCCATCGGAACCGGGCTGGCAACAAGTGTTGACAGGCTTCGAACCAGTACTTCAAAAAGTAAGGTAATTATTCTTTTAACTGATGGGGAAAACAACGGGGGTTTAATTGATCCTCAAACAGCAAAAGAAATAGCCAAATCACTGAATATAAAAGTATATACCATTGGCGTGGCTACGGATGGATATGCCCCTATTCCCGAGTCTTCAATTCTGGGTACTATACGTAGTAACGAAAAAATAAATATTGATGAAAAGCTGCTTACAGAAATTGCCACAGAAACAGGAGGTAAATACTTTCGGGCAAGAGATAATGAGGGGTTAAAAAATATCTATTCAGAAATTGATAAATTGGAGAAATCTAAAGTGGAAATAACTACTTATACTAATTATACAGAGCGGTTTACTTCCTTTGTGCTTATAGCCCTCGCCATACTTGCACTCGAAATAATTCTTCGTTATACGGTATTTAAAAAATTTCCCTGATTATCTTACACAGATTCTTTTTAAAAAGGGGAATAATATTTCGGATTATTTGGTTGTTTTTCGCTACAAACTATTTTGATGGTTATTTTTGCCTGCACAAATCGGGCTCGCAAAAATTGTATTAATCACCAAGCGGGTATCTAAACAAATGAAAGTTATTATTTATAAATCTACCGGTTCCTGGTACATTGTTAAAAACAATGAGGGGAAGGCGTTTAATGCCCGTATTAAAGGAAAATTTAAAATTGATGACGAAATTACTTCTACAAATCCCATTGCGGTTGGCGACGAGGTGGAAGTTGAATTAGAAAACGAACTGGAAAATTCCGTAACAATCACCCGGATTTATAAACGAAGAAACTATATCATCCGGCAATCCCCCTCGCATAAAATGCAAAAACACATTGTTGCTTCTAACATTGATCAATCTTTGTTGTTTGCAACATTAAAAGAGCCAAAAACTTCTTCCGGATTTATTGACAGGTTTTTGGTTACCTGTGAGGCATATCATGTACCAGCCATTATTGTTTTTAACAAAATTGATTTATATGCAAAAAAAGAGCAGCAAAAGTTAGAAGAATGGACGAGCATATATGAAGCAATTGGGTATAAAGTATTATCCATGAGTTTGCAAACTCAAACAGGGCTGGAAGAGGTAAAAAAATTATTAAAAAATAAGATAACGTTACTGAGTGGACATTCAGGAGTTGGGAAATCCACTTTTATTAATGCCATTTTTCCCCAATTTGATTTAAAAACACAAGAAGTAAGCGGGTGGAGCGGAAAGGGTTTGCACACAACTACATTTGCTGAAATGTTTGATTTACCATTTGGTGGAAAAATTATTGATACGCCGGGATTGAGGGAATTTGGACTTACTGATGTTTCCAAACAAGAACTTTCGCACTACTTTCCTGAAATGAGAAACTTATTGCAACAATGCCAATTTAATAACTGTATTCACATTAATGAGCCGGGTTGTGCAGTTAAAGCCGCTTTGGAAGAAGGAAAAATTCATCTTGAACGCTACATAAGTTACTATAACATTCTGGAGTCTATTAAAGACAATTCATATTAATTAATCAGGCAACCTTGCTTTTTAGAACATTAGCCAATTCAACAACAGCTTCATTGTCTTTACGAACGGCATTACGGTATTTTCTTGGGAAAATAGACACACCGTTATAAATGTCATAGTGCAATGTAAGCCGCTGTCCCTTATAGCTAAAATCCCAATAAGAAGAGTTGGAATCGTCAATTTTGTTGGTGAAGTTTATTTTGAGTGCATTACTCAAAATATCTGCAACCTTGTAAAAACGATCGAATCCGCAATTCTCCTCAATAATTGCTTCGGTACAGCCGAGGTCCGTTCGCAGGGTCAGGGTCATATTATGTGAGTTTAGTTTTCTCAGGACTTAAACTTCTTCACCTTAGGTAATTTTTCTCCACTTAATAATTTTTCAGCTCCTACATTCTTTCCATCACTCGGACAACCATATTTAGGTGAACAAGCATATTCATAGGACGCAATTACGAAAATAAACGCTGCATACTTTATAAGTTTAACACTTCTTTTCATATACAAAACTTAACTCTGTTTGACAGAAGATACCTAACCTTTTTGCGTAAAGATAATGCTGATTAATTTGAGATTCGGCGTGAGTGTAAATAGTTTGGTAAGTCTGGCATTCATAGCTTGGATTTTGTAACGCAATTGTATTATTATAAATATATCCAATATAAATACGAAGCAGGTATTGTTTTATTGTTCATCGTCTTCTGTTTTTCTTGAATTTTTAAACCAGCTTGCATATTTCACATAATTATTGGCAATCCGGTCTATTTCTCCGTGTATTAGTTCAGCAGAAATATCCTTTACCTTTTTGGCAGGCACACCTGCATAAATGCTTCCACTTTCGCAAATTGTTCCTTCCAGCACTACGGCTCCTGCCGCAATTATGGTATTGCTGTGTACCACAGCATTATCCATTACTATGGCTCCCATGCCTATAAGTACATTATCATGCAAAGTGCATCCATGTACAATAGCATGGTGACCAATAGAAACATTGTTGCCAATTGTTGTGCCATATCGCTGGTAAGTGCAATGGATACAAGCTCCGTCTTGTATGTTTACTTTATTGCCCATCCTTATAAAATTAACATCGCCTCTTATTACGGCATTAAACCAAACACTACAATCGTTACCCATTACAACATCTCCCACCAGCGTAGCGTTAGGCGCTATATAGCAATTTTCACCCATTTTTGGAAAAACACCTTTTACCGGAAGAATGATTGGCTGCATGATTTTAATCTATTTAAAAATGAATATCAGAAATTAGCATAGTACCCAAACAATTTATTTTGTAAACCATTTTTGATAAAGTTTTTGAGATTATCTGCAGGAGCAAACTTGTTACCATATCCTTTCTTATATCTCCCCTTTAATAATATTGTCGCTGTAAACTCTTTTTAAAACCGAACATTAATTTGTATAATCGCATACGTTGCTGCTTCTTATAAATCACTTACTTATCACTGCAAATTATAGAATTTCTTTACGTTATTTGCAGTGAAATCTTTTGCTTGTGACACAACGGGAACTTTTTTTAAAACATATTGCCCAAACTTCTGCTACACCGGTAGCATTGGAAATCGTTAAGGCCGAGGGCTCCAGGCTTTTTGACGTAAGTGGTAAAGAGTATATTGATTTAATTGCCGGTATCAGCGTTTGCAATGTTGGTCACCGCCATCCCCGGGTAATTGATGCGATTAAACAGCAGCTAAACGCCTATCTGCATATTATGGTGTATGGCGAATTAGTAGAAAGCCCCCAGGTGCAGTACGCCAAATTATTAACCGATAATTTACCTCCTTCCCTTAATGCTGTGTACTTTACCAACTCCGGTGCAGAAGCAACAGAGGGAGCTATGAAGCTTGCTAAAAAAGTTACCGGGCGAACACAAATCATCGGGTTTAAAAATTCTTATCACGGCTCTACGCAAGGAGCGTTAAGTGTAATGGGGGATGAGTATTGGCGAAATGCTTTTCGCCCTTTATTACCCGATATACTTCATTTGAATTATAATAGTTTTGAAGACCTGGATGCCATTACCGGACAAACAGCCTGTGTGATTGCGGAAACCATTCAGGCAGAAGCCGGAATTATTGCCCCCAAAAATGGATGGCTCAATGCCTTATCCCAACAATGTAAAAAAACAGGTGCCTTATTGATACTAGATGAAATACAAACCGGGTTTGGACGAACTGGAACGCTTTGGGGCTTTGAACAATTTAAGGTTATCCCAGACATTATGCTTCTGGGGAAAGCGCTGGGTGGCGGTATGCCGCTCGGGGCATTTATAGCCGATAAAAAATTAATGGACGCCTTTACAGAAAACCCTGTGCTGGGACATATTACAACATTTGGCGGGCACCCTGTTTCCTGTGCCGCCGGTATGGCAGCAATGAAAGTATTGCTGGATGAAAAGTTAATTGATGAAGTAAAGGAAAAAGAAAAATTATTCAGGCAATTGTTGATCCACCCCCAAATAAAGTCAATCCGATCAAAAGGATTGTGGTTAGCGATTGAATTTGACAGTTTTGAGAAAAATAAAAAAATTGTGGATGCCTGTCTGAATTCAATGCCCGAAGGTGTGTTTACTGATTGGTTTTTGTTTGCACCCAATTGCATGCGTATTGCACCCCCCCTTACCATTACCAATAAAGAAATAGAAATCGCTTGTGAAATAATTAATAAGCAGGTTTAAAAAGCCTTAAAATGGGATACAACGATTTTTGGCTTGACGATTAATGAATTTTTAAAAGCAAAAACTGTCTTCCGACGCCAACGTTTGTCTCCTGCTTTCAAAGGGAAATAATAATTTTAAATGTTATTCCTCGCTAAGACCTATATACACAGGACACACTATTAGCGGATGGCGGCTTAGTCCACACTTTATTGTTCGTTCAATGTAATTGTCAGTCCATGTTTCATAAACTCCACTATCGGAATGTCCTATACACTAATTGTTCCTTATAAGAAAATATAAAGTAGAATTTATGTCATATTTTTAAAACTCTTGTAACTAAATAGATAGACCCAAAGCATTAAAATGGATCAAAATCTCGAGAACTCCTTTTTAACAGGAATAGAGCAGAATCAACAGAAGCTGCTAAGGATTTGTTCTGTTTATGCTGAGGATGAAGAAGACAAAAAAGACCTTTTCCAGGAGGCACTGATCAATATCTGGCAGTCAATGCCTTCTTTTCAAAAAAAGTCTTCCCTAAGCACATGGATGTTTAGAGTTACGCTCAATGTGTGCCTTCGTCTGCATACAAAGCAGACAAAAAAAAGAGATCTCTTCAGGAAATTGGACAGGATTGCGATAGAGAATATTAGCGATGATGAAACGAATCATGAAGAACATGAACAATTAATCAAACTCAGGAACTGTATAAAAAAACTGAACGATGCAGATAAGGCAATAACGACACTTTATTTGGAGGAATTGTCTTATAAAGAAATCTCAGATATCACCGGCCTGACAGAGAACAATGTGGCAGTCAAGATCAAACGAATTAAAATGAAGTTGCTGACTTGTATAAATGAAATAGTATGATGGAAAAAGAATTAATAAAAATCTGGCAATCGTCTCCCAATCAGGAGCGTATTAAGCTTGAAAAATCTCGTTTAATGATCGGTGTTCAATCAAGCATCGATGATTTTCACAAAAAAATAAAATATCGGGATTTAATAGAGCAAATTGCGGTACTCGTGGTTATTCCTGTATTCGCTTATTCTGCTTATGCGATTCCATACCTTTTAACAAAAGTAGCTTCAATCCTGATTATTGGGTATGTCCTGTTCGTTGCCATCCGCCTAAGAAATGCGAAAAAACATAAACCGGGCGCATTAACAGAAACCTACCTCGAGTATTTACACAAGACGCGGGATTATCTTGTTATTCAAAAGCGGCTTCTCGACAGTGTACTGTACTGGTACATTTTACCGGGCGTGGCGCTCACCATGTTATTCGTCTTTGGTTTTGGAATAACCGGCAGACTTAAACCTATTCTAAAAATTGGGCTACTTAATATTGTATTGGCCGTAGTTACTTACTACTTAAATAAAAGGGCAGCTAAAAAGGGAATTTTACCAAGGATATCAAAAGTTAATGAACTCATCAGTGTACTGGAGAATTCTTAATTAGTCAAATATTAATTGACAGTTAATGAGAATAAATCATTCTAAAAAAAGCTTTATGAAAAAGTTCGTCATTACATTATTTTTAGCGGTAGGATTTTTCTGGGATGCCAATGCACAAACGTCACTACCAGAAGAAGTCAGAAACAATATCAAAGTACGTATAGAAAATGGTATCAACACAGGGATCGTGGTTGGTATTATTGATGCGGACGGTTCTCATTACTATAGCTACGGAGTTAAATCAAAGAAGAGCATGGAGCCTGTCAATGAGTATTCCGTTTTCGAAATCGGGTCTATTACAAAAACTTTTACGGGAATTCTATTGGCGGATATGGTGATCAAAGGCGAGGTGAATTTAGATGACCCGTTACAAAAATATTTACCGGCAGGAGTTACCGCACCTACAAGGAATGGAATGTCTATCAACCTGGTTCATCTTGCCAATCACACGTCTTCTTTGCCTGGCATGCCTGATAATTTCAAACCAGCTAATCCCGCTAATCCCTTTGCAGATTATTCTGAAAAGCAGTTATATGATTTTTTGAATACTTATAAACTCACACGTGATATCGGTTCGAAATACGAATATTCCAACTATGCCGCAGGCCTGCTCGGTCATGTCATGGCAACAAAAAAGGAATTGACTTATGAAAAGTTGATGATCAATGTCATTGCCAGTCCTCTTAAACTTTACAATACCCGTATAACTCTCACACCCAAAATGAAAGCCAATCTGGCCATGGGGCATAATGAAGGTGTCGAAGTGGAGAATTGGGATTTCACCACGCTGGCTGGTGCAGGCGCTTTTCGTTCTACTGCAGTGGATATGTTAAAGTATTTGGCTGTCAACATGGGCATAATAAAAAGTAAACTGTATCCTGCTATGCAGTTGTCACATCGGAATTCAAGAGAGGAAGGTGGTAACCCTATGGTAGGATTGGGCTGGCATAAGATAGTTTCTCCAGGGTTAGAAATCATTTGGCACAATGGAGGAACAGGAGGATACCGGGCATTTGTCGGCTTCATAAAAGGAGGAGAAAAAGGTGTTGTGGTCTTATCGAATTCAAATACAAGTGTAGATGATATCGGGATGCACATATTAAATCCGAAAATACCCTTGCAACCAATAAAGAATTCTATCGCAATCAAATTACAAAACATGATAGATGCACAGGGCATTGAACCCAGTGTGAAAGCGTATTGGGACATAAAAAAAGACCAAGGTGATAAATATGATTTCAGTGAAAACCAATTGAACAAATTAGGTTATGATTATTTGCGTAAAGGTGAAATGGAAAAATCAATTGCTGTGTTCAGCCTCAACGCAGAGGCATATCCTCAATCTTCGAATGCATTTTATAATATGGGTGAAGCATACATGAAGAAAAGCGACAAAGAAAAGGCAATTGAGAGCTATAAGAAATCTATATCGCTCAACCCGGGTAATAAGAATGCTATTGACAAGTTAAAGGAATTAGGAGTGAATGCTAGTGATATAATAAAAGAAGTAGTCGTGGATACTGAAACCCTCGAAGGCTACGTTGGTCAATACCAACTTGCACCTGGGTTCATTCTTACCATTTCCAGGCAAGACAATCAATTGACAGCGCAGGCAACCGGTCAGCCTGAATATCCTATCTTTCCAAAGTTAAAAAACGTTTTTTATTATAAAGTTGTAGAAGCCCAGCTTACCTTTAATCAAGATGAAAAAGGTAAAATACAAAGTGTCACCCTGCGGCAGGCAGGCCGGGAATTTGATGCGAAAAAGATAAAGGAATAAACTTAAAAAGGCATTAACAGAACTAGTTTCGACTTAATCTGACAGTTGATATTCTGCTTTGAATAAATTCAATAAGGTAGCTTCATAGAGTTATTGACGTATTTCTATTCATTTTACAATATTTTTTAAAATGTACCAATTATTGGTACAAATTTGAATAAATTTTTGATGCCTGTTTCCATACACCGCCAACCACCTCCGGCTGTAATACTACTGCAAAAACTTGTTTTTCGATCAATAGCGCCTATTGTTTCGTCAGTTGTAAGAAAGTTACAAGCCGGAACCCCTAAAAAATATTTGGTGAATAAAAATTTGTATATTTACTTTGTTATACAAAGTACTTTTTTATGAACGATTATCAACAATCTATTGATTCTATAAAAGATATCAGGCAGATGATGGAACGCAGTAGCCGTTTCATCAGTTTAAGCGGGTGGAGCGGTATATTTGCCGGTATTAGTGCATTAACAGGGGCCTGGTTTGCAAATACTAATATTGAAAAAAATGGTAAGTCACTTCTTCTTTACAATTACAGAGAAATTGAAAATGGCGTATTTGATGTAAGAACCTTCATAAATAGTAAATTATTTTTTATTGCTGCCATTACTTTTATCGCAGCTTTTTTCTTTGCTTTTTTATTTACTTATTTACGTGGTAAAAAAACCGGCGTTCCCATTTGGGGAGTTGCTTCCCGAAGAGTAGTCATTAATGTATTGGGCCCCATGGTTGCAGGCGGCTTTTTTCTATTACGAATGATACAAATGGGAATTTATGGATTAATAGCGCCTGGTTGTTTGTTATTTTATGGTTTAGCGTTAGTTAATGGATCTAAATATACACTGGGAGAGGTACGATACCTGGGTTATGCTAATATCGCTTTAGGTATAATTAATTGCTGGTATATAAGTTATGGTCTTTATTTTTGGGCAACTGGTTTTGGATTATTTCATATTATTTATGGCATTTGTATGTGGTATAAATATGAAAGGAGTTAATTAATTTTTATTGAAAGAATGGGAACGAGGAATCCGATAGAAAACTTAAATAAAATTTTCGACAGCCGCATCCGTCTCGGCATTATGAGCGCTTTGTTGGTAAATGAGGAAGTTGCTTTTAACCATTTAAAAGAACTAATAGGGGTTACGGATGGAAATCTTGCTTCGCATTTAAAAACTTTGGAAGATTCCGGTTATATAAAAGTACACAAGGGATTTATCGGAAGGAAAACAAACACAACGTATAAGGTAACCAAAGCAGGCGAGAAGGCGTTTAAAGCGCATATTGATGCTTTAGAGCAAATAATAAAGAAAGTGAAATAATTTTTTTTGCATTTATACTCTGTATTACAAAGCACTTTTATGATATATAAATTTATTAAAAGCATTCGGGCAAAATTATTGGTATTTCTTACACATACTTTAGCGCTGCCCATTTTAAAGCTTATCAGAAAGCCGGAGAGGTTTCCTTATACCAGCGGGGAACTGCATAAATTTCCCTCTGGAAGTATGGGTAAAGCGTTAATACTTTATCTGGAAGAAAGAAAACTTTCGCTACTTCCGTATTATGCAAAACACGACATAAAACATATTTTACTTGATTATGATACCACCGAAGAGGGAGAAGTTTGCCTGCAGTGTTTTATGCTTGGTAACGGCCATGTGTCCTTTCCTGTATTATCTACTGTTTTGTACGGCTTTTTTTTAATGCCCGAATATTGGTCTCTTTTTTTAAAAGCATATCAAAAGGGTAAGAAGGCTAACAAAATTTATAACTGGCCATGGTATCAATTACTGGGTTTATCACTCAACGATATAAAGCAAAATATATCTTCTGCAGAGCTGTCAAAACCGATTTAAATTTTTGATATATGAAAAAAATTATTGAGTATTCTATAATCAGGTTACCGGCTATAATGGGTAATGTTACTTTTGTATTTTGGATTTTATATAATGGAATTATAGAAGAATTCAAAGGAACGTTAATCGAAAAAGTTTCCTACATATTATTAATGCTGGTTTTAAGTGCCAATGCTTGGTTATTGATTTCTTATAGAAAACTAAGATAACTTATTTTTTAGACGTACGTCGTTAGAAACAGTTTTTCATTTTTAATAAATGGATATAAGCATACTTCATGATTAGTAATTAAAAATTATAAATATGAAATCATTGTGGTTTAAAAAATCAGGGTGGATATACATACCCGTTCATTTAATAGGATTATTGATTACGGCAGGAGCTGTTGCCATTGACATCTGGTTTTTTATAGTTATTGATCGCAACTCACATTCTGTAAGCGATACGTTGATAAACTTTTTTGTGTACTTCAGTTGCGTGGCTTTTTGGTGGAAATGGTTGGCTGAGAAAAACAGTTAAATAAAAAAGCCCCAATTAAATAATTGGGGGCTTTCAAAATGTTTTCTCAATTAATATTAAAAATCAAACCCTAAAGCCAGATATAACTGTGGTTTGCCTTTAAAGAAACCGCTCACTGGCCAGCCGGCATCAAAACGAAGGAAGTAACCAAGCAAAGTGCTTCTTGCGCCAAATCCATATCCTGCTACAAATGGTCCAAAGCCCGGTTGTTTTAATAATACTGTAACCGGTGAGCCATTGCTAGTATATCGGAATGTTGGTCTTTTAAAATCGTCATAACGGCCGTTCCATGCTGTACCAATATCAAAGAATTGTACTATTTGAAGATTACGGAGAAAAGCATTATTGATAGGGCGATTAATAAAGGTTGAAAATACAGGTAGCCTGAACTCACTATTAAGCACAAAGGCATTGTTTCCGTTGGCTGCATTTTGTTTATAACCGCGCAAGTTTACAGCCAATGTTTGATAAGCATAATCTTGATCGGGATCCGGCATGTTAGCTCTTGTAAAATATCTTTCTTCTCCGTTTGATTTTATGTTATTACCAAACGTAAGCCATCCATCTACACCGCCTAAATAGTAAATTAATTTTTTTGTGCCCCAGGAAATATCAAGTGCACCCCGTACCGCCCAAATAAAATTTCTATAAATCTGTAAGTAATGTCTGGCATCAATGCCTACATTATAGGTTAATTGTTCTTTTAAGCCTAATTCTACATTAAAATCCATATATACTTTGTAGCGTAATCCTTTCCATATATTTATAGCCGGGTTTAATGTATTGTCGTGCACAAATTCAACTCTGTTTAAAACGAACCGGGTTAGTGTATCTCCTGCTTTAAGAGTTTCGGCCCTTTGAGAAGCATCTTGATCAGAACTTGGCTTGGGAATAAACTTATCTACCCTCAGCCCTCCAACGTATCGTAAGCTCTGTACTTTATTAAACGGGTAAGTGAGGTTTAACTGGTAGATTTGGGTTAGGGTTTTAATAACAGGAAAAATAAGTGTAGTATTTTTAACGAGAAACTCGCCATATTCATTGGAAGTAGAAGACCGGTAATATGTCAATCCCCAATCCAAACGCCGTTTTAAATTTAAAAAACTAAACATTAATTCATTGTCTTTTAAATCGGTAGAAGGACGTATTGCGCCGATAAACTTATAATCTTCCAGCAAATCACTGATGCCAACCCGCAATAATCCATTTAGAGCATTATCGTTAGCTAATTGAATGGGCCCATTGCCATATTGATATGGTTGAAATCGGTTTACTAAAACGTTGTTATTAAAACCTACAACAGCATAATCGGCGGAAAATTTCTTTATGTAGGGAAATAGCTTGGACTTTTTTAATGCAGTTGCAGATTCACTCAGACCTTCTGTTGCTGCATCCGTCTCCTTAGCAGTAACTGAATCCGCTTTTTCATTTGCAAATTCACTTCGGAAAAAATCGGTTTGTTTTAAAGTATCTTCAGCCTGCTCTTTTAGCAATTGTATCGCCTCACCTTTGGATATACGTTCAGCCCGTAATAAGCGTTTAATATATTCAGTTGGCCTGGCGTTTACATTCCGTTTTCTTAAAACATTTTCATCAGTTTTTAGTTTGTACAAATATTTGTAGGCTCCCTGGCGGGTAACTTCAGTTACTTGTCCTTTGTCACCGGAAATTCTTGATTCCAGCAGGCTGCTTTGATAATTAGTAATGGGAAATGTATAGGTAGAGTCGAAGGTAACAGCAACATAGCTGACAGAATCGGGTTCTTCTTTGTTCCAGCTTTTTAGTGCAGAATCTAAATCAGTCGCCTCAGGATTACGCAGTATTTCATCTCCTACAAAAACTATAGTATCAATACCTTCTGCTCTCGAACGGAAAAAGCCTGCGTAACGATTGCCTACACCATTTTCATCGGACACAAATGTAAAATGATTGGTATTGTACTGGGATGGGAAGCGGGCATTTCCAAATTTGATTTCAGTAAGTTTTGAAATTTGTTTAAATTCTGATTTATTCCAATTATCCACTAAAAAAATATTATAGCGGTTTTTTGATGGCAGAACGGTATCGGCGCTTATTGACTCGGGGAAAGGGCGATTAGAAGAATATAAAATACCGCTTTTGTTAGGAAAAGCAGCAAACGAAGGGTCAATATCGTCATACACATCATTTGTAATTTGCTCCAGCTTCTGCTCCCGTATTTTATAAACAAATATGTCGGAATGGCCATTTTTAACCGCACTAAATACCAGCGTATTGGCGTCCAGCATATATTTCATATCCTGAACCTGGTCGAATTTATCGCTCAATACCTGTTTATCAACTTTAAGCCGGCGAAGCAAATCGTAAACAAAAAAATTAATTTTCCCTTTATCATTTGTAATTACAGCAAGCCTTGTTCCGCGGGGATCCCAGGCCAAAATGGGATAATTAGGATTTACATCTTCTGCTAAATTTTTTACCCCATTTTTCCAAAGCACTTTTCTGCCAACAAAATTTTCTACAAGAATTACGCGGTATATGCCCTTTTTATATTCAACAAAGGCGTATGTAAAGCTTTTTTCATTTGGATTGGCTTCAAACCGTATATAATCAATATTATTAGTCACCTCTTTCGAAAGGGTTAATCGTCCTTTCGGTATATTTTTTCGGGCACGGATATCTTCATAATATTTTTTTTGAGTTACCTGCATAAATTCGGCCATCACATCTTTAAACTTCTTTTTGCATACTTGTTCACTTGCCTGATTTAGGTTTTTATAAATACGTGCTAAATAAAGGAGATAGGTTACGTTTTCCTTTTTATAATTTTCTTCTATAAAATTCCAAAAGGCATGTCCTGCCAGTAGTGGTCTATCAAAAGCAAAATGGTAAAAGTTTTTGTAGTCGCCACCCAGCATGGCCGATTTTAACTCATCATCCAATTTGGTACTCCAGTTTTCCGCTGCGTAAGCAATATACCCGTCAGTTAACCATTTGGGTAAATCAAGCAAAGCCTGGTTACTGGCAATTTCGCCGATGTCATCGCCAAACAAAATATTTTCTACTAAAATTCTGGCAATAGCTTCCCGTATCTGTTTGCGAAGCAGGGCATGATCGCTGGTATAATAGATAATGGCCTTGTTATTAACTAATTTTGTTATGCCTCCGGTAGTTTGCCAGTCAATACCCAATCCAATATTAGATTGCTGAAACTCATCGTATGTGTTATACAATACTAAATTTGCTCTACGCTGCAAGCCATATTCAACAAACTTTTCAATATCCGGTAGTTCTTCTTCTGCTACCTGTACCGCAAATTTTGCCAGCTCCAAACCATTTTGAGCAAAGAAAATATTAAAGTTTTCGCTTTGGTAATAGCGCCATTTCAGTTTTTTATACTGTACACGATTTTTACCAAATTCTACCGAACTTACCTGTGCCTTTAAAATTCCTGGTAAAACGACTAACAAAGAAATAATAAAGTATAAGATGTTTTTCTGCATTCTATGAATCATATAATTTGCCATACCAAATTTATTGGGTATTAAAATTAGCCTATTCGGAGTAATGTGTAAAATCATTTTCTTAGTACAAAAATTGTTATATTATGTTTAACATTCAAACTTTTCCTTTTAACCCTGTTCAGCAAAATACCTATGTGCTTTTTAACGAAGGTGGGGGGTGTATTGTTATTGACCCTGGTTGCTATTTTGATGAAGAAAAGCAGGTTTTGTACGATTTTATACAAAATAAAGGGTTGGTGCCAAAAATGCTGCTAAATACCCATTGTCATCTGGATCATGTATTTGGCAATAAATTTATATCTGAGAAATATGCCTTAAAACTCTGCCTGCATGAAAAAGAAAAACCGGTATTGGATTATGCCCCCACCGCAGGATTGATGTGGAACCTGCCATTTGATAATTACACCGGAGACCTTGTTTATTTAAATGAAGGAGATAAAATTTACCTGGGAGAAGATGAATTGGAAATAATATTTACACCAGGTCATTCGCCAGGGAGTATATGCTTTTATTGTAAAAAGCAGCATTTTGTAGTTGCGGGAGACGTGTTATTTTATATGAGTATTGGCAGAACAGACCTACCAGGGGGCAACCATCAAACTTTATTAAAAAGCATAAAAGAACAGTTATTTGTTTTGCCAGACGATACGGTTGTGTACCCCGGACATGGTAATCCTACTACAATTGGTTTTGAAAAAAAATATAACTCTTTTTTAGTTTAACAATTTTTGACGCAACGGTTTTGCTTAATCAGTGGTCAAAAAAGAAAAGGAAATTATGAAAAAGGGTATTTTCATATTGGTGCTACTCATTGCACTGTTTTCATGTACAAAAGAAAAAAAAGTGGTAATGCGTTATTATCAAACCCAATGTAACGATAAATGGGGTTATGGTAGTAATGATACAGAAACTATTCAAAATATGGTTACATACTTTAAGGACAGAGGTATTATTATTTATTCACCAAGCCTGTCTCTTCCGGATGGCTCGTATATCTGCAGGGCCTGTATATGTCCGACTAACAGAAAATTTGCTGTTTCGGTTGAGGAAGATAATGTGGAAAGAATGATAGCAGAGGGTTTTTACCGGTGAACTAAATATTTTCCAACAACAGGTAGTTTTTGAAACTCTTTCCTTTCAATTCTTATTACAAGCAAGAAGAACGATATGAACAAAACTGTTCCGCTAATTATGCTGAAAATAAGATTGGGAAAAATAAACAATATACTCCTGTGCAGCAGGACAACTAAAACCGTTAATGACAAATAAGCCAGTAGTTTCTTTTTAGCATAAGGAATTGGATAATATTTTTGTCCAAACCGGTAGCTTGTAACCATCATAAATAAATAACAACAAAATGTAGCAATAGCAGCCCCCAGGTAATGAAAACGGGGAATTAACAGTATATTCAACGCAATGGTAATAACAGCTCCTCCTATTGTAATAACGGCACCGTATAAGTTTTTATTGGTGAGTTTATACCAAATGCTGAGATTATAATAAATACCCAGAAATATATTGCCTAATGCTAAAATAAGGACAACGTATATTCCTTCTCCCCAAGACGGAGAACGTAGGGTGATGACCCATTTTAAAACATCCAGGTAAAGACCAATTAGGAGATACATAAAGCAACAGGCAATAACAAAAAACTTCATCACCCTGGCATAAGTTTTTTGAGCATTTTCGTCACCCGATAAATTAAAGAAAAAAGGTTCTGCCGCCATGCGAAAGGCTTGTATCATTATAGTTATTAAAATGGCTAACCGATAAATATTGGCAAAAACACCCAGTTGGTGTTTGGCCTCTTCCGCCGGTAAATCCACTACATGCTGATAAACTAAACGACTCAGCATGTCATTTATCATTCCTCCCAACCCTACAATAATTAGCGGATAACTGTACATTATTACCTTTTTCCACAATTTGCTATCGAACGAAAAATCTATTTCTTTAAATTCTTTAAATAGCAGGAGAAAGGTAAGGATGCTGCCACATAAATTCCCGATAAGATAATAACCTATACCTGTTTTTTCATTATACAGGTATTTAAAAAAACTATCCGGGTGGTGTTGCAGATAAGCGGGTAAGAGACCCATAAAAACGGTTACAATTAAAATATTCATTATAATGCCCGCAATTCTCACTAATGCATACATACGAGGTCTGTTTTCCTGTCTTAATCTGGCAAATGGTAAAGTGGCAAGGGTATCAAAAAAAATAATCCATAGCATCCAGTTTATATATTCAGGGTGTTCTTCTAATCCTGCAGTACCTGTAATTGCTGGTTTTAAGTAAAAAAGAAAAAAGGTTAAAGCAATTGTGGTTAAAAAAATTGAAATAGAAAGTGTGCTATATAATTTTTGTCTGTTTTCATCCTGGGCAAAACGAAAGTAGGCTGTTTCCACACCGTAAGTAAACAAAATATTTAAAAAGGGAATAATGGCATAGACTTGTGTAAGATCGGCTGTTTTAGCAGGTTGAGAAAAAATAAAAGGCAGGGCCATGTTCATTAAATATCCTAAAAACCTACTGGTAATGGTAGGTACTCCATACCACAGCGTTTGCCCGGCTAACTTTTTTATACTACTCAACGGGATAGTAAATTTTAATCAAAAATACTGCTTTAAAAATGCGTAAGGATATATATTCTGATGAGAATTTACAGGAAAATCAAAAATTATTCATAGATAGTCGGATGGAAGGTAACATTGGCTTAACCTAAATAAAACAATTTCTTTACATGGAGTTAAAGTTGCCATAATATTTGAGTGGTTCTTTTGCGTCAAATTTTACGATATGGCGAAAAGACTAATATTCTTGGCTTTATTCTTTTTTAGTGTGGTGTTAGTTTTTGCTCAACCCGGAACTATTGATGGTAAGGTGACTGATGTTAAATCCGGGGGCCCTGTTATTGGTGCTTCCATAACAATAAGCGGAGATAAAACGGTAGTGGCAACCGATGTAGAGGGTAGATTTGTGCTTAACCTGGCTTCCGGGAAAAAATACGTTATAAAAGTTAGTTCCGTTGGATATAAAACCAAAGAGTTGGCTAATGTAGAAGTGGTAGCTAACAAGGTTATTTATTTGGATATAACTATGGAAACTGCTTCCAGAACGGAAACGGAGGTAGTGGTAAAATCAACTCCCAAAAAAGAGACAATTAATGCGTTACTTTCTTATCAGCGTTCTTCACCAGTAGTGGCGCAGGTAATGAGTGCAGAAATTATTCGCCGTTCTCCTGATAAAAATACCGGTGAGGTACTTAAGCGTGTGCCCGGTACATCTGTCCAGGAAGGGAAATATTTAGTAGTTCGGGGTTTAGCCGATCGTTACAACCAGGCAATGCTAAATGGTGTATTACTGAGCAGTACCGAACCCGATCGCAAAACGTTCAGTTTTGATATTTTTCCTGTGGCTGTAATTGATAACATTATTATAAACAAAGCCTTTGTTCCGGAATTACCGGGTGAATGGGCGGGGGGGCTGGTGCAGGTAAATACAAAAGATATTCCTGCCAAAGGATTTATTAATATACAGTTAGGAACAGGGTTTAATACACAAACAATCGGGAATGATTTTTATACATATAAAGGTGGTAAAGCAGACTGGTTGGGTATTGATGATGGTTTCAGGGCATTACCAGCAGACCTGCCCACTAAAAGTAAATTTGCCGCTATTAAAAGCCAGGAAGAGCAGGCTGCGTATGGACGAAAATTTCAAAATGTTTGGACAACAGATAATGTTAATGCACCTTTAAATGCTACTTTTCAAATAAGCGGTGGTTTTAATACAAAAATCTTTGGAAGAAAAACGGGTGGTATTCTGGCGTTGACTTATAACAAAAGTAACAAAAGAGTTAGCTATAGTAACTTGTTCATTCCCGGAGCCGGATCAAAGGAAGATTTTTTTTATCAGAATGAAAAATATAACCAGGATGTATTAGCAGGATTACTGGCAAATTTTACTATACAATTAAATGCCGGCAATAAAATATCTTTTAAAAACATCCTCAACATTAATTCAACAGATTATGTACTTAACCGAACCGGATTGGATTATATTTTGGGTGGCGGTGTTGGTGTACCTATTAGGGCAACCGAATTAGGGTTTAAGCAAAATACATTTTTCAATACACAGGCATTAGGTGAACATAACCTTGCCATTGGCGGTTTAAAATTAAAATGGTTCGGAAGTTTTAATATTCTTGATCAGTACATACCCGATCAGCGTCGGTTGCAATATTACCAGGACGATACACAGCCCGGAGCCCCATACCTGGCATTACTGGCAGGAGGTAATTCCCAGAAATCGGGAAGCCGGTTTTATAGTTTTCTCAGCGATTACATTTATAATGCCGGAGGAGATTTAAGCAAAACATTTTTATTATTTGATAACAAACAAACCATAAAAGCCGGGTACTTATTTCAGGTAAAAGACAGGTTATTTGATAGTCGCCCGTTTTATTACCAAATAGAAAGAGACAATAGCGGAACACTGGTAAAGCAATCTCCCGATAAAATATTTGCCCCCGAAAATATTACCGGAAAAGATGGGGGTATTGTTTTTGGTGAATTGGAGGGTATCCAATACCGTTATATTGCCAATACTATTTTAAATGCGGCTTTTTTACAGCTTGATAACCAGTTTACAGATAAACTTCGGATTGTTTGGGGTGTTCGTTACGAAAGTTTTGACCAGGTAGTAGGAAGTTTAAAAACGTCTGACCCACGACATGTAGCTTCGAAAGTAATAGATTTTTTACCCGGTGTAAATGTAACATACAAACTAAATGGAAAGACCAATTTACGTTTATCCGGTTCCCAAACGGTTGTTCGCCCCGAATTTCGTGAGTTGAGCAATTTTGCCTTTTACGATTTTGAACTGGGGGCAACTGTTATAGGAAACAAAACATTGCAACGTACTAAAATTACTAACGCAGATTTAAGATACGAGTGGTATCCCAGGTCCGGCGAGTTGATAACTCTTGGAGTTTTTTATAAAAATTTTAAAAGGCCTATAGAACTCTATTTTAATGTATCCGGGGCCGGTAGCAGCAATACTTTTAATTTTCAGAATGCTGATAAAGCAAACAGTTATGGGATTGAACTTGAGTTTAGAAAAAAATTGGATTATAATAAAGCTTTTAAAAATTTTACAATTAGCGGAAATGTCAGTTACATCTATAATCGTGTCACCGGGCTTAACCTAAACCGCCCGATGCAGGGACAAAGTCCTTACCTAATCAATTTAGGTGTTCAATATGATGTTGAAAAAATAGGGTTTACTTCTACTTTATTATTCAATCGAATAGGTCGGAGAATTTTATTTGTCGGCAACATTAATAATGCTACGGGTGTAGGGGTACCCGAAATATGGGAGAATCCAAGGTCTATCCTGGATTTACAATTGTCAAAAAAATTATTTAAACAGAAAGGGGAAATAAAACTTAATCTTTCCGATTTACTCAATGAGGCGGCTTATTTCTACCATGATTTAAATGGTAATAAAAAACTAGATAAAAGTAGTAGCGAACCTATTTTAACTAAAGATGTGACAGCGATCCGGCGGATATATGGTACTAATATTAGTTTTTCTTTTTCATACAACATTAAATAAAATAATTTTTTAAAATATTAAAACAAACATTATGAACAAAATTGTTGCACAGGTCTTGATACTTCTGTTATTAGTAAGTTCTTGTCGTAAGATTGAAGTTGATGGCGGAACGGTAGTTAATTCGCCTACTTCTGAAAATACTGTTCTATCAGGAGTTATCAGAAGCGATATTACTTTAAGAGAAGGTAATACTTATTTATTGAGAGGAATTGTTTATGTAACAGATGGGGCTGTGTTAACAATAGAAGCCGGAACAACAATATTAGGCGATAAATCTTCAAGAGGAGCTCTTATAATAACAAGAGGAAGTCGTATAGAGGCAAAAGGAACGGCTAATAAACCGATAGTTTTTACCAGTAGCGAACTTACGTCGCCAAAAGCTGGAGATTGGGGAGGGCTTGTACTATTGGGTCGTGCTAAAACCAATGCAACTTTTAATGGAACCAGTGGGTTAGGTGAAGCGGAGGGCGGAATAAACAACGGTGATGGGTATGGGTTGTATGGGGGGGCTGATGATAATGATAATAGCGGTACATTACAATATGTACGTATTGAATATGCCGGGTATGCTTTTCTGCCGGATAAAGAGTTAAATGGGCTAAGCATGTACGCGGTAGGGCGTGGTACCAAAATATCGTATATAGAAGTTTTATATGCTGCTGATGACAGCTTTGAGTGGTTTGGTGGTACGGTTAACTGTGATCACTTAATTGCTTATAAAGGACTGGATGATGAATTTGATACGGATAATGGTTTTAATGGTAAAGTACAATTTGGCATTGGTATTCGCGATTCTGCTATTGCAGATGTGAGTGGAAGTAATGGTTTTGAAAGTGATAACGACGCAGCCGGATCCATGTTAACACCCGGAACGGCAGCGGTATTTGCTAATATTACATTGGTAGGACCACGTCAAAATTTGACAAATATGGGTAATGCCTTATTTAGGAATGCAGCACAAATACGTCGTAATTCCTCCCTATCGGTATTTAACTCAGTATTTTTGGGATGGCCTACTGGTTTACTGATTGATGCTTCAACCGGAAGACCTACCGACTTGAACATTACTTCTGATAATACATTAAAATGGGCTGGTAATATAATTGCGGGTAGTTCCACACCATTAAAATACAGCGCTAGTAGTTCTGCTCCCACGGGATGGACGTTAACCGATTTCACAAACTGGTATAATATGCCAGAGTTAAAAAATACTACTTTGGCAACCACGGCCGACGCAGGATATGCAGGTGCTTTTAATTACACAAATCCGGACTTCTCCCCTTTGCCCGGGTCAGCAGTATTAAATGCCGGTATTGATTATTCAGATCCTAAACTAACGGGTTTTACCGCAGTATCTTACAGAGGAGCTGTGGGTACCAATGATACCTGGTATAAAGGTTGGACGAGATTTCCTCAATAATTAAATTCTTTTCTGGATCGTTCAGGGTTTTCCTTAAGCAAGTAAGCCCGATGCTCCGCCCCCGGCGGGGCATTTTTTGCTTTATCTATATTGCAAAATTAGAGCCTGAACCGGGATGATTTTTTATTGTTATCTAAAATCTAAATTGCAAACGGAAAGTAAATACATTGTCCTTTACATCGGAAGTAAAACCTGAAAAACTTGTTTTTTCGTTGGTAACAATTTCATACCATAAAACCAACTTGAGATTTTCGTTAATGTAATTGATATAGCCAAACCCAAGTGTTGAAAATTTAATATCCGTTGAGTTTAAATTATTGTTTTTACCGATAGCTGTTCCACTGATTTTTGAATTGGGGTCATACCAATCATACTTAACACCTATTTGATGATGTGTATTGAAAATATTATGTAAAAGATAAAAATAAGCCCCATTAAACTGGCGTACATAAACCGGTTCCTTTAATAAAGTACCTGGCGATTCGGAAGTTGATGCAGAAGCACTCTGTGTTCCCCACCAGTACTCAGCCCTTAATTCAGTTGCACCGGCTTTGGTTAGAAACTTTAACTGGGCATCTGCTTCATAATATTTGCGAGGGGCCTTGCTATCCACATTTGCACCTGATTTTATGCCTGCAAAAGTTTTGTTACCATTAATGGTATTAATAGTAAAACGAGTTGAGTCTTTCTCTATCCACCCACCCTGTAAAGTTCCGATTGCCGCACTTAGCAATGTTTTTTTGCTGAGATGAACGGGTTTTAATGCAATGCGGCTGATGATATCTTTATAACTATCATAATCCACTGGAGACGTCAACCCCTGACCGTTAAATACTCCTAAATCCCAACGGAAATTTCTTAATGGGTGTCCGCTTTTGGCTGGCTCAAAACTTATCATAGCTCCAAGATCACGTTCCGTTCGCAATAATATTTGACTCATTCTTCCTCGTTCCGGCGATTCACGATCCGAAGAAGATAAATTTAACTCATAGCCAAACGGACGGGCAAACATTCCTATAGTACCTGAAAAACTTTGAAGTTTGTTTTCATAAATTCTTCCCCAAAAATCACGTATAAAAACACCTCTTTCAGTACCATCAAATTGAAAAACAAATTGAAGTTGTGGCTGATTATTGTTAAAACGAACATAATCAAAACGTAAACGTCCACGTCGTAGCAGAAACCTGTTATTAGTGTTATCAGGAAAGTCTCCCCCATTAAAACTTTTTGCTCCCTTAGACTGAATTGCCTGGAATTGTGGTTGTATATAGCCACTGATTTTCACATGGTCAAATTTTTTATATAAACTTAAAAATCCTTTTCCCAATTCTTTTGTGGTATCAATCATATCCATTAAAAATTGAGATTTTCCGCTAAACGATATAAGAAGCAGGGCAGCTCCTACGAGGATGGGACGAAGTGGATTGTTCATATTTTTTTCCTTAAGCGCTGCAAAGGAATAACATTTTTATATTACCCCTATGTTAAGAAATTATTACCAATTTGCAGAATGGTATATAAACCCACTAAAAGCCTAAACTTTGCGCAAATTTTTTTCTATGGCTTTTAATTCCCTATTAAGGATTTTTTTACCCAAAGACAGGGTGTTTTATCAATTATTTGAAGATGTAGCATCCACACTATTTAAAATGGGAAATAAATTAAAGGAGGTGGTAAATGAACCAGATATTGAGGTAAGAAGTAAGTTGATTAAGGAGATAGAGGACATGGAACATATTAACGATGATTTTACTCATAAAATTTTTACTGAACTTGGTAAAAACTTCATTACACCTTTTGACAGAGAAGATATTCATTACCTGGCTACGGCCCTGGATGATATTGCTGATTATATTTATTCTTCAGCAAAAAAAATAAATTTTTATCGGGTTAATCCTAATGATATTGGCATTCAAAAAATGGCCGATTTGATTGCACACGGTTGTGAACAGGTTTATAAAGCCGTAGTGGAGCTTCGCAATATGAAAAATATGCGACAGATAACAGATGCTTTGGTAACTATTAACAGTATAGAAAACCAGGGGGACGATATTTTTGATATGAGCATTGAAAGATTGTTTGCAACCGAACCGGATGCCAAGGAAGTAATTAAAAAAAGAGAAATTTACCAGGTAATGGAAATTGTAACAGATAAATGTGAAGATGCTGCAAATGTAATTGAATCAATAATTGTAAAATACGCGTAAGTTTCTAATGATACGCTAATTGATTAAAGTTGTACAGTTTCGAAAAAGTGAAAATAACATTTGCCCGATGTCCCATTACTGAATTATCAAATTACCTCTATGACATTACTCATCATCATAATTATACTGGCTTTATTGTTTGATTATATTAATGGTTTTCATGATGCTGCCAATTCAATTGCTACTGTTGTTTCTACAAAAGTGTTAACTCCCTTTCAGGCTGTTTTGTGGGCGGCTATCTTCAATTTTGTGGCTTATTGGATTTTTAAAGATCATGCCGTAGCTAATACCATTAGTAAAACAGTAAATAAAGAATTTATTACCCTGCCGGTAATATTGTCAGGGTTATTAGCTGCTATTTTCTGGAACCTGCTTACCTGGTGGTATGGTATTCCTTCTTCATCATCTCATACACTTATCGGTGGTTTTGCCGGAGCGGCTATTGCTCATGCAATCACACAGCACGGGTTTGGTTTGTCATGGGGAAAAATTGTAGAAAGCGATACAATTCTAAAAACTATTCTTTTCATTTTTTTGGCTCCTTTAATAGGCATGATCATTTCCATTTTTATTACCGTGGTTACGATTATGCGTAATGTGTGGGCACGTATCGCTATTATTGCAGCGGCCACTTTTTTCTCAGTGCTGTTGTTTGACAAATTTGAGCATGATAAAATGGATGAAAATTTACAGAAGTTTTTAAAAGTTGATAAATACAAAAAAGATGTGGCGGCAGCTGAATTAAAAGCCAAAGCTTCTCCGAAAGATAGTGTAGCCAAGGCAGCGGTAAGTATTGCCAAAGACAAACTTGAAAAGGGACTGGTTATTTATAATAAGATAAAACCTTTGATAGAAGAATATAATAAAACCGGTGCCGGCCCGATTGCGGAAAAATCTTACAAAGAAGGATGGCTTAAAGAAGTTGAAGTGAGTAAATTAAAAGATGATGTACGAAATGCCAACGACTTTCTTGTTTTAGAAGCATCTGCACCATCAAACTCTCATAAAAAAGCAGAGTACGATGAGGCCAAGGAATTAACAGAAAAGTATAAAGAACCACTTAAACTGTACCTTAATAAAAAAATCAGTTTAGACAGTACTATCGTAGTCATAAATAAAATTTATCCTATTAAACCGGAAAATGCAGCTAAAGTGAATGCAAAGATTTTGAAATTTAATATTGAAAAATCATTCCGAAAGGACATTGAGAAAGCTGATAACTCGGTAATTGTATGGGGTATAGTTATTACCTCTATTTTATTTTCGTTGATTTACCTGTATAGTGAAAAAGTTAAAACACCGTCAGCTTACAATATCGCCAACATGTTTAAGAAATTACAGTTATTTAGTTCGGCTGCATTTAGTATAGGACATGGCGGAAACGATGCTCAGAAAGTAATGGGAATAATTGGCGCTGCTTTAATAGCCAGCGGCACTATACAGGAATTTGGTCAGCTTCCAGCCTGGGTGCCCATCAGTTGTTATCTTGCCATTGGTATAGGAACGATGAGTGGCGGTTGGAAAATTGTGAAAACAATGGGAACCAAGATTACAAAAGTAACTCCGTTAGAAGGTGTAGCAGCAGAAACATCTGGTGCTTTTACATTGTTCTTTACCGGGCAAATGGGAATTCCTGTCTCCACTACACATACCATTACCGGTTCTATCATTGGTGTAGGAGCAACCAAGCGGTTAAGCGCTGTGCGTTGGGGTGTTACTACCAACTTATTATGGGCCTGGATATTAACGATACCGGTAAGTGGAATTTTAGCTGCAATCCTTTACTGGATTGTAAACTTGTTTTTGTAATTAATAACTTTCATAACATATTAAGTAAGTGGGTGATGTATTTCATCCACTTTTTTTATTCATCTTTGCTCAAAATAAGTTTTAAATGAAGGGAATCATTTTAGCAGGAGGCTCAGGCACTAGGCTACATCCCATTACCTATGCTATCAGCAAACAAATTATGCCGGTATATGATAAACCTATGATTTATTACCCATTAAGTATTTTAATGCTGGCGGGCATCAGAGATATTTTAATTATTTCCACTCCATTGGATTTGCCGGGATTTAAAAAGCTGTTTGGAGATGGTCGCCAATTAGGATTAAATTTTACCTATGCAGAACAGGAGGTTCCTAACGGGTTAGCACAGGCTTTTGTTATTGGCGCTGATTTTATTGGTAAGGAAGATGTAGCATTGGTGCTTGGCGACAATATTTTTTATGGAAGTGGGTTAGGCCAGTTGTTGGAAGCTAATGCAAAACCGGAGGGCGGAATTATTTATGCGTATCATGTTAGCGATCCCGAGCGTTATGGGGTAGTGGAGTTTGATAAAAATATGAAGGCTATTTCTATTGAAGAAAAACCAGAGAAACCTAAAAGTAATTATGCTGTACCCGGGCTGTATTTTTACAATAACGAGGTAACAGAAATTGCTAAAAATTTGAAACCTTCTCCCCGCGGTGAATATGAAATAACAGACATAAACAAAGAATATTTACGAAGAGGGAAATTAAAAGTATGCGTGTTAGATCGGGGAACTGCCTGGTTAGATACCGGTACTTTTGATTCATTAATGCAAGCATCACAATTTGTGCAGGTGATTGAACAACGCCAGGGGATAAAAATTGCTTGTATTGAGGAAATTGCGTATCGGAAAGGTTTTATTACCAAAGAACAACTATTGCAGATGGCTAAACCATTAATGAAAAGCGGTTATGGCCAGTATTTGATGAGCGTAATTGAATAAATTAAATACGAATGAAAAAAATTTTAGTAACCGGGGGATGTGGTTATATCGGTTCACACACCATTGTTGATCTTATTGAAAGCGGATACGAAGTTATTTCAGTAGATAATAACTCTCGTTCCTCCGAAAGAATTTTAGAAGGCGTTGAAAAAATTACAGGTGAGACCATAAAAAACTATAAAGTTGATTTGTGTGATTATAATGATACCCATGCTATTTTTATGGAAAATGCAGAAATAGAGGGCATCATCCACTTTGCTGCATTTAAAGCAGTAAACGAATCGGTAGAAAATCCGTTAATGTATTTTGAAAATAACCTTGTATCATTAATTAATCTTCTTAAGTGCGTGGAAGAATTTGATATTCCTTATTTTGTTTTTTCATCTTCCTGCACGGTTTATGGTAATCCGGATAAAATACCGGTAACAGAAAGCACGCCACCTAAGCCGGCAGTGTCGCCATATGGATATACCAAGCAAATGGGAGAGCAAATCGTGAGCGAGTTTATTAAAAGTTCGCATGCGCAAGCCATTTTACTCCGTTATTTTAATCCTGTTGGTGCGCATCCCAGTTGTTTGATAGGGGAGTTGCCTATTGGCAAGCCGGCTAATCTTGTTCCTGCTATTACACAAACTGCTATTGGTAAACTTAAAAGTATGCAGGTACACGGTGATGATTACCCGACGAAAGATGGCTCTTGTCTTCGTGATTATATACATGTAAGTGATATAGCACATGCACACACGTTGGCCTTAAACTATTTAATTGAAAAAAGAAATAAAGGTGCCTGCGAAGTTTTTAATTTGGGTACCGGAAATGGTGTAACGGTGCTAGAGGCCATAAAAGCTTTTGAAAAAGTGAGTGGTGTAAAATTGAATTATACCATTGGCCCAAGACGCCCAGGCGATGTTGTGGCTATTTATGCTAATAACGATAAAGCTAAAAAAGAATTAGGCTGGCAAACAAAATATTCTTTGGAAGATATGATGCGTACTGCTTGGGATTGGGAGCAAAGATTAGAAGAAGATGAAACCCTGTATGGAGAGCAAAAACCAGAGAAAAATTAACTACGTATCGTTTTCTAGGCCAATGTTAATAATTTTGCCCTTTGCAGGCCTTTATTTTGTGAAAAATAATGTGCAAAAATCTCTAAAAACTCTCGTCTGCAAACTCAAAACTTTCCATTTACTTTGCGACTATTATTAATCAATTTATAATGGCTTTAAAAGATATTCGTTCTACAGGCAATAAAGACACGAGGAGTGGATTTGGGGATGGGATAGTAGAAGCGGCAAGAAATAATCCGGACATAGTAGCTTTATCAGCGGATTTAGCGGGTTCGTTAAAACTCAACAATTTTATTAAAGAATTTCCCGAACGATTTATACAGTGCGGTATTGCCGAGGCGAATATGATTGGTATTGCAGCCGGATTAACCATTGGCGGCAAAATTCCTTACACAACAACTTTTGCTAATTTTTCTACAGGACGTGTATATGACCAGATTCGCCAAAGCGTGGCCTATTCTGAAAAGAATGTAAAAATATGTGCTTCGCATGCAGGGTTAACATTAGGTGAAGATGGGGCTACCCACCAGATGCTGGAAGATATAGGGTTAATGAAAATGTTGCCCGGCATGACGGTAATTGTACCTTGCGATTATAACCAAACAAAATCAGCAACCAAGGCTATTGCTAATTATCAGGGCCCCGTTTACCTGCGATTTGGACGTCCATCATGGCCCATTTTCACAAACGAGGCTGATTTTAAAATCGGGAAAGTCCAGCAGTTTTCAGAAGGAACAGATGTATCCATTTTTGCCTGCGGGCATTTGGTTTGGAAAGCGATAGAAGCAGGACGTATCCTGGAAGAAAAAGGATTGAGTGTTGAAGTGATAAATGTGCATACTATTAAACCTTTAGACAAGGAAGCTATCATAAAATCTATAAGAAAAACAAAATGTGCTGTAACAGCAGAAGAGCATAATATTATTGGTGGCCTGGGCGATACGATTGCGCAGGTTGCATCAAAATACTTTCCAATCCCCTTGGAATATGTTGGAACCAATGACACTTTTGGAGAAAGTGGTACACCAGCCCAATTGCTGACCAAATATGGATTGGATACACAGAATATAGTGGATGCAGCTGAGAAAGTTATTTCCAGAAAAGCCCATTAATTCTCAAACCCGTTGAAATTTTAGAACCGCTTCATAACATAATTTGAAGCGGTTTTTTGTTAAATAAATATGTTTCCAGGTAGTATTTCAAACCTTGCAAACTTTTTCCAGTCTTATGAACCGGATTCTTTATTTTAGTATTAACCTAATACCTGCTTCATGGCTAATTACCAAGACGATAAAGAGCTATTGTTAGAATTCCGTGACCCTGTGTTCAAAGAAAAGGCTTATACCGCCATCATCCGTAAATACCAGGAAAGATTATACTGGCATATAAGAAGGATGGTTGTAGAACATGAGGATGCAAACGATATTTTGCAAAATGTATTTATTAAGGTTTGGAAAGGACTGGAAAATTTTAGGAAAGACAGCCAACTTTATACCTGGCTGTACCGTATAGCCACCAATGAATGTTTGACTTTTTTGGAACAGCTGAAAAAAAGAACTTCTGTATCTATTGATAGTGAACAACTTGGCTTAGGCAACAGAATTAAGGCAGATAGCCATTTTGATGCAAATAAATTAGAATGGAAGTTGCAATTAGCAATTCAGCAACTTCCTGAAAAACAAAGAATTGTATTCAATTTACGATACTACGACGAAATGCCTTATGAAGAAATGAGTCGGGTGCTGGAAACCAGCGAAGGAGCCTTGAAAGCCAGCTATTTTCATGCAGCAAAAAAGATTGAAGAATTTATATTAAATAGTTAAACTTTTAACATTTTGATTAGTCTCAATAGGTGAAATGTCAGGAAATGCTGAAATATTAAACGAATTAAAGGAAATCAGTCCCTTGCTAAGTCAGATGGATAAGGTAAATCCTTATATAGTTCCGTCTGGTTATTTTGAGGAGTTGGAAAACACATTTTTGTCTCAATTACCAGTGGATGATAAATTGTCTATCGTACAGGATATAACCATTCCAAATCCGATGCAAGTACCGGAAGGGTATTTTGATTTGTTAGCGGATTCAATTTTACACAGAATAAAAGCAGGGCAAAACGAAGAAACTCCATCAGGGGAATTAAAAAATATTTCGTCTTTGCTGCACACAATAGATAGAACAAATGTGTTTAGCGTGCCGGAAGGGTATTTTGATAACCTGGCTAATGAAATACTAACAAAAACCGTATCAAAAGAAGCAAAAATTATATCTTTTAAAGGAACAAAAACCACAAAGTGGTTACGGTATGCAGCAGCAGCAATGGTTGTGGGTGTTATTGGGCTATTAGCTACTTTCCTGATCACCAGAAAGGAGCAAAATGTAAAGGGATTTGATGCAACAGTAAAAACAGGTATTCTTTATTTTAAACAAAACAAATTTGATGAAGAATTGAATAAAACTTCGGATGAAGCTATTGCGAATTACTTGCAGAAGAACCTTGATGATGCCGATGCTTTACAAATGATTGCTAATTTGGATTATAGCCAACTACCAAATGAAGAAGAGTTGTTTAGCAACGAGACTTTAATTGATGAATTGGTAAACGAATTAGAAAATAAAACCTCAAACAATAATTAATAATTGAGAAATAATATGAAAAAATATTTACTTATAACGTTATTTCTTTTATCTGGATTACCTTGGGTGAGGGCACAAGAGAACCCGGAAGAAAATACAAAAATCGAAGCATTGAAAATAGCTTTCATCAGCAAAAAGCTGGAATTGAGCCCCGAAGAAGCTCAGAAGTTTTGGCCCGTTTATAATCAATACTTTAAGGAAATAAGACAGCTTTTAAAAGACAGGAAGGGAGAGGTTGACATTATTGAAGAAGAGCAGAAAATCATAGATGTTCGCAAAAAATACCGGGATGAATTTACCAAAGTAATTGGTCAGCCCCGAATGAATAAACTTTTTACTGCAGAGAGGGATTTTAGAAGAATTTTAATAAACCGTATTAAAAATCACCCTCAGCAAAGGCCGGGCTTACCTAGGAGAGGCTAAAAAAGGTGTGAAATTTTTGGAAAAGCGAAAAAGGTTTCATTAGCTTTGCACCATAGGTGTTTTTCATAGGTTAGCAACGGCCGACTCTTTTCAGGGTTGGCCTACTTATTTAATGGAGGTGTATGCTTTAAAAGCTGAAAATGGGGGTTTTAATATCGTGATAAAACAAAAAGGTCCAGCCTTCACTTTTTCCCTGTTGCCACCATAATTGTCGTAATTCCATACTTTTTTTCCCATCAAAATCGTACTTGGCAACAAATTTTGTTTTCATTTGAATGAATTGAGGTGCCACATCACCTCCAAAAAAAGCTTTTGTATTTCCTTCCTCAATCCAAAACACTTGATGAAAAGGGCTATGAGCTCCCGTTAATTCATACCGGATATAATTATCAATAAGCCCATTATTATTAATCAAAACAACATTGTCTGAGTTTTTTAGTATAACAAATTCATCGGTTGAAAAAGAAGGGCTCCCTTTTTCTAAGCCAAAAGCAAGCTCTTTTTCATTTATATAATAAGTAGCATTTGGAAAACTAAACACACGTTGTCCTGTTATTTTATCTACTCTACTAATTCCGCCGGCGTGGTCTTTATGCAGATGAGATAATAATACTTTGGTTACTTCCATGGGGTTAATACCTTCTTTTACCAAATTGTTGTGTATTTGTAAGGTATTGTCAGTATAGGAAAACCCCAAACCGGTATCAATAACAATAATGTCTTTTGAGCTGATAATGGCAAAGGGTTGAATTTCTACTAACAGAGAGCCTTTTGTTCTTTGCTGTAAATCATCAGTATCTTTATTAAAAGGAACAAATTGTTTTGATTTATCAACTGTAAATGCTCCTTCGGAAAGGGGAATAATTTTCATTGGAATACTTAATGCTTTTAATTCATCATCAGCCTGGGTACCCCTATCATGGAATCGAAAATGAAAAGTTCTTCAATTTCATAAGTTATCATATCGTGTATAGG
Source organism: Chitinophagaceae bacterium (assembly GCA_035703165.1). GTDB lineage: Bacteria > Bacteroidota > Bacteroidia > Chitinophagales > Chitinophagaceae > AWTP1-9. The sequence continues at coordinate 92,573 of DASSYR010000029.1, forward strand.
AAAGTTTTCGATAAAATCTTTTACAGAATCTTCCGTTTGGGCATTAAATACCACCCAGCCCTTACTTCTTTCTGCATTTACACCATAGGTAAGAATTACATCATCATCCATTAACTTGTTGATATACTTGCGGTGTTCGGGCAAAATCTTCCAAAACGAAAGATCGAGTACTTCAGGTAAATAGAATGTTACAATAAATTTCTTCATCACTTAACTCCTTTTCGGAATAAAGATAGAAAAATCATATTAAATGAAACCACCTTTAACGAAGCACCATTTGCCTGTCAGCATCAAGCCTTAATAAAATAAAGATTAAAGTAGTGAAAGTCAGCAGAGAAGAGCCTCCATAACTTAATAAAGGGAGAGGAATGCCTATTACGGGTGCTAATCCTACAGTCATACAAATATTAATCATTACATGAAAGAAAATAATACTGGCAACGCTATAAGCATAAACCCTGGAAAAAGTGCTTCGCTGTCGTTCGGCTATTTTTACAATACGCATCAGCAAAAGAAAATACAATCCGATTAATAAAGTGCTTCCCCAAAAACCAAAGCTTTCGGCCCAAGCGGTAAAAATGAAATCGGTATGTTGTGCGGGAACAAAATCCCCCTGCGTTTGCAAGCCTTTTAAAAATCCCTTGCCCATAAAACCGCCGGACCCTATTGCAATTTTTGATTGCTTAACGTTATAATCCCCCTTGTCTTTTTGCTTTCCTTTTTCTTTTTCCTGCAACTCCTTTAGTTCAATAGCATTTTTGGGGATAAAGTCTTTTCCAATCGCAGTGTAAATGCGTTTTACCTGATAGGGCTTCATTACGGAATCAAATACATAGGGAACAGCAAAACGCTGTATGGCCACGGCAACTGCCCAAATACCAATTACTGTAATTGTTAGGGAACGATACCGTTTATAGCGGGTTCGCAATAAATAAATTATTACAATTGCAATTGCTGAAAGTATAATTGCCAGCATGTTTTTTTCAACCAGCAAAGTAGATATCACCAATATTATCAGCGAAAAGCCAAGTACGAGATACCAGGAGGGCAAACCTTCTCTGTACATGGCAATAAAAAAAGCAAAATATACGAGAGCAAGACCTGTTTCGTTTTGCAAAATGGAAATAAATGCAGGAGCCAGGGTAATGGCAAATGCGATAAATTGAAACCGGGTTTTAGTAAAATCTGTTTCCGATCGGCTTAAGTATTTAGCAAGTGCCAACGCAGTAAAAATTTTACAAAGTTCGGCCGGTTGCAGATTAAAATTGTGACCCAGGCTAATCCACGAACGAGACCCACTTATGTTTTTGCCAATAACAAAAGTAAAGAGCATTAGCAGAATACCTATCAGGTACATAATGTTAGAAGTGGCTGTAAAAAACTTGCTATCCGTTAATAAAATAAAGATGCCAACAAATGCACAAAAGCCAGCAAATAAGAGCTGCTTGGAGTAATTTTTTTTAAGACCCAGTATGGCTTTCATTACATTCTCATTAGGACGGTATTCAACACTAAAAATAGCAATCCAGCCAATAACCAGTAATAGAATGTACAACCATATTAATGTTGTATCAAACCCCCTTGGTATTCCGGTTTTTTTTACGTTCACGTTAGTTATTAGTTGAATCTTTAATTAGTTCAGTTTTCTTTTTATTGTTTGGCAGCAAAACTTCCGGTTTTGTTTTTTGAGAAGGCTTGCTGCGGTTTTTATTGTTTTGTGTTTCTTTATTTTCTTTTACTTCCAGTTCGCTGTCTATTCCTAAAGAATCCTGATTAATCATTTCTTTATAAATGCGGGGAGGAATTAAATTTAGATTTTCAACTCTTTCCTTCAATGCCTTCCTTTCCGGTCCTTCAATAGAATCTTTTAGATATTGTTCAATCATTAAGCTGGCAATAGGTGCAGCAGAACTGGCTCCAAATCCGGCATTTTCACACATAACTGCTATGGCAATTTTAGGATTTTCTCTGGGGGCAAACGCTGCAAAAAAAGCATGATCTTTTTGTTTTACTCCTTTGTATGAATTTTCTACCGTACCTGTTTTACCACAAACGATAATACCGGGAACTTTGGAAGCTGCAGCAGTTCCGGATTCCATTACTTGTTGCATACCATCATGCACAACCTCGTAAACCTCATCTGGAATTTTTACTGCATATTGCTTTTGCCTGTAAGGATCCAGCAAACCAAACGCGTCGCCCCCTTGTATTGAGTCAATAATATGCGGGGTATAATAAAAACCTTTATTGGCAATAATAGCTATGGCATTGGCTAGCTGTATTAAAGTGGCATTTACTTCGCCCTGACCAATAGCAAGCGAAACTATAGTACAGGAGTTCCATCCGTTTTTGCCAAAAATTTTTGGATCGTTGTAATAATTAGCGGTTGGTATTAAACCTCTTTTCTCATACGGAATATCCACGCCCAATCTCCTTCCCATACCAAATGAGTTCATATATTTTGCCCAGTTATTCATAGCACTGTCAATAGTGGGAAACTGGTTGTTATCAATTGTTCTGCGGAAAACGGTGGCAAAATAAGCATTGCAGGAGTGGGAAATAGCTTCCCGCAAACTAAACGTACCTACTGCGTGACAGCCCATTTTTCTTCCACAGCCATAATAGCCACCCGAACAGGTAACCGTGGTGCCGGGAGATATTACACCTTCGTGAAGGCCAATAAGACCTACTAAAGTTTTAAACGTTGATCCGGGAGAATAATAAGCATTTACTGCACGATTAAGCAATGGTAATGCGGGATCCCGATACAGTTCGTTGAAATGATTTCGTCTTTCAGATCCGGTTAGTAAATTAGGATTATAAGTTGGGGCGCTTACCATTGCTAAAATACCTCCTGTTTTCGGGTCAATGGCCACAATAGCGCCAACTTTATTAGCCATCAGTTTTTCACCTAGTTCTTGTAAGGAGATATCAATAGCAGAATATAAATGTTTTCCCGCAATAGCAGCGGTATCAAACGCTCCGTTTTCGTAAGGACCTTTTGGACGGTTGAGGTTATCCTTTAAAATGTACTGAACACCTCGTTCTCCCATTAACACTTTTTCATAAGTTCGTTCCAAACCCGTCATTCCTGTGTAATCGCCTAACTGATATCCATCTTCGGCATGACTTTTTAAGAAAGCTGAATCCACTTCGCCTAAATAACCTAAAATATTAGCAGCGGCAGCATAAGGGTAAAGTCGTACTTGTCTTTCCTGCAGGAAAAATCCCGGTTGAAACTTATAAAGGTTTTCACTGATTTTGGCATATTTATCAGGAGGCAGCAAAGGTGAAAAAACAGAGGGGCGGTTGCGTGTGTTTTTAATGATGGCCGTAATTATTCTTTCTTTAAACTCAATAGTGTCAATACCCAAAATGCGGCAGAGAGAAAAAGTATCGGCCCCTTTTACCAGCGATGGAGTTACCATTAAATCGTACATGGTAGTATTATCAAGAATAGCTTTCCCCTTTCTATCGAAAATAATACCACGGCTTGGGTGAATAATTTTGCGAAGGATAGCATTTTCTTGTGCCAGCTGGCGATATTTTCCGGAAAAAATTTGTAAGTGTACCAGCCGTATTAATATAATTATAAAGGCTATTGAAAAAATTAGCCGGATAACGTTTTTTCGAGATTGATTAAACACGGACATTGGTAAAGGGGTGGGAGTTTTTGTAAGTTCAAAGTTAATTAGTGTTTTTTCATTTACCAATCAAATATTGGTTAAATATCAGGTATTTGTTATAAACTTTTGTTTACGGCTAAATAGCATTTCTACAATAATTATTAACAATAAACTTACCAGGGAGGATGTTAATGTTTTGACTAATAAGTACCAAACATTGCTGAATTGCCATGCTTCCAATATAAATAAAGACCCATGGTGAATGAAAGTGAGTAGTATAACATAGGTAGCATAGGGGGCCGGCCCTAAACTTTTGACAGAGGGCTCCCTATAATTCATTTCACCACCTTTTTGCGGAATAAGAATATTTATCAGAAATGGCCGCAAATAAGCAATAAGTACGCAAGGCGCTGCATGTAATCCGGGGGTGTGTGTAAAGGCATCCAGCGTAAAACCTGTTATAAATCCAAAAATCATTAATCCAATACGGGAGAAAGAAAAGGGTAGCCACAGAATAAATAAAAAATATAAATAAGGATTAATAGAATAATGCAAAGCTGGTATTTGATTAAGTACAAGTACCTGAACAAGTATGAATACAAATAAACGGATGATATTTCTTAATAAATCACTCATTTTTATTTTTTACTCTTTCTTCTAATTCTTTTTGTTCGCTTTTTTGCAAATTGTCAATTACCCATACTGTTTGAAGACTTCTGAAATCTGTAGCTGTTTTTATTTTTAGTAGATAATTATTAGTACTTTTTTCCAGAATTATTTGTGCTATTGTTCCTGCAAAAAGATTGGGTGGAAATTTATCAGAATACTGACTTGTAACGATGGTATCTCCTTTTTGAAGGGAAACACTTTTTGGAATATCTTTTAAAGTAAGAATATCAGGATCTTTACCATCCCATTCCAGTTTTCCTGTTTCTCCTGTTTTTTTAATTTTAATACTTGTGTTGCTTTGTAAATGCAACAAGCTCATGACAATACAAAAATTATTACTTACATCCACCACCACACCAACTATGCCATTAGGACCATATACACCCATGTCTTTTTTAACGCCCTGAGCAGAGCCACGATGTAATGTTATAAAATTATTAGGGAGATTAGTGGAGTTATATACTACTTCAGCTGGTAAAAATATATATTTTCTCAGGGTGTTTGATGTATCAAAAGAAAGTTGGCTAAGATGGGTTTGAGATGTTGTATCAGGAGATGAAAAATTTTCTTTTAATAAATTAAGGAGGCGACTATTTTCATTTTTCAATCGTTCATTTTCTTTTTTTAAATAAAAATAATCTTCTAATTTATTATACTGGGTATATACGGAGCCGGATAATTCATTGGCCACATTTAGAAAAGGACTTTGGTGGAATTTGTTATAACTGATCAGGAAATAAATACACACTACTTCCAGAAAAATAAAGAAGAGAAGATTGGAATACTGACTAATAAAGTGAAAAATATTTCGCAATGGCCAAATTTGAAAGTTAAGGATATGGTATAAAGATTCAGGGCAAAGTGTTTTGTTTAGCCAACATATCGAATTATTAAATCATACACGACGCTTATTCATTTTTTATCTCATAATAAAAGGATACTTGTCGTAATTTTTTAAGGCTATGCCTGTACCACGAACTACACTTTTTAAAGGGTCGTCGGCTACATGTACCGGTAGCTTTATTTTTTGACTCAGACGTTTGTCCAATCCTCTTAATAAAGCGCCACCTCCCGTGAGGTATAAACCTCTGCGATAAATGTCTGACGCTAATTCAGGGGGAGTTTGTTCCAAAGCTTTTAATATAGCTTCTTCAATTTTAAAAATGCTTTTATCCAATGCTTCTGCAACTTCCTGGTAGCTTACAATAATTTGTTTGGGAATTCCGGTTACCAGGTCACGACCGTTTACCGGAATATCATCAGGTGGATTGTCTAAATCTTTAAGAGCAGCACCAACTTGAATTTTAATTTGTTCGGCTGTACGTTCGCCAATTAATAAACTGTGATAACGTCTGAGAGCTTCCATGATATCGGCCGTAAACTCATCACCGGCTATGCGAATACTTTGATCGCAAACAATACCTGCCAGTGCAATTACAGTAATACCGGTTGTGCCACCGCCAATATCAATAATCATATTACCAACAGGTTCTTCCACATCTACTCCAATACCTAACGCTGCAGCCATGGGCTCGTGTAACAAATATACTTCTTGTGCACCCGCCTGTTCCGCACTGTCGCGAACGGCTCTTTTTTCTACCTCGGTAATGCTGCTGGGAATACAAATCATCATTCTCCATTTGGGCGGAAATAAAGGCTTTTTTGGGTAAATCATTTTAATCATTTCCCGAATCATTATTTCGGCAGCATTAAAATCAGCAATTACACCGTCTCTAAGCGGACGGACGGTACGGATACTCTCGTGTGTTTTTTCATGCATTAACAGCGCTTTTCGACCCACTGCTAATACATTTTTGGGATTGTTTCTGTCTAACGCCACAATAGAAGGTTCATTAACTACTACTTCGTCATTATGTATAATAAGGGTATTGGCAGTTCCAAGATCAATCGCAATTTCCTGTGTAAAAAAGTTAAAAAGACCCATGTTGGTATATTGAAAATTTTGTGAGCAAAGTTGGAGGAAATTACTCAAAAAAACAATGCCAAAATGCTGAATTGTGGGGAATTTTGGAAAATAAGTTGAAGAGTAATTGACGAGAGAATTTTAATGGAAGTTACACCTTAACTTGTCTTTTGCGTATATGCACCCCTTGATTATAAAGAAAAGCGTTACTTCTCTAAACCAAACTGCAAAAAGTAGTTGCTTGCTTTTTGGGCAGTAATTGTACTGATATAGTGAAATCTTAGCGGCTATTACAGTATTTTTTGTGGTTTTTACGGGGTATTTTGTTTTTAAGTTAAAGGATTTACATAAACTCATATCCAATATCTCTTCTGTAATACATGCCCTCATATTTTATCTGTTCCAATACTTTTGATGATTTGTTTACGCAATCTTCTACGGAACTTCCATAAGAGGTTATAGCCAGCACTCTTCCTCCATTAGTAATAACCTGGCCGTTGCTTGTATTTGTTCCTGCGTGAAAAATAATAGTGTCATTATCCACCGTATCGGGAAAGGTAATGGGTTTCCCTTTTTCGTAACTACCGGGATAACCATTGCTTACGGCTACTATAGTTACGGTATTACGAACATCGCTTTCAATTTTTGCCTCATTCAGCTTTTGTTGCGAAGTTTTAATAAATAAATCAACCAAATCGTTTTTTAACCTGGGCATTACTACTTCGGTTTCCGGATCGCCCATGCGGCAGTTGTATTCTATCACATAAGGCTCATTTTCTACTTTTATAAGCCCGATAAATATGAATCCTTTGTATTCGATACCCTCTTTTTTAATTCCTTCAATAGTAGGCTCAATAATTTTTTGCTTTACTTTTTGCATAAATGCTTCATCAGCAAAAGGCACAGGGCTTACGGCCCCCATTCCACCGGTATTTAGGCCGGTATCGCCTTCCCCGATTCGTTTGTAATCTTTTGCTTCGGGTAAAATAACGTAATTAATGCCATCAGTCAATACAAATACACTTAATTCAATACCCGATAAAAATTGTTCTATCACCACTTTTTTACTGGCATCGCCAAACTTTTGTTGTTGTACCATAAGCTCAAATTCGGCAATAGCCTCGATAGGGTGTTGGCAGATAATAACCCCCTTTCCTGCCGCCAGCCCATCGGCCTTCAGCACTACCGGCATTTCATGTTGCTTAATATATCCTACGCCTTCAGCAAAGTTTTCGGAAGTAAATTCTTTATAAAATGCCGTGGGGATATCATATTTTTTCATAAATGCTTTAGCAAATGCCTTGCTCCCTTCCAGTAATGCGCCTTGTTTGGAAGGGCCGATAACCATTATATGATTTAAGTTTTTGTCGTTCTTAAAATAATCATACACACCTTTAACTAGCGGGTCTTCAGGTCCTACAACAACCATTTCAATTTTTTCCCGTGTACAAATGGTTTTTAATGCTTCAAAATCATCAGAAGCAATTTCAATGTTGATGCCGCATTGTGCGGTGCCGGCATTACCGGGTGCAATAAATAAACGAGTGCAAAGAGGGCTTTGAGAAAGTTTTAATGCTAAGGCATGTTCCCTGCCACCTTGCCCAAGTAAAAGTATGTTCATTGTACAACCAATGTATTGTTACTGCAAGTAAACTGTAAATATTGATATAATGAAAAATTATTGTTCCAATAATATAAACGGCTCTGGCATAGATATTAACAACAAATTGAGCTATTACCATTACGAATTTGGCGTTTGGATGAAGATTTTATGTATTTTTCCAAATAGATTACTCTTTAATAACTAATTTTTTAACGAAAACAATCTGTATGAATGATGCAATAAAAACCGGACGTCATCCCAAAGCATTATATGTTTTATTTTTTACTGAAATGTGGGAACGATTTGCTTACTATTTAATGGTAGGCATTTTGCTTTTATATACGATTGATACCACAACAGGAGGCAAAGGGTTTTCTCAGCAGGTGGGGGCAGATATTACCGGGAGTTTTATAGCTCTTATTTATCTTACTCCTTTTATAGGCGGGTTAATTGCCGACCGGTATCTTGGGTATATCAAGTCTATTTTTATTGGCGGGCTGCTGATGGCTTCTGGCTATTTATTGCTGGGCTTACCCGGTAATACAGCTATGTTTATTGCACTGTGTTTAATAATAGTCGGCAATGGTTTTTTTAAACCTAATATTTCTACTTTACTGGGTAATATTTATAACAGGGAGGATTTGAAGCCATTAAAAGATAATGCGTATAACATCTTTTACATGGGAATTAATATTGGGGCTTTTGTATGCAATTTCGTAGCAGCCTATTTACGGAATAAATATGGATGGGGATATGCATTTAGTGCGGCAGGAATCGGGCTGCTTATCGGGTTGGTTATTTTAGCAGCAAATTTGGATAAAGTAAAGGTGGGAGATGTGAAAAAACCTGTTCAACCAGAAGATATGACATTGGGTCAAATTTCTTCCTATGTTTTTTTACCGGCTGTTATTGCTGCTGTTATCGGATGGTTTATTCCTTCTATCATGTTTGGACATGCCATTATGGGAACCAAAGCTAGTGATGCTTTTTTATTTGCATGTATCCCTGTTATTGCTTTTTATGTTTCGTTATGGATCAAGGCAAGAGGAACTGATAAAAAAGCGATAGGTTCTTTGTTGTTTATTTTTGCTGTTGCCGTTGCTTTTTGGACTATCTATAATCAAAATGCAACGGGTCTCACTCTTTGGGCTGAAAAGCATACTGATCGTGTGGCTTCTCCTACCACAGCATCTATTACCGCTAAAATATTTCCCATGCAAGAAGTTACCGATACTCCGAGGTTGGTAAATAAAGTAAATGAGTTTTTTGTGGAAGTTAAAGACGAAAAAGGGAATCCTGTGCAGGTAGCGGGTCCCGACCCCTATTTTAACAACGTGCCAAAAGAAGAATGGCCCAAGGGTAAAACAGTGAAGCTTACCAATACAGAATTATTTCAATCTATCAATCCCTTATTTATTGTTTTACTAACATTAATATTTGTGCCTTTGTTTGATTATTTACGCACTAAAGGCAAAGAACCCACTACCGCTAATAAATTTGGTATGGCAATGTTCATCTCGGGACTTTCTGCATTGATAATGGTATTTGCCGTTATGTCTGTTCCCTCTGTTTATACACACAAAACCTCACCATTGTGGTTATGGGGAACTTATTTTGTATTTACCATTAGTGAAATATTTTTAAGTCCTATAGGATTGTCTTTTGTCTCTAAACTTTCTCCGCCTCGTCTAACGGCTTTAATGATGGGCGGCTGGTTTCTTGCGATCTCCCTGGGTGGAAAAATGGCCGGGGTAATGACTAGTTTTTGGGATGATTTTACGGATAAGAGGATGTTTTTCCTTATTCTTTTTGTGGCAGCAACTATTGGTGGCATTTTGATTTATTCAAGAATTAAGTCGTTAAATCAGATTGTAAAAGAAAAGACAGGTTCTGCTTAATATTAAATTTTAATGTATAAAAGGGGTTGTAAGTCATCAACCCCTTTTATATGGCTATTCATTATAGTTTTGTTATCTTCCTTGTTTTTAAAACCAAACCAATTGATATGTCTCAGCAAAAGTTTCAACCTTTTGTATCTCCTGAAACAAATATGAAGGAGTTTACCATTAAGAGTATTTTGATGGGGGCTTTATTCGGTATCATCTTTGGTGCCGCCACTGTTTACCTCGCATTAAAAGCAGGGTTAACGGTGTCAGCTTCTATACCCATTGCAGTATTGGCCATTGCTTTAGGAAAACTGTTTCTTAAAACAACGATTCTTGAAAACAACATTATTCAAACCACAGGTAGCGCCGGCGAAAGTATTGCTGCTGGTGTAGTTTTTACACTACCGGGTTTTTTATTTTTGTCTTCGCCCGACAGCGCAAGTTTCTTTAATTATTTAACGATTATGACGCTGGCTATTTTAGGAGGAATGTTGGGGACGTTGATGATGATTCCGTTGCGTCGTTCCTTAATAGTAAAAGAACATGAAACATTACCTTATCCCGAAGGAACAGCTTGTGCATCCGTGTTAAAAGCAGGAGAGAAAGGAGGTGATTTAGCGAAAACTGCTTTTATGGGAATGCTTTTTGCGATGTGTTATGCTGTTCTTCAAAAAGTATTTCATGTAATTGCTGAAGTTCCCGTATATGTAACCAATCTCAAAAATAAATATCTTCCTTCCGCAAGAGTGCATGGCGAAATAACGCCGGAATATTTGGGGGTAGGTTATATCATCGGCCCTAAAATTTCGGGCATACTGGTAGCGGGAGGTGTGCTAAGTGCTTTTGTGTTATCGCCCTTACTTGCCACTTTGGTTCCCGGTGATGCCACCTTTGCCCAATTGACAAAGTTGGGTATAAATCCGGCAAAATATGGATGGGATGCTGCTACACATAGCTTTGCCAATAATGCTGAAGCTTTGTATCGTGCTTTTATCAGGCAAATAGGTGCCGGCGCTGTGGCGGCTGGTGGTTTTATTACACTGATAAAAACAATCCCTACGATTATTTCTTCATTTAAAGAAAGTATTGCTTCGGTAAAAGAAAGAGGAGAAGGCCGATCAATTAGTCGTACCGAACAAGATTTGAGTATTAAAGTGGTTTTGTGGGGGAGCCTTGGTTTAATATTAATTATGGCGGCTCTTCCCATTATTCCGGGAGAAAATATTGGCAGCCGGCTATTACTTGGATTACTGGTAATTATTTTCGGTGCTTTTTTCGTTACCGTATCTTCACGTATAGTGGGATTAATAGGATCTTCCAATAACCCAATTAGTGGAATGACCATTGCTACCATAATGGCAACCTGCCTGGTTTTTTTAAGTGTAGGATGGGGAGGAAAAGCATACGAAGCAATGGCATTGGTAGTAGGTGGAATGATTTGTATTGCTGCAGCCAATGCAGGCGCCACATCGCAGGATTTGAAGACAGGTTATATTGTAGGAGCTACGCCTAAATACCAACAATTAGCTTTATTCGTAGGCGCTATAGTTTCATCGGTAGTTATTGGATGGACTGTAAAAATTTTAGATACGCCGAACAGTGTATTAGCAGCCCAGGGGGTGCAACACGCTATTGGAGAAACTTTTTCAGCGCCACAAGCTACCCTAATGGCAACTTTAATTAAGGGAATACAGTCACAGGAACTTGATTGGCAGTATGTATTTACCGGTGCATTTATTGCTGTTGTGTTAGAACTTTGTGGTGTAAAATCATTGAGTTTTGCAGTTGGTACTTATCTTCCCCTTTCCACTACACTCCCCATTTTTGTTGGAGGATTTATAAGAGGGTTAGCCGACAAAAAGGCTAAGAAAAATAAGATGCCTGAAGAAGAAGAGGATTTACGGAAAGGGAACCTGTTTGCAACAGGTTTAGTTGCGGGTGGTGCCCTTTTTGGTGTAATAGTAGCCATACTTACGGTATTTTTCGAGTCAGGTATGAAAACGGTTAACCTGGAAGAGAAAATAACACACATTACTAACCCTGGTGCATACATGATATTAGGGGTAGCTTTTTTCTCTATAATGTGTTACACTCTTTATAGAGTAGCAGTAAAAAAGAAGTAATTTTTACGAACAAGAAAACAACTTACTCATCTTGAGTTACAATGTGCGACCCGATTTTATATTTATGATGTTAAATCGGGTCGCGTTATTCTATAGAGCAGTTGTTATTTTACTAACAAGGGGTTCAGGAAATTAATGATGTAAACTTTTATACAGGTTTAAATATTTTCCTGACACGGTTTCTATATTGTACCTCTCAGCATTTTTTAATCCATTGAGAATTAACTTTTGTTGTAGTTCATCATCAGCAATTAATTGCATGATGGCTAATTTTATATCCAGCACATCGTAGGGATTAACTTTGATAGCCGAATCGGCAGCAATTTCTGACATAGGAGAGAGTTTACTGGTAATTATGGGACGGCCAACTGCGTTGGCTTCAATAATAGGCATGCCAAATCCCTCATAAGTGGAAACGAAAAGTACCATGTCAGCCAGTTCATATTTTTGTTTTACTTCCTCAAAACCAATATTACTGCTGTTATGATATTTAATATTGCTTTGTTTAAGTAATTGAAGTATTTCATCATCTAATTTTCCGATTATATCCAACTCACAGGCTATACCCTTTAACGCCTCAATAATTCTGGGTAGATTTTTGTTTGCTTTTGTTCCTATTTGTAAAATTCTGGGACAGGTTTTATTAAATACTTTGGGTTTAAAAATCAACAGCGGGTCATAAAAATTAGGTATTATCTTTATTTTATCTTCACTCACCCCAGTTAGTTCAATAAGTTCTTGTTTTGTTTTTTCACTAATAACCGTTACGGTCTTAGATCGGCGAATAGGAATTTGGTACCAAAAAAGATTAATTAACCAATATTTGGGATGGTATTTGGAAAATTTGGTGGTAAATACGCAATCGTGTATGGTGAGAACGGTATTATGCCTGTTTAGCCCCATTGAGATGTAGTAAATATCGCCCGTGATATGATTTACTTCACTTCGGGCAGCCCTTGCCTGAATAATGTTTGTAAGTAAATTACGAACGGTTGATACCTGTATTTTTCTAATTCCTATGATGCCGGTTTGTTTAAAATGTGCACAAAGCCCTTCAAATATATGCTCAATGCTATAAGCATTTTCCCTGGGCTTTCTAAAAAAAAATGAAACGTGCACAGTAAGTACTTTTTCTAAATTTGAAGTTATTGTACAAAAATAGAGAAACAGGGACTAATTGAACTTTCTTTTAAATAAAGTGAAGTTGGGGAAACTTTTTCCCCAGAATTAATTCATCATTAGCTGATAGCCATTTATTTAATACCGTTGCGTAAACACTTTTAAAATCAATATTGTATTTCAAATCACCCTCATCCAAATCAGTTAAATCCGGCAACGGATTAATCAGTCCTTTTTGTTTCAAACCTCCGCTAATTAAAAACATGTTATTCGCAGTACCATGATCGGTTCCGCCGCTGGCATTTTGAGAGACCCTTCGGCCAAATTCAGAGAATGTAAAAATAAGTACGTCATTAAAACGATTATTGAGTTTTAAATCTTTCGTAAATGCTTTTATGGCCTCGTTTAACTGGCCAAATAAATTTTGTTGCTGTATTTGCTGGTTAAAATGAGTGTCAAAACTTCCTAGTGAAACATAATAAACTTTAGTGTTTATCTCAGAAAATATCAGTGATGCGATGGTTTTTAAATTTTTACCCAACTCCGTATCGGGATATTCCTGGGTAGAGACATGCAGTTTGCTTTGTTGAAAAATATAATCTGCGCTGGATAATGTTTCGGCCATTGTTTTGTAGAGATAATTAACAGGTTGTTCACCCGGTTCATCTTTAAAGGAAGTATTAAGGTCTTTATAAAATTTTTCATGACTGGTATTGTACAAGCGCCGGGGATTTTTTAATGCGAGTCCTTTTATTTCTTTGCCTTTTAAGGCGAGGCTTAATACGTCATCTATTTCCAAAGCCTGGGTTGGTTTGTCACAACCATTACATTGAGCATCTAAGTACCGCCCGATCCAGCCGGTTGTCATGTATTCGGAAGAAGCAGAAGCCGTGTGCCAGATATCCATACTCCGAAAATGAGAACGATCCGGATTAGGATATCCCACATTGTTTAATATCGCCAAAGCTCCTTCATCGTATAGCTCCTTTAGCCCTTTTAGGACAGGGTGTAAACCAGCTTCATCTGTAAGAGATAAACTTTTTGTTTTTTCAATACTCAATCTTGGTCTTTCTTTATAGTAAATATCATTTCTTATCGGTATAACGGTGTTTAATCCATCATTGCCACCGCTCAATTGAATAATTACTACCACTTTATTACTCAAGGGGAAGGGCAGGTTTTGTTCAAATGCTTTTAAAAACCGGGGCAATAGTAAAGATGCTGTAGCCAGGGAGCCCGCTTGTAGAAATTTTCTGCGTTTGATTACCATATAAATTTTTTTTATTAACTGCCAGTTATTTGATTTTGAAAATAATTGACAGTTTATGTTAGCACAACTGATAATCTGGTGTGCACATAAGTTGAATAATTGCCGTTTTAATATAATTTTCTTTACTGCTATGATCAATGTATTTATCCAACACATTTTTGTTAATAGCAGGCGAGGCGGTTTGTAAAGTTGCTAACGCAATTTCGCCCAGTAAGTTTTCTTTATTTACTTCCGAAAATTGTTTTATTACATCATTCCAGTTGATGGTGACATTTACTATTTGCGACTGTACGCGATTATTAAACACACTTGTTTTATCCCTGTTGGCCAAGCTATAATTTTCCTGCATTTCATCCGGCATGTCTTTGGGTTTAACAGAAAAGCTGTCTGCATTTGCCAGTAATTGCGGAATACGCAGACGAAACATAAGGGAAGAACTATCTATCCAGTTTTTTCCTCCCGGCCAGCCGGCTACATTGGGGGGATAAAACAAAACCTGTCCAAGCAGTCTTTGCAATAATAATTGTGATTCAGGATTTTCAAAGGTGATCGGGAGCATACGCCGAATACCTACTAATAATTCTATTGGCGATTTTATTTTAGTTCCTATATTTTTTTTATTGTAAAACCAATCGCTGTTAAAAATATTTTTTAATAGGCTTTTAATGTCATAATTACTATTATAAAAAGTTTCAGCTAACTGCGAAACTTTGTTTTCATCAACAACCTCTTCGTTTACAAAAAATTTGTAGATTTTATAAGTTAGATACTTGGCGGTTTGCTTTTGTTCCAATAAAATGTTTAATACATCGTCTCCATCAAAATTTCCCGAATAGCCTAAAATAGTTTTCCGCCCATTATCATGTTGAAACTGCCGAAACACGAATTCCCCATTAAGCCGAAACCCCCATCCTGTAAAGGCTCGGGCTGCTTCTTTAATGTCATCTTCTGTATAGTTTCCTCTACCCATGGTAAATAGTTCCATCACCTCTCGGGCAAAATTTTCATTAGGGTGTTCTTTTTTATTTTGTTGGTTGTTTAAAAAAGCAAGCATAGCAGCGCTTTTGGAAACTTCTTTTAGCAAATCCGCAAAATTTCCCAGTGCATTTTTACGAATGATGTGTAGTAACTCCTGCTGAAAAACAATATTAAGGTTTCTGCATGCAAAATGTCCATGCCAGAACAGCGACATTTTTTCCCGTAACTGTTGCTCACTATCAACCATTTCATTTATCCATTCAAGATTGAGGTTTCGTATTTCTTCTCTTGATTTTTTCTGTAAACGCTGTTTTTCTTCTTTCGTTAAATTTTCCAGCTTACCCACTTGTTGAATGCCTTTTACCAAACCATCCATTATATTATCGGCTGCTTTAATAAAAGTGGGCTCCTTGGCAGAAGCTTTTACCAAAGCCTGGTAATAATTCTGGGGAGAAATTTTATTTGTTTTTGCAAGGTCAGAAATGCCCGGGCCAAAACCTGCCCGCCAAAGAAGATGCTGATTTTTTACCTGGTTTTCAATTGACATGTATGGTAGTTTACTTGGGTTAGACTTATTTATATATCAAGAGTTTAATACAAAATTGTACCATTATAATGTTCCTATCAATGCTTAATGTTAAATTTGACTAAATATAGCTCTGATGAAGATACGGGCTTTAAAATATGCAACACCTCTGTTCGTATTTGTACTGGCTTATTTTGCCTTTAGATACAAAGGTTGGCTTGTTTTTTTACCATTATTTTATGCTTTTGTATTTATCCCGTTAGTGGAGCTTTTTATAAAGCCTGATCCGGGCAATGTTTCCAAAGCAGAGGAGGAGTTAATAAAAAAAGATGCTTTATATGATGCATGGCTATACATTATTGTGGTTTTGCAATATGGAGCACTTTATTATTTTTTGCATTCAATGAAGGACGGAACATTGGTGTGGTATGAAATTGTGGGGCGTATTGCTTCTATGGGATTATTGTGTGGAGTTTTTGGAATTAATGTAGCACATGAGTTAGGGCATCGGGTAAATAAATGGGAGCAAACATTAGCAAAAATGTTATTGCTTACTTCACTATACATGCATTTTTTTACTGAGCACAATAAGGGACATCACAAACGGGTAGCTACTCCGGAGGATCCGAGTAGTGCCCGGTATAATGAGCCCATTTACCTGTTTTATTTTCGAACAATCGTTTTTTCTTATCTATCAGCTTGGCATATTGCTAATGATGAACAAATAAAAAATGGGTTACCAATTTTTCATTGGAAAAATGAGATGTTGCAATTTCATATTATCGAAGTTGTTTTTGTTGCCCTGATCTGGCTTTTATTTGGCTGGGTGATTACTTTATATTTTATTATTGCTGCAATTTTTGGTTTTCTTTTGTTGGAGACCGTAAATTATATTGAACATTATGGTTTGCAAAGAAGGCGAACAGAGGAGGGTAGGTATGAAAGAGCAATGCCTGAGCATAGCTGGAATAGCGACCATACCCTGGGGCGATTGATGCTGTTTGAATTAAGCCGCCATAGCGATCATCATTATTTAGCCAGTCGTAAATATCAGATACTTCGTCATCATGATGATGCACCACAAATGCCAACGGGTTATCCGGGTATGATGTTATTATCACTTGTTCCCCCTGCCTGGTTTTACGTAATGAATAATAGAATAAAAAAGGAAACAATTAAAAAAGGTGGGTAACGAAAAGCTCCTGCCAATAAAGGGAGGAGCTATAAAATATAAAGTTATTAATGCGGATTTGTTTCAGTAGTTGAAAAAATCAAAATAGGCGAACCTATTTTGCCAGCAATACTCTGAAACCAAAAAACAGGGAAGAAGAAAAATTGCTGATGTTGCTACCAATAGAAAAGCTATTTGTTTTGCTTTTTGTAATGCCGCCTATTGTAATATCTTCCCTTTTCAGTTGTTGGTAATTGGCAAAGAAAATATTATTAAACCCTGATTCAAGATGTAATCTCTTATTTATTGCAAAAGATATTCCTGGAACCACTCCAAAATTTATTCCCCACCCTTTTTGGGTTACCATAAAATAATTTGGCAAGCCCTCGTTTTTAATTTTAAGCAAGTTAGCTCCTGCATGAGCCTGTCCAAAAAAATAGAATTTACCTGATACTGGAAGATATTTTCTTAAAAAGATACCTGCACCATACGTATTCGTTTTTTCTACCGTTGCATAAGCTGTTGAACTTTTACTATAACTATAACTCAATTCTCCACCGAGAATAAGATTGGTTCGTACTGCAATGCCTGCGGCAGGATTTATGTAAAAGTTTTTTTGGGATGATTTAATATTATTATAACCTTCCGAATTGTTGGAATTAAAGCCAACACTCCCGCCCAGCAGTAATGAGTTCTTTGAAATTTGTGCTTCTAATAGAGAGATAAATAGGATAGAACAAAACAATGAGAGTAAAATTTTTTTGTACATAAAATTTAATTTTTATTTATACTAAATGGTTAACATAGCAAATATGAAAATGAAAAAAAAGGTTGCCAACAAATGCGGTATGCTTTAACGTAGATTTTTGTTAACCTTAATTAATTGTAAAATTATTGTATAGATGCAGCGCCGAAATAGTTGTGCAATACTTCTGGTAAATTAATTCCTTTTTCAGTTTGATTGTTTTCCAATAAGCAGGCCATAATTCTGGGAAGCGCCAGCGAACTTCCGTTAAGTGTGTGCACCAGTTGCGGTTTGCCTTTTTCATCCTTAAACCGGATTTTCATGCGGTTGCTTTGAAATGATTCAAAATTACTTACACTACTGCATTCAAGCCACCTTTTTTGTGCGGCGCTCCATACTTCAAAATCGTAAGTGAGGGCAGAGGCAAAGCTCATATCTCCTCCGCACAAGCGAAGAATACGATATTTTAAATTCAGTGATTGAACGAGTTTTTCCACATGTGCTACCATTTCATCCAGAACTTGATAGCTTTTATCAGGATGTACAATTTGTACAATTTCTACCTTGTCAAATTGATGAACCCGGTTAAGTCCTCTCACATCAGCGCCAAAACTCCCGGCTTCTCTTCTAAAACAAGGGGTGTAAGCCGTCATCTTCAAGGGTAAATCAGTTTCCTTTAAGATTTCGTCCCTATAGATATTCGTGACAGGTACTTCTGAAGTGGGGATCATATAAAAGTTATCAGCGGGCATATAATACATTTGCCCCTCCTTATCGGGTAATTGCCCTGTACCGTAAGCACTGGCTTCGTTTACCATGTAAGGAGGCAGGTATTCTGTATAGCCGGCACGAATGTTATATTCCAAAAAGTATTGTGCCAGGGCACGTTGCAGCCTGGCTCCTTTGCCTTTAAAAACAGGAAAGCCACTACCGGTAAGCTTCACACCCAATTCAAAATTTACCAAATCATATTGTTTTATTAAATCCCAATGTGGGGAAGCGTTGGCAGGAAGTATAGGTTCATTGCCGCTTTCTTTTACATTTAAATTATCGGTTGCAGAAGTTCCTTTTGGAACTAAGGCAGATGGAAGATTAGGTAAACGAACCAGCAAGTCGTTCAATTGTAGTTCAATAGATGCGACTTTTTCTGATAGCTGTTTGGACTGTTCTTTATAAGTTGAAACGGTTGATCTTATTTGTTCTGCTTCTTCTTTTTTACCCTTGCCCATCAGCATACCGATTTCTTTGGATGCAGTATTAATTTTTGCAGCCAGTTCATCACTTGCCTGCTGGGAGCTACGCCGCAGCTCATCAAGGGCAATAATTTCATCAACTAAATTCAGCTGAGTAAAGTTTTTAATTTTTAATCTTTCAATTACCAAATCTCTGTTCTGGCGGATGAAAGCTAATTGTAGCATATACAAAAATTTGCGCAAAGGTAACGGATGATACCGATAAGTGCAACGATAGCTCTTTATTGCTTTTTATATATATCCGGTAGGTGAATATGCATCCATCGGTCGGTATTAGTGAGGGGCACAAAACCATATTTAGCATACAATCCGTGTGCATCACGGGTAGCTAACAGTAAGCGACGTAACCCCTGCAAATCGGGGTGTTTCATAATTTCTTCCATTAACCATTTACTTAAACCACGCCCCTGTAGGCATCATCAATAAAAACATCTGCCAGGTAGCCAAATGTGGCTTTGTCAGTTATAACCCTGGCGAAACCAACCTGCCTGCCGGCAGGTAAGGTTTGCTTTCCCAGGTGAAATACACCAAAGCAGAGGGAATTTTCAATTGATTTTTGTACGGTTTCAATAGGAATGTTTTCCGCCCAATAAGAATGGGTAAGGAAATTGTGAATATATTCAAGATTGAAAAACGTTGTATCGGTTGTGATGGAATAACTTTCCCTTTCCATGAAATGCGATAATTTTTTTAAAACAATACCTATGTTACGATAAATATTTGGCTACAATCGGCACACGTCTTCCTACGCCGAATGCTTTGGGCGAAACACGGATGATAGGGCAAAATTGATTGCGCTTATGCTCGTTAATATTTACCATGCGCAATATTCTGTCCACCAAATCAGCTTGATAACCCATTGCTTTAATCTCACCCGGCCCCTGTCTTCTTTCAATATATTGGTATAATATTTTATCTAAAATTGAATAATCGGGCAGTGTATCAGTATCTTTTTGCTCAGGTCTTAGTTCGGCGCTTGGGGCTTTGATAAGAATATTGGCAGGGATAATTTCTTTGTTGCGGTTTATGTATTTTGCCAGTTCATACACTTGTAGTTTATAACAGTCCCCTAATACGCTTAATCCCCCAGCCATGTCACCGTATAATGTTCCGTATCCGGTAGCCAGCTCACTCTTATTAGAAGTGTTGAGTAAGATATAGCCAAACTTATTTGCAATAGTCATTAATAAATTTCCTCTGGAACGACTCTGAATATTTTCTTCTGCCACGCTAAATGGTAAATCTTTAAATAAGGGCTTTAATTCTAAGAGAAAACTATTATAGATATTTTCGATAGGAATAATATCATAAGGGTTGCCTAAGTTTTTGCTTAATTGTTCGGCATCGGTTATGCTGTGAGTAGATGAATATCGCGACGGCATAAGAATTGCTCTTACATTTTCTTTACCCAGGGCTGTACAGGCAAGAGCCAGAACAACAGCGCTATCAATACCACCACTGCTGCCAATTATGGCTTTGGTAAATCCCATTTTTTTAAAATAATCCTTTATACCCAAAATAATAGCATCGTGTATTTCGGCTATGCATAGAGTTTCTTCCAGAATGGCCGGATTTAATTCTTCATTGGGTATATTTTTTGCTTGAACAATAGCCGGTACATCAAAATTTCCATCATCGTTTAAAACAACGGACTCAATCGCTTCCTCAAACAAAGGCAATTGCTTACAGATATTTGCATTCTTATCAAAAACCAATGATCCTCCGTCAAAAACAATTTCTGTCTGGCTACCCACACAGTTGCAATAAATCATAGGTATTTTATATTTTTCTACATTTAGCTTAATGATGGCTTTTCTGTCTTCCACATGCGTATAATCGAATGGGGAAGCGGAAATATTAAGCATAATGTCGGGTTGGAACTTTAGTAATTGATCCATTGGGCAGGTTCGGTATAAAGGATTATTGCCAAGATTCCAGATATCTTCGCAAATCGTTAATGCAATTTTTTTTCCTTTAAATTCAATTATATTCCAGTCGTATGCCGGTTCAAAATACCGGTATTCATCAAATACATCATAATTGGGCAGGCAGGTTTTGTGAACGATGGATTTGATTTCTTTTTCATACAAAAAAAATGCTGCGTTATGCAAATCTTTTCCTTCCACTCTTTTATTTCTGTCTGGAGCGCCTGCAATTACAGCAATCGTATCTGCATGTTGCTTAATTTTATCAATAGCCAGGTAACATTTGTTGATAAAATCATTGAATTCCACAAAATCCCGTGGGGGGTAACCACAAATACTCAGCTCACTAAATAGAATAATATCACCATGTTGTTCTTTGGCTTTTTCAATAGCGTCAATTATTTTTTGAGTGTTACTTTCAAAGTTGCCGATGTGATAATTTTGTTGAGCTAAGAATATTTTCATAAATAGTTACTCGTTGGGGCTTTATTTAAAATGTTTTTAATTTCTTTGCAAAGTTAAAAGTTTCAAAATCATTATATGAGGTTATATCTTTTGACTTTTATACTGTTCATTCTTTCTTCCTGTGGTGGCAAAAAAAGGCTCGATGTTTCTCATATAAAAGTTGAATTACCGGTTGAAAGGTATGATAAGCTTATTTACAATATTGATACTAACAATATTTCAGCGGGAATAAAAAATATTTATGCCCAATATCCCAGCTTTACCAATGCTTTTATTACACAGGTACTTCAATTACCCGTGCCTTATAACGACACTAGTAGCTTGTTACAGAATGCATTAAAAAATTTTATTACCCATACCCAACAGCTTAAAGATTCGGTATGGCAGAAATTTGATAATAATAGTAATTGGGTTAAAGAACTGGAACAGGCATTACGGTATGTGAAGTTTTATTTTCCTGAGTATAAAGTGCAAAAGCTCCTCTGTTTTGTTGGAGATTTAACAGGACGGGAAATAGTAACCCAAGATGGAATAGGTGTTGGGCTTGATTATTATATGGGGGAAAATTTTAGTTATTATCAAATAGCCGAAATTCAAACTCAAATACCCCGTTATTTGTCCAGGCGATTTTCTATTGAATATCTTCCAACAAATTTTATGCAGGCAATTATTGACGACCTGTACCCGGATACCAGTTTAGGCAGATCTTTAATTGAGCAGATAGTGGAGAAAGGTAAACGTTTTTTTGTTCTTGATAAGTTTTTGCCCGACACTCATGACACGTTGAAAATGCAATACACAAAGAATCAACTGGAATGGTGCTATAAAAACGAAAAAAATATATGGCGCTTTTTTTTGGATGGCGATTTGTTATATTCTACGGATCCCTCTATTAATAATTTTATTTCCGAGGGACCTTCCACACAAGGTATGCCACAAGAATCTCCCGGAAACATTGGTTTATTTGTGGGGTGGCAAATTGTAAAAAGCTATATAAAAAAATATCCGGACATAGCCATTGAACAACTGATGAAAACCGAAGCGAAAGTAATTTTTAATGAATCAAGGTATAAACCGTAATTATGGCCTTTGCCCTAATTGCTTCATGAATCTGAAATGAGAAGCTACGGCAGCTTTCATTGTAGGAAAACAATGATACGGTAAATCAAATTCAATACATTTTTCCTTTACTATTTGACGAATGGCCGGGTAATGCACATGGCTTATTCGTGGAAATAAATGATGTTCTACCTGGTAATTAAGCCCTCCTACAAACCAGGAAACGATTTTGTTATCTGGAGCAAAATCGGTGGTACTTTTTACTTCATGTTCTGCCCATGTCATTTCAAAAATTTTATTTTCTCCGGCTTTAACCTTTTCAAATTCTGTATTTTCAACCACATGTGCTAATTGAAAAACAATGGCCAGACTGAGCCCCATAAAAATGTGTAGAAAAGTAAAGCCAATAGCCCAGGCCGGTACTCCAACTACAATTATTGGAATAATAATATAGAATAAAACGTACATGACTTTAGTAAACCAAAAAATAAAATGTTCTTTAAAGCTTATTTTTTTTATCGGTGTATTATATATTTTTTGTTTAAAATACTTATTAAAGTCCATCATAAAAACCCATGCAAAAGAAGAAATGGCATATACCGGAACTACATAAATATGCTGAAACCTGTGAACCGGAACCCACTTTTGTGATGTACACTGACGCATTAAAGGGCTTTTGGCAATATCATCGTCAATACCATCCACATTAGTATATGTATGATGAAGAATATTGTGTTTAAACTTCCAGATAAACGAATTTCCACCCAGAGCATTTAGACTATATCCTAATAAATTATTTACCCATTTTCTGGAAGAATAACTGCCGTGACAAGCATCGTGCATAACATTAAAACCAATAGAAGCCAATACCATCCCCAAAATACTACTCGATAAAATACCCCAGGCGGCAGGCATGTGCAAAAACAATAATGAAACGTAGAGTAATGTAGCTGTCAATACAAGTACGATTGTTTTATAGTATAAATTCCAGTTACCGGTTTTTTTTAATTGCTTGTTGATAAAATAATTATCTACGGAATCTTTTAGTGATTGAAAAAAAAGATTGCCATTGTTGATGTAAGAAACTTTTGACATATTAATAGTTTGCATCACACCATACAAGAAGTAATAAATGAAAAAGGTGTGAGTAACGTATTCTTGAATACTAAACTGCTCAGAACCGTGTGAATAATGTAAATTAAGGTAAATTTTTTTGCTGGCAATAAAATAACTGTTAATTCATCTTAAATGGTGCCGACATTTCAAATACAGGTATGTTTACAGAAAAGTTCTGTTTGGAGACAGAATTTTCCATTAAATAACTTCCGTACATTTTTCCCATTTCGGAACGAAGATTGCATCCGCTTACATATTGGTATTGCTCGCCCGGATTTAATAAAGGCTGCACACCTACCACGCCATCGCCTTCCACTTCTCGGCGTTGGCCATTACTATCAAATATATGCCAGTGACGACGCAATAATTTTACAGGAAAAGTATTGCTGTTTTCAATGGTTACACGATAGGCAAACATAAATTCCCCAGCCATGGGATTACTATAGTCTTGTTGGTAAAAAGTTTCTACACTAATACGTATGCCTTGTGAAATCTTTGATATCATATTAAACGATTGATATAAAAGTAAACAAAAAATAGCGGAAGTCGTTCAATTTTTAATAATTAGCTATAAATTTTGAAAACCCACTTTCTATGATTCTGCCGGCAAACGCTGGTAAAAGGAATTTGAAAAGCAAATGTTTATGCCTGCCTGGAAATTATTGTAATACAGTTGCCAGAAAATATTTTCTATTCCTATTAATCGGGTTGTTGGTAAATTGTAAGAGCTATAATTAATAAGATCGTAAAAAAGGCAAGAGTAGTATAATGAATGCTTTTATAACGCTTTTCTTTTTGCTCGTCTTCTTTCACCCTTGCTCTGATAAATAAAATAAAACTTATTACTGCAACAACAGCATTTAAAGAAGCTAATACACAAGTAATAATAAAAAGCAAGTCAGACCTTTTTAGATTGTGAATAACCGTTTTTTAGTAGCCACTGCAATACTTTATCCCTATGGTCGCCTTGGACTATTATTTCGTTGTCTTTAACAGAGCCACCCGTTCCACAAAAAGATTTTAGTTTTTTCCCCAAATCTTCCAAATCCTCCAAACTTCCTATAAAACCGGTAATGAGAGTAACTGTTTTTCCTCCACGGTGTTTGGTTTCTAAACGTATGCGTAGCCTTTGTTCATTTGCGGGCAATGTTTCTTTACCAGTATCTTCATTTTCAAATTGAAAGTCAGGGTTAGTGCTATAAACAAATCCCCTGTTATCCGGTTGTCTTTTGGCCATGTTCTTTAATTAAGAAATGTTTTTTTAAAAATTTAGACTTTAATCGTCACCGCTAATTTTTTTTAATTTTTTGGCAAAACTAAATTATTATAAGACGGCTTTCAGGTTTAAGTCAAGACTCCTTGCCTGGTGTATCAATCCTCCAATACTAACATAATCCACACCCGTTTCCGCATAACTTATTACATTATCTAAATTAATGCCGCCACTGGCTTCAGTTTCAAATTTCCCATCAATAATTAGTAATGCCTCCCTGATTAGAGAAGGTGAAAAATTATCCAACATGATTCGAAAAACTTTTCCTTTTGCTATTTTAACTACTTTTTTCACATCATCAAGATTCCTCGTTTCTACTTCAATTTTTAAACCTGTTTTTTTTGTTTGTACATAATAATAGGCTTTGTCAATAGCTTTTTCCAATCCTCCACAATAGTCAATATGATTATCCTTTAGCATAATCATATCATACAAACCCATACGATGATTAAGCCCGCCGCCAATACGAACTGCTTCTTTTTCCAGTAAGCGAAAATTGGGAGTTGTTTTTCTTGTGTCCAGTACTTTTGTATGATAGCCTTGTAGCTTATCGGTAAACATTCTTGTTAAAGTAGCAATACCACTCATTCGTTGCATACAGTTTAAAGCCAGCCTTTCACATTGTAAAATGGTATGCACCCTGGCTTTTACCTCAAAAATCATGTCGCCTTTTTTCATTTCTTCGCCATCTTTTTTATTTGCATTAAAAACGGCGCTGTTTTCCATAAAACGAAATATTGTTTTGGCTACTTCCATACCGGCTAATACCCCGTCTTCTTTACTCTTTAAAACAGCGGTGCCTTTTGCATAAGGATCTATTGTACTTAAAGTGGAGTGATCTCCATCACCGATATCCTCTGTAAGTGCATTTTTAATTAACAGGATTAATTGTTGCTGGTAAGACATCATAAAACAAATATCAGTAAAAAGAATTACAGAAATAAAACTTTGGGATACTACAGAGTGCAAAAAAATCCGCCAAATTTATGGCGGATTTTTTTCGGTGTTTTTCTTTAATTAGAAATTTTGTGCCTCTATTCTTATTTCCTGGAGGTACTGTTTACCTCCGCGTTGTTTTACAAACAGCGTGGTTCTAAACCTACCCTCCTTAGTTTGAAGGTTACCAATGCAATAATTTGAATTGCCATTTTCTCCCTTGTGCAACACATCAAAAGATTTTACTTTATAATTGTTGAAGAAATCTCTCATAATCATTTCTGCCTGGCTCTTGCTATAAGAGTTACTTTTATCAGGCATTGTTATTTCTACCACATTATCAAAGTATTTAGCCAACTGCTCGGCATTCCCCGCTTTCATGGCCGTGATAACCTCATCTAATGTTCCAAAGGTTCGGAATGAAAACAGGCCAGTTATAATAGTTATGAATAATATGGCACGTAAGTTTTTGTTCATAATTACTAATTTAAATCACTATAAATAACAAAGTTGCTAAAAGCATGCCAATTGAGTAATATTATTATTTTTTAAATCGAAATTTTTAGACCTCAAAAAAAAGACGAATATCTGAAAATCCTGTAAATGAAGTAGTTTTGCAGTTCTATGACAAGCAAAAAAGTTATCCTCATTATTATGGATGGGTGGGGCTTGGGCAAGGTCAAAAAAGCAGATGCTATCCAAAACGCAAATACTCCTTTTGTTAATTCTTTATACAAAAGATACCCAAATAGTACATTGATTACCTGTGGCAGAGCAGTAGGTTTGCCTGAGGGACAAATGGGTAATAGTGAGGTTGGACATTTAAATCTGGGGGCCGGCAGAGTTGTGTACCAGGAGTTGGAACGCATTAATACAGCAATACGTAATGGTTCCTTTGCCCAAAACGAAGTTTTGTTAAATGCTATTCGTTTTGCTAAAACAAATAGCAAAACGTTACATCTATTAGGCTTAGTAAGTGATGGTGGTGTGCATTCTCATATTAATCATGTAAAAGCCATTACTGATGTTTGCAAAAAAGAAGGTTTGCAAAATGTCTTAGTTCATGCGTTTACGGATGGACGGGATACTGATCCCAAAAGTGGCTTAGGCTATTTAAAAAACCTGGAAGAGCATCTTGAATCAACTGTAGGTAAGATAGCTTCTGTGTGTGGACGTTATTATGCCATGGACAGGGACAAAAGGTGGGAAAGGATTAAATTGGCCTATGATTGTTTAGTACGTGGTGTAGGAGAAAAGTTTGACAATATATCAAAAGGC
Source organism: Chitinophagaceae bacterium (assembly GCA_035703165.1). Classification (GTDB taxonomy): domain Bacteria; phylum Bacteroidota; class Bacteroidia; order Chitinophagales; family Chitinophagaceae; genus AWTP1-9. The sequence continues at coordinate 119,518 of DASSYR010000029.1, forward strand.
ATAAACGCATCCTATGCTAAGGGTGTTACAGACGAATTTATTAAGCCAATTATTAATTCATCTATTGGTGATGATAAAACATTAATTAAAGAGGATGATGTGATAATTTGTTTTAATTTTCGTACAGACCGATGCCGTGAAATAACACAAGTACTTACTCAACAGGATGTTCCCGATTTTGAGATGAAGAAATTAAATCTTCATTATACAACAATGACTGAATATGATAAAACATATAAAAACATAAAGGTTATTTTTGAAACCGACAACCTTAATAATACATTGGGAGAAGTTTTAGAACAAAATGATTTAAAACAAATTCGTATTGCCGAAACAGAAAAATATCCTCATGTAACATTTTTTTTCAGTGGGGGGAGAGAAGTTCCTTTTAAAGGAGAAACCAGGATTATGGCCCCTTCACCAAAAGTAGCCACATATGACATGAAGCCTGAAATGAGTGGATATGAAGTAACGGATTTAATAATTCCGGAAATTGAAAAAAAAGCAGCCGATTTTATTTGTTTGAATTATGCAAATGCCGATATGGTTGGGCATACCGGAATTTTTGAAGCAGCAATAAAGGCAGTTGAAACTGTTGACAGATGTGTAGAAAGAGTAGTTACAGCAGGCTTGGCACAGAACTATACAATATTTCTTACTGCCGATCATGGCAACTCCGACTACATGATTAATGAAGATGGAACGCCCAACACTGCTCATACATTAAACCCTGTTCCCTTTTTTATTATTGATAAGGAATGGAGGGGAACATTAAAGCCAGGTAAATTGGGAGATGTTGCTCCTACCATTTTGACCTTTATGAATATACCCCTTCCAAAAGAAATGACAGGGGAAGTGTTAATTTAGCAAGCCAAATGAGTCCGCTAAGGAAAATATCAGGTTTACTTCTGTTATTATTAGCAGCAATACCAATGGTTTATTCAATAGTTTTTCTTTTTCAGCAGCACTCTATTCGCCAGAATATGCTCGAAAAACTAAAAAGAGAGCATTTGGACCAAATAACGCTAGCCAAAACAGATTTTGTGTGGACAAAAAAGGGTGCGGAAATCAGAATTGGGAAGGATCTGTTTGATGTAAAAGAGTGGGTAGAAGTTAATGGGAAGATTATTGTAAAAGGTCGTTATGATCATAAAGAAAAGCAGCTATATAAGCAATTAGAGGAAATGGCAAATAGTGGTCGGCAAAAATCACAAATTTTTTTAATAAAATTTTTTACACAGCTTGTTTGCATACGAAGTAGTTTATTAGAACACCTGCTTCCGGGCTCAATTACTATTAACAATTATTTTAAAACCTACGTTGAAGCAATTTTCGACAGATCCATTCCGGTTTTTACACCTCCCCCGCAATTTTCCTGAGTTTTATAGTTGTTTATTATACTTCTGTCATACTATCTTCTGTTAGTAACATTGTTTAATTTGTAAAAACCGTTTAGGTGTAAAATTAATTTTATGAAAAAAATTATTTTCTTTCTGTCTTTATATTTATTTACATACGTGGCTAAATCACAAAATAATACAGATCCCGACACTTCACAAAGAATTCTGCAATTAGATGAGGTGGTAGTTTCTGCTAATAAATTTGCTGAAAAAAAGAAAAACATTGCCCAGCAAATATTAATTGTTTCATCAAAAGAGATAAAGCGCATTGGTGCCGGTACTACTGCCGATTTGTTAGCAAATACAGGTAATGTAGCAGTGCAAAAGAGCCAGTTAGGAGGAGGGAGCTTAATACTTCGCGGTTTTGAAGCCAGTCGTGTGCTGATGGTAATAGATGGTGTTCGTTTGAATAATGCTATTTATCGTGCCGGGCATTTACAAAATGTAATTACGCTTGATAATTCTATTTTAGACAGAGTGGAAGTATTGTACGGCCCTTCCTCAACTATTTATGGAAGTGATGCATTAGGTGGGGTTGTTCATTTCCATACAAAAAATCCTATACTTTCCGGCGCGGGGAAAACTGCAACTACTGGTAATGCCTTTTTGAGATATGGAACAGCAGCCGATGAGTTTAGCGGACATGTTGATGTTAGTGTTGGAGGGAAAAAATTTGGTTTCCTTTCTGCCTTTACGTACAGTGATTTTAACGATTTAAGACAAGGGGCTAATAGAAATAGTAAAATCGGTAATCTCGGTTTAAGAAACTTTTACCAGCAACGTATTAATGGTATTGATTCCATGGTTGCGAACAGCAATCCTGCCAAACAAAAGTTTACCGGCTATCATCAATATGACATTTTACAAAAACTTCTTTATAAGCCCAGCGATAAAATTTCTCACTTACTCAGTCTTCAATTTTCTAATTCGTCCGACATTCCTCGTTACGACAGGTTAACAGAAACAAGTGGCGGTATTTTTAAAAGCGCCGAATGGTATTATGGCCCGCAAAAGAGAAATTTGTTTTCGTATGAATTAAATGCTCAAAATCTTTCTTTTTTCTTTAAGGAAATTAAAGCGGTAGCCAGCTATCAGCAAATTGAAGAAAGCAGGAATAATCGTAACTGGAAGTCTGCCAGGAGAAACGAAAGAGTAGAGAAATTAGGGGTAGTTGGTTTTACAGTTGATGCCAGGCGGAAATCAGAGAAGAATGAGTTAACGGTTGGTATTGATGGACAATTTAATGATGTAAAGTCAAGAGCACAAAGAGTAGATATTCTAACCGGAGCACTTTCAAAATTAGATACCCGGTATCCTGACGGAAAAAATAAGATGAATTACTATGCCGTTTATGCATCGGATATTTATAAAATAAACAGCAACTGGGTATTTAATAGCGGATTGAGATTTAACTATGTTACGCTTCATTCTACTTTTGTGGATACGGCAATCCTCCACCTTCCGTTTACCAGTGCAGAACAAAATCATGCTACTATAACCGGTAATTTGGGCATTATTTATTTAACTCCGGATAATTGGAAGTTTTCTTTGCTGGCAAGCAGTGGTTTTCGCTCACCCAATTTAGATGATTTAACCAAGGTATTTGAGACCTTTCGTGGTGTAAAAGTAACAGTGCCCAACCAGAATTTAAAACCCGAATACACATATAATATAGATTTGAATATTAGTAAAGTCATTGCCAAAAAAGTAAAATTAGAAGCCACAGGTTATTATACTTTTTTCAAGAATGTGATTGTATCAGACAGGTTTACTTTTAACGGGCAGTCGTCTATTATTTATGACGGTGTATTGACACCGGTGTTTGCTAATCAAAATAAAGCAAAAGCTTATGTAGTTGGTTTAAATGCTGCTGTAACAGCAGATATCAGCAGTCATTTTTCCGTTTATAGCACCCTAAATTTTACAAAAGGAAGGTATAAAAATAGTGATGGAACAAAGTCTCCCCTTGATCATATATCACCTGCATTTGGGAGAACAAGTATTGTTTATCGAAATAAAAAAATAAACGCGGAGATATTTTCGATATACAATGCAGCCAAAAAAAGTAAAGATTATAACCAGGGAGGAGAAGACAACCAAATATATTCTGTTGATCCGGTAAATGGGTATTTACCCGGATGGTTTACGGCCAATGTTCGCTCTTCCTACCAGTTTCATAAATACTTTTCAATTCAGGCAGCTCTCGAAAATATTTTCGATAGAAATTACCGCACTTTTGCTTCAGGTATTTCAGCGCCCGGGCGGAATTTAATCATTACATTGCGAGCAAGCCTGTAATTTGAATATTTTCTAAGGATAGCTGTTTTTTAGGGTTAAAAAAATATTATTATGTTACGTTTTTGTGACAATTTTTAACACAAAAGCAGCTACCCTTTCGAAGAATTTGTCTAAATTACGGGTAACTAAACTATCCTTAATGACAGAGGAAGCCATTTTATTAGGCTGCTTAAAAAACCAACCGGCAGCCCAGCAGGAATTGTATCATCGATACAGTCCTAAAATGTTGGCAGTTTGTTACCGGTTTGCGAAGAACAGGGAAGATGCTGAAGATATGTTGCAAGAAGGTTTCATCCGTGTATTTTCCCAAATGCACCAATTTAGAGGACAGGGAGCTTTTGAGGGGTGGATGAGGCGCATTATTGTGCATACTTGTATAAATATTTTAAAGAAGAATAAAAAGTTTAGCGAAAGTGTTGATATCATTTATGCCAACAATATCCAGGTACGGGAAGATTCAGTTCCATCAATTATCCAGGCAAAACAAGTAGTAGAGTGTATAAGAATGCTACCTATTGGATACCGAACTGTTTTAAACCTGTTTGCTTTGGAAGGTTATTCGCACAAAGAGATTGCTAATATGCTTGATATTGAAGAGAGCACCAGTCGTTCACAATATACCAGGGCAAAAGCAATGCTTCAAGAGATATTAATGAAGAAGAGTATCATTTTAAAACCAAAAAGAAAAAAAGACGAAATTTTGACTGCTGTGCAGTATAGATAAACCAAACCCTAGCCAAAACGCTAACTGAAATTAATTATGGATCGGGATTTTTACACAGATGATTTTGAATGGTTGCTTAAAAGCAAAGCAGAAGAGATAAAAATGTATCCTTCCGAGTCTGTCTGGAGGAATGTTTTTAATAAACTGCATCCGGGGAGAAGACTGAGTATCATAAGCGGGTCTGCTTTATTATTGCTTTTTGTAACTTCTGTGTTGGTTTTAAGAACAAATAATAAAAATGTATCCACACAAAAAGCAGTAATAGGAGAAACAGAAACTTTTGTTAGCACAAATACAACCGTAAAAAGCGACCAGGCTTATACAGATATTAATAATGTAACGGATAGTAAGAAAAATACCTCTCTCTCTTTATCAGCCGCAAACTCTAATCAAAAGCTTTTTAATAACAAACTTGTAAGTAATAAAGGAAAGAAAGCTATTGATAATTTTTCTTACAAGGGCATATTTGCAAAACAACCCGTTTCATCAGCAAAGCCGGGCAACACACTATATTCAGATTTATCGTCTGTATCTCCTTCACAAGCCTCCCCTGAAAGTGAGCTAAGTCAGTTTACGTTATCTGATAAAAATGCTGCTTTTAATGAGGTAAATCTTATTCTTTTATCCGGAGCTGAAAAAAAATACATTGCCAATAGTAATGCTTCTTTAATTGATGCAATCTCTTCCGGTCCTTTTCTTAATACCAGAGCAGCCAATAAATTTAGCAAGTTTGAATGGCAATTATATTTTACACCCTCTTTAAGTTACAGGGCTTTATTTAATGATAATGCATCTTATAATCTTTCATTTGCATACAATAGTTTTATTTCAGGCAATATTGATAAAACCGTAAATCACACACCAGCACTTGGATTTGAATTAGGCAATGCTGTTGCTTACTCTGTGAACAGTTGGTTAAAGATAAAAGCAGGAGTACAATTTAATTATTCCAGGTATAATATAAAAGCATATTCATCTTACCCGGAATTGACAACGTTAAGACTATCAGCCGGTATTAATCAATCTCAAACTCTGACGGTATCTTCATCTTACAAAACGTATGGTAGTTACTCTAATGCTACCACTATCGCCAGTCAAAATACAGCCATTTCATTACCCGTGGGTGTTGATTTGAAATTAGCCGGAAATAATAAATTAAGTTGGGCAATTGCCAGCTCATTACAACCCACCGTTATTTTAAATAACAAAGCATATATCGTTACCAACGATTTAAAAAATTATGTTCGTAAACCAGACGTGTTTAGAAGCTTTGTTGTTAACTCTTCTTTTGAGACGTATTTGAGATTAGAAAAAGGAAACGGCGTAGCATTGCAGTTAGGACCCCAGCTACGCTACCAAATTAGTTCTTCCTATACACAAAAATATGCCATCAGCGAGCATTTGCTTGAGTACGGCATTAAAGTGGGAATTATTAAAAGATTGTCAAAATAATATTGTTATCAAATTTTATTACGCCGCGTACGTTAATGTGTGCGGCTTTTTTATGCTATCTTAAAAAAGCCAATTCCTTTAATTTTACTGTATGAAAAGCAGGTTTGTTATTTTTATTTGTTGTATGGAAATGCTTGTTTGTCTTTCCTGTAAAGAACGTAAGTCTGCAGTATCCGAACAGGTTAAGGAAAAGGATTTTTTGCCTGTTACGGATTTTCTTTCGGCAGAAATAAAACGAATTGATACCGTTCCTTATGCATTTACTGATTACGTTACCATTAACGAAAAAACAGACACTCTTTTTTTAAACAAACAAGATTTTCATAAAATGATTGATGAATTTCTTGAAATTAATATTTGCGATAAAAAATACGTTGATTTTTATGATGAAACTTCTTTGCTGGATACGACTACGGGGTTAGCCAGTTTTACTTATTTGGCAAATTCGCCAAAAATGAAAGTGTCACGCATAGATGTTTATGTAGATCCACAGGCAAATAGATTTAGAAGGATTTATATCGTTCGTAACTATAATAAAGGTGATACAATGGTTCAGAAACAGTTGTTATGGCAAACAACCGGCAATTTTGTATTGATTACCAGCAATACCATTAATGACAAGGAAATTATTAAAGCCGAGAAGGTAATTTGGGATGAAAAAGATGAATAAAATGATTTATGATTTCACAGGAATTTCAACATATTGCCCATAGTATTCCGTCTGCCCCGGGAATTTATAAGTATTTTAATAAAAATAATGAATTGATTTATGTTGGTAAAGCCAAGAACATACGCAAAAGAGTAAGTTCTTATTTTACAAAAACAATTACCAGTTACAAAACGCATGAGCTTGTTTTGCTAATTCATCACATGGAGTTTACGATTGTAGATTCTGAACAAGATGCTCTTTTACTGGAAAATTCACTTATAAAACAATACCAGCCAAAATATAATATCAATCTTAAAGATGACAAAACCTATCCATATATTGTCATAAAAAAAGAACCGTTTCCGAGAGTTTTTCTTACAAGGAAAAAGATAAATGACGGTTCCACTTACATAGGCCCCTTTACATCTGTGGGAAAAGTACGGGAATTGATTGAATTTATTCGCCAATACATTCCTCTACGCACTTGTAAACTTAATTTAACAGAGAATAATATAAAAAAAAATAAATTTAAAGTTTGCCTGGAATATCATTTGGGTAATTGTAAAGGCCCTTGCGCAGGGTTGCAAACTCATGAAGATTATACTAACGAACTAGAGCAAGTAAAAGAATTATTAAAAGGAAATCTACAGCCGGTTCTTAGAGAGTATAGACAATTGATGCAAAATGCAGCTTCTTCTCTTGCCTTTGAAAAAGCCGAGCAATACAGAAAAAAATTAGAGTATTTACAGCAATACCAGGCCAAATCTACCGTAGTTAACCCTAAACTAGGAGATATGGATGTGTTCTCTATTTCCTCACAAGAAGATAAGGCCTTTGTGAACTATATGATGGTTAATAATGGAGCCATTGTACAAACACATAATATTACCATTGATAAGAAATTAGATGAAACTGTAGAGGAGTTATTAAGCTTTGCTCTTACACGGATAAGAGAAACATTAAACAGCCATGCCCCGGAAGTTATTCTTCCCTTTAAAATTGATTATCCGGACAGTTCTGTTACGATAACGGTGCCGAAAGCCGGAGATAAGAAAAAATTAATTGACTTGTCGGAGAAAAATCTTAAATATTACGAGGAGGAAATAAGAAAAAGAAAAATGCTTTACCTGGAACAAAAGGATGATAAAAACAGAGCAAAGGTACTTTATCAGTTGCAGGATGATTTACAATTGGCAGACATACCTGTTTATATTGAATGTTTTGATAATTCTAATTTTCAGGGAAGTTATCCGGTATCTGCCATGGTATGTTTTAAAAATGGGAATCCCAGCAAACAGGAGTATAGACACTTTAATGTTAAAACGGTGCAAGGGATAAATGATTTTGCTACCATGAAAGAAGTAGTTTATCGTCGTTACAAAAGATTGCTTGATGAGCAGAAATCGCTTCCCCAACTGGTTATTATTGACGGAGGTAAAGGTCAACTTTCTGCTGCTATGGAAAGTATTACGGAGCTTGGACTCCAAGGAAGAATGACTGTGGTAGGTTTAGCTAAAAACGAAGAAGAATTGTTTTATCCGGGTGATCGGCATTCCGTGAAACTATCGTTTAACAGCGACAGTTTAAAATTAATTCGGTTTATTAGGGATGAAGTACACCGGTTTGGTGTAAGCTTTCACAGAAAGAAAAGAAGTAAGGGTAGTTTTAGTAATGAATTGGAAAACATTAGCGGCATTGGTAAAGCCACTACTGATGTTTTATTAAAAGAATTTAAGTCTGTAAAAAAGATTAAATCGCTTTCTTTTGAAACGCTGGCTGAAAAGATAGGTACAGCTAAGGCTAAAATTATTAAAGACTATTTTGATACAGTACAGCAATAGTTTTTTAAATGTAGGGACTAAGATATAATTTGATAGTTGGTATTAAATTATAGAAGAGTTGAACCCAGATTGTCCTTTTTTTTAACCGCTTCATTTGAAGAAATTTCCTGGCCATGATCATTTTGTTGTTTTAATGTCCAGTTATCCGTCATAGTAGTTTCAAGCCATAGATTGCCGGATTTACGAAAAATTTGAACTGCCAGTCCAAATTTTTCCATGAAGGCAGATTCTAATTCTTTTACCTTAGTGTTATCATTCACCTCTATTTCCAAAGCTTCTTTTTTTTTCCATGCGTCGCCAATTTTAAAATTATCTGTGAGCTTTATGCCTGTGGAGTAATGTTTATCCGTTCCAGGTCCCTTCCAGAAAAACTCCATTTTCAGAAAAGGGAAAAGCTTGCTGAATTCGTTTTTAACATCTCGTATTAGAATATTTTCTGCTATTAAGATTTTCATTGAGCTCCTTAGAGATAAATGTTACCCCTAAAACAAATCTATATTTTGACAAAGAGGTTGTGGATGATTTACTGTAAGGAGGAGGCTGATTTTTGTCAGTTAAGGTGGAAATGAAACTGTTATAAAATTAAAAACTGCTTTAAAAGAGAAATTCGGGGCAATAAAAATTAATACATTTCTACTATGCCACTTTTAACAAGCTCATTTTGCTCTTATCAAACTTGTGTTGTGCGTAATCAAGAGTTAAGGTAAATTCTTTTGTTTTGGTTGAAGGAAGTTCAAACATAGCATCTGTTAAAATACTTTCGCAAATACTGCGTAAACCCCTAGCCCCGAGTTTATATTCGATTGCTTTATCTACCATAAAAACCAGTACCTCATCCTCAATAGTTAAAGCAATGCCCTCAATATCAAATAGTTTTTTATACTGTTTAATGAGAGAGTTTTTGGGTTCAGTAAGTATAGCATGTAAGGTTTCTTTATCTAACGGGCTAAGATGAGTGACAATGGGTAAGCGGCCTAGTAATTCCGGTATTAATCCAAAAGATTTCAAATCCTGCGCATTCACGTATTGTAGCAGGTTCTTTTTCTGGAATTCTTGTAATTCTTTATTAACGTTAAACCCTATAGCCTGTGTATTAATACGCCTGGCAATCACTTTATCAATGCCATCAAAGGCCCCGCCACAAACGAATAAAATATTACTGGTGTTAATTTTTATTAGTTTTTGCTCCGGATGCTTTCTTCCTCCCTGTGGGGGCACCAGTACTTCGGTACCTTCCAACAGTTTTAGTAGCCCTTGTTGAACCCCTTCACCACTTACATCACGGGTAATAGATGGGTTATCGCCTTTGCGGGCCACTTTGTCAATTTCATCAATATATACAATACCTTTTTCAGCAGCAGCCACATCATAATTACAAACCTGTAACAAACGGGTTAAAATACTTTCTACGTCTTCACCCACGTAACCCGCTTCTGTAAATACAGTAGCATCAACTATAGCAAAAGGAACATTAAGTAATTTAGCAATTGTTTTAGCTAATAAAGTTTTACCTGTTCCGGTTTCTCCTACCATTATAATATTGCTCTTCTCAATTTCAATTTCATTGTCTGTTTTTTGGTTTAAGCGCTTATAATGATTATACACAGCAACGGCCAAAACTTTTTTAGCCTCGTCTTGGCCAATTACATATTCATCCAGAAACTTTTTAATTTCTACCGGCTTTTTTATAGATAGCTTGTACTGGGAGGCATTATTTTCATTACGGATAAGTAATTCCTGTTCAATAATTTCTTGTGCGTGATCCACGCAATTCTCGCAAATATGGCCTTCCTGCCCGGCGATAAGAATTTTAACCTCATCCCGGCTTCTGCCGCAGAATGAACAATGTAAAGTGCTTGCCTTTGCCATTTGGTGAATTATTACAGGCTGTAAAAATATATAAAAAAAAGGATTGCAAAAGGATTAGTCGAAGGCCTAATATCAGGCTTTTTAAAATTATAGCGTACTAATAACCTTATCTACTATGCCATAAGTCACTGATTCTTCGGCGTTCATCCAGTAATCCCTGTCAAAATCTTTCATTACCTGTTCCAGGGTTTTGCCACAGTTATCGGCCAGTATTTTAGCCCCCATTTCCTTTGTTTTTCGGATTTGCTCCGCCATTATTTCTAAATCTGCGCTGGTTCCCCGGCCCCCGCCGCTTGGTTGGTGTATCATAACTTCTCCATGAGGGAAAATAGAGCGCCTCCCTTTTGTACCACCACTTAATAATATAGCGCCCATGGATGCAGCCATTCCCATACATACAGTTGCAACAGGAGATTGAATCATCTGCATCGTATCGTACATTACCATACCACTGGTTACAACACCCCCCGGGCTGTTAATATAAAAAGTGATTTCCTTACCAGGCGCTACTGCATCTAAATACAAAAGACGTGAAGTAATGTCTTTGGCACTTTTGTCATCCACAACACCCCAAAGAAAAATTTTGCGTTGTTCAATAAATTTTTTGTCAAACTGCCATCCACTCATCATTTTTTCCATAGGTATTTCTACGGGTGGGGTTACTTCCGGCTCTTCATCATCTAATCGAAAGGGCTTTTTATAATTATTAAAGTTCATTTTAGTATTGTTTATTTTAAAATCAAAAAAAAATTACTAACGGTGTATTATATGTTATTTATCTTCCTTTATTTTTTTGGGATTAGTAAGTAATACTTCATCAACCAAACCGTAATCTTTTGCTTCCTGGGCTGTCATCCAAAAATCTCTGTCAAAATCAGCTGTAATTTTTTCTGCATTTTGCCCGCTATGAAAAGCGATGATATCGTACAATTCTTTTTTTATTTTTTTTACTTCGTTTACTGTTATCATTATATCGCTGGCCTGTCCCCCGGCGCCGGCGCTTGGCTGGTGCATCATAATACGTGAATGTTTTAAGGCTGTACGTTTTCCTTTGGTTCCCGCAGTTAATAATACCGATGCCATGGAAGCGGCTACACCAATACAAATAGTAGATACATCAGAAGAAATATATTGCATGGTATCATATACACCCATACCGGCATATACACTACCCCCGGGGCTATTTATGTACATTTGAATATCACGAGTACGATCTGAACTTTCTAAAAAAAGTAATTGTGCTACAATAATATTACCCACTTCCTCAGTAATTGGATACCCAAGAAAAATAATCCGATCCATCATTAGTCGGCTATACACATCCATTATGGCAACATTCATTGGACGTTCTTCAATAATATTGGGTGTTAAAGCCGTAGGCATGGAATTAGCATATTGATGAAGCGTTGCGCTGGAAATGCCCATGTGCTTTACTGCAAACTTTTCAAATTCTTTTGCTTGATTCATAATTTTAAATTAATTGAATTAATCCTGAATGGCAATTTAAGTGTTTTAAAACTTCAAATACCGTGCAAACGAAAAAATCAGACAAAATGCCAGAGGAAGGCTTAAAATTACATGTATTCGGCATTATAATAATAACTCCGGCATAAAAAAACCAGCAATTTTAATATGCTGGTTTTAGAAGATTTTTTTGTTTATTTAGTGGTGATGATGTTCATGCTCCTTTTGCAGTTTTTCAAAATCCTCAACACTTATTGGTTTTTCAGCCGGTGTTATTTGTGTTTCCGTCCAATCAAATACTTTTTCAGTAATTAAACGACGGTACGTGCCGTCAACCTGCTGTTCATCTTTCATCATTCGATCAACATAACTATCGAGCCATTCATCATTATCCGTTAACTTCATTTGCCCGAAATAACCCATTATTTGTTGCTTCATATAATTGCGAAGCTCTTCGGGATTAACTTCCAGGCTATTTTCCTTAATTATTTTGTCGGTAATAAGCGTCCATTTAAGCTGGTTAATAAACTGAGGATATTCTGCTTCGGCTTCTTCGGTTGTTTTTTGTTTATCACTACTACTTCTTAACCAACGTTTTAAAAAGCTTTCGGGAAAATCCATTTTAGTTCCGTCAATTAACAAATGGTATAGTTCATGTTGTAAATAATTACGGCTTTGAACATTCCATTGTTGCTCCATTTCTTCTTTTAAAGACGTTTTAAATTCTTCTACCGTTTTAATGTCTTTCGCCGGGAACACTTCCTTAAAAAATTCATCATTTAATTCTCTTTTTTCTACCAACCCAACTTTAGTAATGGTTATTTTAAAATATTTTTCTGAAGCTTTTTCAGTTTCTTTTATTTTTAAATCAGCTAATACCCAATCCAGCTCTTTATCGTCAAATGCTTTTTTTAACTGCACTACAATGGTATCGTCTTTCTTTTTGTTGGAAAGTTCTTTCCGTATTTTTTCGGTAAAATACTTTATCAGTAGTGAGTTCTCACCCGTAACTCCACCCTCAATAAGAGTTCCCTCTTTATCAGTTTCCTCAAATTTTACGTTTAATACATTTTCATCACTCGTAATAGTTTCCGGTTCCGTCATTTTGCCGTGGCGCATTACAAGACGATCAATTTCAGCTTGAATCATTTCTTCCGTTACAATAATTTTATAACGGGAAAGTTTTGATTTTTTAAGTGCATCTAATTCAAAAGATGGTTTTAAGCCAATTTCGAAATTGAATGTGTAATCAACGGGGGCATCCATAGTTATTTTAGCAGCATCACTTTCCAATGGCAAAGGTTGGGCAAAAATGTCTAGCCTTTCATTAACTATAAAATCATTAAGGCCTTTTTCCACGCTCTTTAATACCTCATCCGTAAAAATAGAGGGGCCATGCATTTTTTTAATCATGCCAGAGGGTACCATTCCTTTCCGAAAACCGGGGATATTCGCCACTTTGGCATATTGCTTAACGGCCTTTTCAAAGGAAGGAAAATAATCTTCTTTTTTTACTTTTACACTCAGCTTTTCAGTCAGCAAGCCAAGGCTTTCTCTCGTAACGGTTGCCATTTGCTATGGTTTAAAAAGTTTAAAAGTTTAAGAGCTTAAAATCTGTTCCTGTTTGGAACGGGCTTTAAACCCTTAAACCATTTGTGTTGATAGTGCGGATGATAGGAATCGAACCTACATGCCTTGCGGCGCCAGATCCTAAGTCTGGTGCGTCTGCCAGTTTCGCCACATCCGCTTAAGAGTTTAAGGGCTGAAAGTTTAAAGTTGATTTATACGTAGGGAAACTAACCTTAAACCATTAAACATTAAACCGTTCAACCTTTTTTTTGAGGCGCAAAGGTAAGGTAATTCAGCATAAAACAGAAAAGCAAGATGATTTATGTAAATTCGTTTTGTAAATCAATTTAATGGCCGAAACGATTGAAATAGCAAAATATAATCTCACGGCGGAGCAGGAAAAAAAGGAAATTCTTCGTCAATACCGCTCCCTTTTGCGGGCTTTAAAACCTAAATTAAAGCCAGGTGATAAAGAATTGGTACGAACGGCCTTTGAAATGTCTGCTAACGCACATAAAACCATGCGCCGAAAGAGTGGGGAGCCCTATATTACTCACCCAATAGCTGTAGCAATGATATGTGTGGAAGAAATTGGGCTTGGGGTTCGTTCCACCATCTGTGCTTTATTGCATGATACGGTAGAAGATACGGATATTACATTAGAAGATATAGAACGGGAATTTGGAACTGAAATAGCCCGTATAATTGACGGATTGACAAAAATTGCCAACGTTGTTGATGCCAATACTACCCAACAGGCAGAAAATTTTAAAAAAATACTACTTACGCTCACTGACGATCCGAGAGTTATTTTAATAAAACTCGCCGATCGCCTGCATAACATGCGTACCCTTGATAGCATGAAGCAGGAAAAGCAATTAAAAGTATCTTCAGAAACGGTGTATGTTTATGCACCACTGGCACACCGGATGGGTTTGTATAATATTAAAACAGAAATGGAAGACCTGTCCATGAAGTATTTGGAACCCGAAGCGTATAAAGAGATTGCACAAAAACTGGCCGAGACCAAACGAGAACGTACTCGATATATTAACGAATTTATAAAACCCATTAAGGAAAAATTAGAAAGCAACAACTTTGGGTTTGAGATTTATGGACGCCCTAAAAGCATACACTCCATCTGGAATAAAATAAAAAAGAAAGGAGTTTCCTTTGATGAAGTATATGATTTATTTGCTATTCGGGTTATTTTAGATTCACCGCCGGAAAAAGAAAAGGAAGATTGCTGGAAGGTATATTCCATGATTACAGATGAATATACACCTTCGCCTGAGCGTTTACGTGACTGGCTTAGTAATCCTAAGGCAAATGGTTATGAAGCGCTTCACACAACCGTAATGGGGCCACAAGGGAGGTGGGTAGAGGTGCAAATACGTACCAAACGAATGAATGAAATTGCTGAAAAAGGATTAGCTGCTCACTGGAAGTATAAAGAAGGAGGAGGTGAGGAAGGACGATTTGAAAAATGGTTCCAACAAATACGGGAGGCATTAAATAACCAGGAATCGAGTTCACTTGACTTTTTACAGGATTTTAAAACCTCTTTTCTTGCGGAAGAAATTTATGTATATACTCCCAAGGGTGATGTAAAAATGCTGCCTATGGGGGCAAGCGCTTTAGACTTTGCTTTTGCCGTACATAGTATGGTGGGAACCAAATGTATAGGGGCCAAAGTAAATCATAAGTTAGTACCCATCAGTCATAAACTAAGAAGCGGCGATCAGATAGAGATTATTACTTCTGCCAAACAAAAGCCAAGCGAAGACTGGTTGGGACTTGTTATTACCACAAAAGCAAAATCAAAAATTAAAGATGCGCTTAAAGAGGAGAAAAGAAAAGTGGCCGATGAGGGTAAATATTTATTGCAAAGAAAATTAGAACAATTAGGAGCTTCTTTTAATCACCATAACATTGATGAACTGGTTGCTCATTACAAACTTCCATCACCGTTGGAGTTATTTTATAAAATTTCTATTAAGTCTATCGACTTGAAGGATTTAAAAGAATTTCAGGTGGTGGGAGATAAAATTATTCCACCCAAGCCACTTAAGTTATTGCCAGAGTATAAAGAAGAGGAAATAATAAAAGCGGGCAGCAAAAAGGATGCAGAACTGATTATTTTTGGGGAGAGTAGTGATAAAATAGTTTACAATCTTGCAAATTGCTGCAAACCGATTCCCGGGGATGATGTATTTGGGTTTGTAACAACCGGAAAGGGGTTAACGATACACCGAACCAACTGCCCCAATGCAGCCAAATTATTAGCCAATTATGGGCATCGCGTAGTAAAAACAAAATGGGTTAAAAATAAAGAGATTTCTTTCCTCACCGGTATTAAAATAGTTGGTTTGGATGACGTAGGGGTGGTAAGTAAAATTACAAATTTAATTTCCGGAGAACTTCGCATCAATATCAATGCTATTACGATTGAGGCCAAAGAGGGGTTGTTTGAAGGTAACATAAAATTGTACGTACATGATAAAGACGAACTGGACAATTTGGTAGCCCGCTTAAAAAGTTTACCAGGCATTGAGTCTGTTGACAGATATGATACCGAAGTATCACCTTAATAATTTTATTATGTTTTGAAGCAGCAAAAATTATGTAATATTTGTCTGATAAGCATAAAATTTTTTATATTTAGGAAAAAAATAAACTAACCTTCCGTATTTTCTGATTTTACACATATATCATTACCCTAAACTTTACTTAAATCAAAACAAAACACATGAAAAAAAAACTTACACAAAGCTTTTTGCTGTTCGTTGTGTTGGTGTTACCATTAGCTTTATGGTCCCAACTGACAATAACAGGAACAGTTACCGATCCAGCTAACAATCCATTACAAGGCGCAACAGTAAATTTAAAAGGTAGTCTTGTAGGAACTTCTACAGACTTGTCTGGAAAATTTTCATTAACTATTCCCGGCAACAAAGGGGTTCTTATTATTTCCTATATTGGATACAAGGCTCAATCTTTTACGGTTGATGCCAATACAAAAGAATTAAACGTTAAGCTATCCGAAGATGTGGGCAGGTTGGAAGAAGTAGTTGTTACAGGTTTGGCAACATCTGTAAAAAGATCTAATCTTGCCAATACAGTAGCTTCTGTTTCTGGAAGAGAATTAGTGGGTACCACTGTACAGCCAACTGTAGATGGTGCTTTATACGGAAAATTTACGGGTGCAACCATCTCTTCAAACTCAGGAGCTCCTGGTGGTGGTATTTCCATAAAATTAAGGGGGGTAAACTCAATTGTATCCAGTTCCCAGCCATTATTTATTGTGGATGGTGTGTATTATGATAACTCTTCCATACCTGCCGGATTAAATACAGTATCAAAAGCGGCAGGGCAGGGAAGTAACTCTAACCAGGATAACCCTTCTAACCGTATTGCAGATTTGGACCCTGAAGATATTGATCGGATTGAAATTCTAAAAGGCGCTTCTGCTGCGGCTATTTATGGTTCCCGTGCTGCAGGTGGTGTCGTTATTATCACTACTAAAAAAGGGAAAAGTGGCAAACCCCGGATAGAATTTTCTCATTCCATTGGGGTGCAAATGCAATTACGCAAATTAGGACAAAGAGATTGGGATACAGCGAAGGTAAGAGCTGCTTTTGGCAATACAGGGTTATCGTTGTACAATGCCGGTGGTGGTAAAATTTATGATTATGAAGATGAGTTGTATGGCAACAAGGGGTTAACGAACAATACCCGATTAAGTTTAAGTGGTGGAAATGAAAAAACGACTTATTATGCAGGTGTTACATATAAAGACGATGAAGGTATTGTAAAAGGTACGGGGTATCAAAAAACATCATTCCGGTTAAATGTTGATCAAAAGATTAGTAATACCCTGGATGTTTCATTAAATGCCAACTATGTTGAATCCAAAGCAGACCGTGGGTTCTTTAATAACGATAATACCAGTACTACCTTAGGTATATCCTTTGTATCTACCCCAAGCTGGGTTAATCTTTTTCCTGATGCCAACGGTAATTATCCCAATAATCCTGTAGCCCCATCTAACTTTTTACAAACGAGGGATTTGGTAACCAACCGTGAAAAAATTAATCGTACTTTATTAGGGGGTACAATTAATTGGAAGGTATTAAACGGTGAAAAACATAGTTTGAAACTTACGGCAAGAGGTGGTATTGATTACTATACGTTAAATACACTTGCCATTTTCCCCAGGGAATTACAGTTTGAAAAAGAAGGTAACGGTACTAACGGAGCTTCTATTTATGGTACTACCATTACCCATAACTATAATATCAATGCTTTAGCAGTTTATGACTTTAAGCCTACTGAGAAAATCAGCTTCCGCACACAGGCAG
The DNA here is from genome assembly GCA_035703165.1 of Chitinophagaceae bacterium. Lineage (GTDB taxonomy): Bacteria > Bacteroidota > Bacteroidia > Chitinophagales > Chitinophagaceae > AWTP1-9. The sequence goes on from DASSYR010000029.1 coordinate 137,145, forward strand.
GGTTAACCGAGGAAAATATTGACATCAATAATGTTTTAGCAACAGCAACACAACTGATTGGTACGCAAACAAATGTTAACCAGGCCAGCTCTGTTCAGGTTGATCAGGCCAAAACAATTCAAAAAGACCGTGGCTTTTTTGTACAGGAAGAATTTAACTACAATGATATTGTTATTGCAACTGTTGGTTTAAGAGGTGATAAATCAAGTCGCAATGGAGACGCCAATAAGTTATACTATTATCCCAAAGCTTCAGCCGCCTTTAATATTCATCAATTACCTTCCTGGAGTTGGGAGGAAATAAGCCAGTTAAAATTAAGAATAGCTTATGGTGAGGCGGGTAACTTTCCCGCTTTTGGCGCAATTTATACTCCGTTGGTTCCCGCGATTTTTAATGGCAATACAGGATCTGTAATTGGTCTCATTAGGGGGAATGAAAATATTGGTCCTGAAAGACAAAAAGAATTAGAATTTGGTTTTGATCTTGGTATTTTGAAAAACAAATTAACTTTTGAAGCAACATACTACATTAAAAACATTGATGAACTACTGCTTCCTGTTAATGTGCCAACTTCCTCAGGTTTTTCTCAGGCATGGCAAAATGCGGCAGCACTTCGCAACAAAGGAGTTGAACTGGGTATGAATGCTGTTCCTGTCAGTACTAAAGACTGGAAATGGAGTGTTCAAACCCGTTTCTGGAAAAATAAAGCAGAGGTTACCCGGTTAGATGTTCCGGCTTACAATACCGGAGCATTTGGTGCAACACTCGGTACATACCGTATTCAAAAAGGTAAAAGCCCCACTCAAATTGTGGGAATTGGTGATGCCAATGATGTAAAAGATCCCGAATCTGGTTTAACGAAGTTTGGTGATGCTGAGCCGGATTTTCAATTATCCTTTAACCACAATGTTACCTGGAAGAATTTTGAATTTTCAGTTTTGCTGCATTGGAAGAAAGGTGGCGAAAACATTAATTTATCAACTTTGTTGAGTGATATTTTTGGAACGTCTCCCGACTTT